>JAZGEM010000047.1:0-142069 GCA_036478745.1 Cocleimonas sp.
CTCAACGACGACTGTAGTACCTGCTCCATCATGACTTTTATTATTCTCTGCTGTTGTATCAGGAACACTATCATCATCTGAACCTAAAGTGGCGACTGTCCCTGCTGGCGTACCTACTGTGACCACATACGTATCATTTTGTGGTACATCAATCAGGTAGTTTCCGCTAGCATCGGTGGTATCTGTGTAAATGGTTCCATCACTGGCTGTGGCTATCACCACAACTCCTACTACGGGTGTTATATTTCCACTCGTTGAATCACCATCATTGTCATCTTCTATCCAGACTAGATCTCCGATTTGCACTGTTCCTGTAGGTGGAGGGGTAAAACCAAAGTCCAGTGTCAGGTTATCTACCGTTGTAACTACAACTGTTGTTCCTCCCACGCCATCGTGAGACTTGTTATTCTCAGCAGTTGTATCAGGAACACTATTATCTGTGGAACCCTGTGTCGGTATATTACCTGCAGGTGTTGCCACAGTGACTGTGTAGATATCATTTGCTGGCACATTAATCAAGTAGTTACCATTGGCATCTGTGGTCCCAGTATAGGTCGTTGTTCCATCCGAAGCTGTGGCTGTTACTACGATTCCTGCGGGCGGATAGGTAATTGTGCCAGTTGCTGGATCACCATCATTGTCATCCTCTATCCAGACAAGGTCTCCTATTTTCACCGTGGGTGTGTAGAATGCAAAGTCTACGGTCATATTACCGTTGTTATCATCAGCATTATCGGCGTCATCTGATCCTGAGATAGTAGAATCAACCGTGGGCTCACCATTATTACTCAGCGTGAACAATCCTGAGATATGCACATTGCCTGTTGACGTTGCAATATTGGAGTCATTTTCCCCATCATTATTGTCAGCTATAGTCTGGGTGACACTGGGCACATATCCTGCTGGTGGTGTGACCTGTACTTTATAATCCCCTTCTGGGAGGTTTGCAAAGTAGTAAAGTCCATCCGCTCCTGTGTTTTGTGCTGCAACACCTGAGACGGGATTTCCAGAGCCATCAAGTAATGTGACCGTGGCATTAAGAATGCCGGCTTCACCTGCATCTTGTACGCCATCTTTATCTGCATCGTTCCAGATGATCGAACCGATGCTCACGACTTCGGCAATATAACCAATGTCAAAGGTATGATCATTTTCACCATCAGAACCTGTTCTAATAGAAAATATTCCCGTTACTGGGTTTGGATTACTATCAATTGCTAAGTTAATTCCCTGAGTTTGTATCGTTAGTTTAGCAGAGGAGCCATCTGCAAGTGTTGCTGTTGTTGCAACGGTGATAGTACCATCCGTATTTCTTGGTATATCAGCATTGCCGGTTAAGTCGCCATCAGCAAATAGGTATACCCCATCAATACCATTGACTGTTGCTGTGTTAGTTGTTGCAGTCAGTCCACCAGGGAAATTAACAATGACTTCAATACCGTTTAATCCCGGCTCTCCAGGATCTTGAATACCATTTTTATTGGTATCTTCCCAAACTCTATTACCTATTTGCAAAGGGGCTGGGGCTGTTAGAATTTCAACATCGCCTATTCCTGCAGCTTTACCAAATTCGGCAATATCAGTCGATGCATACAATGTGTAATATTGCTCAATAGCCCCACTTGTAGGGTTAACCCAATTCACACCTTGTGACGTCCAGAATGTTCTGCCAACGGAGCCGGATGGATGAGGATCTAATTGAGTCATAACCATCTTTTCCGACCCTTTCAATAGTGCCAACCCACCCATAGCGCCCTCAGAATCTGAATCGCCCGCTCTATCTTCAAAGAATTCACCGTTTTGTTGAAAGCCTTGCGTAAAATTGTTCTGATTAGCACCACTATGATGCACTACCGTAGTAAATTGATGTACTTGACAAGCTCCAGATGCTTCCATTTCGAACCCAACGGCTGTTTTACATGCATGATAAACATCGCCTCTTGATTGATTACCTACCAAATCTGAAGTTCCTGATATCGGCTTATAATTAGATGAACCTAGTTGCATTCCCGCTCGATCTATCAAGGCGATGTTCATATTGCCTTTCTTGTCAAATTCAATATCAGAGACGATAGCTTGAGGAAGCGTAAAACGGGTACCAAACATATTTCTGAAATCATTCCAATCGTGAGACCAAGGAGCAAAGGTATATTTAGGATCTACAGTTCGCGCAAACCCGAGTGGAAATTGTACTTCTTCGACAAATCCAGTCGCTACATCGTTAGGATCGAAGGATACAACGTAACCAACAAGATCACCTTTATCTCCACCACTTGCTGCATCACAGGCAATACCTAAATAGCCTTTCCCTTGTGAAAAATTCAAACCCCAAGGTCTGATCTCTCCATTATTACAGCTCGGAACACCCGGTAACCCTGAGATTAAATATTGATCCACATTTAAAGGTAAGTTAGTCGCATCACTATCTTCGACATCAATCTTGATTAACGCTTTTTGATTTAAGTTAACCGCCCATAAATTATTGGTCTGCGGCTCTATATCAATATCACCAAATGAAATTTTGCCTACCTTTTTCATACCATCTAAATCAATTGACCGCCCGTTAGCATTAATTGATATATCGTAATCATTATTCAAGCCTGTATTTCCGGGGTCATTCTCGCAACCACCACCTCTACAAACAGAACCAAGGTCAATGACTCCACCACTTGCCGTATTGGTACCGTTTAGATTAAATTCATGTATAACTGAGGCAGGAGACGTTGCTTTATCAATAACAAAAATAGTTCCTGACCCTGATTTTAATTCAGAGTGCCTTCTTAACACGCTTGATGAAAAGTAACGTTGCTGGTTTTTTTGATAAGCAAGACCCCATGTTGAACCTGTTTCAGATGCAGTGGCATCCGTTGTCGGTGCTGTGGTTTTTATTGCGATATTATTTCCATTGCCATCATCGACAAAGGTGTCATCTTCATTTTGCCCATTACGATCATGAGGAAATGAGTAATGTGTTGGGTTATTCCCCCCCGCGGCAGCTGTTCCACCGATCCAGCTTGAAAGAATCACCTCTGGAACGGCTGTATTACTATAATCAGCTGGCTCATGTAAGCCTAAATCAACATTGTTCGCTTCAGGAGTACCATCAGTTATAAATTGTACCGTTGTATTTGAACCTGTATTCGCAGGGCTGGATTCTAAATAAGAAGGGATGGTAGTAAATTCAACACGAAGATCACCGGATGTGCCTACGATAGCCCAATCACCATTTGCATCGGTAGAAGCAGGAGCCCCAACGACACTTCCTGAGTTATCAAAAGCGGTAACCGTAATGCCTGTCACGCCTAATTCATTTGAATCTTTTACGCCGTAAGTATTAAGCACTAGGCCATCAACGGCTAAATCACGATATACAGTACCGCTAATATCAGCGTTTATAGGTGTGGTAAACAAGCTCCCAAGAGATAAAGCTAGAACCCCAAAGAATGGCTTTCTTATTATTGTTCTCATTATATTTCCCCAAAATAAAGTGAATACTATGTGTTTTTTTAATCCAATTTAACAAAAACTGCCTTAATAGAACCTTAAGTTACTCTGGAGTATTGTTTTTTTATTTGTCTTAGCTTGATTACTAGAATTATTCTATAGATACAATTATCTAAAAATGGCGGGGGTGCCCTATAAATTTTAATGAGAGAATGAGAGTAGGCATTAAAAAGACGAACCGAAGTCCGCCTCTTTTTTACCACTTATACAAGAAACTAATTTTTTCTAATCATTCCTTGTCGATACCCTACAAAACCTAACATCATCATGAGCATCAGCAATGCCCACTCACTCAGCGTTGGTATCGGCTCATTGCTTGGTATTGGCGGAGGTGCAGCAGCAGGTATAAACCCAAAATCTACGGTTAAGTTATCCGCAATCACAACTATGACATCTGTTCCTTCACCATCATGTGAAAGGTTATCGCCATCATCTGCGGTATTATCACCTGATCCATTGGTTGGGTCATATCCTACTGGTGGTGTGATCTTCACGCGATAAGTCTGGTTGATTGGAACCTCAATACCATAGTTACCAAATTCATCTGTAGTATCTGTATAGATAGTTCCATCAGGTGCAGTAGCAGTAATCATTGTTCCTGCGGGTGGGTAGGTAATAACACCCGTGGTCGCATCACCATCGTTATCATCTTCAAACCAAACTAAACTACCAATTTGCACCGTGGGAATAAAACCAAAATCTATTGTCATATTGGTATTATCATCATCTTGTGTTGATTGAGCGACGCCTGAGAAGCCCGCCTCACCTAGTGGCTCACTATTTGCTTGCAATAGAATATCCTGACTGGAGACACCATCACTTTCATCATCATCTCCATTTTCATCTACTCCATCATCATTGTTATTATTTGTCGCACCTTGACCATGACTTGAATACATTTTATTTAAGGGCTTTCCTGTTCCAAATTCACTGACGGGAATATGAACAAAATAAGTGCCTTCTTCAAGGCTATCAAAAACATAGCTTCCATCAACTTCGGTTGTAGTACTAGCAGTCGCTGCTGTGCTTGCTGGGTCTTCGCCTGCTTTATATAATTCAATAAGTACGTTTGCTATACCCACTTCTGCTCCATTAATGATACCGTCATTAGCCGTTCCGCCACCGACGCCATTATCATTCCAGACGATATTTCCGACAGATACCTTTGGCGTTACCGTATAGTGACTTGGGTCGCTATCATTAACCTCTATACCACTCACTGAACCCGTACCAGTAACACTTGCTATATTGGTATAATCACCTGACACGGCTGTCCCTGTTAAAGCAGTACAACTCATTGACTCACCTGAAATAAGTACTATTTTGGGGCAGCTAATCGCTCCCTCTTTATTATCATTCGCACTAATGTTATTTAATACGTCATTACCGCTATTGGTAACTACAAAACTCCATGTAACGGTATCACCCGCATTTAGAACTACTGCGGCGGCAGGGATATCAGCGTCCACTGTATTAGTGGCTTTCTCAATATCAATAGAGGGAACAGGATTAATAAACCCAAAATCTAGTGTATGATTACTCGCCCCCACATTGCCCGTTGTATATTCGATGGTTGTGGTATTTACATTTAATGCACTATTATCACCATCACTATCAAACTGGTCATCATTATTTGTATTCGCATCCTTAAGAGTAGGAACTCGACCACCTAAGTTAGGTTGATTTAAGTCAATTCGAATTTGATAGGTAGTTAATGGCTTAAGTGGCAAGTTGCCAGCCATATGCATATTAGTTACACCACCAAAATAATACTCACCGTTGGTATCAGTGACTGCTGTTCCAACTAAGGTTGTATCCTCATAAAGACTAACAGTTACATTATTTAGAGCAAATTCACTTGGATCCTGAACACCATTTTCATTAGTATCCGCCCAAACGTAGTTCCCTATCTCAATAGGAGCTGGATCACAAAGTGCCTCTATATCACCAAGACCACTGGCTTTACCGAAGAATAAGTTAGCATCAACCTCAGATACAAGTAGTCTCTTTGGGTCTCCGGTACCATCTGTACTGATTTGACCCGTATCATTCCTCAACCACAATAACCCATTATCCGCAAAGTTATGTACATCCATTGCTGTTGTAACAATATCTGGATATCCTGCAATATGTAACATGCCACCCATTACGGTATCTGCATGACCATTTTTCTGAAGAGGATTAATACTACCATTACCACCAGGACCATTATCATACCAATAGTATTCACCACCACCGAGACCCTCCTGATTATTAGCTCCGCCAGTGGTGACTCCACCACAGCTTCCATTACTCTCTAATATCCATCCTGTTTGATGATTACCACAAGCCCTAATAATATCTCCCATAGCATTGCCATTTTGAAGCGTATTATCCACAGGATTTGGAGAATGGTTTTGATACCCTGTTCTATCACCATTGACATCTTTAATCTGGATAATCATGGAACCATCATTATCAAATTCAATATCTGAAAGTAATGGCTGTGGATATTCATTCCAACCAAATTGGTTACCTACATTTCCTGGTTTTTTATCATTAGCGACAATATCGTAATCCATCTGCCATGGAAGCCAATTAGCAATAAAAGGGCGAGGTACGCCATCCATATCATTTAGTTGTGCGCAGCCAGCCGGTGGAATTGCATTACTAATATCACCGTTATAAATACAACCTCTGCCATAATCTAGAGGAATATCAACTAAAGGTGCCGCACTAAATAAATCTGTACTAGGATTAAAGCTATAGACATGTGCAGATAGTTTTGAGCTATCGCCCTTTCGAGGTCCTAAGTAACTATCATCTGGATGATTAAGTGTAACTGTTGACTCTGCCGTACAAGTCACACCAACATATAAAGTACCATCATTAAAGCCCAATCCCATTGGACGAGAATCATCTGCGACGGTCTGAGCAACACAGGGTTTTGGTATGTTAAAACTGGCAGTGGCTGTTCTATCACCATTTGCATCCAAATCAAAAACATAGAGTTTACGATCCTCCATATTGACTGCAAAAAGTTTGGTTTCATCATCTGAAAGCTCTATATCACCAATACCAATTTTTGCCACATCCACATATCCATTGGTATCATGATTCCAATCATAGCCTGTAAGAACACCACGTGGATCTATGCCACCTAAATCTACAAATGTTGACACCGCATTGGCAGCATCACGATCAACTTTATAGATTGCTCCAATTCCATCAGGACCAAGGTCAGCGTGACGTTTAAAGTAAGAAGATACATAGGTTACATTACTTTTTCTAAAATGGGCTACACCATAAACAGAGCCAACTAATGAAGGTGGTGAAATATCTGTAGCGGCCGTTGTCCCATTATCTTCATAGTTATACTGAAGAATGGCATCTCTCGTATTAGTAGCCACACTAGTATGTGAACCTTTTACAAATCTGCTTACAATAATATCTGGATTAGCCTGACAATACTCACTTGCGTTACTCATCCCAATATGATGACTTGTAGCATCATTGGCAAAACTAACAAGTGGCTGTGTTGATCCATTGATTGCCGTACCAGGGTTTAAATAGGAAGGTGTGCCACTAACCTCTACACGATATTTCCCTGAAGGTGTTATTAAAACATAGTTGCCACTTGCATCAGTGATAGCCACGGGTAGCACAGGACCAGTATCATCGTAAGCGGTTACGGTTAAGCCTTCTACGCCTGGCTCTAAAGGTTCTTGTGTGCCATTTAGGTTATAGTCACGGTAGATAGTTCCTGTAATATCTGCAGAAACAGGTGAAGCTATTACACTTAGAAAAAAACCAAAGATGTAACTTTTAAGTTTTACTTGTTCTCTTTTATTAAAGACAAGAACGCTACTGTTAGCGCTAAAGGGGTTGCTTTTCATTGGAAAGCCTTATTTTTATTTTTTTAGGGTTCTAGCGTCAATACTAATGGTTAGTTAATGAATCAAGGCTGAATAAGACCTCCCACTGGTCTATCGGTAGTTAGTGCAATTAAAAACTCTAAAAGAGGGGGATGCCATAACATTATCCACATGCGTTTTATCTGCTTTATTTGCAAATCATGCAAAGGCATAGCAAGATGACTTGTTTACCCAATTTCACAAATAAAATAACAATGACAAAAATGAAACCAATAACTAACGTTTTCTCTATTGTACTCTCCATTACTAGCTTATTAATAATCACTGGGTGTGATGACGCACCAAAAAGTAAAATCAAGAATCCATTAGCAGGGCATGTTGAAGCACTAGAAAAAGCAAAAGATGTAGAACGGCAACTACTCGAAGCAGCAGATAAACAGCGAAAAGCTATTGACCAAATGTCAAACTAACTATCACTCTGAAGTGTAGGTTGTTTTTCTCTTTAATAGAGAATAAGTATACAGAGCCAGCCCTAACCAAATTCCCATAAAGCCTATTAGCTGATCAGAGTTAACGTCCTCATTAAAAACAAAAGCCCCTATCAAAAACTGAATAGTTGGTGTGATATAAAATAATATACCCGTGGTAATCATTGGCAGTAAACGTGCACCAGCGGTAAATAACACTAAAGGTACTACGGTAACGATACCTGCGAGCGCTAACCAGATATCTGTAGTCTGATTCAGATTTAAAAAAGAAGCTTGATTTGTCGTTGCCAAATAGACAACAACACCCAAAGAAAGAGGTACAAGCAATAGTGTTTCAATCAGTAGCCCTGGCACTGCGGACGTTTTGATAAGTTTGCGTAAAATACCATAGCTAGCAAAGCTAACTCCAAGTACTAAACCAATCCAAGGAAAAGTATCAACGCTAAAAATATAATAAATAACACCAGCAGCAGCGAAAGCGATGGCTAGTTTTCGGAATGCCCCTACTCTTTCTTTAAAAAGAAAAAAACCGCCAAGAATGTGTAGCAAGGGCGTTAAAAAATATCCCATACTGGCTTCAACGACTCTATCTTGATTAACAGCGACAACATATACACCCCAATTAATCGTGATAAATGTTGCGGTGATTAATAACCAGCCGATTTCCCTTTTATCTTTCAGAGCAACTAGAAAATGCTCTCGCCAAGATTTCTTTGCGACCACAATAACTATCAATACAGGTACAGACCAAAGCATCCGATGCGCCAAAACCTCTAAAGCAGGCACATGTTTCAGCAATGCCCAATAAAGTGGAAATAGACCCCAGCCGATATAGCCTAATAATATTAGAGTGATTCCTTTATTCACTCGGCAAGTATAGGATATGTCATTGCTAACAGTGGAATTTTATTTGACTTTTAAAGAGGCTAACAGCATATGGCACCCCCCCTCTTTTTCAATAATTGTCTATTCTCTTCGCTATAGAAATACTGAGAAGAAGAATACATAGCTCACGATGATCATAAGTACGATAATAAAAGCTGGGACAGTAAAATTCCACATGACTCACTCCTGAGTGTGTTAAAAAACACCCTCACCTTATCTCAGGGAGCTAAGTCGCTTCGTGACTTGAATCAACAGATAACGTATTAGTCACTCATTTGATTAATATCAACAGCTAATTTACAGCAAAGAATTACTAAAATTAGACTACTTACAATAAAGACATTCTTACGGATTCGCAGTGTACAAAAACCAGAAGGTATGAGCCAACAAGCGTGGACTAAGGATTTACTCTTTGGTTACTTAAGTAAAGATCACATTAATCAAAAAATATCACTCCTGCCCACTAGCATTTTTAGTAATTGATATTGCAAATAAAGTGTTTGAAGTTCAAGAAACTTATACGCGTATGCTTAAGGTTTTGAATAAAATAATTAAGAAACAATTAGAAAGTCATCCCAAACTAGTCGAACCTAGTGAACAAGATATATTTACAACAACCTCCATGATGATTGGCGGTGTCGCAATTGGGCGAGCAATTAATGATCCACAAACAACTGAAAAGCTGCTGGATAGTTGCCGCCAAGCGGCTGTTGAATTACTAAATTTAGATAAAAACTGAGGTGAATAAAGACACGTAGCTGATCACTATCAAAAATGCAACTATCGCCATAGGGATTTGAAAACGCCACATAGTAAACTCCATAAGTATTGTGTTAGATTTGGCGCGCCATTTTAACTGATTCATGACCTGTGTCAAAAATTATTGCTTTAATACTTGAATAACTTCGCTGTGTTTTAAATGTTTAGCAAGACTCTTGGCTGTTTTTCCGTCACTATTAGAAGAACTTCGACTTAAACCTTTACTAATTAGAAACGAAGCCGTTTTGGGATGACCAAAACGTGCGGCCTCATGTAAAGCAGTCCAGTTCTTCTCTGTTTTTGCATTCAAGTTTGCACCTTTACTCAGTAATAACTTTACAACTTCAAGCCTTCCTTTAGCAGCAGCTTCATGCAAAGGCGTTTCATTGAACTTATCTTTTGCATTAACATTTGCCCCATTTTCAATAATAACTTTTGCAAACCCTAATTGACCCTTTGCCGAAGCTTTATGCAGCAGTGTCTCACCAATTCCATCTGTGATATTGGCATCGGCACCATTACTGGCTAATAAATTTGCAATTTGTACATTCCCATTTTTCAATACAACTTGTAATGGTGTACCTCTACGACTTCCAGTATTGGCATTAGCGCCATACTTTAAAAGATTCTTAACAACACCAACTTGCCCCTTTGCTATAGCCATATGAAGAGGGTTACCCCCTTTGCCACTTTTATTTGGATCGGCTCGATAATGCAATAAGTTATTAACAATACCTTTTTGGCTTCTTTCTATGGCTGACAATAAAGGGGTTTCACCCTGATTGCTGGCTTTATTCGCATCAGCACCATTTTCCAAAAGTAACTTAACAAAGCTGCTATTACCTTTTTCAATAGCCATATGAAGTACCGTTCTACCATTTCTATTCGTTGCATTAATATCTGCGCCGTAAAGTACTAAATTATCTGCAATATTATTGAAGCCAACACGCAATGCTGTATATAACACCGGCTCACCACTTGCTGTAATCGTACTCGCGCCAGCCCCTTGCTTTAAAAAGCGTTCCGCTTCTTTCTTTCTCACTGCCATCAAATTATCCGCAAAGGCTTTACTGTTGACTGTATTAGAATTTGGACGTGCTGGAATTTTACGTTTTTTAAGTCTACCAAATTTTGATTTTGACTCTTTTTTCTTAGAAACACTCTTATTTGTCGCTTCTGTTGATGCCATGTTATCTGCAGAAGAATTATCTGAGGATTCAGCAACTGCATCCTCAGAATCCGTTGATTTTATTGCGGTGCTGCCACAGCCTGATAGCAAGGTAGCTGCTACCATAACCCCTAAAGTTAAGCCTATTATTTTATTTAACATTTTTAGCCCCTGATTCTGCCGATAGCAGATATTATAAAATAGTTACCTAGTAACAGATAGACTATCTTATTTAAAAGTTCCCACATGATAGACAATCTACACTTTTCTGTCATTGGATTTTATTTTGTTGTATAAATTTTAGGCTTTTTAAAATACAATTAACACTCTTCTATTATACAGTGATTAATTAGTTGATAAAGAGGGAGTGAAAATGAGCGAAACTATTAACCATAATGCATTAAGACATTTGATTGAGGCGAACGCTGTTACTTCTGCCTGTGCAGAAGCCAATGGGGATATTTGGAGCCTAAAGGTTCTCGTTGCTGATAGCCAAAAGACAGTGATGGCTAAAAACAGTGGTGAGCCTCGAAAATGGCGCAAACTTGACACCCTAGCAAAATACCTAAAACAAATCGGTTTAAATTCCTTTGAGATCAATGTAACAAACTTTGACCCTGCCGTAAAAAGTCTTAAGCGACCTGACAGCGCTACAACCTTGAAGCGCACTCACAGAGAAGCACATCAATCGTTTAAAGAAAAAACCCAAAAGACTGCCAAACTATTTCCCGAAGAGACAGCATTAGAAAGAGTAAAGGAAAGATGGGAAGAAAGGCGCTCTAGAATTCTAAAAGAAGAAAACCCTAGAGCTAAGTAGTTACCCTGTCGTTTTAAAAATATTCGCCACCAACATGACGATCAACACAAAGACTAACAGGCGACGAATAAAGGCTTCACCACCACGAATAGCAGAGTGACTACCTAACCAACCACCGAGTGAGCTAGCTACTATCATCGGTATGGCGATTGTCCAGATTACTTTTCCAGCCATTAGAAAAGCAATCGCAGCTCCAATATTCGTTAATAAATTAAGCGGCTTAATTGTCGCCGTGGCCTTTAGAAAATCAAACTTTAAAATTTTCTTCACCGCGATTGCCATATAGGTTCCTGTACCAGGACCTAAGATACCATCGTAAAACCCCATTGGGGTTACAGCAAGTAAGGTTCTTGCTAAGCTAACTTTCTCCTTTGTTTCAGTGTCGCTATAACTAACTTTATCACTCAGAACAACAATTAAAGCGATAGGAATACAGATTAATATAGCCCAGAGAAGCATTTCTGCTGAAGCATTTAAAGCAAGTACCCCCCCAAGGTATGAAGCAATTAAGCAGGGGATCGCACCATATAAAACTGTTCTCCAATGAATTTTTCTATCTAAGGCATATTTGATGACAGCCAGTGCTGTACCCGCAATGCCTGTCACTTTATTAACCGCTAAAGCCGAAACAGGTGGCACACCTACAAATAATAAAGCAGGCAAATTTAACATCCCGCCACCACCGGCAACGGCATCAATATACCTGCAAGCAAAGCAACGAATGTTAAGGCAATTAGCCAATAAACACTAAGTTCAGCTATATTTTCCATTTATAATTGACTGGTAACTAAATTTACTAGGTTTTATTTTTTTTATAAGTAAATGGAGCCAAAAATAAGTAATCAATTCGGCTATCTTTAGCTTCACGCTGAGTCTCCAAACCTAATTCCATTCTTGGAATTTTATCATAAGGTAAGCGGGTTGCCGTGCCGAATAAGTAATCATAAAAGCTAAGTAATGTACTGTAATTACTGTCTGTATATTGCTTATCACTGGAATGATGCATACGATGAAAATCAGGCGTAATAATAAACAAGCGCAAAATATTATCGACTTTCTTAGGTAACACAATATTACTATGGCTAAAAGAGTCTGCCAGTGAATGTAGCAAACTGTAAATCACAATCACAATCACTGGAGCACCTAATAACATTAATATCAGGGTTAAAATTAGGACTGTTATCATCACTTCAAAAGGATGGTGACGATGGCTGGTAGTCACATCAATTTCAGTATCGGTGTGATGTACACTATGAATTCGCCAAAGTACTGGCACACGATGATATCCTCGATGAAGCCAATAATTGATAAAATCCATTAGCAGTAAAATAATCAGAAAAGCGGGGGTGTCAGAGACCTTAAAATGTTGCAACAACGGTGACTCTGGTTGAAAGTTTCTCAATACAACGATTAATGCTAAAGAATAAAAAATAACAAAAAAGTGATTAAATAACGCAAGAAAAATATTACTAAACCAGCGGGTAGTCTGGTTTTTCTCAGTAGTGCGCCGTGGTATATAACCCTCAATTAAAAAAAGAAGAATAATACTCCCAAAAACAACAACAAACTGAACTTCATGGAAATTAATCACCAGAAACCCTTGCCCTAGTTCAATGCTTTTTGTTTCCATAAATACTCCTCAGGTACAGATGCCCTAAAGTATAGGAAATATACTATGGCACCCCCGCCTTTTTTTGATAATTGTAGAACTTATTCATAGTTTCTCTTGCCGTTTTAAGCTCAACGAAATATTTTTTCAATATCAGATAAGCAAAAAAAAAGAGCTGTTATATAACAGCTCTTTTCCATAACTTTCTCAAAATTTAATTTGAAACTAATACCTTTTAATCAATCATATTTAACATGATAAGTCATCACAAGACCACGATCATCAGCAAAGACTTCTTGCGTCATAAGCCCAGCCATTCCACCCATGGACTCTATCAGTTTCATCGCTTCGGCATCTTTACCATCTTTTACTTTAGCTTTGGGGACGGTTTTTAAAATACCTGTTAACTTTTCATAATAACGCTTTCCATCTAAAGCAAAAACCATAATTTCAGGTGTGGTACTTGAATAATCCTTCATTTTCGGCTTATCGTTACCAACCATGATATTCAAGCTCTTATCAGAACGACTTAAGAAAACTGGAGGTAATGGCACACCTTTACTTGGTATAACACCTTTAGGCAATTCTACCGAAGAACCATCTTCAGGCACTTTAAAGCCCATAAGCCCAGGACTCATCATACCTACCATAGCAATAAGTCCACCTGGATCATCTGTACCAATTGAGACCATTGCCTCAACGTCTTTAGGCTTGTTATTTTTATCCATTTTCAGATCAGATATTGAGCCATAAATCGATTTGAACTGTGACAAGCCCATATTCATAACCATTGCCATACCACCCATGCTCTTGCGAATTTTTGCTGCTTGAATAGCAGAACAGTTATTGGTTTTACCCGACTTGATTAAGAAATTTGAATATTGGGTTAATGCATCACGTAATTTTGGAAAGTTAATATTCAGTCCAAAGTCAAAAATAGCATTTTCAGAACGTTTAGCAATATTGGTCTTATTTGCAATTCCTTGAAGGACGCTACTAACATCTGATGATGTTTTAAACAGTAGCTCATAATCCATATTCTTCTCAGCAAGTGCTTTCGTACCAAATACAATTTCAGGGATATTACTGATATGCTCTTCGGCAACAGCCATACAACCTTCAAGTTCTTTTGAATCAACCTTACCCATCATTCCCATTGCAATGAGTGGGCTGTTTTTCTTATAGATTTTCTTCAAGTTAACGTAACCATCACCAAAACCGCTGTACTTATTTTTCTCTAAAAAGGCATCCCAACTCTTAATATCGTAAGGCTTTTCAATTTTTGACTTACCCGTTAAATGATCAATCATCTTCTCTTTTTGATCAGCAGAGAATGCAGAAGCCGCGATATGATCACCTAATATAACAATAGCAGCTGATTTGTTACTTTTTTCATCGGGATCAATAAAACAATCGAATTCACCACATTTAGTTAATTCTATTTTATAACCAGATACCTCTTCCGCACGTTTTAAGGTTGCCATTATTTTTTCTTTATCAGAAAAACTAAGACGTAATACTGGCATCATTTCATAGCCATAAATCATAGTTGATGCTTTTAAAGATAGACCTGTCTCTTCAAACTTTTTATCATCCAGCTTACTACCTAAATCTCTGAAAAGTGCTTCAAAAAATGAACCTGCACCTTTTGTATCTGTTTTAGCTGAATTCTTTTTTATCTTGTCTATGTCTGAAAACATATCCATCATTTTCTGCCCGCGAGACAAATGGAATTTCATTACTTCGTCAGGAATAGGTTTTTTATTAGCAAAAATATATGAAGTATCCGCAGGGACATTAGATATTAATTCTGAAAATCCAGCCCCTCCTTTGCTTTTACCAAAGATCCCAGATAGAAATCCATCAGCATGCGCTGACATGGTTACGCCTGCCGTTATGGCAGTTAATGAAAATACTGTTATTGCCATACCTGCGGTCATTGCGGCAAGGGAAGACACCATCCCTACTTTCTTAAGTTTTGTTGTTTTCATTTTACTCCCTCATTTTTAGAATAATGAGGGAGTTTAACAAATTTTTTTCAGTTAGAATAAATTAATGGATGAATCACATCAATTAACTGGCTTTTTACTGACTCGTCAATGGCGAGATACGCCTTCAGGGATAAACCTTAGCTTTTGGGTCAAGTCAGAAAAGGGCCCTGCACATATTATTATTGAAAAGCAAAAGGCTGTTTGCTTTATTCGTAGTGACAATCAGATAAAACTAGCTCAAGGTACGCAACGCAAGCCATTACAGCTTAAAACGCTACAACATGAGCCTGTTGATGCGCTCTACTTTAATCAACAACATCACCTAAACCAATTCCGTAATCACTTATCTTACGATAAAAGCCAGTTACTCGAATCAGAAATAAAACCCACTGAGCGTTACTTAATGGAGCGCTTTATTACTGCACCATTAGAGGTAATAGGTACTCCAATTCAGAAAGATGGCTATATCGAATTTAGAAACCCTGCCCTAAAACCCACTGAATTTTCACCTGATTTACGTTGGGTTTCGATCGATATAGAAACAGAAGATTTACGTGGAAAACTCTATTCTATTGCTGTTGTTGGTAAAAATATTGAGCAAGTATTTATAGTCAAAGAAAAACCTAGCACCAGCCCAAATAATATCAACTGGTGCGACACTGAAAAAGAAGCACTACAAAGTTTTTTCAAATGGATTAAAAACTATGACCCAGACGTCATTATCGGTTGGAATGTGGTCGCTTTTGATTTAGATTTTTTACAATGGAAATGCAAACGTTTAAACATGCCTTTTGATTTAGGGCGAGGTAGCTACCAACAACAAAATGCCATAATACTAGCACCACAACAAAGTGGGCAAATGCATATTGCGCGTATCCCTGGTCGCGTTATTTTGGATGGTATCAGTAGTTTACGTGGTGCATTTTGGTCATTTGAAAATTTTACATTGGACTTTGTAGCTGAAAAATTACTTGGCAGAAAAAAGCTTATCAGCAAGGAATCAGGCACTGATAAGTTACAAGAAATTCAACGCCAATATCGTGAAGCGCCACTAGAATTAGCTGAGTACAATTTAGAAGACTGTCGTCTTGTAGCAGATATTTTTGCTAAAACTGATTTGCTTAATTTCTCTATTCAACGCGCTCAAATGACAGGCTTAGCCATAGATCGAAATGGTGGATCAACAGCAGCTTTTGATCACCTATACCTACCTCATTTACACCGCAAAGGCTTTGTCGCTCCCGATATTGGCAGCCAACAAAATACCCAAAATAGTCCCGGTGGATACGTGATCGATTCACAACCTGGACTCTATGACAATGTACTGGTTTTGGATTTTAAAAGCCTATACCCCAGCATCATTCGTACCTTTAAAATCGACCCTCTTGGGCTTATAGCAGGCGATTACTCAGATAACAAAATCCCCGGTTTTTTGGATGCTGAGTTTTCACGTGATCAACACATCCTACCCGATATTGTTACTCAGCTTTGGCAAGACCGCGATCAAGCAAAAAAAGAAAATAACCAACCTCTCTCTCAAGCCATTAAAATTATTATGAATTCATTTTATGGTGTACTGGGCTCATCAGGTTGTCGTTTCTTTAATCCACAATTAGCTAGCAGTATTACCAAACGCGGGCATCAGATCATTCAAAATAGTAAAAAACTTATTGAAGAGCAGGGCTATAACGTCATCTATGGCGATACGGATTCTGTGTTCGTGCTATTAGGTGAAAACAAAACAGAAAAAGCATGCCAAACGATTGGAAGGAAACTGCAAAACATCCTCAATGAATGGTGGCAAAAATATCTAGAAACAGAATTTCAAATTGAGTCACATTTAGAAATCGAATTTGAAACACATTATTTACGATTCCTAATGCCCACCATTCGTGGTGCTGAAAAAGGCAGTAAAAAACGCTACGCGGGAATGGTTAATAAAGATGGCGAGAAACAAATGATTTTTAAAGGATTGGAAACAGTGCGTAGCGATTGGACGATACTCGCTAAAGATTTTCAAAGAGAATTATACCAGCGGATATTTACAGACAAGCCCTATGTTAACTTTATCAAACGAACCCACGATGCGTTGATAACGGGGAAACTAGACAGTAATTTGACCTATGTAAAACGATTGCGTCGCCCACTTGGAAGCTATACAAGCACACAGCCTCCCCAAGTAAAGGCTGCACGAAAAATGCAAAACCCCGGTCGCAAAATTCAGTATGTAATCACCCTAAATGGACCAGAGCCAATAGAAGATATCCAGTCCACCTTAGACTATCAACATTATGTCGACAAGCAGCTCGCTCCCGTCGCGGATAGCATCCTTTATTTTCTTGATACCTCCTTTGAAAAAATTACCGCAAGACAGTTAGATGTATTTGATTGATATATCTTATAAAGTTTAACGATGAGACAAGTTATCGTTTATGAGCTAAATATATAGAGCTTGTATTATTTCGCAGGGAGAGCGTAAATGTATATTCTAAAAAATAAAGGAACAGTTTCAATCGTCATGGGCTTCTTTTTAATGCTCATATCATCGAGTGTATTTGCTGGTTCACCCGTTAACGGTCTACTGACCTATGCTCCGTTAGCAAGTAATGCAAATCCTACTGATGTACCAACCTTGAGCGGCATCATGTTAATTGTAATGTCTTTGTTGCTATTTGTAGTCGGCTTTCGCATCGCCAAACAAAAAAATAGTAAAGCGGGGAAATTATTTATGACGCTGATTAGCGTAACGGCTTTAGCAACTGGCTTTAGTGGCGCGAAAATTATTTCTGAAGTTCATGCAGGTTTAGGAGGGATTTTTCTTTCTATTTCTGGCGGGGGCTCAGTCATGATTCCTCCTAATGTTATTTCTGTTTTTAATAATAACAGTGGCGTGACTCAAAAAGTTATCAGTATAACGTTACCTCCAAATTGTAACGGCACAGCAGGAGGAATAGCTGACTTAGCGGAGTGCACTGTAAATTTAAACCTCCCTAATTCAAACAGCTGTTTCGTTGACTGTGAGAACAGCACTCAGGAAAGTGATGGAAGCGCTGCCAAACCATCTAATTAGCTAGTATCTGCAAGTAGGTAGGCTAGCTCGATAGTTTAGAGGTAAATACTAATACACTTTACAAAGGGGAGTTTCGGTCTATACCTTAATTTTATTATACTTCAAAAAGCAGAAAGGCTGACAAAAAGTCAGCCTTTCTTAAGGGTCTCAGATTAAGAGATTTTGATTAAACCCCCCTTGATAACAGCTTATATAATTACTTAACTGTTGTTAGACCAAGAATTTTCCAATCCTGCATACCACCACGGTAGTATTTGATTTTATCAGCAGGGTAATCAAACTTTCTAAGTGCTGCGATACTTGCAGGTGATTGTCCACACCACATGCCGTTACAGAACATCACTAATGTTTTAGCATTTGAGAAGTCGAATACTTTTGAAGTATCACCAGCAGCGATAGCTTCGTCTACGTCTACGTCATCTTTTCCTTTCGCTACAGTAACGCCAAACTGGTCTGCCATTACTTTCATGATACCTTCAGTTGTAGCACCTTTTTTAGGGGTAAGTTCAACCCAAGATACATTCACTGCGCTTGGGATTGTGCCTTTGGCTACCCAATCAGGTGTACGTGAATCAACAAGAACGATGCTCTTGTCACCACCACTCAATTTCTTCGCATAATCAATCACTTCCACTTCACCAATAGTTTCAATACCCTTACCAAGACTCATTGGCTGGATACAAAATGGTGGGCATGGACGTGAAGTTTTAGCAAATGCTGGATCAACAGTTGCACTATTATCTTGGTCTCGTGATATTTTCACAGTTTTGCCATTATGCATAACAGAAATGTCTGCCAACTTAGGTGTAATACCTACTGGCTTACCTTTTGCTGATGCAGATGTTACAACGAATGATAAAGCAGTTGAAACAGTTAAAGTGGTTAAAATTTTTGCTAAGTTCATAGTAATTCTCCTCCAAGAGATTTAGCGATATTGGGCATCATTGCCCTATTATATTATCTAAATTCATACTTTCATTTAAAACAAAGTGATGAATTTTGATTTTATTTTCATAGAACAGATTGCTCATTCTAAGCAACCGTACTGAGTGAATATATTATTGAATATGGTGGATTATTGTGAGTATTTATTCACAATCAGGTTCTTCTTCTTTTCCTTCTTTTTTATCGTTCTTGTCATCTGCTTTAGCTTCTGCTGTTTCTGTAGAATTAGACGCAGCTTCAGTACTTGCTTCACCTGTGGTCATTTTTTTCTCATGACTATCAGCATTAACAAGTGATACTGAGGTAAGTGAAAAGATAACAAGTAATGAGAGATAAGATAGTACTTTTTTCATAGAGTTATTAGGGTTTAGTCGTTATTGGGGGTGGCTATTAATATCATGAGGAAAATATATAATCAAGTAACTTGTTGTATATCATGCAATTAGTACGTTCTAATATCCTGTTACATAATGACCTTTATTGAAATAAAATTATTTTTGCAACCAAAATGTAACAGGTCCATTGTTTGTTAGGTTAACTTGCATATCAGCTCCAAACCTTCCTGTTTGTACATGCGTAACTTTTTGTTCGGCTAAATAAACAAAGTGCTTATATAACTCATCCCCTTGCTCAGGAGGCGCAGCCGAGGCAAAGCTTGGTCGTAAACCTTTTTTAGTATTCGCTGGCAAAGTAAATTGAGGAACAATCAGTAAGTGACCTTTGGTATCAATTAGAGATAAATTCATCTTCTGATTCTGGTCTTCAAATATGCGGTAGTTAATGACTTTGTGTAAAAGTTCATCGGCGGTCTTTTGCGTGTCGTGTTTCTCAACGCCTAGTAAAACCAGAATACCAATCTTTATCTCTGCAATATTTTCGTGATTTACAGTGACACTTGCCTGGGTTACCCGCTGGATTAGGGCTATCATCGCAAGTACAGAAGAAGATTATATTGAGAAAAAAGGCATTGAGAGTAGTGTGTATGGCACCCCCCCCTTTTTTGTAAGATTGTCCTATACATTAATTGAGCTATCTTCTTAACTGCGTCAACATATCATTCCCAGCCTTTACTAAAGCCGCAGAAATTCCTGCTTCACCTGCGGCATGTCCCGCACCTTGTACGACAATCAACTCGGATGAATTCCAACGGTTATGTAAATCCCAAGCCTGTTTCATTGGGCATATCATATCGTAGCGACCTTGGACAATATAACCAGGAATACCTTCTAGTCGCGACACATTATTGAGCAATTGATCATCTTCAAGAAAACTATTATTCATAAAGTAATGGGCTTCTATTCTTGCAATACTCAACGCATTTCGCGGATCACCAAAGTGTTCAAGCACCGAAGAACTGGGTAACAAAGTCGCTGTTCTTGCCTCCCAAATTGCCCAAGCTTTAGCAGCGCCCATTCTGGCAATTTCATTATTGCCCGTTAAACGCTTGTGATACGCCTGCAATAAATTATCCTGTTCAGTTTTTGGAATAGGCTGCAAAAAACCCTGCCAATAGTCTGGAAATATCTGACTGGCACCTTCTTGATAAAACCATTGAATTTCTTTTGTGGTACCAAGAAAAATACCCCGAATAATTAAGCCTGAAACTTTTTCTGGGTGAGTTTCTGCATAGGCTAATGCCAGAGTAGATCCCCATGAGCCACCCGCCACTACCCATTTATCAATAGATAATTCATTGCGGATTTTTTCGATATCTGAGATTAAGTCTTGAGTTGTATTATTTTGCAAAGATGCGTGCGGATGTGAGCGACCACAACCTCTTTGATCAAATAAAATAATACGGTACTTTTCCGGATTAAATAATTGTCGATGATATAATTCACAACCTGCTCCAGGACCACCGTGAAGAAATACTACAGGTATACCATCCTCATTGCCGCATTCTTCTACATATATTTCATGTAAGTCATCAACTTTTAAATAAAAGTGCCTGTTCTCGTGGATTGGTGGGTAAAGTTCGCTCATGATCCTAGAATCCTTAGTGGAACAAAGTAGAGTGCGTATTCATATTATAGGAGACCGAGGAATCCAGATACACCTACAACAATAGTCTTTTTTAGGCATAATATCCAGATGACAAAAACTCGAAAATCAATAGACTATGCAAGCCCACCCAAAAAGCTTCGCCATCTAACAGGTAAAGCAATCACGGACTATCAAATGATTCGTGATGGTGACAAGGTTTTACTGGGTTTATCAGGTGGTAAAGACTCCCTTAGTCTATTGCATTTATTACTGCACTTTCAACGTCACGCTCCGATCTCATTTGAAGTTGCGGCGATGACAGTTGACCCGCAATCGGGAGAATTTGATCCTACCCCGATGATTCCCTATCTTGAATCCCTTGGCGTGCCCTATTTTTATGTTAAAGAGCCGATACTTGAAATGGCTGATAAGCATATGAATGGTGATTCCTATTGTTCTTTTTGTGCCAGAATGAAACGTGGCGTGATGTATAGCACCGCGAGAAAAGAAGGTTTTAATGTACTCGCACTTGCCCAGCATTTAGATGATCTTGCAGAAAGCTTTTTAATGTCTGCCTTTCACGGCGGAAAGCTTAAAACCATGAAAGCACATTATCTGAATGATAAGGGGGACATTCGTGTCATTCGACCTTTTGCTTATGTGCGAGAAAGTTTAACTGCCGATTTTGCACACCATAATCAGTTACCGATAATTCAAGAAAACTGCCCTGCTTGTTTTTCTAAACCCGCACAAAGAGAACATATGAAACAGCTATTAGCTGTAGAAGAAAAGCAATCACCGGATATATTCGGCAGCTTATTATCCGCAATGAGACCTTTAATGGGTGAAATACCAATTAACGAATGACAATGGCACCCCCACCCTTTTTCGATAATTACAATGCATTTGGTCAGGTTTTCATCCAATAAAGCGATTAGTTTCCAAGTCAGACTTGAATTTTCTTCATTTGCATAGATAATAAAACTTCAGAAACCCGTTGGAGATGTAAAAATCGTGAGTATTGTATGCCTGAGTGATGACTCATTCGAACAAGATGTATTAAAAAGCAGCACACCTGTACTAGTTGATTACTGGGCTGAATGGTGCGGACCTTGTAAATCTGTTGCCCCTTTATTAGAAGAGATAGCTTCTGAATATGAAGGAAAAGTAACCATCGCAAAATTAAATATCGATGATAATGGTGATACACCGCCAAAGTATGGCATTCGTGGAATCCCAACATTGATGCTATTTAAAGATGGTGAAGTTGCAGCAACTAAAGTGGGCGCGCTGAATAAATCACAGCTAACGGCTTTTATTGATCAAAACATCTAAATACAAATAATACAAATTGTGTTCAGCTTTTCGTCTGTGAAAGCTGGACACTGCCATTATCACATGATAGCCTTGGTTTCATTGATCGCATCTAGACCCACACAATGTCTAGCCTGCATCTAAGTAAAGCAATAAACTTGCACTACTAACCATGTAAGAAATGCCGTCTCAGGCAAAGATTTTTAAAGCAAGATTAAATAATTACATTAACTTTCTGTATTAATATAAATTCCCGTTTTGAACTTCTAGCCTGTTATACATTCAAATTATTTCTACATGACTATTTTTATCTAAACTAAAGCGTTCTTGAAATCTTTCAATAACTTAATTTTCCTCTTAAATATAAAACTCTTTTTAAACTATGAACCTCACTGAATTAAAACAAAAAACACCACCAGAAATCCTTGCCATCGCTAAAGAAAAAGGCGTCGATGGAATGTCACGTGCACGCAAACAAGATGTTATTTTTGCCATACTAAAAGCTGTCGCTAAAGACGGTGATGATATTTATGGTGATGGTGTTTTAGAAATCTTACAAGACGGCTTCGGATTTTTACGCTCAAGTAATAGTAACTATGTCGCAGGTGCTGATGATATTTATGTCTCACCGAGTCAGATTCGCCGCTTTGGTTTAAGAACAGGTGATACCGTCGCAGGAAAAATCAGAACACCAAAAGATAGTGAGCGTTACTTTGCACTACTAAAAGTAGACACGATAAATACTGAACCACCAGAAAATGCACGAAATAAAATTTTATTTGAAAACCTAACGCCACTTCATCCTGATGAACATATGCGTATGGAACGTGGTAACGGCAGTACTGAAGATATTACTGCCAGAGTTATTGATATTGTTGCCCCAATTGGTAAAGGTCAACGTGGTTTGATTATTGCTCCGCCAAAAGCGGGTAAGACGATGATGTTACAAAACATTGCACAAAGTATCGCGACCAATCAGCCAGATGCTCATTTAATTGTTCTCCTCATTGATGAGCGTCCAGAGGAAGTAACTGAAATGTCGCGCATGGTAAGAGGTGAAGTGGTATCTTCAACCTTTGATGAGCCAGCAACGCGCCACGTTCAAGTCGCAGAAATGGTTATCGAAAAAGCAAAACGTTTAGTTGAGCATAAAAAAGACGTTATTATTCTACTTGATTCTATTACGCGTCTTGCACGTGCTTACAATATGGTTGTACCCTCTTCGGGTAAGGTACTTACCGGCGGTGTTGATGCGAATGCACTACATCGCCCTAAACGCTTCTTTGGAGCGGCAAGAAACTTAGAAGAAGGTGGAAGCTTAACTATTTTAGCGACAGCATTGATCGATACGGGTTCTAAAATGGATGAAGTAATCTACGAAGAATTTAAAGGTACGGGTAACTCTGAAGTTCACCTTGATCGTAAAATCTCTGAAAAACGTGTTTATCCTGCAATTAATGTGAATCGTTCTGGAACACGCCGTGAAGAATTACTCGTCAATGAAGAGGAGCTACAAAGCTTATGGATTTTACGCAAATTCCTCCACCCAATGGAAGAAGTGGAATCAATGGAATTCTTGTTTGATAAGCTACAGAAAACGAAAACGAATAAAGAGTTCTTTGATAATATGAAGGGATAGCCCTTACGCTAAAATATTATTTTGATATTCACCAAACCCTGTAATTTACGTTGCAGGGTTTTTTTATGTCAAAAAAAAAATAACAGCAAAACCTTGAGTAATGATTTCAAATTAACGATTAGTCTACAAAAATAAATTCAGTTTAGTATACTCAGTTAATCACCTGAGACCTCACCTATATTTATGGAGAAATAGCATGTCTGCAGAGCTGGAATTACGTTGGTTAAAAACGGATCAAGTCCGTGGCGCTGCAAAGCGTTTTGTCAAATTTTGCAAAGACGATGTTAAAACTCAAGCGGAGTTAGAAGACTTCGATATTAACAAGTATCAAGATGCGGTAAAGCTTGTTATACATAAACTAGATGACTCTATTTCAGTGGAGGATTTGTTCGATGCTGATTAATTCATTACAAGCAATCAATTTTCGCAAATACCACCGCTTAGAAGTCGATGATATACCCCAAAAAGGCGTGATCACAGTAGCCGGTTTAAATGAATCAGGTAAAACCAGCATTGGTGAAGCGATATGTTTCGTTTTATTTGGACGTACTTTTTTTCTCGATGATAACAATCTTCATAAAATTGTTTGTTGGGGCCGTGACAGTGCAGAAGTCACATTAAATTTCACCAGCGCTCAAGGGGATAGTTACCGCCTTTGGAGAAGTATTAACCGCCAAGGTGAGATGCGTATTAGCCTTCAACAGAACTCAGATAAAAAACTAAAAGACGCGAACAAACCGATAAAAGATACTGAAAAAGTTACGCTGGCAATTTCTAAATTACTGAGCTTTGATTACGATGCATTTGCCAACTCATTCTATCTTGCACAACGTGAGCTAACCTCTCCAGACCCGCAAAGTGATACCATCAAACAGATGGCAGGCATTGGAAGCTATGCCGAAATGTCGAATGACTTTGATCTTGCAAGCAAAACCAATAAAGAAAAAATCACTGGATTACTACCGCAACGAGATAAAGCCAAAGTCGGTTTAGATGCGATAAAGTTGGATGAAACGTGGTTGCCAGAAATGGTAGATGCTGAAACTACCTTAGGCACTGAACAGCAATCAAGGGAGTCTTTAATTCAGCAGCTTGATGAAAATAATCAATCCTATAGAGAAAATAAAAAATCCTATGGCTTTTCTAGGACCGTTCGGGGTATTTTTGGTTTTTTAAGTGCTTTATTAATTCCAGTCACTGTCATTTTATGTTTATGGTGGGCTGCACAACAATTCTACCCGGAAGCCTTAGGTAATTTGATCGAGAGTTTCTTAGGTTCTGAGAATAAAGAAAAATTCTCTCAGCACTTTGATACATGGATATTACCCTCAGCTATTTTATCCCTGATTGCTTTGGTAATAAGTTTTTTATTCAACAAACAAGCAAAGCAAAACATTTCCATACTAGAGAGCGAAGCATCAAGTTATAGCCAAACAATGGATGAAGGTCATCGGCATGTAACCACACCCATTGAATCTTTATTACCTGAACGTGTTGTACAAAAAATGTATGAAAAGGTAGGCGGAAGTGATTCAACACTACAGGTGATTCCACCAAGAGAGCACTTTAACAATCTCGATCAGCTCGTAGAAGACACACCTAACTTTAACGCCGACCCTGAAGAAGTTAGCGCAGCCATAGGGCGTTTAACATCGTCATTAAAAAAACAAGATGGTGAAATCGAAGATCTCAACAAAGGTTTAATTAAAGACATCAGTGTCGAAAAAGTGCGTTCGGATGAGGCAGGCGCCTTCCGCTCAACTATAAAAGATTTGCAAAGAACCATCGACAAAAACCAGTATAGTATCGATACGCAAACCATTGCCGTTGGCATGTTGCAACGTGCTGCTAATGATTCTGTGCAGTTATTTAATGATAATATTGCTAAAACCTCTGCTAATACTTTGCCTAAGTTTACCGAAGGACGCTACAGTAAAATTCGTATTGCTGATGATTTTAGTGTGCAAGTTTACTCCGATGAGAAAAGCGGCTATATGGATTTTGACGAGATATCATCAGGCACCCAAAGACAAGTCATGCTGGCATTGCGTATGGCAATGTCTGAAGAATTAGCCAAGAATACCGGCAATGATAAACAGTTTATATTCTTAGATGAACCCTTTGCATTCTTTGACCAGACCAGAACAAGATCAACATTAGAGGCTCTGCCTGATGTCAGCAAAGTGATTACTCAGATTTGGGTAGTAGCGCAGGAGTTCCCTGCTGACGTAAAAGTGAATAAAGCGATTGTTTGTCCATTAGATAAGACTGAACTGCGCGTTTAGATGTAGATACATGGCACCCCCCGCCCTTTTTATATAATTGCCTCTAAACGATCAATTGTCTAAAAAAGGCGGGGGTGCCATATCAATTCTCTACTCGATTAATCAATCGCCCTAAAATAATCAATGCCTTCTCAAGCTGCTGACGCGTAGCCGTTCCATAATTTATCCGAATAAAGTTTTTATACTGTCCACTAATAGAAAACAAAGGTCCTGGGGCAATACTAATGCTCTCTACTTTAGCTTGCTGATACAGCTTCATGCTATCAAGCCCTTTGTTTAGTTCCAGCCAAATCACATAACCACCTTCTGGGTGTGTAATTCGAATATCTTTGGGTAAGTGTAAGGTTGCTAGCTGTAGAAAATAATCACGTTGCTCTTTATAGTAACGTCTCATTTGTCTTAAGTGGCGATCAAAGATACCTTTTTCTAAATAACGCGCCGCTGTTAAAGCAGGTAACGTTGCCCCCGCCATGCTGTTACTCACCTTGAGTTGGGTAACTACATCTTTCCATTTTCCTGGGATAGCCCAACCAATACGAAGACCGGGTGATAGTGATTTGGATAAAGAAGAACACAGTAGTACATTAGCATTCTCGCCTGTTTCATCAAATGCTTTGATTGCCTTGGGACGTTGGGATCCATAGCCAAGCTCACCATAAATATCATCTTCAATAATAGGAATATTCGCTTTTTTCAAAATCAGTCGAAGCCTCATCTTATTCTCATCGCTCATGCAATATCCCAAAGGATTGCTAAAAGTTGGCGTCAGTATGCAGGCACTTACATTCCATTCCCGAATAGCTAATTCAAGTGCCGATAGGCTTATACCTTCTACCGCATCGGTTGGAATTTCTAATGCCTTTAAACCTAAAGATTCAATCGCTTTTAATGTGCCAAAATAACTAGGGGATTCGACAACGACGGTATCCCCCGATTTTGTCACCGCGCGTAAACATAGATTGACGGCTTCTTGGCACCCTGTGGTGATAATAACCTCATCGGGAGAAATATTAACGCCAGCATTAATCATTCGCCTAGCTATCTGCCTCCTGAGACTTTCATTCCCCTGAGGGAGATCATAATCAGCAATACCCTCTTCCTCTTTAATCACTTTTATCATTATTCGATTAATCAGTTTTACCGAAGGCACATTAGTATTGGGTGGCGCAGTACCTAACTGAATAATACTTTTATCATGTGTATTTTGGAGTAACTGTACTGCAAGATCATCAATATTAACAGAGCAGGGGGTGATCGTAGGCTGGCTGATTTCAGGTGGTTGACTACGCTCGAACTGTGCCCTTACATAGAATCCAGATTGAGGTCTTGGTTCAATCATCATCTGGTCTTGAAGTAGCTCATAACCCCGAATAACCGTAGAAATACTCATACCCATCTGAGCAGAGCACTGCCGAACTGATGGCAACTTTTCACCCGATTGAAGTAGTCCTGTTTTTATTTGACCACTGATATGATCAGCGACTTGTTGGTAAAGTGTAGGCATACAGTTTCCATTTGTTTTTGCAATACAGTTTATTATTTAACTAACTGTACCGCTTCAATATATTTTTTCTGAATCTGTATATTAATATGGCACGCTAGTATAGTTATTGGCAAGTGTTAAATAATCAAGGTTCTAACGTTATGGATATTGGCGTACTGTATAAAGTTATATTGTTTTGGGGAATATTTTTTATTACTCCAGGTCCAGTATGGGTTTCAGTAATGGAAGCAACTAGAAGACTTAGCCCTTCTGAGATTGCCCAGTTTTACTTCAAAGTATTTTTTCCTGTCATCAGTACTGTTCAATTTACTCAGGCACTTGTTTGTGTTGCATTTATTGAAGTGGTATCTCAATACTTTTCACAAGTTGATTTGCTGTTTTACATTTTAGGCGGCTTGTATATTTCTTATCTCGCCTACAAAACCATAAAAAGTAAACAATCAAATAACGCTTTTGAACTTAGCTTTATAAATCTGGCTATGATTATGATGTTATCACCTAAAATATGGTTGTTATTCCCATCAGGCGCTGCAATTGCAGATCAATTAACTCAAAACACAGTGACTAACGCATTAACTTTCGCATTGAGTATGGTGCTAGTTGCAAGCATTGGGTTTATTGCTTATGCCCTAATAGGTAAGCTAGGTACTCGGTTGTTAAAAGACAATTTCTCCTATTTAGCATTTGGATTACTTTTGTTATTTGCCATATTTCTATTTAACGAAGCCTATCAAGTTGGTTTTGATAAGTTTACAGTAGTGAAAAGTTAGATGATGAACATAAAAGACTTTGCTCTAGCCGTTTTAATCACCGCAATTTGGGGGGTGAATTTCTCTGTAATTAAAATGGGCTTGGAATCATTAGATGCATTTACATTAGCAGGTTTTCGATTTTTATTGTGCGCTCTTCCATTGGTTTTTTTCATCAAGAAACCCGATGTATCAATAATATATGTTGCAGCTTATGGACTTACTTTCGGTGTTGGTTTATGGGGCATGGTGTCGTTAGGTATTCACTTTGGCGCATCCGCTGGCATGGCATCTTTGATACTACAAATGAGTGCATTTTTGACCGTTTTATTAGGTGTGATTTTTCTAGGTGATAACATTGACCGCATTAAAATACTTGGGTTTGCAATTGCGATAGCGGGTTTAGGTTTTATTTTCATGGTTGCAGATGGTTCAGTGACGACCATAGGTTTAGTATTCGTTTTGATTGGTGCTTTAGCGATGAGTGCTACAAATATAATAGTTAAAGTGTCAGGTGCTAAACGAATCTTTGCCTTTATCATTTGGTCCAGTTTATTCTCTCCAATCCCTCTATTCTTGATTGCTTATTTTACTCAAGGGCAAAGTGCTTTGGTTAGTTCACTTGTTAATATTGATGGCAAAGCCATATTTTCTATTTTGTTCCAAGTGTACCCAACAACACTGTTTGGTTACTGGGTATGGAATTCATTAATCAACAAATACCAAGTTTCAAAAGTTGCGCCTTTATCATTACTCGTTGCAATTTTTGGAGTAGCAGGATCATTCTTAATTTTTAATGAAACGATAGGGACTGAGAAATTAATAGCGATTGTATTGATAATGACGGGCTTATTTATCAGTACATTTAGTCATAAAATTAAAAGAGAAAAGTGATATGAAAATCTACCAAGTTGATGCATTTACCAATGAAAAGTTTAAAGGTAATCCTGCTGCTGTTTGTATCCTACCTGATGGCTTTAAAGCACAAGCGTCATGGATGCAAGATTTCGCAGCAGAGATGAATCTATCTGAAACAGCCTATTTATCTAAAAAAGGGGGGGGTGCCATTAGTGATGATTCAAGTGCCGAACAGGTCTTCTCCCTAAAATGGTTCACACCCACAACTGAGGTTAAATTATGTGGTCATGCCACTTTAGCGACAGCTCATATCATGTGGCAGGAAGGCATACTAACTAAAGATAAAACGGCACTATTTGATACCCAAAGTGGGCGATTGGAAGTCACTTTAAATGACAGCATGATGACCATGAATTTTCCTGCCGACAAAGTCATACCCTGCATAGAACCAATTAGCCTTGAAATGGCTTTAGGCTGTCAGATACTCGGCACATATGAGGCAGGACAGGATTTATTAGTTGAAGTAAAAGATGAAAAAACAGTAGTGGATATCAAACCCTCTTTTCAGCAGTTATCTATTATTTTACCCGCACGCTGTATCGTTGTAACAGCTCGAGGAAACAAGGCTGATTTTGTATCACGAGTATTCTGCCCTGCCTGTGGAATAGATGAAGATCCTATAACGGGTTCTACACATTGCTCACTTACACCGTTTTGGGCGGAGCGTTTAGGCAAGAATAATATGCAAGCTCAGCAATTATCTAGACGAGGGGGCACTTTAGAGGTTGAGTTATTGGGAGATCGTGTCAATATCTCGGGTACGGCTGTGACTATTTTCAAAGGTAATCTGTGTGAATAAACTTCTATCTGAACGAATCAAAAATGTACCTGAATCGTTCATTCGTAAAATTCTAAAAATATCGATTCAATCGGATATTATTTCGTTTGCAGGCGGTCATCCTGATTCAGGGCTATTTCCTGTTGAGGAGATAGAGAAAGCCAGTAGTAAGGTTTTGCAAACAAAAGGCTCTAGCACATTGCAATATGCGAGTTCAGAAGGCGATATTGGACTACGAGAGTGGATAGCCAATCGCTATCGTGAAAAACAAGGTTTGGATATTTCTATCGATAATATTTTAATCACCAATGGTTCACAGCAAACCTTTGATCTATTAGGTAAGGTTTTGTTAAATGAAGGTGATCCTATTGCGTTAGAAAACCCTGGTTACTTGGGTGCAATTCAGTCCTTCGCGATATTTCAACCGAGCATGCATCCTGTGCCAATTGATGAAAATGGTATGGATACAGATGAATTGACAAAGGTATTGGAAACCCACAAACCAAAATTTTTATATACTGTACCTAATTTTCAAAACCCCACAGGAATTTCTTATTCAGAAGAAAATCGAGTAGCTGTCGCAAAGGCAGTTGAAAAGTCAAACACCCTGCTTATCCAAGATGACCCCTATGGGGAGCTAAGATACTCAGGACAATCAAGAACGAATTTCTATTCACTATTGCCTGAGAAAACTGTGCTGCTTGGCTCATTCTCAAAGATAGTTGTACCTTCAATGCGCATAGGTTGGATCGTCGCACCAAAATGGCTTTACAAACCCTTAGTGATTGCAAAACAAGCCGCTGATTTACACACCAACTTTTTCTCCCAACAGCTTATTGCTCAATACTTAGAAGACAACCCTCTGGATAATCATATTGAAAAAATTATTCAGTTTTATGGCTATAAAAAGCAAGCTATGTTGAATGCGATTAAAGAACACTTCCCTGCTGATGTGAAGATTGCCGAATCTGAAGGTGGCATGTTTATTTGGGCAACTTTACCCGAAGAAATGTCTTCAATGACTTTATTTAACGAGGCGTTAAAACAGCAGGTTGCTTTTGTTCCAGGCGAACCCTTCTATGTAGGAGATGATGTTAAAGGACGAACAAATACATTGCGCTTAAGTTTTGTTACCGTAGATGAAGCAACGATCACTGAAGGCATTAAACGACTAGGAGGTTGCATTACTAAGTTACAATCTTCAAAAAAAGGCGGGGGTGCCATATTGAGGCTGTGAAAGTATTCATAGAACTTATAAAAATGGCTAAAATTCCCCAGATTTTGCTTAAAAATTCAGCAAAGAACCCGCTATTCGCCTCATTTTTGCACAAAATCTGTGAAATTTTCCCTCATTTTTCTTTCGCCCCAGAATACTTTACAGCCTCATATGACTAAATTAAGTGTAAATCTAAACAAAATTGCTCTGCTAAGAAATTCACGCGGACGCGATTATCCTAATGTCGTTGAGTTTGCGAAGAAGCTTATTGCTCTGGGCGTTCAAGGTATAACCGTTCACCCACGAGAAGATGAGCGACATATCACCCGAAAGGATGCCTATGACCTTGCTGACTTCCTTTCCATGCAATCTGAGGTTGAATACAATATTGAAGGCTATCCATCATCATCTTTTTTGAGCTTAGTCCATGAGATAAAGCCCACGCAATGCACACTTGTACCTGACAGTCCTGATCAATTAACATCAGATCATGGTTGGGATTTAGTAAAGAAGGCTGATTTTCTATCGGATGTTTGTGCTGACTTGAATGAACGTGGAATTAGAAGTGCACTCTTTCTTGACCCTGATGTTGATCAAGTCAATCTAGTCCCAGAAACACAGGCTAAAAGAATTGAACTGTATACAGAAGCCTATGCTAATTCATATCAAACAAGTGAATATATAAAGATTTTTGAATCCTATCAACTTGCATCTAAAGCAGCTGAGTCATTGGGTATTGGTGTTAATGCTGGGCATGATTTGGACTTGCAAAACCTACAGAGCTTTTTAGAGATTGATAATATTTTAGAAGTCTCGATTGGGCATGCACTAACAATCGAAAGTATTGAGCAGGGAATGGATACCGTTGTTAAGCAATATTTGGCTATTTGCTCTAACAGCTAATCAAACGTAGTCATTATTTCTCCACATACTTTAGTGAGTAATATGCTAGACTTAAGCTGTCTTTAACCAGCCAAATCATAAGCTCTATAAGAATGAGTCCAGCCATACAAATACCCACCTCCGAACACGGTATTAATCCACGAGATATTGATAAAAAAGCCCGTACTATATTAGATTCCCTAGTAGCAGCTGGCTATGAAGCCTATTTGGTGGGTGGCGGTGTGCGCGACTTATTACTTGGCTTTCATCCCAAAGATTTTGATATCGCAACCAGTGCAACTCCTGAGCAAGTTAAACAGGTTCTTCCCTCCACTCGGATTATCGGCAGACGCTTTCGTCTTGCCCATGTACATTTTGGACGTGAATATTATGAAGTGGCTACGTTTCGAGCGCCTCATGATAGTTCTGATAAGGGCAAGGTGGGTGACTTTGGTAGAATTCTTCACGACAATGTCTATGGCACGATCGAAGAAGATGCCATCCGCCGTGACTTCACCGTCAATGCCTTGTTTTATGACCTACAAAAAGGCGAAGTTTTAGATTTTGTCGGTGGTATGGATGATTTGAAAAAACGCCGATTAAAAATGATCGGTGATCCTGTTGTTCGTTATCGAGAAGACCCTGTGCGAATGTTACGTGCTATTCGCTTCTCTGCGAAACTGGGCTTAGAAATTGAAGAGGCATCCGATGTACCGATAAGGCTATTCGCTTCCTTATTAGGAAATATTGCACCTGCGCGTTTATTTGATGAGGCACTTAAACTTTTCCATGGCGGTAAAGCTAATGAAACACTTAAAGCACTAAGAGATTACAATTTATTTCAGTATTTATTTGCAACAGCAGAAGAAAGTTTGCAAGAGGATATTGATGCCGACGGCAACACAGGATCCTATACTAAGCTTGTACACTTAGCTTTAAAAAACACCGATAAAAGAATTAAAGCAGGGTTGCCTGTAACACCCGCATTTCTTTTCGCTGTACTGCTTTGGAAAAAAGTAAACGAAGGCAGCACGATGTATCAGGAGATGAATAATCCAGCCTTACAATCTGTTCATCTAGCTGCCGGCGATGCGTTTTCTGAGCAGATTAAAACACTATCTATTCCGCGAAGATTCAGCAATATGAGTCGTGAAATTTGGACATTACAAGGCTTATTTCGTTTTAAAAATCAACGCAGAGTGTTGAAGTTTTTAGAGCACCGCCGTTTTCGTGCAGCCTATGATTTTATGTGTTTACGCGCTCGTGCAGGAGAAATCCCAGCAGATGATTGTGAGTGGTGGACATTAATTCAAGAAGTAGATGAAGCTGAAAAAATAGCCATGTGCCAAGCCACCTCACCTGCAAAACACAATAAAAACAAACGTAAAACGCGTCAAAAACGTCGCATTGATGACTGACATTATAGCTGATGCAGTGCTTTGTTATGTCGCACTTGGCAGTAATATTGGTGATGCAAAGCAACACTTTATCAATGCGCAACAGGCACTTAAATCTCATCCTGATATTAACAAATTAAAAACTTCTCGCTTCTACTCAAGTAAACCTCATGGTCCACAAGATCAGCCTGATTATTTAAATGCGGTTGTTTCTTTTGAAACAGCAATGCGAGCAGAAGAATTATTAGATACCTTACAAAACATTGAAAATATCAACGGCAGAGAGCGAGAAAAAACAGAACGCTGGGGTGCTAGAACACTGGATTTAGATATATTGTTTTATGGCGATAGCGTCATTCAAACAACACGGCTTAGTATTCCTCATCCACGAATCTGTGAGCGAGCTTTTGTGGTTTACCCACTTGCCGATTTAGTTGATGATTTGAACAACTTGAAAATTAATAAAACGACCTCACTTCAAGATTGTATTGATCATCTTTCTGATGAAGAACGACATAATATCGAGACATTATAATGACTAAACGCGTCACAGTTAAAACTATCCGAGAAATGAAACAGGCAGGCGAGAAAATCACATCATTAACGGCCTATGATGCTAGCTTTGCCAGAGTTATTGATGAGCAAGGAATCGATGTGATTTTAGTCGGTGATTCACTTGGCATGGTAATACAAGGTCATGACTCAACGGTTCCAGTGAGTGTCGATGATATTATTTATCACGCTAAGTCAGTTGCTCCACAATGTAAACGTGCTTTGGTGATGGCAGACTTACCTTTTATGAGTTACACCAATCCAGATCAAGCGATCACCAATGCCGCACGATTAATGCAAGAAGGTCAGGCGCAAATCGTCAAGCTAGAAGGCGGCGAAGCCCAGCTCGATACCGTTCGCCACATGACACGCCATGGTGTTCCCGTGTGTGCGCATATTGGCTTAACCCCACAAACCGTTCACAAATTAGGTGGCTATCGCGTTCAAGGCAGAGAAGATAATGTTGCAAAACAAATGCTATCGGATGCGCTTGCTTTACAAGATGCTGGGGCAGATGCCGTTGTAATTGAGTGCGTCCCCGTTGATTTAGCTAAAAAATTAACCGCAGAATTAGACATCCCCACCATCGGAATAGGCGCAGGTCGTGACTGTGATGGTCAAGTTTTAGTGCTTCAAGACATGATAGGAATTTCCAGTTTAGCACCTAAGTTTTCTGCTAATTATCTTTCTGGAGGGCGAAATATTCCAGAGGCAATAGCCGCATTCGCTAAAGAGGTTCGTGAAGGAACGTTCCCTACAGATCAGCAGTGTTTTTACTAGCAGAGACTTTACAACATGATTCAAGCAAAGGATAAAGATGCATTGAGAGTTGTCATGCGTGGCTACCGCTCAAACAGTGAAACCACTGCATTTGTTCCCACATTGGGTAACTTGCACGATGGACATTTATCACTAGTACGCAAAGCAAAAGAAGTGGCAGATCGTGTTGTGGTATCCATTTTTGTTAATCCAATCCAGTTTGATAAAGCTGCTGATTTAGCCGCGTACCCGCGAACAATGGATGAAGATTTAGGGCTTTTGGAAAAAGAAAATGTTGATTTGGTGTTTCTCCCCAGTGCAGATGATATGTATCCTAAGGGTAGTGCTGCGCGCGTAGAAGTCGATGGTATCAGTGATATTTTAGAAGGCGATTCTCGTCCAGGGCACTTCTCAGGTGTCGCCACTATAGTGGCAAAACTATTCAATCTAGTTCAACCTGATTATTCTATTTTTGGTGAAAAAGATTTCCAGCAGTTAATGCTCGTTAAACGTATGGAAGCCGATCTAGATTTTGGCATTGAAATCATTGGCGCACCTACTGCGCGCGAACCAAGTGGTCTAGCGATGAGCTCACGTAATAATTATCTAGATAAAAAACAACGCGATAACATCGCACCGAAATTGTACTTAGCGTTAACAAAAATCAAAGATGCCATCCTTGAAGGTGAAGATGATTATCTATCCTTACAAACCAATATGATCATAGCTTTGAATGAACAAGGCTTTAAAGCAGACTATATTGAAATTCGAAATGCTATTGACTTATCAATAGCAAAGCCAACCGATAAAAACGTAGTGATTTTGGCATCCGCATGGCTAGGAAAAGCAAGATTGATTGATAATCTAACGGTTTTTAAATAGGAACAAGATGGCACCCCCACCTTTTTTGGAAGATTGTGAATATCAAGTAAAAGGAATCGCTATGCTTTCAAGCTCTGTAAATAAAACCTTAATTGTGACTGGCTCGCCTTCCACTGCTTTGCTGACTGTTCAGCTTTAAATACACTAATCGTACCTTCAATCAAACCAACAACAAAACGTGCAACATCTTCAGCATCCACATCAGTACGCATTTGTTTGTTCTTCTGCGCTTTTTTTAGTAGCTCGGTATATGCACTTATCCATTGCGTAAATACAGCCGCGATACGTTTTTGAAACCCTTCATCTTGGGATGCCATTTCCTGCGCCAAGTTATTTAATGGACAACCGTGCTCTTTCATAATTGCGGGTATGCGCTCACTTAAACTGCCTATAATTTTGGGTAAATCTTCCAATGGATTTTTCATATCTTTTAGAGGATTAAGCCAAATTTCTGCCATTAATGGCGTGACTTTCTCTTCTATCACAGCATAGCCTAAATCTAATTTACTACTAAAGTGATGGTAAAACGCCCCTTTTTGTAGCTCAGCTTTACTCAATACCTTGTCCACACGCATACCTTGAAAACCATGTTCATGAATTTCTTCAAAAGCCGACTGGAGTAGACTGTTTCGTGTTTTTTCAGGATTTCGAGGCATTTTAAGACCAGTTTATTTCACGTTAGTTATATTATAGCATTTACAAACCATTCAGTCTGGAATAAATTTAAAGACAAATTAGTTATAACACTGTCCAAGTTAAGCACTTGAGAAGGTTTTTAAACGAAATATATAGAGTACAAAGGTAACCCCAGACGCTAGATAGTAAGACGAGTACACTTTTGAGATTGTAGTCCTGCTGAATATTATATGGCACCCCCCGTCTTTTTTGAAGATTACACCAACTTGCATCATGTTAACGATGGATTAAAGTAGTCGTTTTCGCCAATAAAGCATCATTAAGAACCCAATAGCGGCTCCACCTACATGGGCAAAATGTGCGACGCCCCCACCAAATATTGAAAATCCTGTTACCCCTGAGAATAAGTCTATCGAGATCAAAGCTGGCACAAAATACTTCGCTGGAATTGGATAAGGTATAAAGATTAACATCAATTTATGATTGGGGAAGTTAAAAGCAAAGGCAACCAAAACGCCATAAATAGCACCAGAGGCTCCAACCATTGGTGTTCTAAAAGTCCCGATTAATTGTTCTGCCTGACCTTCGGATAAAACACTGGGAAGATAAACGCCTCTCTCAATCATGGACTGAACTTCAAAGGGTTGCAGTCCAGATGCGATCATTAGTGCGTAGGCTTCATTATAATGATAGTAATTGATTGCTGTGTAGATTAGCGCTGCCCCAATACCGCACACAAAATAGAAAAGTAGGAAGCGTTTTCCTCCCCATATTTCTTCTAATTGAGAACCAAACATCCACAGCGCAAACATATTAAACAGTAAATGCATCATGTCGGCATGCATGAACATATGGGAGACAAACTGCCAAGGTGCAAAGTTTGGATTTTCTGGAAAGAACAATGCAAGTAATTCATTAAGCTGAATCGATTGGCTAGCAAAGAATATTAATATATTGATGGCGACCAGAGCGATGACCGTGTTAAAGGTAAGTTTCATAAATGGGTGTCTTTTATGTTAACCGTGGGCAACAAGCAGTGAAAATAAGCTTGTCATACGTATGGACTTCTAGTGTACACATCCCTCCAGATTTTAACAATTTAATCCTGAACTCGGGCTAGATGGCGGCACCCTGTATATTTTGGAGGATTGATGTTGCTGATTTTGTGTTAAGGTATGGGCATTACTAGACAGTATGTTCATTCTGATGCACAGGGAGGGTTGGTCTTTATTGTGATACCTCTATTGCAATGGAGTTTGTTGTTGCTAGCTACGTTAGCAGTATATTTTTTCAATAAAAAAAGGAAAGCAAATAATGAAGTTTGTTAAACAGGTCGTAATAATGTCTTTGGCATTTTCTTTAGTGGGCATTTCAGGCTGTTCAAATACCAAAAAAGATATGATTAAAGCGGGGTACCCTACTTCCTATGCCGATGGCTTTGATGACGGTTGTCACAGTGGAAAGCAAGCTGCTGGAAGCTTCTTTGATAAATTTAAAAAAGATGTAAATCGCTTCAGTTCAGATTCAAAATATGCTCAAGGATGGTCAGATGCATTTAGACAATGTGAATCTAAACAAGAAGCCGTTTCAAGACAGGCAAGAATGAGCATCGAAATGCAAAACTATAGAGCACAACAAAAACATTATAAATGGCAAGAAAGACAACATTTTAATAGCAACTTTCTGAAAGGAATAGATACTAGTAATTTTAAATATCTTAAAAAGTAGCCTTTTCATTTACCGAGCTAAAAAGGCATGAATAAATTTAAAAACTTTTTCTGTGAAATTCTGATGGCGCTTAACGCGCCTACCCTTTTGTGGCTGTGCTAGTTTTGCCATCGGTACGAAGAACATTGATTGGAGGAAATCTTCAGAAGCTCAAACAAGCTTCGTGGGTGGTTCATCATCCTTTCATTTGACTAAAATCAGCATTATGTATAACTTAGTCACCCATGAAACTATCAACTAAAGCTATCCTCTGGTCAGCATTCGGTTTACCCGGTGCGGGTCAAATCATTTTAAAACGTTATATCGCTGCCACGATTTTTATCGTAGTATCGGTTGTCTCTTTAATTGTCATTGTGATTAAAGTTTTTGATTTTGCCTACAGTCTAGCCAGCCAATTAAGAGAGAATATTGATGATTTAGATACCGCTGGCACTATCGGCATGTTCGGCAAAAGCATGGTTGATTCACAAGTGCACATCATCACCATTGCGGTGATTGTGTTTATGGTAACTTGGGTTATCAGTATTGCGGATGCTTATCGCGCGGGCGAGGAATTAGAAAGGTAACAATATGCTTAAACGAATTTTAATATTTTTTACTCTAGTCTTTCTAGGCATAATTATCTGGTCTTCAGTAGGAGATAATATGAAACAAATAACAACCGAAATAGAAATTTCAGCCCCACCTGAAAAAGTATGGAAGATTCTCAATGACTTTGATCATTGGGCACAATGGAATACAACGGTAACAAAAGCGAGTGGTGGCTCTACTATAAATTCACAACTAAATATCACCATGAGTGATGAAAATGGCAAAGACTCCAATGCCTATTCACCTGTGATTATACAAACTGAAGCACCAAAGCTGTTACATTGGCGTGCTAAAATGATGGCTCATTTCTTGTTTTCAAATGACAAAATCATAGAGCTTGAGGCGACATCAACGGGAACTAAAATGACACACCGTGAGAAATTCAGTGGTCTAATGGTGAAAGCTTTTTGGGGGAAAATGAAGGAGGGTGTTCCTCCAATATTAAATTCAATGAATAGAGATTTAAAAACTGCTGCTGAAAAAAATTAAAAGAAACCTTTACACGAGTCAGCCGAAAATAATATTTAAAGATAAATAGTAGCATGGCACCCCCACCTTTTTTACATAATTGGAAATAAGGTAGGATGCCAATAAGCTAATCAGTTACTTATGCATAAAGTGCAGGTGCACCAAGCTTTTCATGAATCTGGTTACAAACATCATGAGATAAGCTCAAACCTTTGGCTAGCTTATCAAGATAATGCGCTTCTTCATTAGTATCTAAATCTATAGCCAATAATGACATAAAGTAGACCTGCTCTTCCATGCCTCTTGGCACACTTCTGATAAATGCTTCTGCATCCAGTGGTGAACTTAATTCATTGCGAACCATCTCCGCTTCTTCACGAGATACATCACCTAAGTGCTCAGTGATTTTTGCTTTTTCTTTATCGTCTAATTCACCATCAGATTTTGCTGCATTAATCATTGCCTTTAACATGATCTCAGCTTGTTGCTCTTGTTCTGAACTTGCATTGGTGTTGTTACCTTGCAGTGCATCATTTAGCATGCCACCAAGACCACCACCTGATTGTGCGCTGTTACCACCACCGAGTGAATCAAGAATTCCGCCTAATCCACCACCGCCTGTTTTTCCAGAAAGCCCACCTAATAAATCTCCAAGACCACCACCAGAACTGCTTTTGCTACCGCCACCAGTAAGACTACCCAATAATCCACCGAGTCCGCCGCCACTTCCGCCACGGCTTCCACCCATCATTTTACCAACGCCTTTTGCAACGATAACGCCCATTGCAACCTTTCCTAAGGTTCCCATTAAACTCATGCTTTTCTCCTTTGTTTCAGTATTTTATGTGTTATAACACGATCAATATAACAGGTCTAATGTAGAATTATCGGAAAAAAAGGGGGAATATTTCATCATAATCAATCATTTAAAGTACACCGTATAAGGTATGTTTTATGAGCGTGTTCATGGCATAATTTATGTACCCTACAACAAAATCAAACATAATATGAACACAGAAAAAGAGCTAATGGATCGTAGTGAGTCCAAATGTGAGCTATGCACAGCAGATGAAAATTTAAGTGTTTATGGCGTGCCAGATTCACCTGTTGACCTGAATGAAACAGAACGAAGTATTTTACTTTGTGGTCTTTGTTTAGATCAAATTAACAATCCCAGTAATGCCAACTATTGGCGCTGTTTAAATGACAGTATGTGGACGCCTGTTCCAGCCGTACAAGTTATGGCGTGGCGCATGTTAGAGAGTATTAAAGCAGAAGGCTGGCCACAGGATCTATTGGAGATATTGTATCTTGAGGATGAGGTGAAGGTTTGGGCTGAAACAGGAATTCAGGATACTGGCAGTGATAATAGTGAAATCACCGTTGACAGTAATGGCGCTGTTTTAAATGCGGGTGATAGCGTAACGCTAATTAAAGACTTGGTTGTTAAAGGCGCAAACTTCACGGCAAAACGGGGCACAGTGGTAAAAGGTATTTCACTTGCCGATAACCCAAAACATATTGAAGGGCGCGTTAATGGAACGCGAATAGTCTTGGTTAGTGCCTTTTTGAAAAAAGTTTAAGTTATGCGTTTACTCTTTTTTATTATTCTTGGATTTTTTAGTCAGGTTTCATTATCGGGTTGTACGGGTATTGCCGCCAAAGCACCAACTAAAGTGGCTGATATTCCATTGAGCTGTAAAGACCCTAGACATAAATTTAAATCCATAAAATCCATATTATCGAAAAGTTCTTATAATACCAACGCTACAAATTATCAGCCAATAATCGATCCGAAAGGCTTTATCTCAGTAGATTTTAATAAAGATGGAAAAACAGATTTTCATTTTATTGAGCGCTTAGCATCAGAGATTCGATTGATTAGTTGTATGAGTAATAGCAAACGCTATAAGCGACGTATTACCCCGTTTAAAGTACATGAAACCATTAAGTCAGATTTTCAAACCATCTCTGAAACAATTCGAGTTCAAGGTGAAGCATTGATTTTGAGCATTAACATGCACGAGCACAACTGGGGTAGTGATTCTGAAATTAGCACCTATGCCTACAGTAAAAATAACAAGGAGTTTTTACTCGAACAACGCGAGATTACATCTCAAAGTGGCGATGGAATGCGCGGTGATACCTTTGAATTTTATGACCTGAAAAATCAGAAATATAAAAAAATCAGTAGCTGTGGCTCTTTAGAAGAAGGCTGTAAAGCGTTTTCTAAATCAGGTCGACTTAAACTTCCAAAGACACGAGCGACATTGATGAAGCCAGTGAAAATATATTCCCAGCTATTATGATTTTTATACTGAAGGCAATCTTGTAAAAAAGGGGGGATGCTTCGACACAGCTCAGCAGAGCTGCCATTATAGGCTTATCCATGGAATTAGGCTGTCAAATAATAACCTTCTGACCCTGTAAATAACCCTTAAAAAACTTAACAAAGCCTGCTACTTGTACAGGTAAATAGCGTCGGTTTGGATAGACTATTTGCAACCCTGTTTTTTCGTTATCTCCTGTAATAAATCCAAACACGAAATCATCAAGTATTGTTTGCAAGTCACCCTTCTCAATATTTTGCTGTACATCCCATATCGATTTATAAGCAATTCCCTTATCCGCTAATGCCCACAGACGAATAATAGAACTATCATTACAGCTAAATGCAGGCTTTACTTTTATCGTGAGCTGTTTATTTTTAACCTTAAATTGCCATTTATTTAATGGCTCACCCCGTCTTTCCCCGACTAAACATTGATGCTGTTTTAAATCACTCGGATGTTTAGGCACCCCATATTTTTTTAGGTAATTAGGCGATGCTATTAATACACGACGATTCTCTGCTAAGTTTCGTACGATAAGATCACTGTCAGGTAAATTTCCATAACGAATACCTAGCTCATAACCGTACTCAATTAAATTCACAACGCCATCAGAAAGATGTAAATAAGGCGTGACCGCAGGATGTTGAGACACAAAATCAGCAAGTGCTGGAACCACATATTGTCGACCAAAGTCAGACGGTGCAGTAATGCGTAACTGCCCTGACAAGGATTCTTTATCACTTTGCAACGCAGCTTCTGCTTGCTCAACCTCAGCTAATACACGTAAACATGCCTCGTAGAATCTATTTCCCGCATCAGTTAATGAAATGCGTCTTGTGGTTCGTTGTAACAATCGTGTGTCGTAATGTTGCTCAAGTGCATTAACACGCGCCGTCATACTTGCTGGAGATAATTCTAACTGCCTGCCAGCAGCAGCTAAGCCACCTGATTTAACCACTTGAACAAATAACGCCATATCATCTATTTTACTCATTATTTCTAGCATCCCAATTGGTAGAGGTAGTGAACAGCAAGATATTATTCACTTTTTCCGAATAGTTATTTCATATATTACAGCATTATCAACTTTAACTGAATCATCTATAGTCTCCCTATAAGTCATAGAACAACATTTACTAATCAATACCACATGGAAAATAAAATGAAAAAAACATTACTAACATGCACAATTATTGCGCTATCCGTTATGACAGCATCAAGTACGTATGCTGATGTTAAAAAATCGGCTACAAAATTCACGATTGAAAGTCCACGATTTAAAGAAGGTGATAAAATTAAACCAGCGCACTTTTGGAATCAATTTGGATGCTCTGGCGATAATGTGCGCCCACAACTAAATTGGTCAGGCGCACCAGAAGATACCAAAAGTTTTGCCATCACTTATTATGACAAAGATGCACCAACAGGCAGTGGATTTTGGCATTGGGTGGCTTATGATATTCCTGTAGGCACGAGCAGAATTATTCCCACTAAGGTTCCTAAGGGGACGATTGAAGCAAATACGGATATTGGCAAACCAGGTTTTTTTGCCCCTTGCCCACCTTCTGGAAGAGTGCATACTTACACGTTTACTCTACATGCAATGAGTACCGACAAACTTAACGTTCCTGAAGGTGCATCTGGTGCGATTTCAAGATTTTTTATTGAAAACAATACCATTGCAAAAACGAAGATAAGCGCAACAGCGGGTCCACGTAAATAGGGAAATACTATGACACATCCAATAATTAAAGATCTCAACTGGCGACATACCACTAAAAAATACGATACCAGTAAGAAAGTATCCAAAGAGGATTTACAGGTGCTTTATGAAGCTATGCGTCTTTCGGCATCATCGATCAATTCACAACCTTGGAAGTTTATAGTGATTGAAAGCGATGAAGCAAAACAACGTATGAGTGATACTTTTGAACATATGCACCACTATAATCGACCTCATGTTTTTGATAGCTCGCAAATTATTTTATTTGCGCATAATCCACATTACACCCGTGATAATTATGCAGAAGTTGTTGATAAAGGCATAGAAGATGGCAGAACAAAGCCTGAAGACCGAGAAGGTGCATTTGGCGGATTTGCATTTGCTGAATCAAATACCGATGAAAATGGAAATACAGCACCTTGGACAAAAGCACAACTTTATATAGCCTTTGGAAATACACTACATACTTTAGCTCGCCTTAAAATTGATGCGACACCTTTAGAAGGCATCGACACAGAATTAGTCAATAAAGAATTCAAAAAAGAGTTAGATGGCTATCAATGTGATGTGGCACTGGCGATTGGTTATCAACATCCAACGGATGATTTTAATTCTGCGTTACCCAAATCTCGTCGAAAAATGGAAAGTGTTTTTACCCACATCTAAGTAGCTAAAAGAGAGAATGAAATGAATATTTTAGTCGTAACAGCAGGTTACTCTATCTTTGATGCCAAGGGTCAATTAAATGGTTTCCTTGCATATTTAACGGAAAAGAATCTCGTGGATAAAGGTCACACGGTTAAGTTTTCGGATGTGACTAAAGACTGGAATGTAGACAGAGAAGTGGATAAGCTTTTATGGGCAGAGACCATTATCTATATCATGCCGATCATGTGGTTCAATATGCCCGCACCTATGGTCAAATGGTTAGATGAAGTACTTGTCTATAAAAAGACCTTTGTTATTACCGAAGAATATGGCGAAGGGGGGCAACTACCAGCGAATAATTTTATGATAGTTGCGACATCAAATATGAAAAGCAGCGACTTAGGCAAAGGCTTTGTGATGAAAGATACGCCTCACATTGATGGTGTGCTGCAACCTTTAATCATGACCAATAACTATCTTAGTATTCGTAATAAAATTCCTACTTTTCATGCCGGTGATGTAATCGCTGATGATACAAGTTGGATTGAATCGGCGTATGATAGTCATCTTCACAGTCACTTTAAATAGGAGAATGACATGGCAAACGAAGGATATCACGAACCCATAGAAGAACTTTCTGATGAAACTAAAGATATGCACAAAGCAATTGTATCGTTAATGGAAGAACTAGAGGCTGTTGATTGGTATAACCAAAGAGTAGATGCATGTAAAGACGAAGCGCTCAAGGCTATTTTGCGACATAACCGTGATGAAGAGAAAGAACATGCGGCAATGGTGCTTGAATGGATACGCAGAAAAGATCCGACTTTTGATAAAGAGTTAAAGGATTATTTATTTACTGAACAGCCTATCGCGCATAGCTAATCAGGGATTTGGACACGAGTTATAAATTTAGTTTTCGAATACCTTTTGGTGTATTTATAGAGGCTGTAAGTTTTGTTTCATTCGCTTTAATTACCTCGATGTCATCCTGTAATTCTATTGAACTAAATAACCTTAATAATCTTTCTGGATCGGGATGGCAAACTTGAAGCTTAGATAATGACAAACCAAAGTCTGTTAGTTTTTGTGCTGGATGCTCCTTAACTTGCCATTGGATCAAGGCGGGAGCAGCACCATTCATTGGCAAACGTCCATCTTTAGGAATTGTAATCAGCCAGTTGTTATGAGCACGGCTCATTGCCTCAACCTCCCCTACAGGCTCAGAAGATTTATCTAAACTTGAGTGGATATTATCTGTTGTTACGACCCACGCTCTTAGCTGTGCGGGTGTATCTTTTTTTATCCTATCAAGGTCAAACCATCGAGGACGATTAGGTTTCTGGGCATCTGGGTTACAGGCGATAATTTCCAAAAACATAGAGTCACCTAGTCGTAGAAATAAATTATGCGTTCCCATTTTAGGGTGTTCACCACCTAATTGGGGTGATATCCCCAGTGATTTTTCAACTAGCCTTGCCCCTAATTCCAGAGTTGGCGCTGTAATGGTTATATGGTCAATATGTGTCATATTTTAGATGGGTTCAATTGAAGAATTAGATTCAGTTATAGCATAGTCAATTATCAAAAAAAGGGGGGGGTGCCATTGTAGTTTGTTTAAGATAAATCCTTTCACTAAAGGCACCTCTATTAATTTAAACAAAGGCACTGCAATATTTTAAGATATACTGTGACAAATATTATTTTAGTGAGGTTTACATGAGTATTAGCAATGAAGAAGTAGCCAAACTCATTCAAGATGGCTTACCTGATGCAACAGTTAATGTCGAAGGTGATGGCTATAAATATGAAGCAACGGTTATCAGCGAAAGCTTTACCGAGTTGAATACTTTAAAACGCCAACAGGCTGTTTATGCCACCGTTAATGACGCGATAACATCAGGTGCATTACATGCACTAACAATTGTTGCCAAAACACCAGACGAACAATAAGGAATGGTTGAATCTGTAAAACATACCTTAGATGCCCGTCGCCTACTTTGTCCTTTACCTGTTATTCGTGTTCAACAATTAATTGAAGAATTAGGTGAAGATGCCTCAGGTGAGAAGATTAAAGCCATTTGTACTGACCCTGGTGCAGTCTATGATATTCCAGCTTGGGCAAAAGTACATGGGCACAAACACATAGAAACTGAAGAGAAAGATTACGAATACCACATCACCATCGAAATCTGTTTAGAGAATGACTAGTGATAGCATAAAATCTAAAACGCGTTATGAAGAAATCCGCAATGTCACTGTTGTCGGAATTATCGTAAATGTTCTTTTATCGGTAGCCCAAATCACAGGTGGTTTACTGAGCCATTCCCAAGCACTGCTAGCTGACGGTATTCATACACTTTCTGACCTTGCCAGTGACTTCGTAGTTTTGATTGCAGCAAAAATTGCAAGCAAAGATGCTGATGAAGATCATCCCTATGGACATGGACGCTTTGAAACAGTCGGCACCGTAGTACTGGGCTTAGCACTTACTGGAGTCGCTATTGGCATAGCATTTAATAGCATACTTCGCTTGATCAACCATGAAAGCTTAATTCAACCCGAACCCTTTGCTTTATTCTTTGTTGCTCTAGCGATAATAAGCAAAGAAGGCCTTTACCAATACACTATTCAGGTAGGCAAAAGACTGGACTCAAAACTACTTCTAGCCAACGCTTGGCATCATCGTTCTGATGCTATTTCATCTCTTATCGTTGCGATTGGAGTTGCAGGAAGCATCTTTCTAAAAATTCCTTGGCTAGATTCCGCTGCCGCTATCTTAGTTGCCATGATGATTTTTTATATGGGTGTACGCTTGATTTTCGATAGCACCATGGAATTAGTCGACACCGCATTAGAGCCCGAGAAAGTTGAAAAGATCACGCAACTTATAGGCTCACTTGAAGGTGTTGAACAGATTCACATGTTGCGCACTCGCAAGATGGGAAACCTTGTTTTAGCGGATGTGCATGTACAAGTGAATTCCTACATCAGTGTGTCTGAGGGACATTATATTGCTGAATTTGTGATGCAAAAATTGCGCAATAAATTCCCTGAGGTATCAGACATTACGGTTCATATTGACCCTGAAGATGATGAAACTTCAACCCCCTCCAATGGCTTACCCAGTCGCAATGAAGTCATCAAAGATATTTTTCCACTTTTACAATCACAAACCCTTGACAAAGATATCAGAAATATTGTTTTGCACTATGTTGATGGTAAAATTGAAATAGAAATATTCTTGAAAAACAGCCATCATCAAGAAAAAATAGCCGCACTAAAACAAATGATTATTAGTTATGAATATATACGTTCTGCGAGTATATTTCAGTTAGCCGATTAACTCAGGAGAGATTTATTCCAAATGATTAAATTACAACCACGCGAACTTGTCACACCTCGCCCTTCCATGTCTTTAACTGTTCCAGAGGGAATGTCCCGTGTTGAGTTTTTTAATAGTGCCGCTAATTTAAAAAATCTCGCGGAAGAAAATGGTCTGTTTAGAACACCTGAAGATCTTTTGATGTATCGAAAGTTAATTGGGCATAGCACCGAATTTGATACGTCTATTATTTTAGATACCTCGCGCAGAATTCTTGATCCACTCGGACGTCCAGTTCGACGCGATCAAATGAGTCGTCAGCAAAAGAAAGTTTGGGCAAAAATGACGACCATTTTAATGGAATATATGCTGGAGAAGTATCCTGATCCTAAGAAACATCTTGTCCTTTGTGGTGAAGCCAGCCTTGATTCAACTTGGCCTTTAAATAAGCCAGGGGTGCCCAGTATTCGAATGATACACAATCACTTTATGGTCTTCCCAATAGCTGATTTAAAAGCAGCTAAACCCGCTGATTCAAGTAATCCTAACTTAACGGATAGTGGTCATAACACTTTATTTTTACGTCATTTAAGTGATGCATACCATGAGTTTTTAGAAGTACTAGATTTACAGCTACTTTCTTTTCTTCCATCCGAAGACTGTGCACTTAAGCTGACAGGTTACCCACAAGGCTTGCCAAGTTGGGAATTAAAAGGTGGAGCAGAAAAGCTTAATGATCAATATTTCTGGTACGAATTTGAACAGGTTTTACGTGGTTTCTTAGACTTTTATCAAACTTTCTTTTCACTGGTAGCAACAGGAGAAGAACGTATTCCTGTTAATGCAAACTTCCCAACTCAAATCGCTGACGTACTATTAGGCAATAGTCGCTTTATCAGAGTGGCAAGAGATTTACGTGAGCAAGTCATTCAAGATCCACAGTTTGCGAATGAAATTCGCTGGAGACCTGCCTACAAACAAATTCTATATCGTGATGATAAAGGACGTTTAATCGTTACCATTTCACAAAACTCAGTGGGTAATGCGATTACAGAATTATTGGGAATTGTCGTAGACCGTGTTGAAGATAATGATGAATATTTAAAGCGAGAAGCTGGTCTAATTGGGCGCTTACTTGAAGCGCGCGAACGCTTGAGCAAGGCAAACCTTGGTGAAAATATTTCTGCACCTTGCTGGCCAAACAATGAGTATGTTAACGGTCGATGAGTGAACAGGATTCTGCACGACGTTTTGGCGCTGTAGAGCGTTTATACGGTAAAGAAAGTTTACAACGATTCACTCAATCACATATCGTCATCATTGGTATTGGCGGCGTAGGCTCTTGGGTTGCAGAAGCCTTAGCCAGAAATGCCATTGGCAAACTTACATTGATTGACCTAGATGTCGTTGCAGAATCAAATATTAATCGACAACTTCCCGCCCTAAGCAACACCATTGGAAAAAATAAAATTGATGTCATGGCGGATCGTATCAAGCAGATCAATGCTGATTGTAAAATAAGCTTGATTGACGACTTTATTACGCTGGACAACATCGCCGACTTAATCCCATCAGATGCACAATTCGTAGCCGACTGCATTGATAGCTCAAAAATCAAAGCAGGCTTAATAGCTTGGTGCAAACGCAATAAAATAAAAATACTAACGGTAGGTGGAGCGGGTGGACAAATCGACCCAACGCTCATTAAAACTGCAGACCTAAGTAATACCAAACATGATCCTTTATTGTCAAGAACAAGAAAAATACTCCGCCAAAAACATGGATTCTCTACCAATTTAAAAAGACGCTTCTCCATTCCCTGTGTCTATTCAACAGAACATTTACAACGCTCTGAAACAAAAGAAAATAAGACTACTGATTTATCGTGTGCTGGGGGAATTGGTTCTTCTGTGATGGTAACAGGGAGTTTTGGGTTTATTGCTAGTGCGTATATATTAAGCCGACTTTAAGCCAATAAACAATTCAATCTTGTAAAAAAGACGGGGGTGCCATTATAGAGACCTTAGCTCTTGTTCTTTTTATTAACAGCAGCAAACTTAGGTGCAAGCTTAGCAAGTTGATCTTGATACATACTAAACCATAAAATAATGGGAGTAATCGCAGGTAGAATCAAATAGCCTAGCTGGTAGCCCAATGCTATTAGCTCTCTTGTAAACTCTGTGGTACCAATGGTTTCACCGACTTCTCTGCCTAGTCCAAACACTAAGGTTTGCATAGAATCGAAAGTGATGCCCCATACTTGAACAACCAGTAATATCAATATACCGATATACATGTTTTGAAATTTATTGCTCCATTTATCGGGTGTGGCTAGAAGCATGGCAACGAAGAGTGCAATTCCATAGCCATATTTCATTGCATTAATTATGAAAACAAGCTGCCCTTTATTAACGTCATTGCTTTCTTCTGCTGGGAATCTTGTGATGATATGTAGTAAGTTTTTTTGTTGCTCTACATCAATAACAGCACCGTTACTAATATTCACTAGGATTGCCTTACCTAGAAAGGACAAAAGATAAACAATTGCTGGCGTAATGAAATACCATGCAACAAAACAGATGGGTAACCACATTAGGATTTTCAGTAGAAATCCTTTGGTTGAAATTAATTCTGTTGTCTTTTCCATTGCTTAATTTCTATTCTAAGTTGCTTGCGCTTCAGTATTGTCTTCTGGCTCTGGAAGCATTCGCACCCAGATAATAAATACGATGAGTGCATCAAGGATGATTAGAGCCTGCCAAAGATACAGGTGCGCCCACTCAAACCATTCTTTATTCCACTGCAAAAGATAAAATAAGCTAATTATTCTTACAATATTTAATATTTGTATTGCCAAAAAACCAAAGAAGAGACCGACTATTTTACTCTTCCAAGATGCTGGAAAGGCAATAATCGCCGCAGTTAGACAAATCATTGCCTCCACGCCATTACAACCGGGTTGAATTGAAACGGCTACGCCAGTATTTATATTGCGCAAGATGATGCCTTGTGATTGTACTGAGCTATCAAAAAGCTGGGTTATCGCAGCACTGATCTGTGCTATAAAGCCAGTAAAAGGGAGTATAACAAATTCACGAACGGGACCTATCAGCTCAAGAGCAAATAAACCCACTAGAACGAGTACAAACCACGAGATTCGCATAATATTTTAAGTATTTTTATTTAGAATCTGAATTATTACACAGTTACAAATAAAAAACTAAGAGTTGTACTTTTCTAAGCCTTTACAAGAATAATACTTTCAAAACAGATGATTAATCAGATAATTTGATTTATCAGCACCATTTGTCTAAAGTATGACGATATATTTATATATTCAGCTTGTGCTCAGCCAAAAAACACTATTCTTATTAAAAAGAATAAATAAATAGGGGAATATCTGTGTTAAAAAAATCTATCTTAACGTCATTTGCAGTGTCAATTTTTATTGGACTGGCAGGCTGTTCGACTAATAAGCCAAAAGTTGCTAAAAGTCTTTATGTTAAAAAACCAGTAGTCAAACAGCAGGTTTCAGCAAAAAAGGCTGCAATAGTTCCTGTTGTGTATGAAAAACGTTCTCCTCGTATTCGTAAAACAGTACGCAGACATCAAAAACCTGTTAGAAGACATTACCCTCGAAAAACCAACTCTTTCGCTGGAAAGCTATCAAATGCTGCTTTAGGGAGATTACGCTCTCGTGTGAGATATGATGGCTCTTATGTAAAAATTGCTTATCCTTGGGGAGATGTTCCTGCAAATATTGGGGTTTGTACGGATGTTGTCATTCGCTCTTATAGAAAACTTGGTATAGATTTACAGTCTGAAGTTCATCAGGATATGAGGTCTGCATTTAATAGCTATCCTAACTTACGTAAATGGGGTTTGAAGCGTCCTGATACGAATATTGATCATCGGCGTGTTTATAACTTACGCAACTTTTTTGCAAGAAAAGGTGCAGGTTTACCGATCACTCGCAATCCTTCTGATTATCAACCTGGCGACCTTGTAACTTGGATGGTTGGTCCTAATTTACCTCATATTGGCGTGGTTGTTAATAGACGTTCAAAAGCTGACCCTCGTCGTTTTATGATTGTTCATAACATTGCTGAGGGACCAAAGATGGAAGATGTGTTATTCCGTTTCCAAATTACAGGGCACTACAGATATACACCAGCTCACGCAAAGAATCGTTCTCAAGCTGTTTATGCTGGGGCTAAGAAATCAAGACGGAATAATAATCAAATGAGTACCACTCAACTTCGTGCTGCTGCTAGTTTATTAGGCGCAATCGGTAACAAAACTCAACCAACTCGTCGCAAAACAAAATCACAAAATAATGACGCTTTATTGCTAGCAACACTCAGCGATGACAAAGTTAGGCGTTTACTAGCGCGTTAATTGCTACAAGCTAAATTAGAGATGCTAAAAAAAGCCTTCCATTATTGGAAGGCTTTTTTTATTGCAATGAACTGAATCTAGTTCAAAGATCCAAGCGTATATAAACTTAAGCAACATTAATTTGAACTCCCCGATAATAAAAATATCTCCTTCCATAGGGGTGAATGACTAAGTCGTACTAAGCACTGACTTTTTCTGAAGTCCTTAACTCAGCCTAAGTTCCTCTTGGTTCTTAGGCTTTTTTTTTGCATGTAAAAAGGTTGTTTGAATTTTTCAACACTGGTATACAATACTATTTTAAAAAATAAATGAGAAACAACATGGCACGCACTCCATCAACAATGCTTGAACTAGGCACTTTTGCACCCAACTTTTCGCTGATAAATCCAGTCACTCAAAGACACGTTTCGCTGGAAGACTTTTCAGGTCAGCCCTTACTGGTTGCATTTATTAGCAATCATTGCCCCTATGTTATTCTAATTAAAGAAGCTTTCACCCAATTTGCTAAAGATTACCAAGCGAAGGGCTTAAACGTTGTCGCTATTAATGCCAATGATGTTGAAAATTATCCTGATGATAGCCCTGAGAAAATGGTTGATGATGCGAATACCTATGGCTATGCCTTTCCTTATTTATTCGATGAAAGCCAGCAAGTAGCACAGCACTACCAAGCAGCTTGTACCCCTGACTTCTTTATGTTTGACGCTGATCATAAGCTTTATTATCGTGGGCAATTTGATAATGCACGTCCAAATTCAGATACCCCTGTCACAGGTGAAGACATGATAAGTGCTGCTAGTAATTTATTGGCGGGAGAGCCAGCACCAGAAACACAACTTGCCTCATTGGGTTGTAATATCAAATGGAAAGCAGGAAATGAACCTGATTATGCCTAAGGGCTCTCTAACTAAGTTCCGTAGTAAACCTCTAATGTTGTAAAAAAAGGGGGGGGTGCCATATGAGATTTATTCAGGGCATCATAGATAATAGACTTATCTTTATAGCCTTGTCAGTGCATTAATGAGCTGACTTGTTAACTTATCACCAATGACCTGCACATTATCCTTAACCCCTAAATCAACACACTGAATAACTTCCATATCTGTATACCCGCATGGATTAATATTTTTATATGGGTTCATATCCATATCAATATTAAGACTTAATCCATGTGTTGTTTTTCCTTTAGAGACGCGAAGTCCTAGTGCTGCAATTTTTCTACCTTCGATATATACGCCTGGGGCTTCCTTATTACTTTCAGCTTTAATATGGTATTCAGCCAAGAGGTGAATAATAGATTCTTCAATGAGTGTTACGAGTTGTCGAATACCTAACTGTCGACGTGGTAAATCGATCAAAAGATAAACAACCAATTGACCAGGACCGTGGTAGGTGACTTGCCCACCGCGATCTACTTTAACAATAGGAATTTTAGTCTCATTGAGAATATGCTCTTCTTTACCATTTCTACCCAGCGTATAGACAGAGGGATGCTCAACTATCCATAGCTCGTCTTTGCTACTTTCATTGCGTGACTGGGTGAAATCTTGCATTGCCTGCCAAGTAAGATGATAGTCAGAAAGACCTAAATTTTTGACAGAAATTTCTAAAGCGCCCAAAGAACCAACTCATTATTTGTTAAGTCTTGATAAAGCGCATCGAGTTGAGGTTTATCTTTTGCATGAATATTCAGCGTAAAGCTAATGTACTTGCCTGTTTTACTTATATTTTGTTTTGTTTCATCACTATTGAAATCAGGGTCATGCTTTTTAGCCATTTCATCGGTTAATTGATGAAACTCAGGCGTGTCTTTCCCCATGACTTTGACGGGAAACTCACAAGGAAATTCTATTAATGATTCTTCTTCAGAGGAAGTAGACATTAGTTAAATAACTTCTTAACACTATCCGTTACTTTAGACCAAAAACCTCCAGAATCTACCGTATCAAGCGCTAACAATGGAACCTTATGAACAATCAGGTCACCATCTTTTATAACTGCAGTACCGATAACATCACCACGTTTTACAGGAGCATCAAGCGATCCATCAAGCTTCATTAATCCCTTGAGCTGCTTGTAGTGACCTTTTTGAACGGTTACATAGAAGTCTTCCATAATGCCTGCGGGAACTGTATCCTTTGTGCCTTTCCAAATACGAGCATCAGCCAACACTGAACCAGCGTCATAGAGCTTATGTGTTTCAAATAAACGAAAGCCAAACTCAAGTAATTCCTGACTATGGTCTGCCCGAGATTTTTCATTCTCAGCACCAAGCACAACTGAAATGAGTCGCATATCATTCCGTTCTGCAGAGGCAACTAAACAATATCCCGCAGATTCAGTGTGCCCTGTTTTTACACCATCAACCGTCTTGTCTCTCCATAGGAGTTTATTACGGTTATATTGCTTTATACCGTTGTAACTGTATTCCTTAATAGAATGTAATTTATATTTTTCTGGAAATTCATTAATGATTGCGCGGGTTAATGTGACGATATCTCTAGCGCTGGTATAGTGATTCTCAGCGGGCCAGCCTGTTGCATTCATATAATGTGTCGAATTCAGACCCATTTTTTTACTTTCGGCATTCATTTTAGCAACAAAAGATGCCTCACTTCCTGAGATGTGTTCAGCTAAAGCAACTGCCGCATCATTTCCTGATTGGATGATAAGACCATGCAACATACGATTTAAAGGTACTTTTTTGCCTGCCTCAACAAACATTCTTGAGCCTTCCATCTTCCAGGCTTTATTGCTGATGAGCACTTTATCTTTTAATGTGATATTACCTTTTGAAAGCTCTGTGTAGATGACATATGCAGTCATTAGCTTGGTAATACTTGCTGGCTCTATACGAGAGTCAGAGTTCTTTTCTGCAAGTTCCACACCACTGTGAAAATCTACTAACAGATAACTTTTAGCTTTTAACTTTGGGGCAGAAGGCAACCCATCAGATGCCAAAACCATATTAGGAAAGAGCACTAAAGAAAACTGAAGCACCAGAAATGCGACTATATTTTTTATATTAAATTTCATAATGATACGCAACAGTGTAATCAGACAAACACAAAAACGCTAATTCTATCAGAGTAGGCTAGTACATCAACCTTTAGAGTTGTTGATTGACAAATATTGACTCTGTCTCACAACAAACTAGATCAACGGTACTAATTAACCACAACCTTAAACTGAGAAAGGCCATCATTAGTTAAACTATCTTTTGCTTTATCAATATCTTCTTGATTGTTAAATGGACCTAAACGTACCATATGCAAATTTCTTCCGCTTTTTGTCTTTCGAGATTCCATAGTTGCGCCTTCCAGACCAATTGAAGATAAGCGAACAAAAGTATCTAGAGCCTCTCCATGGTCAGGATATGTGCCAACAATTATGTAGTAGTTCTGATTTGAGCGAGCAACTGCTTTTGTACCACGAGCTTGCCCTTGTCGACTATACGACTTTGCTTTAACGACCTTTCTTGTATTCGCACCTTTAGAAAGATTTGCAGGCACTTTCAAAGTAGGAGGTATGATCAGTTTATTATCAACCTGTACCGATTGTTTAGGTTTCCCGAAAGAACTACATCCGACTAAGCTCGATAGAATTATCAAAAATAACGTATTATTAATAATTAGTTTTTTGCTGGTTTTCATTATCGTCCCCTTTTTAGATAATGTTTTGCTTACTTTCTACGCTTTATATCCCAAGCCAATTGGAATATTGCCATAGCATATTTTGGACTGTGGTTATAACGGGTAATAACATAAAAATTATCACCTGTTATCCAAAACTCTTCATCCTGCGCACCTTGTAATTTTAATAATGAGACTCGACTAGAACTAAACTTCCCTAGTGGTTCAACTCCATATTGAGCTAATTGTGGTAATGAGTACGTTGGTTTAATTGCCCTTGTATTTGCAATCTTACCATAAAAGTTGCTTAAAATTCGAGCAGGAGTAGTTACATCACCTCCTCTACTCCAACCGTGTCTTGAAAAATAGTTTGCTACACTGCCAATAGCGTCATCAGGATGCCATAAATCAGTATGTCCATCTTGGTTATAATCGACTCCAAAATTAATATAACTACTTGATATAAACTGCCCTAGACCCATAGCGCCTGCGTATGAACCCTTTAAAATAGTCGGGTCTTTAATCCCTTCGTCTTTTATTAACGTTAGATACTTTTCTAATTCACTCGTATAAAACTTAGACCTTGCTGGGTAATCCATCGCTAAGGTCGTTAGGCTTCGCAATACCTTATGTTTACCCGTATTACGCCCATAGAAAGTTTCAACGCCAATAATGGCTACAATATATTCTGGATCAACACCAAACTCTTTGCTAGCACGTTGGATTATTTTCTCATGCCTTCTCCAAAATTCAACTCCTGAACGAATACGGTCTTCTGTAATAAATATAGACCGATACTTAAACCATGGTTTTGCCTCAGCGGGTGAACGGACTTTCGCTAGTATATTATCATCTCGTTCAACCTTAGAAAAAAGTTGAACCAAATAATCCTGATTAAACCCCTTTGCAACCATTCGCTGAATCAACTGCAGCATAGCAGGATAATGTAGGTAGTTTCTATTATCAGCTACAGCATAAATAGAACTGAAACTCAAAAATAGTATCAGAAAAACAATCTGTTTAATTTTATTCATCATAACCTTTTTTACGTCTCCTCAAACCCATGAGTAAACCGAATGCTGCCATCAGAGTCACTAACGACGTTCCACCATAACTAATAAGGGGAAGGGGTACACCTACCACAGGTAATATTCCACTCACCATACCTGTATTTACAACTAAATAAATGAAGAAAGTAAGACTCAAACTACCACCTAATAAACGTGCAAAAGTATCATGCCCCTTAAGCGCCAAGTACAAGCCACGCCAAATAATGAATAAATAAAGCGTTAAAAGAATAATATTACCAAGAAGACCAAATTCTTCCCCAAAAACAGCAAAAATAAAATCCGTATGTCGCTCGGGTAAAAAGTCCAGCCTAGATTGATCACCGTTTAACCAGCCTTTACCATAAAAGCCGCCAGAACCAATTGCAATGGTTGACTGGATAATATGATATCCAGAGCCAAGGCGGTCTGCATCGGGATTAAATAGCGTGAATATCCGTTTTAGTTGGTATTCATGTAATCCAATATATTCGTATAATTCAAAAATATAGACTAATAAGCCTACGCTGATAGCTGTCACGAGTATCCATGCTAGCCATTTCCAAGGAAAGCCTGCAAAATAAATTACAAAAAACCCCGCACTCCCCACTAAAAGAGCAGTACCTAGATCAGGTTGCTTGACGATTAAAAGCATAGGAACAACGACCAAAATACTGGCTACAAATATATCTTTAAAGCTAGGCGGTAAATTCTTCTTAGACAAATAGCTTGCCACCATCATGGGAACAGCTAGCTTCATTACCTCTGAGGGCTGGAAACGTAACCCACCAAATTCGATCCAACGTTGAGCACCCTTTCCCATAGAACCTTGAACTAACACTAAAATAAGAACAATTACACCTAATACATATATCCAAAGCGCCCAACGCTGCAGTAAATCACTAGATAGTTGCATTGCAATTATCATTACAACAGTAGCCAATACTAAATGAATAGTATGATTATTCATCATTCTCATATTTTCACCCGTGGCACTAAATAACAATATACTCCCAAGAGCAATAAGCAACGTAAGTGCCACAAACAAGACTAAGTCTATTGAGACAAACCATCTCAACAGTAGCCCACTAAAACTAGTCCCTGGTTTTAAAGCCATGCTAATTCCCCTGCCTTTTCTTAAGTGTTTGCTGAGTATTAATTCTATTGATATTGATTAATGAAGGGGATAGTTTTTTATGATCTGGATTTTTCTTACCCTTAATTTCTTGTTTTTCTTCTTTTGACAATAGATAAGTATCCAGTAATTTTCGCGCTAAAGGTGCTGCTACTTTACTTCCTCCCCCTGCATTTTCTGCAATAACAGAAATTGCTATTCTAGGATTTTTTACAGGCGCAAAAGCGACAAAAAGAGAATGATCATGGAGTTTCTTTTTTAATTTTTTAACATCATATGTTTTATTTTGAGCAATTCCAAAAACCTGCGCTGTACCCGTTTTCCCTGCAAATCTATATTGTGCTCCTGCGCCCGATTTTCGAGCCGTGCCATGTGCACCATGTACAACATTAACCATTCCACGAATAACATCATTCCAATAGCGTAATTTTGTTACAACTATTGGAGGTAGCTTCACTGGTGTCACCAGCTTTTCAGGAAGATTACGAGAGATACGCGTGGCTCTTAATATATGAGGCTTAATCTTACGTCCATGGTTTGCAAGAATTGCTGTAGCATTTGCCAACTGTAAAGGCGTTGCCGTGAAAAAACCTTGCCCAATACCCGTATTTACAGTATCACCCGGATACCAAAATTTGTCATATTTCTTTCTCTTCCATTCAGCTGTAGGCATCAAAGCAGTGCGTTCATGTGGCAAATCTATGCCCGTTTTTTCACCAAAACCAAATCTGTTCATTGCTTTAGAGTATCTTTTAATGCCCATACGAAATGCAAGATCATAAAAATAGACATCGCAGGACTGATAAATTGCTCTATTTAAACTTATATGTCCATGACCTGCTTTTTTCCAGCATCTAAATTTGTGGCGATTTCCCGGGATTTGGAAAAAGCCTTTTGCGAAAATTGATCTTGCTGAGGTCACAACACCTGCATTTAAACCTGATAGAGCAGCCATCGGCTTAATAGTTGAACCTGGAGGGTATGAACCTTGAATCGCTCTGTTATACAAAGGTCTGTCAGGATTATCACGAAGCGCATTATAATTAGCGTAAGAGATACCATTGACAAATAAATTAGGGTCAAATGCTGGCATACTAGCCATCGCCAAAATTTCACCGTTTCGTGGGTCTATGGCAACGACAGCACCGTTGTGCTCACTTAATAATTCCTCTGCTTTTATTTGTAATTCTAAATCAATACTTAAGAAAAGATCCTCTCCTGCTATAGGTGTCTTTTCATCTAGTTTTAGTTGAGGCTTTCCATGAGCATCTACTTCAATAACCTCATAACCGACCTTGCCATGCAGTCGTGATTCATAGTAGTTTTCAATGCCAGTTTTTCCAATATGCGTTGTTCCACTATATTCAGCATCTCGGCCTTCCTCTTTTAACTTCTTTAGATCCCTCTTGTCTAACCGTCCTACATAACCAAGTAAATGACTTGCGACTGAGCCCAATGGATAATTTCGTTGCACTCTAACACTTACTTTAAAACCACTAAAGCGCGAACGATTAGCAGAAAATACAGCAATTTCTCTTTCAGAAAGATTTTTCTTTAGAACCACAGATTGAAAACGAGAATTAACTCGAAGCTTTTGCTTGAATTTACTAACATCCAGAGTGGTGATAGGAAGAAGTTGCATTAACCTATTCAAGGTTCCTTTCATATTTTCGACTTCGTCTTGCTTGGCTTCTAACACATATTCGATATGATTATCAGCAAGCAACACACCATGTCGATCATAAATTAAGCCTCTTACTGGTGGAATAGGAATCTTTTTTTGATAATTCTCTTTAGAGAGAACGGTATAGTGCTGGTGATTTTTAATCTGTAAATAGACTAAACGAACAAATACTAAGGCTAATGCTATAAACACCAACACTGCTGCTACGATTGCGCGCGAACGAAACAGGCGGTATTCTTCACGCTCACTTTTTACCGTTACATGCTTTTCCATTTGTTGTGCGTTTAGCGACCCCAGTAAATCCCAATTGTTATTGTTATGAGAAACGATTATTCTTCATATTTTTATCATTATAACGAGTGTGTGTTTACAGGTAAAATTTAATAACCTTTTTTATTTGAATACACCACTAAATATACTAAGACACAAATAATATGACTTCACTGAGTGATCAACTATTAAAAGCAGGGCTAGTGACTAAAGATCAAGTAAGAAAAGCCGCTGAGAAACCTAAGTTTGTTAAGAAAAAGACAGTAATAAATAAAAAGAAGAAAAAACCTTCTGACCTCGCGAAGTTTTACCAACAGCGAGACCATGAAAATAGAAAAGAAAAGCAAGAAGCAGATCATAAGAAGAAGGAAGCCAATAGATTAAAAAAACTGACTAATGCTAAAATTAATAAGTTAATAACTGATAACTTATTGAACGATGAAATTGCTGAAATTCGATACAACTTTGTGGTCGGAAAAACAATTAAATATCTATTTGTTAATCCTAAACAACAGCAAGATTTAGCGGACGGCAAAATAGCAATAACTTTTCTAGGCGGCAAACGCTCTCTAATACCTAAGTCTATTGGTCATGAAATTATCCAATTGAACCCTAATAAAATTGTAGTTTTTACAGATCAGGATTCGTCACCTCAAGAGTAACATCTGTGACTGCCTAAACCTATCGCAAAAAAAATCCACCTATGTTATGATTAGCCGAGCGAAGGGCTTCGTTAAAATTATATAAATAATAAATACAATAATAAAATTATGTCTTCTATAGCAAAACAGTTTGGAAAATCCGTACTTTATTACACAGTTCCTGTTTCTTTTTTGATACATGTAGGACTGTATTCACTTGGGTTTAGACCTCCAGAAATTCCTGAAAAACCACAGTCTCCTACTTTTGATGTCACAATGGTAATGCCTCAAAATTCAGAAGCTCCAGATAAAGCAGACTTTATTGCTAATGCTAATCAATTAGGAAGTGGCAGTGAGGAAAAGAAAAACAGAATTACAAGTAGGTTCGCCTCAGATCAACAAAAGTTAAGTATGGGTGAAGACCAGTTAGATGCGGAAAAAACCGTTGCGAAAATCACACCAAAACCTGAGCCTCAGTTACTCACAACCAAAGGCAAAACTGATAAGCTTGTCAATAAACTTCCAGAGGAAACGCCTCAAGAAGAACTCATTAATACAGTCGTTGATAACAACGAAAAAGCAGAAGCAATTGCACAACTAATGGCAGAGACAAGCAAACAAGAAGAGTTATTTGCAAGAAGACCTAGAATCCATTTCATTGATTCACTCAGCGCGAAAGGAACCGTCGAAGCTGAATACATCTATAATTGGTCAAAAAAGTTGGAACGTATTGGAAATATTAACTTCCCACAAAAAGCACTCGACTTGAGTTTAAGTGGCACGCTAATTCTCAACACAACATTAGATAGAATGGGAAGAGTGGTTGAAATTCAAATTGCAGTGTCTTCAGGCTCTAAAGTACTTGATGATGCTGCGTTAAAAATAGTTAAGCTTGCTGCACCCTATGAGCCATTGCCTAAGAAAATTCGCAAGAAATATGATAGGTTAAACATTACAAGAACCATTATTTTCCATAAACCTGATGGTGAAGAAGGCGTATTCTCATCAAATTGATATTTGATACTATATAAGGAAGTTATGTCGCAGCAAGATACAGATCAAAGCTATTTTTTGCAAAGTCAATTACTCATTGCTATGCCAAGCATGAGCGACCCCTATTTCTCTCACTCTGTAACATTAATATGCCAACACAATGATGATGGTTGTTTTGGATTGACTATAAATCAGCCTACTCAAATCACGATAGATGAATTATTCGACCAATTAGACATACCTAACAAGGACTCATCAATTCAAGGAATTCCTGCACTTAGAGGGGGGCCGGTGCAAATTGAGCAGGGATTTATTGTGCATGATACTGATAGGGAATGGGAAAACACGCTGAGTATAAATGATGATCTTGCTGTGACTGCTTCACGCGATATCCTCTTTGATATCGCCTCTGGCAATGGACCCGATAATTTCTTACTAACATTAGGATGTGCGAGTTGGACACCTGGGCAAATGGAAGAAGAAATCAAAAATAATTCATGGTTAAACTGCCCACCAAACAAACAGATAATATTCGATATGCCTTATGAGCAACGTTGGAAAGGCGCTGCAGATACTTTAGGGTTTGATGTAAATACAATTAGTGGCATTGCTGGACACGATTAACGTTGGGAACTGTTATAGCATTTGATTTTGGACTAAAGCGCACTGGCGTAGCCATTGGCAACACTTTAACAGGTAGTGCAACACCAGAATGTACGTTAATTGGAAAGAACGAGCAACCTGACTGGAGTGGTATTTCTAAGTTAATACAAGAATGGAATCCAAAACATCTCGTGGTGGGCATGCCAACTGAACTAGATGGAACCGATAGCCCACTAACAAATCGGGTTATTCGATTCTGTAATCAGCTACAGGGTCGTTATCAGTTACCTGTAGACCAGGAAAATGAGCAGTTTACCTCTCTTGAAGCTGCACAACGGCTAAAACAGCTACGCCAAAGTGGGCGTAAACAAAAAATAACAAAAGAAGAAGTGGATAAGATTGCAGCAACAATAATACTAGAAAGTTGGATGCAAAAAAATGGGTTTTAATATGAATAGAGTTGCAAGAAAACAAACAGAAACTGACTATAATGTCGATCAGCTATTAGAAAAAATGTCACAAGAATTGCGCATTAAATTTGAAAATAATCTAGATGAAGCCGTCATGGTAGGCATTCATTCTGCAGGCGTTTGGGTAGCACAACACCTACATGAGCTACTTGATATTAAAGAGCCTTTAGGAAAACTAAATATCAGCTTTTATCGGGATGATTTCAGTCGCATAGGCTTACACCCACAAATAAAACCATCAAAACTTCCATTTACCTTAGAAAATAAACATATCATTCTGGTAGATGATGTACTATATACAGGGCGGACAATTCGAGCTGCAATGAATGAGTTATTTGATTTTGGACGACCTGCGAGCATTACCTTAGTCGTCTTAATTGACAGAGGAAATCGCGAATTACCCATAGAAGCACAGGTTGTTGGATTTAAAAAAGAACTAGAATCAGATAGTTATTTTAAATTAACAAACGATGAAAACAAAATGGAGTTAAGTGTTATAAACCGTGAGTAAAAAGAACTCCTCTATAAATTCAACTAAGGGCACTAACTTCACTCCAGGTCCTGTACCTTCTTCTATTCAACTAAATTCAGATGGTCAACTCAAACATTTTCTTACCGTTGAAGGCTTGCCTCCTCTATTGTTAGAAGAAATTCTCAATCGTGCCGAGCAGTTCGTATCTCTACCTGGAAAGACACAAGTCCAAGCTCCTTTGTTAAGGGGTAAAACAGTGATGAACTTATTCTTTGAAAACTCAACACGAACTAAAATAACATTCGAACTCGCAGCAAAAAGACTTTCAGCTGACCTCCTGAATCTCGACATACGAACGTCATCCGCAACCAAAGGAGAAAGCCTACTCGACACCATACGAAACCTTGAAGCCATGAGCTGTGATATGTTTGTGGTAAGGCATTCGAGTAGTGGCGCTGCTCACTTTATTGCGCGTTATTGCGCGCCACATATCAGCGTTATAAATGCAGGGGATGGAAAACACGCTCACCCCACTCAAGCAATGCTGGATATGCTCACTATTCGTCAACACAAAGGAGACTTTGCCCCACTTAAAGTAGCCATTGTTGGTGACATTAAACACTCTAGAGTTGCCCGCTCACAAATTCATGCATTGACTACTTTGTGCTGTGGTGAAATACGTGTCATTGCACCGAAAACATTAATGCCATCAAATATAGAGCAGATGGGTGTAAATGCTTACACCGATATTGAAAAAGGTGTTACAGATGTAGATGTTGTAATAATGCTGCGTTTACAACATGAAAGAATGAACGCCGCTCTACTACCATCAGTCAGAGAATACTATGCAAGATATGGTCTTACCCAAGAGCGTTTAGATCTTGCTAAACCGGATGCCATTGTTATGCATCCCGGTCCAGTTAACCGAGGTGTAGAAATTGATTCACGTGTTGCTGACGGACCACAATCAGTCATTATGCAACAAGTAACCAATGGTGTTGCGGTGAGGATGGCAGTTATGTCAATGGTTCTTGGCTCACAAGTAAAAGGAGAGGTTTAACAAATGAGTTCCAAATCTGTCTTGATCAAAAATGCACGTATCATTGACCCTCTTACTAACATTGATGAAGTTTCAAATTTAGCCGTTAAAAAAAATAAAATATTGGGTGTAGGCAAGACAATTCCTGCAGATTTTGATCCTACAAATACCATAGATGCGAAAGGCTTATGGCTACTACCGGGTATCGTTGATTTAAGTGCTTACTTAAGAGAACCAGGTCAAGAAAATAAAACTAGAATTCCATTTGAAACATATAGTGCTGTTAGCGCAGGCATTACCACTATCTGTTGCATGCCCGAAAAAGCATCACCAATTGATAGCGGTGCCACGGTTAAGTTAATTAAAAGCAAAGCCAAACAGGCTGGCTTTTCAAGGGTCAGTGTTATTGGTGCATTAACGGAGAGGCTAGCAGGTGAACAACTAAGTCATATGGGAAGCCTGAAATATGTTGGCTGTGTTGGTTTAAGTCAAGGTCACGAGAGCATCAAAGACCTTGCGACGCTAAGAAAGGCAATGGAATATGCGGCAACCTATGAGTTACCCCTATTCCTTCATCCTCTAGAACATTCATTAATGTCCTCGGGAGGCATGCATGAAGGAGCACTGTCTACGCGATTAGGATTACCGCCTATTCCCGTTGCTGCTGAAACAGCTGCAATTGCACAAACACTCACTTTAGTGGAACAAACACATACTCCTGTACACTTTTGTCGTCTTTCTACTGCAGATGGAGTGAAAATGTTAGCTCAAGCAAAAGATAATGGATTACCCGTTACCGCTGATGTTGCAGCACATCAATTGTTTTTAACTGAAATGGATGTCAGTGATTACAACCCACTTTGTCACACTATCCCACCGCTTCGCTCACAGAGAGATCAAGATGCCTTACGTGAAGCGGTTTCTAATGGAGTTATAGATGCCATCTGTTCGGATCATCAGCCACATGAAATTGATGCAAAACTTGCTCCTTTTGAAGAAACTAGCCCCGGCATATCAGGCTTTGAAACACTCTTGCCTTTAGTTCTGCGTTTAGTAGAAGAAAAAGTTATCAACCTCAATCAAGCCATTTCCTACTTAACTCACCAACCAGCGAAATTAGTTAATCTTAAAGCAGGCTCACTACAAATAGGAAATAGTGCTGATTTCAGCTTATTTGATCCAAATAACTTCTGGCAGTTAGAACCTGAAAACCTTCTAAGTGAAGGAAAAAACACACCTTTTTCTGGATGGGGCTTTCAAGGAAAAACAACCATGACGTTTGTTAAAGGAAAAGAGGTATTTAGTTTGTGAGGCTTTCAAGAGCCTTACAGGCAACCTTAAGCTTTTTTTGCCTTATTTCCACCTGCCATGGCAGTCCACTTAAATCTGATGAAACAGTATTCTTCTTCCCAACATCCGCAAGTCAGGAAAATAATTCCAAATGGAACATCAAAATTCATCATTGGGTTTTTGAAAAAGAAGAGGGTACTTTTAGTCGAAAAGTCACCCAAAATATTTTTACTGAAATTGCTGAAGCACTTGATGTCACGGAAGAGGAAGCTCACTCCAACTTATTTAAACAGCGTATAAAATGGTTTTTAGTCGATAATGAACGCAATAAGAAAATTCATATTGATTTTAATAAACAGACAAAAATACTAGAAAGTACGTCAGCCAATGGTCATGCAATCACATCATTTTCATTAGCAATTGATTCAACGCCTTCCTCATGGTTGACCTACAAAGTACATGAAGATAAAAGAAACTTTCAAGGAAAGGTGCAATTAATACCTGAAATTGGATTGACCGTGATTTCTGATATTGATGACACGATCAAAATCAGTAACGTTCTCGACAAGAAAGAGCTTATCAAAAACACCTTTCTTAAGCCCTACAAAACAACTGAAGGAATGCCTGAATACTATAAAAAATTAGAAAGTAAAGGCGCCTTTTTTCATTATGTCTCTGCATCTCCTTGGCAACTTTACCCCAGTCTAAAACCTTTTATGGATGAAAGTTACCCTCAAGGAACAATTTCACTTAGAAACTTTCGCTTAAAGGACAGCAGTATTATTAAATTCTTACAATCATCAGAAAAATACAAAATCAAACAAATTGAAGACATTATTCAACGCTACCCTAAACACGATTTTATTTTAATTGGAGACAGCGGAGAACATGATCCAGAAGTCTATGCCAAGATTTATAAGAAATTTTCGGATACTAAGATCAGGATCATGATCCGTGCTGTAAAAGATTCAGATATTAGAGAGGAACGCCTACATACTGCTTTTAAAAATATACCAAAAGATCAATGGATATTATTTAACTAATTATTTTCTATGAACTAACGTTTAAATAATCCTTCGAACCCAGAGTAATTAAGTTTTTATACTTCAGAGGATCTTCTACAAATTTCTTTGCAATACGAATCAGGTGACGGTGAACATAAAATGCATAATCACGTCTTTCTCTATTTAATGCGTGAGCGCGACGTTCTATTCTAAAAGCTTCAGCTCGGCGAATATCATTGGCTACGTATTGCTCTATTTGCGCTAAATATGCTTTTTCGCAGGACTTATCATCACAAGCTGAAGCATTAAATGAAAATAGCATTGAAAGTAAAACGATAATATAACTAAATTGACGAGTCATAATCTTATCCTGAGTTAATTTAAGAATAGTATTGCTCACGGTAGCGCTTCTTTAGTATTAAATTAAGATTTACGGTTCATATTAGTAGACATTAATATTCTTTCTAAAATAAACGGCTGCTTAGCGTCGATAAATGATCTATTTCTCTAATGAGTACGTAACTCTTATTGAATTAACTCTTTATGACCTCTTAACAACCTATGAATAAAATTATTACTTTTTTAATCTTCCCTTTGTTTCTCTTAGCACCTCAATCCTGGGCATCAGAAAGTACTAAAGAAAAAGACCTTATAGAATGGCAGGAATGGTCTAGTGAATCATTTGCCAAAGCCAAGAAAGAAAACAAACTCGTCATTATGGACTTAGAAGCTGTGTGGTGCCATTGGTGTCATGTTATGGATGCAAAGACCTATCATGACCCAAATGTTGCAGCACTTATTAATAAGCATTTTGTACCCATACGGGTAGATCAAGATGCGCACCCAGATATTTCTAATCGTTATGAAGATTATGGCTGGCCTGCTACGGTTATTTTCAACGCCGATGGAACTGAAATAATTAAAAAACGTGGCTATATAGGTCCAAAATTTATGGGCTGGTTTTTAGAAGCCGTCATTGCAGAACCAAACCCCGAAGCGCATGAAAACAAAAACATTATCATCAATGCTGGAAAAGATGCTTTCCTTAGTAAGGAACAAAAAAAATTACTCAATAGTCGCTTTGAAGCTATCTATGACAAAAACTACAAGGGTTGGGGGCGCAGGCAGAAATTTGTTCATTCTGATTCTATCGAGTACGCCATGTTGCGAGCCACAAAAGGCAGCAAACTACATGAACAAATGGCAAAAGATACGCTCGATGCAGCTCGTCAATTAATAGACCCTGAATGGGGAGGCGTTTATCAATACTCAGATGAAGCAAATTGGAAATCACCACATTTTGAGAAAGTCATGCTAATACAAACTGATTCTTTGCGCCTGTATGCCTTAGCTTTCAAATTATGGGGGCGAGTAAAAGACTTGGAAAGTGCCAATCAAATTTATGCGTACCTAATTAATATGCTCCAATCGCCACAAGGCTCATTTTATACTAGTCAGGATGCCGACTTAAATGCTGAAATAGATGGGCATGAATACTTTAAGTTAAAGAATGAGAAACGACGAAAACTTGGTATACCCCGTATCGATAAAAATATTTATGCACGTGAAAATGGCTGGGTAATAAACGCTTTAATCAGCATGCACCAAGCAACAAATGAAAAAAAATACCTTACCCAAAGTATCTCCACTGCTGATTGGATTCTACAAAATAGAAGCCTCAAAAGTGGCGGTTTTTTCCATCACAAGAATAATAAAGAGAGTCTCTACTTAGCGGATACTTTAGCTATGGGACAGGCATTTGTGAGTTTATATGAAATGACTAAAGACATGAAGTGGTTAGATAATGCTTTGGTATCTGCCGCATTTATTGACAAAAATTTCAAAGACATTAAAGGCGGTTACTCAACACGAGAGATCAAGGCAAAGAATTTATTACTAACACCTGTTAAACACATCAATAGCCAGATCCTTATGACACGCTTTGCTAATCAACTCTATCGCCTAACAAAGAATAAACAGCACAGAGGCATGGCTGAGCATGCTATGCGTTACTTAGCATCATCGGATATTACTAATCAACGTCGACTTCTTGGTGGTGTTTTATTAAGTGACATGGAGCTTACAAGCGATTAAAAATAGAGCTTAAAACCAATGTCACTTAGCCATTCTTTTTCTTGCAACAAATCCGCTTCAATCAAAGCATGGTTCTTTATATCCTCTTGACAGCGAAGATGAAGACTATCCGCACTGCCTTCTACTTCGGGTAGTATCTCAACATCCTGACGTGAGCGATGGAGTAATACGGCAAGACGCAATAAAATACTCAAATAAAGAATAGTTTGACGCTCATCCTCTGGCAAAGTTTCAAATAGCTTTATATCGGGATTTTTACGATGCGATTGCACCATCACTGACAACCAATGTTGTCTGCGACGTGCAAAGCCTGGAATATCAGCATGCTCTAAAATATGCCCACCTTGAAGGTGATGTTTATCATGGGTAATACTTAAGCCTAGCTCATGCAAATCAGCTGCCCAACCAAGCGTTAGTTTTCTCTTTTTGAGTATATTCCAATCTTTTCTCACCTGCTTATAACAGTGTATCGCCGTTGCTCTGACTCTAGCCGCATGTTCAATATCAATATTAAATCGATGCATCAAGTCTTGAACACTACGATAACGCACATCTTCATGGTTTATCCGACCTAACATATCGTAGAGGAGACCTTCTCGTAACGCGCCATCAGAAACCGTCATTTCTTCAATTTCAAGTGATTCAAATATTGCAATAATGATAGCTAGACCACCCGCAAAAACAGGGGCGCGGTCTGACTTTAACCCAGGTAAATTTATTGCATCGATATTTCCCATCTCAACCATGCGATCACGAATATTGTAAAGTGCTCTAAGTGTTACACCGAATTTTTCCAGTTCGAGCTCTTGAATAATGGCCCGTGCTGCTTTTATCGTACCCGATGAACCTGTCGCCTGCTTCCAGTTATTGCTAGAGTACTCCCTCTGGATAGGCATAACCTCTAAACGCAAAACAGTGTTTGCTGTTTGCCATTTATCCATCCCAAGATCACCATTAGGAAAAAAGCGCTTAGTCACACTAACAGAACCAAAGTTAAGGCTTTCTAGGCGCCTTGGTTCAAAACGTTTACCAATAATAAATTCGGTACTACCACCACCGATATCAATAACAAGATGCTTACCTTTATCATCAGAAAGTGTGTGCGAAACACCTAAATAAACCAGCCGTGCTTCTTCACGACCAGGAATGATTTCGATACGATGACCCAAAGCTTTATTCGCCTTTTTAAGAAAGGCAGCTGAGGTTTTCATTGAGCGCAAAGTATTGGTACCCGCAGCGCGAACCGCCTGAGGCTCAAGATGCCGAATACGATCACCAAAACGTTGTAAACAATCTAATGCGCGCTGTGCGACCTCTTCATCCATATTGTTATTGCCATCCAAACCACCACGTAAGCGCACCATTTCTTTGAGCTTATCCAGCATGGTGAGATTACCGAATTCATCGACACGAGCAACAATCATATGAAAACTGTTTGAACCAAGGTCTACAGCCGCAATAACTTCAGGATAAGTTTCTATTTCTGTTTCAGAATCAAGGTCTTTCATGGAATGCAACCATACAGCGACCGACCTCTATAGGCAATATTGAGATGGAATAAAAAGGTGGCAATTATCTAAAAAAGGGGGGGATGCCATTGAACTGTAAATGTATTTATGGACGAAAGAAAATCTTACCATTATACCTTTTTATCTGGTACTGGATCATACCCACCCTCATTCCAAGGATGACACTTCCCAATACGTTTTACACCTAACCACGTACCTTTAATAGCGCCATGCTTTTCAATTGCTTGATGAGTATAGCAAGAACAGGTGGGTTCAAAACGGCAACTACTGCCCAAAACAGGACTTAGAAAAAGTTGATAGCCACGAATTATTTTAAGCAACAACCAGCGCATTCTTATTTGCCGTATAGCTCTTTAGGGTCAATTAATGGCTCAGAATCCACCCGCAGTTGCTCGTCCTTGAATACCTTATAAAAACAGGTACGTCTACCTGTGTGGCAAGCAGGTCCTGTTTGATCAACTAACAACAGCAAAGTATCATTATCACAATCAACCCGAAATTCTTTTAACATTTGCACCTGACCAGAGCTTTCGCCTTTGCGCCAAAATGCTTGACGAGAGCGTGACCAGAAACAAACCCGACCCGTCTCTAATGTCTCTTCTATCGAGGCCTTATTCATCCATGCCATCATCAGCATTTCTTTACTATCAAACTGCTGAGCAATAGCCGGTATTAGACCATCGTCGTTATATTTTAAGTCTTCTACAAAGCTCATATGATTTAATCTTGAATAATGATTATTCTGAGGTCTCTATATTATCTGACCTGGCTCCTTACGTTCATATCCAGCCTCATCACACTTAGCCAGATAGTCTTTCCAGTTCTGTTCATAATTGTCGCCAAGCTCACGCAATAAGTCCCAGCTGAACAAACCACTATCATGATTATCATCAAAGGCTATTTTAATCGCATAACGTCCGATGGGATCAATCGCGGTAATATTCACATTCTCTTTACCAAGCTGGAGTTTTTCTTGCCCGGGGGCATGCCCGCGAACCTCAGCAGAGGGAGAGTTCACGCGCAAGTATTCACACGTTAAATTATGCACTTCATCATCTGGCCATGTAAGTTCTAGCACGCGTGATTTTTGGTGTAATGCAATATTTGTTGGGGTCATCTTATATATCCTATTCTATTTCAAACACAGTATACCTGATTAGTAGAGTTGCTTAGATTGTCCCTATACCCCGTCAGGTCAACATGGAGCAGGCATAAGGCGAGATAAGCGAAGCAATTATAGAATATAGCGACTCAAATCTTCATCCTCTACCAAGTCACCTAGTACATCATCAACCATTTTAGCATTGACGGTTATATCATCTGTACAGTCTGGTGCACAAAAGAGGACTTCTTCGAGAAGACGCTCAACGATAGTATGCAGACGACGTGCGCCAATATTTTCGGTTTGTTCATTTACCTGAAAAGCTGTTTCTGCAATACGCTGAATGCCATCATCAGTAAAGGTTACTTTTATTCCTTCCGTTTGTAATAGCCCTTCGTATTGCTCTGTAAGTGATGCATCTGGCTCGGTTAAAATACGTTTAAAATCATCGGCAGTTAACGCACCTAATTCAACACGAATCGGCAGACGACCTTGTAATTCAGGAATCAAATCTGAGGGTTTTGCTAGATGAAAAGCACCCGAAGCAATAAATAAAATATGATCTGTTTTAACAATACCGTGCTTCGTAGTGACCGTACAACCTTCAATTAAAGGAAGTAAATCACGTTGCACACCTTCACGTGAAACACCTGATCCGCCCATTTCACCTTTTTGAATAACCTTGTCAATCTCATCAAGAAATACAATACCATTTTGCTCAACATTTTCTAATGCCTGAGCTTTTAAGTCCTCAGAATTAACCATTTTATTCGCTTCTTCTTCGGTTAACTCTTTAAGCGCCTCTTTAATTTTAAGCTTACGTTTCTTCGTTTTATCCTTGCCAATATTCTTAAACAAACCTTGTAGCTGGTCTGCCATATCTTCCATACCTGGTGGAGTCATAATCTCAACACCAACAGGCGTTGCCGATACTTCTATCTCAATTTCTTTATCGTCTAATTTTCCTTCTCGTAACTTCTTACGGAATTTTTGACGTGTAGCATTTTCTTCTTCAGCAGGTTGATCATCAGTATCAGTCCATTCACTTTCTGCTTTAGGTTGAGGAATTAAAATATCAAGAACACGATCTTCCGCCGCATCTTCAGCATGGTTTTTAACTTTCTTGACTTCCTCCTCACGTGTCAGTTTAACCGCAACATCTACAAGGTCACGAATAATAGAATCAACCTCCTTACCCACATAACCCACTTCAGTAAATTTAGTTGCTTCAACCTTAATAAATGGTGCATTCGCAAGCTTTGCCAATCGGCGTGCGATTTCCGTTTTGCCCACACCTGTCGGACCAATCATTAAAATATTTTTAGGTGTTACTTCTTGGCGTAATTCTGCATCAAGTTGCTGTCTGCGCCAGCGGTTTCGTAATGCAATTGCAACAGCGCGCTTCGCATCATCCTGCCCTACAACATGTTTATCTAGTTCTTGGACAATTTCTCTTGGGGTCATTGACATAATGTTTTCTCTTTTCAATTTGAGGGATTATTTTAAAATGCACCCTCTCTATATTTTAGTCAGCTATTTAATGGTGCAGAGCGTTTATAATTTGCTCCAGATTAAGGAATCTTCGCACGCAGAATGTGAGCATATAATCATATGTGACCATTCGAGTACGAAGATGACGCAGAGCTGGAGTAAAGTATGAATGCTCTGTGCCTTTAAAGTTCTTCTATAGTTTGATTATGGTTAGTGTAAATACATATATCACCCGCAATACCCAAGGCTTTTTCCACAATATCACGTGCTGATAACTCGGTATTATCCAATAAAGCGCGTGCCGCAGATTGTGCATAAGGACCACCAGAACCAATCGCTATTAAATTATCCTCTGGATCAATCACATCACCGTTACCCGTAATAATCAGCGATGTCTCTTTATCTGCCACCGCTAACAATGCTTCTAACTGGCGCATCCCTCGATCGGTACGCCAGTCCTTTGCTAACTCAATAGCTGCGCGCGTTAAGTTACCATTGTATTCATGTAACTTCGCTTCAAATTTTTCAAACAAAGTAAAAGCATCTGCTGTTCCACCGGCAAAGCCCGCAATAACTTTATCGTCATACAAACGACGTACTTTTCGCGCATTGCCTTTCATCACCGTATTGCCAAGCGATACCTGACCATCGCCGCCTATCACAACTTTGCCATCACGGCGTACGGATAGGATGGTAGTTCCTCGATATTGTTTCATTTTTTTTCCGAGTTTGAATTATATTGGTTTAAGGTTTATAAATATTAACGCCCATAAAAGCAGAAAACACGACCTAAGATAAACATCATAGGGATTAAAATACTAAAAACTAGGGGGGTGCCCTATAAATAATCAAGAGATAGGATCAATAAACGACTAAAGGGCGCTTCTATTCTCAACTATTTTCACTTAAACTAGTCCTTGTAATACTTCGGGGTTGGGTGTAATTCCCTACCGGCGGTAAGACTGATTAAGGAACGTATATATTCCTTAGTCAATCAAGCCCGCGAGCGCCACATTTTTTGTGGGTCAGCAGATCTGGTGCAACTCCAGAGCCGACGGTTAAAGTCCGGATGAGAGAGGTTTACAGGTTAAGGAATCTCTGATTAAGTCAATTAGAATTTAACGACAGTTTTAGCAAGCTAAAAATAATTAGACTTGATCAGAGGTTTCTTAAGAGCAAGTTTTGCATTTGCTCTCCCTATGCGTGTTCTATCTGGACAATCCGCATGTGCTCGCCTGCTTTTTCATTACACCCCACTGTTTAAATTTATTTAAAAATGGTGGCAATAATGAATGACTTCCAACATGAAAAAGTCTGTTTTATCCAAGCCTCATGGCATAAAAATATAGTTAATAACTTACGTGAAAGTTGTTTTGAGGCATTAAAAGACTCTGGTATCAGAGAAAATAATATAGATACCGTTAATGTGCCGGGCGCATTAGAAATACCGTTACAGGCGAAGCTGAGAGCAGAAACAGGCAAATACTCGATTATTATAGTGACAGGTTTAATTGTTGATGGTGGTATTTATCGGCATGAATTTGTCGCTGATGCCATTATTAAAGCAATCATGGATATTCAGTTAGAAACGCGCGTACCTATTATCCATTCAATTATGACACCTGTAACCTTCCATGAAAGTGGCGAACATGAGGCATTTTTCTTAAATCACTTCAAACAAAAGGGAAAAGAAGCTGCCAATGCCTGTATTGAAACTATCACTAACTGTCACAATATTGAATCCGTCGCGTCCCTATTATGATAAAATTAAAATATGAAAATTCTTAACATTATTTTATTCGCATGCATTTTAATGCAACCTGCTCAAGCAGACTGGAAAGGGTCTGTTAAAGGTGCGTGGGACAATACCAAAGATTTAAGCACTGATACGATTGATAAGAGCAAAGACCTATATAGCTCTATCTCTGGAGATGTTCGTGTGCTTGCTGATTCTGACATGAAGGTGATTTCAGAAAAGATTGTGATCCAAGAAAGCAAGGATCACCTCAAAAACATTTGGCCCAAAGTGCTGGAAGGTCTTGATGATGCTTTAACCATTAACACCAAAATAGACAGTGCACCTGAGTCCGCTTGGTTTGGTGATGATAAAGAGTCACTCAATGAAGATCAGTTTGAACTATTTGCAGAAATCGAAAATCTACTCTCTAGTCCTGATATTTCTAAAAACCAAGAAAACATCAGTCGTTTAAAAAATAAGATAAAAAAAGAACGTCGCGACATTGCTCTTTTAAAAGAAAAAAGAATCATTGCTGGTGTTGATGAAAGAGCTGATTTAGATACAGAAATCAAAAAAATCCAAGGAAATATTAATCTCTTTAAAGATAATATTGATTACCAAAAAGACAACCTAAGAGCACGTTTTCAGGAAGTAGGTTTACTCCTTGATGACGGACAAGTTGATGTTTTATTATCACGTGTCGACTCGGATGACATTATTAAAATGTCAGTGGTTTATGACGTTCTTGCAGATATAACCAAACAGTTAATGGAACTAACGCTGGAGTTTGACGAAGACATAAACCAAGCAAGAAAATACTATGGGATGCATGTTGTCTTATTGAAAATGGTAATTTCAATGCAGCAAAGTTATATCACCAAGTTAGAAAATGAATATCTGCCCAAAATAGATAAAATCGAAAATGATACAAAACAGGTAAGTAAAAAGTCTCGTTCATTGTTACGCTCAGAGAAAAATGCTTCACAACGTCGCGTATTAGAAAATAATATAAAAGCACAACAACTCACTTTAAAAGTCGCTAAGCTTTATAGCAAGCAATTACAAAAACAGAAACATAAAGTGAAAAAGGCATTGGTGCTTGCAAAAAAAGATTACCAAGTCGCCAAAAATACATTTGATACGGTAAAGCTAAGTGCTGAACTTATCCGTTTGATGAAAACTAATCAGGCTTCTTTTAGTGCGTTAATGAATATCCAAATTCCTGAAATCGTGCCCTTTAAAAATGTGGAAATGCAAAAGAAATTTGAAGAGCTGTCTTTACTCTTAAAAGAGGGTTAGTGTCTGAATCTCAAGGTCACACTATGTAATGGCACCCCCGCCTTTTTTAAACAATTGCTATCAATTATCAAATAAAGGCGGGGGTGCCATATAGATTTAGAAACCTTTTTAATCCAACAGCTTTTTCAAATGGTATAAAGCATCCAACGCTTGTCGGGGTGTTAATTCATCTGGGTCTACTGCTTCTAGTGCGCTCTTAACTTCTTCTGCTTGCGTATCCACCGTTTCGCTAAAGCCCAAATTCAGTGACAAGGTTTGTCCCTGTTGTGGTGATTGGCGAGCATCTTGCTCTAATTGATGAAGTTTCTTTCTTGCTTGGCTTATAACATTCTTAGGAACACCTGCAAGTTGTGCGACTTGTAAGCCGTAACTTTGATTTGCTGGACCATCTTTTACGCTGTGTAAGAATACGATTTTGTCACCGTGTTCGACTGCATTGATGTGTACATTGGCGATGGTGCTGATTTTTTCTGGCAGTGCAGTTAGTTCAAAATAGTGTGTGGCAAACAGTGTGAAGGCTTGCTTTTGAGTCGCCAAAAACTCAGCGAATGCCCACGCTAACGAAAGTCCATCGAAAGTGCTGGTACCGCGTCCTATCTCATCCATTAATACCAATGAATTAGCTGTGGCATTATTCAAAATATTTGCAGCTTCTGTCATTTCCACCATAAAAGTTGAACGACCTTTGCTCAGATCATCGTGTGCGCCGATTCGCGTAAATATTCTATCAATAGGTCCAATGACAGCGGCATCTGCGGGAACATAGCAACCGATATGCGCCATCAGGACAATCAGGGTGATTTGTCGCATATAGGTTGATTTACCGCCCATATTGGGCCCGGTAATCATCAGCATGCGGCGTTGTGCATCCATTTTAATATCATTGGGCACAAAGGGAGCATCTAGGGTTTTCTCTACCACGGGATGCCGACCTGCTGTGATACTTATACCGGGCGAATCATTTAACTCGGGACGTGAATAGTTGAGCAGTACGGCGCGTTCAGCAAAGTTACTGAGCACGTCAACTTCAGCAATATTTTGAGCTGTCTGGCGAAGTGACAATGTATCATTGGCGAGCTCAACCAGCAGTGACTCATAGAGTGCTTTTTCTCTCGCTAATGAGCGTTCTCGTGCGGAGAGTACTTTATCTTCAAATTCTTTTAGCTCAGGAAGAATAAAACGCTCAACCATTTTTAGTGTTTGACGACGTATATATTCAGGTGGAATTTCTTCACTTTGCGTTCGTGGTATTTCTATGTAAAAACCATGTACACGGTTATAGGCTACTTTTAAACTATTTATTCCCGTACGTTCCTTTTCGCGCGTTTCAAGGTCAAGTAGGTATTGATCTGAGTTTTTACTTAAGTTACGCAATTCATCTAACTCGCTATCATAGCCTTCAGCAATTACGCCACCATCACGAATTAATACAGGTGGGTTTTCTATAATGGCTTTATCGAGGCAAGCAACGAGTTCCGCATGTTCATTAATATTTTTAGCAAGATCTGCAATATGTGGGTTGTCGATGCCAAGTAAAATCACATGAAGTTGCGGTACTATTTTTAATGAATCACGTAAGGTTGATAAATCTCTAGGGCGCGCAGAACCGATAGCGATACGTGAAATTATTCTTTCGATATCGCCGATATGGCGGAGTAGATCATGCAAAGTCTCATAGTGGTATTGCTCTATAAAACTGGCAATGGCTTGATGTCTGTGTCGCAGTATTTGTTGATCACGCAATGGCTTATTTAACCAACGGCTTAGTAATCTGCCACCCATGCTGGTTGCAGTTTTATCTAAAACAGAAATCAAAGTATTGCGATGATCTCCCATTAAGCTGCGTTCAAGTTCTAGGTTTCTACGACTGGCGGCATCTAAAATTATGCCATCATCACTGCTTTCAACTTGTAAGCTATTAATATGTGGCAATGCAGTACGCTGTGTTTCATTGACGTATTGCAATAATGCGCCAGCAGCAATAACGGCAGCTGGGATATTTTCACAGCCAAAACCTGCTAGGTCTCGTGTGCCTAATTGCTTTTGTAAAAGTAGCTGTGCATTTTCTTCATCAAAGTGCCATGGCGCACGACGGGTCATGGGGTAATCGTCTGAAAGAGATAAGTCTGAGCTTTCATCAATAAGAATTTCAGCAGGGCGCAAACGCTCTATTTCATTTAATAATGTTTGCTGATCATTAACTTGCTGGATAATAAAACGGCCGTTACTTAGATCAATACAAGCAATACCAAATACATTTTCATTTTGGCAAATAGCGAGCAATAAATTATCACGGCGCTCTTCTAATAAGAAATCATCAGTAACCGTTCCTGGGGTAAGAATTCGAGCTACTTTGCGTTCTACTGGGCCTTTTGATGTAGCAGGATCACCAATTTGCTCAACTATTCCGACGGAAATCCCCTGCTTTAATAAGCGTGATAAATATTGCTCCGCCGCGTGATATGGGACTCCCGCCATAGGAATCGGTTCACCATCTGATTTGCCACGGGAGGTTAGGGTGATATTAAGAATTTCAGCGGCACGTTTGGCATCATCAAAGAATAATTCATAAAAATCACCCATGCGATAAAACAAAAGTAATTCAGGGTTCTCAGATTTAATGCGCAGATATTGCTGCATCATCGGGGTATTTTTTGGCTTACTTTTCGGCGTTGCCTTTTGACGGGTTTGAGTCATTTAGGCAATTTAACAAAACTCTGTTAGACAAACAATGGATTAAGATTATAAGTTTACCTACACTTGTATTTAAGCTCTCTTTCAGAGTCCGTTATTTTATCTAAATAATGTGCTTTTTCAATTCTACTTAGCCTTTCTCTTTGCTTTCTTCCTATTCTATCCCAAGCTTCAACTGCTTTGGTATTGACTGATTTAGCACTGCTACATTCTTCTTGTTCTCTGATTTTTTGTTTCCTAATACGCTTCTGTTCTCTTTTCTTATATTTTTTATTCGTTTCATACTTCGAGCGTTTATGATCAGAACTGATTTTTAGTATGCTTGCTTTTCTAGTATCTATGCAGCTTACCTTGCAAATCTCTTTCTCTTTACTGCAAAGGTCAATACCACCATCACTATTCCAAGAACCATCATCTAATTTTGTGACACAAATTAACGTCTCAGTATCACAGGCAGACTTACATTGGGATAGTTCCGTAGTCCGTTTATTAGCAATTTTTAATTGTGTCTCTTTACTAGACACTTTGCATGGCGTTGCTTGATATTCCGTAGATCCATTTTTATTTGTGCATTTATACAGTCCTGCAAAGCTAAACTGGCTGAAGAACACGGCGAATATTAAAGTTACTATTACTTTCATTTAAGAACCAAAAACAGTATTAATAATACTAATCATTATACACTTTAAATAATAATCACAGTTGGAATCAGATGTTTGGTTATTGACTAAAATATAAGTACGGACTTGGACAAAAAGCATACTATGCGAATAAAAACTAGCTATGGTAGTATAGGCGCAGGCTAATAATATAATATTTATGGGGATAAATATGTTCAATAAAAATATTCTAATTTCAATTTCACTATTAGGGCTTGTCGCTTGTGGCGGAGGTGGCGGAAAATCATCGTCTACACCTGCTCCAGTAATAAAAAATGGTGTTTTCAAGGATAGCAATGTTTTTGGCTTATCGTATGTTTCTGGTGCTCAAAAGGGTCTCACGGATAGTTCAGGAAAGTTTAAATACGAAGATGGAAAAAATGTAAATTTTTCTATTGGGAAAATCGACTTTGGTTCAGGTCTAGGTCAGGCAGTAATGACACCGCTTGATTTAGTAGAAAACGGTAAATTAAGTGACCTTGAAGTTATCAATCGTATACGTCTTTTAATGATGTTAGACAAGGATAATACGCCTACTAACGGAATTGAGATATCTCCCAAAGTACAGGCTAAGGCTAAAGATTGGGCTGAAGTAGACTTCACATCAACAAACTTTTTGGGTGAAGTAAATACCATTATTGTAGATGCTTCAGTTGAAGATGGGGTTTCACATGCGTTACCAAGTGCTGATGCTGCACGCGCTCATTTAAGAACAACATTACTTTGCTCTGTTGCTGGCGCATTTGTTGGTGAATATGCAGGTACTGAGTCAGGTAACCTTGCTTTAATGTTAGACCCAGTGACTGGGAACGTAAAAGGCTCTTCTTATAATCCTGATAATCAAGTTTCGGTGGTCGTAAATAGCTTAACAGCAATTGATACTGATAGTGGACTAGGCTTTGAAAGCGGCGAAGATTCTGCCAAAAAATTTAACGGTAGCGTAACGTCATCTGATGAAATAAAAGGAACTTGGGTCAACATCAATGATGCTGATGGCAAAGGTGCTTTTGATGCTTCAAGAATTGGTGGTAAGAGTAATGCTGTTTTTCGTTACACCGTTGCTTATATTAGTGATAGTGATAAAGGCTTATATGCGTTTGACGTGGCTGCCAATAATGCAATTTCTGGATTTGCTTATAGTGTTGTAGATAAGAGTGACAAAGCCTCTGCTTTAACAGGTACGTTAAGTATTGATCCTGAGAATGATGAGAAATTAATACTCGCTGCTACCGCAGAAAGCGGCGCGGAAATAAACGGTAAGGTTGATAAGGCGACTTTAGCACTTGAAGGCGTATGGTCAAATGTTTCAGCTTTAGCTGCGGGTACATTTTCTGGTGGCGGTTGTAAGCTAAATTAATAAAGTTTGCTCACCAGATTATTTCTTCTCGGGTTGTAATCTGGTGAAAACCCAATTATTTTCAGTTGATTCTTTATCTGAAAATTTATAACCACCCTTACCAAAATCCTTTATATCTTCTGCTTTTTCTATTCTATTTCTTAGAATGAAATCCGTCATCATCCCTCTAGCGCGTTTGGCAAATATCGCAATCACGCGTGTTTTATCATCCTTGGTTTCTTTAAAACTTATATTCAATAATTTGGCATCCAGTACTTTAGGTTTTACTGATTTAAAGTATTCCATAGATGCAAGGTTTACTAAAACTTTTTCTGAATGATCTTGAAGAGTTTCATTGAGTTTTTCAGTAATTCGGTCTCCCCAAAACTGATAAAGATTATTACCACGCGAATTTTGTAAACCTGTTTTCATTTCTAGGCGATACGGTTGAATCAAGTCCATTGGACGAAGCGCACCATAAAGACCAGAAAGAATACGTAAATGTTCCTGAGCATAGTTCAAGTCATTATCACTGTATTTGTCTTTTTGAATGCCTGAATACACATCGCCTTTAAAAGCAAAAAGTGCAGCTTTAGCATTTTCTGTATTAAAAGGCATATTCCAGCTATTAAAACGTTCAACATTAAGTGTAGAAATATTTTCACTCACACTCATTAATTCACGTACCTCTCTCATATCCAGCTTTTTAGCTTCATTTATTAAAAGCTGTGAATCTTCCAACTGTGTAGGAATAGTGTGTATATCTGAGGGTGTGGCAGTTTCAAAGTCCTGCCCCTTAGAAGGTGATAATGTAATGAGCATAGTTTGTCCGTTATTCAGCCATCAACTTTTCATACTTGACCATTAACTCATCTTCAGATTCTTCATTATCAGGATCTTTCGGAATACAATCTACAGGGCAAACTTCAACACATTGCGGTTCGGCATAGTGACCCACGCATTCTGTACACTTATCTCTTTCTATTTCATAGATCTCTTCACCCATGAAAATTGCTTCATTTGGACATTCTGGTTCACAAACATCGCAGTTTATACATTCGTCGGTGATAAATAATGACATGTTAATATATTCCTAATTTTATCTGTTTAATGCTTTAATTTTACCAAAAGATATTAAAATAAAACATTAACTATGGTTAATGTAGGCTTTTATGGTGTTCAAAGGGAAGAAATCAAGACTTAGGTCAATAATATAAATGAAGAGTTGAGGTTTTCTACTTGCCAAGAGGCTCTTTTTTACAATTGCGTTACTCTCTAAAATCCGTACACTGTATCGTTACATTGGGCTCATAATAATAGAATAGCATGATTGAATTTAAGGCAGTCAGTAAGCAATATCCAACAGGGCAGTTGGCGTTATACAATGTCAATTTACAAATGCAGCAAGGAGAAATGGCTTTCCTAACAGGTCACTCTGGTGCAGGTAAGAGCACCTTGTTAAGACTTATTGCACTTTTAGAATCCCCTTCCGATGGTGATGTCATCATTGCAGGGCAAAATTTGCGTTCTATAAAACCACGTATCACCCCTGCTTTTCGACGAAAAATTGGGGTTATCTTTCAAGATCATCATTTACTTCAAGACCGTACTGTTTTTGATAATGTTGCTTTACCTCTTAAAATTGAAGGAATGCGCCCTCAATATATTAAACGACGTGTGCGTGCAGCCTTAGATAAAGTAAACCTTCTTACTAAAGAAAAGGAATACCCTCTAATGCTGTCTGCGGGTGAAAAACAACGGGTTGGTATTGCGCGTGCTGTTGTTAATAAGCCAACCATTATTATTGCAGATGAGCCAACCGGTAATCTTGACCCAGATCTGGCACAAGATATTATGCATACGTTTAAACAGTTTAATGACTATGGTTCTACCATATTAATTGCAAGTCATGATCACTCACTGATTAAAGATATGAAGAAACGTATCATCGTATTGCAGAAGGTTAAGGCGTAATGGGAAAACAAGCGAAGCAACAGATAGGTTCGCCCCTAGGCAACTTAATTGGGCATCATAAAGAAGCAATTAACTACAGTTTATTGCGCCTTTGGCAAACACCACTATCAACATGGATTACACTCGCTGCAATAGCGATTGCATTAACATTGCCATCCAGTCTTCATTTATTGCTTAAAAACATGAAAACCCTAACGGATGATAAACGTGAAGTGCCTACAATTTCCTTATTTATTAAACCAGAAATTTCCGAGCAACAAGCACGAGACCGTGGTGAACTATTAGAAGAACTTTCTGAAATAGATAAAGTAATCCTCGTTCCCAGAGATGAAGCTTTAGCGGATTTTCAAAAAATCACTGGGTTTGCTGAAACGCTGGAAACTCTGGATGAAAACCCTCTCCCTCATGTATTAGTCGTTACGCCACATATGAACTTAGTTGGTGGAGAAGATATTGATTTGCATGCGTTAGTTCAAAAACTAGAAACGTATAAAGAAATAGATTTAGTGCAAATGGATATTGAGTGGGTACAACGCTTAAGAGGAATCTTACGCATTTCAGAACATGCCGTATTGGTCATTTCTTTTCTACTCGGCTTGACTGTATTATTAGTCATTGGAAATACCATAAAGTTAAATATTGAAAATCGCAAAGAAGAGGTAGAAGTGAGTAAATTGATTGGTGCAACTTCTGCCTATATTAGGCGACCATTTTTATACAGTGGAATCTGGTATGGATTGTTTGGTGGAGTTATTAGTTTAGTATTTGTTCATTTAGCACTGCTTAGCTTTGTCTCGCCCGTTAATGAACTCGCACGTTTATATGGAAGTAACTTTGTAATTAGTGGTCTTGGCTTAAAAATCACGCTATTCATTCTGCTAGTAAGTAGCTTCCTTGGACTGATTGGCGCATGGATGGCAGTGGGTAGGCACCTAAAGAAAGTTTCACTTTCGTAGTTATTTAAAACATACAAATGCCAGCTGCTGACCCTTTAAATTTCATTATAATTTCAGTAGTTGGTGCAGTTGCTGGCTTTCTAAATGTTCTTGCTGGCGGCGGCTCTGCACTAACTATTCCACTTCTTATTTTCTTAGGTTATGACGCAACCGTTGCTAACGGCTCTAATCGTATTGCGATCCAAGTCGAAGCATTAGCAGCCGTAGCTGCCTTTAAAAAACAAAATCATTCTGATTTCCCAACCAGTTTAAAGCTCTCTTTGATGACTTTACCCGGGGGAATCCTTGGCGCTTTCTATGCTGTAAAAATTGATGACGCATTGTTTACAAAAATTCTTGGCGTTGTCATGGTGTTGATTATTTTTACCCTAATGTTTCCAAAATCAGAAGTTATTGCGCATGCTAAAAACCATAAATGGAAAAACTGGCTAGCCTGGCCGACAATGTTTGCGGTTGGCTTCTATGGTGGGTTTATTCAAGCAGGCGTTGGATTTGTCATAATGGCTACTTTACTCCATTTATATGGCATGGATCTTATAAAGATAAACGTACATAAAGTTTTTATTGTAATGATTTTTACAGTCCCAGCGGTGGTAGTTTTTATTGTGACAGATAATGTGAATTGGTTTGCAGCAATTGCTTTATCTATAGGTATGGTAATTGGGACTTTTATTGCTGTAAAGATTGCATTGCAAAGAGGAGAAAAAATAGTACGTATCGTGTTGGGTATTTCTTTGTTGATTATTGCGGTTAAGTTATTTCTTATTTAACAAAATAAAGTGCCCCTATCTAGAGCACTTTTATTCCATAGTTTTGTATATTACTTCTCTGATGCTGGAGTTTCCCAAACTACACCGATAGAGTATTCATCTCGTGGAGAGTTTTCCCCATAGTAGCTAAACGTATCGTCTTTATCTTGCATCTCAAAGTTGACTCTTGGCGCTGCAACATTTTCTGAAGAAACATCCCATACGACACCGATTGAGTATTCATCACGTGGGGAGTTTTCTCCATAGTAACCAAACGTATCGACTTTATCTTGCATTTCAAAGTTGACTCTTGGCGCTGTGGTATTTTCTGGAGCTACTTCCCAGACTACACCAATTGAGTATTCATCACGCGGTGCCCTTTCATCGGCAGTTGCAGTTTGTCCAACAACTGCTAGAGAGAGAATTGCGGCTGATAATAGTGTTGATTTGTTGATATTCATTTTAGCTTCCTCATTAATATTATTAATATATAAATTGAATTTATTTAATTGTTTGTCTTGGGGTTAAATACGGACAGTTTGAAAAAAAGATGCAAAAAATATTTTATTTTGAATATGAAGTGATAAGCGGTACTCCTTTAATCTATCTGACTTAAATCAAAACTTATTCGATTCGATAGTTGATAGATGGCTTTATATAAGGGGTTACAATCGAAATCTGTTTACTCAACTTGAATAGATAGTCACTGACCACATAGTTAAAATAATTAAAACATAAAATTTAGGTATAACTATGAGAACCGATAAATTAACCAGTAAGTTTCAACTGGCGTTACAGGATGCTCAATCTCTCGCTTTGGGGCGCGACCATCAATTTATAGAATCAGTCCATTTAATGATTGCTTTGCTTGATCAAGAAGGCGGTAGTGCTCGCGGTTTAGTCATGCAAGCAGGCATTAATGTGAATTTATTACGCTCGCAGCTAGGTGAAGCACTTGACCGTATGTCCAGTGTAGTTGGCGGTGATGCGGGTGATATACACATTTCAAATGACCTGTCGAAGTTATTAAATATCACAGATAAATTAGCGCAAAAACGTAATGACCAATACATCTCTTCTGAATTATTTATTCTTGCTGCAATGGATGACAAGGGAGTACTTGGTGAAACCTTACGCAAAAACGGAGCAACCAAAGAAGCTCTAACACAAGCCATTGATGCCATGCGTGGTGGTCAGTCTGTGGATGATCCAAATGCGGAAGATCAACGTGAAGCCTTAAAGAAATATACAATTGATCTCACAGAAAGAGCCGAGCAAGGTAAAATTGATCCAATTATTGGGCGTGACGAAGAAATTCGTCGTATGGTTCAGATTCTACAGCGCCGCACTAAAAACAATCCTGTCATTATTGGCGAACCTGGTGTGGGTAAAACAGCCCTTGTTGAAGGATTAGCACAACGCATTGTAAATGGCGAAGTTCCTGATAGTGTCAAAGGAAAACGTCTTTTGTCTTTAGATTTAGCGGCGCTATTAGCGGGTGCTAAATTTCGTGGTGATTTTGAGGAACGTCTAAAAGCAGTGCTAAATGACGTGGCTAAATCAGAAGGAAATGTCATCTTATTTATCGATGAGATTCATACTATGGTTGGTGCAGGTGCTGCTGAAGGTGCTATGGATGCAGGAAACATGTTAAAGCCTGCACTAGCACGTGGAGAGTTACACTGTGTAGGAGCCACTACTTTAGATGAATATCGTAAATATATTGAAAAAGATGCCGCATTAGAACGCCGTTTCCAAAAAATTATTGTAGATGAACCAACGGTTGAAGATACCGTTGCGATACTACGTGGTTTAAAAGAACGTTATGAAGTCCATCATGGTGTGGAAATTACTGATCCTGCTATTGTTGCTGCCGCTACTTTATCACATCGATATATTAGTGATCGTCAGTTACCAGACAAAGCAATTGACCTAATTGATGAGGCTGCATCACGTATCCGCCTGGAAATAGACTCTAAGCCCGAATCTATGGATAAGCTTGAGCGTAAATTAATCCAATATAAAATCGAACGTGAAGCGTTGAAAAAAGAAGATGATGCTGCTTCTAAAAAACGTTTATCGGAAATTGAAGAAAAAATCACAAGACTTGAGAAAGAGTTTTCAGATTTAGAAGAAATTTGGAAATCTGAAAAAGCTGCTGTACAAGGCACTGCTCATATTAAAGAAGCGCTTGATAAATTACGCATTGAATTAGAAACAGCTCATCGTGCTAGCGATTTACAAAGAATGTCTGAATTGCAATATGGAAAAATTCCTGAACTAGAAAAACAACTTGAAGACGCGACTGCTGCCGAAACAATGGACTTCCAATTGTTACGCAATAAGGTGAGTGAGGATGAAATTGCTGAAATTGTGGCGGCATGGACTGGCATTCCTATATCGAAAATGCTCGAAGGTGAGCGCGAAAAGTTATTAAGAATGGAAGATGAAATTCGCAAACAGGTTATAGGTCAAACTGAAGCTATAGAAGCAGTATCCAATGCAATTAGACGATCACGCGCTGGTATTTCTGACCCCAATAGACCCAATGGCTCATTCTTATTCTTAGGTCCTACTGGTGTTGGCAAAACAGAATTAAGCAAGGCGTTGGCTAATTTCTTGTTTGATACCGACGAAGCGATGGTACGTATTGATATGTCTGAGTTTATGGAGAAGCACTCAGTTGCACGCTTAATTGGCGCGCCTCCAGGTTATGTTGGTTATGAAGAAGGTGGTTATTTAACTGAACTGGTTCGTAGAAAACCATACTCAGTCATTTTGCTTGATGAAGTAGAAAAAGCACACCCAGATGTTTTCAACATTCTATTGCAGGTGCTTGATGATGGGCGTTTAACTGATGGGCAGGGTCGTACAGTCGACTTTAGTAACACCGTTATCATTATGACATCTAATATAGGTTCTGATGTGATCCAATCTTTAACGAGAGAAGGTGCTGAATATGAAGTGATTAAAAATGCAGTGATGGATATTGTGGGTACTCACTTTCGACCTGAGTTTATTAATCGAATCGATGATAGTGTGGTTTTTAGACCACTTTCAAAAGAAGATATCCGTAAAATTGCCGCTATTCAACTTAAACAACTAGATAAGCGCTTATCAGAAAATGACATTCGAATTAAGTTTAGTGATGCCACTTTAGACCTAATTGGTGAGGAAGGTTTTGATCCTGTATATGGTGCGAGACCCTTAAAAAGAGCTATTCAAAGTGAGATTGAAAACCCGTTAGCCCAGAAGATACTTTCGGGAGAATTTGTTTCGGGGGATACCATCCAAGTAGATATAGAAAACAGTAATATTGTTTTCTCTAAAAGTAGTTAGAGACCGACTCGGTGTACATTATTTATAATGTACACCGTATTTAGAAACTATATAAAGTTAAAGTGAAATCCACAGCTTCTACTATTTGCTTACCTTTTTCTTCTAAGTTACTACCATCAACAAATCGGATAGAAAATCGCTGTTTGCCAGCACTAATTTCAGGGTAAAGTTTGCTGTTCTTGGGTAAATTAATCGATAGAATTTGGTAGTTTTTATCAGGACTTAAAGAGGCTTGATAAAACCCACCATTGGCAACTTCTTCCGTTTCCTCATAACCTTGATAGATTAATTCCATTAATAACTCGATGGCTTCAAATGCGATTTCATAAGGTTTAGCCCAGCCTCGCAGATCCTCTACACGCTCTTCTTCAGGTTTATTTAGCCAATAGTTAAACAAAGGAATATCAAGATCATTAATACCACCCGCAATTGTGGCACGTTGCTTAAGTATATTTAAAAAATTATGTGATTTTAACTGTTGTCCAAGCTGACCGCGGAAACTATATAAGCGTTTACTTTTCTCCTCTAGCTTTTCTAAAATCCTAGAAGCCTTTGCATCATCAACACCTTCCTTTTCTTCTGCCTTCCTTACGTTAAGTGCTTGTATATCAAGAACATATAACGCTGCATTTTTAACATCCAATCGAGAAGAAAGATTATATAACTCAAGTAAAACCATAATGGCAGCCTGACAATTTACACTAGTAGGCTCATCAAGGTGCGTGTTAAAACGTTTCATTAAGTAACTCAGCCTCATAAAAAGGCGAATTTTTTCATTTAGTGGTTGTTCGTATTTTGTCATATCAGCCTATTATATAACGGTTCTATTAGATAATCCGTCCAAATCCCCAAGAAAAAGCAAGTTTAAAGTTGCCTGTACCTCCAACTCGAACACCGTGAAACATAGTTTCTGCAATTTTAGTTGAGCCTCTAATTCTTGCCACATCAATCATTAATTCAGCATCTGCGACTAAGCGATCAATATTTTCATCTGGATAACCTGACCAGTATTTTAAATCATGTAAGAAACAGGCAACATAGATATTTTTACCATTGCTTACATCTGGCCACATAGTACAACCATCACTGCTAAACAATTGACTCGGTGGATCTTTTTTGATTTTATCCCACAAATCAGGTAATTGAAAATGCAGGCAAATTTCTTTAATTTTACTCAGTGGTACTTCTTCATTTGGAGCGGGCAAATCAAAAGTGTAATCAATCATAGCTTCACACTGTCTGTTATAATGAATTGGTATTATAACTTGTTAACAATATTAAATGCACATTGATCAACGTCATCACGATAAAGAGCCGACAACAAAAGGTGAAAAGATATTTATCATCATCATGAGCATTGCTTTTCTTTTTATGATGACAATGGAGATTATGACTAACTATGAACCCAAAAAACTAGGTGCATTATTATTTGTCGTATTCTGGATTCCTTTGCTTTTTATTCATGAGTTTGGTCATGCCATTATGGCGAGAGTACTTGGCTGGAAAGTTCAACGTATTGTAATTGGATTTGGCAAGGTGTTAATACAGACAAACCTACTGAACGCACCGATGGAAATACGCTCTATTCCACTTGAAGGCTTTGTACAAATAGCACCCCGAACTGTGCAACTTGCGCGTTTTAAACATGCATTAATCTACTTTGCTGGACCAGGTATTGAGCTAGTGGTTTTCTTTTCCATCATGTTATTTTTAGGAGGAGTGGACAACCTCTTTACCATTAGCAATAATTATTCCCGCATTGCTATACAAAGCTTCGCTTTTGCCGCTTTAGCAGGAGCGATCTTAAATCTAATACCACTTGGGATTACCACCAAAGATGGAAGCTCCCCTAATGATGGTCTGGGAATAATCCTATGTCTTTTCTCTACTAATATGGACTATGAACTTTGGATTCGAGAGTCACAGCAAGAAAGTAATCGTGAATTTTGATAAGCCCAAAAATAATTTATCTGCATATGATCTAAATTTATTCACTAGATTTAATAGTTTTTCCCTTTGTGATATGCTGTTAATTATAATAATAATTAATAAATCACACCGAGAATATGAATGCCCAGTGATAAAAACATTAATTTACCCAACATCACAGAAGCTGATGTGAAATTGGCTGAAACTCAATTATCCAAAATTCTTTCTAGCATCCACTTTAAGTCTGCTAAACAGATGCAGAAATTCCTAGAATATGTTGTTAATGAAGCCTTACACGGCAAACACCGCACATTAAAACAATACTCAATCGCAGTAGATGCATTAGGTCTTCCTGATGACTTTGATTCTGATAGTAACCCTACGGTTCGAATTTTAGCGGGTCGCGTTCGTGAAAGACTTACTAAGTATTATGAAGAAAGCGGAATGAATGATGCCGTTATTATTTCAATTCCTAAAGGTAGTTATATTCCTGAATTTCTTACTAACACTGAGAGTATTAAACCAACTTCATCGCTACAACATGCAGATAGTACAACGTCATGCGGACCTAAATTAGTTCTGGCCTGCTTTAAAGATAAAACACAGGATGATTCTAGTAACCAGTTGCTATATCAAATAAGTGACTGCGTTGCTAAAGAACTCACTCATTTCATATTTTTAAGACTAGCCGTATCAATTCCACATGCAGATAAAAGTGATGCCGCTAAAGCAGTTGAGGAAATTAAGATAAAGTATGATGCCGAATATGTTATGTCTCTCTATATACAGCAGCTTCCAAATAATAAGTACAATCTACTTTATCGAGTTGTAGACTCTGAGTTAGAAGAAGTTTTATGGTCTAAGAGCTTTTCAATTAATAAAGCACTTAGCGAAGAAGATCATAGTAAGATTTATGGAGGGATTACTTCCGTAGTTGCAGATATACATCAGGGTCTTTTACAAATTCACTGGGCTAGAAAGCTACTCAACGAAGAAAATTCTATCCCTATTTGTTATCAAACTTTAGCTTATTATCGATACTTCATGGATAATTTTAATCGTAAAGCTTTCGCTAAAGCTGTGAAGGTATGTTCTGAGGCATTACAAAGAAACCCTAATAATGTTCTTGCTAATGTAATATTTTCAGACCTTTGCAGACGTGATTATGGTTATGCTTATGGTGTTATAGATGATCCATTAAACACTGGCATGGAGTGTGCAGAAACAGCTATTCGATATAAACCAGAGTCACATGAAGCACATTTCACATATGCTCAAATACTATTCTGTATGAATGACTGGGAGCGTAGCATTGAGGAATTTGAAATAGCCAGAAATATCACGCAATATCATACCGTTATAGAATATGGGACAGGGTTTTATTATTGCATGATGGGCAATTGGAAAGAGGGTCTACTTCTAGTAAAAAAAGCAATGTCTCTTTCACCTGCCTATCCCTCATGGTATCACCTTACTCCATTTCTTAATTATTACAGGCAAGGAAAATATAAAGAAGCTTTGTTAGAAGCACAAAAAATCATTAACCCTTCTATTTTACATGGACCTTTAGCACGATGTGTCAGCTATGCTCAGTTAGGAAAAACTGATAAAGCAGAAAAGGAATTTAAAGAAGTTTTACTGAGATTTCCTGAATTTAAAGAAAAAGGAAAGCATCATCTTATCTGCTTTTTAGGCTCTGAAGAATTAGCTAACAAAATATGGGATGGTGTGTTAAAAGTCATTTAATAAAATTTATAAGAACTATTAAGACTCTACCATTGGCGTTAAATTAAATGCCTTATCAATCGTCTGCTCTAAGCTATGTTTTGTAATCAGATCTTGAAATGCACTAATACAGGAGGCATTTGGTATTACATCGGTAAACAGATCAATTTTAGCAAAGTCTCTGAGTACTCTAATTTGAAAAAGAGCTTCTTCAATTCCACTTTCTGACATCCCATAACGAAGCTTTAAAAAATGTACTCTAAGCATAGTCTCAGAAGGAACTAACAAACGACAAATTTTTGATTCCATATAATAAAGAGAAAATATTTTACTTAGTTCATCCCAGTCTATTTCTAATTCCCAATCTTGTAATTGTTTAAAGCGAAGCTTGCCATGACCCTGTTTATTATTGTTATGTTCATCTATTGAATTCATGATAATTAGCATATTGAGTAAAGCACTAATTATTAAGGAAGGCTGATTGACAATCTAGTTACAATCGGAATGATACCGTATCAAAATCAACCATCAATTCTGCAAAAAGGAGGGGGGTGCCATAGAAGTTTGTATTATTGTACTTGGTGAAAGTCAGTCATCATCACCTGCTAATAACGCACCTGTAAACTCATAAGCATCAAACTCTTGAAGGTCATCAATTGATTCGCCAACTCCAATATATCGCACTGGAATGCCGGTTTTTTCAGCAATAGCAAATAAAATACCACCCTTAGCAGTACCATCAAGTTTTGTTACAGTGATGCCTGTTAAACCAAGAGCCGCATTAAACTCTTTTGCCTGTAGCAGTGCATTTTGACCAATACCAGCATCGACAATTAGCATGATTTCATGCGGTGCTGCTGGATCAATTTTTTGCATGACCCGTTTAACTTTTTTAAGCTCTTCCATTAAATCAGTTTGAGTATGCAAACGACCTGCTGTGTCAGCAAGTAACACATCAATATTACGTGCTTTTGCTGATTCCATTGCATCATAAATAACAGAGGCACTATCAGCCCCTGTGCCTTGTGCAACGACAGGAATATCATTGCGCTCACCCCAAACTTGGAGTTGCTCTACCGCCGCCGCTCTAAAAGTATCACCTGCCGCTAACATCACAGATTTACCATCACTTTGAAACTTTTTAGCCAGTTTACCAATGGTCGTAGTTTTACCCGCGCCATTAATACCTACTAATAAGATCACTGTAAGTTCAGCATCATCTTCAATAATAAGTGGTTTAGCAATAGGGCGTAGAATATGAGACATTTCAGCATAAAGGGCCTTCATCATCATATCAACATCATCGAGTTCATCACGTTTAACACGCTTTGTTAAATCTTCGATAATTCGTTGTGTCGCTTCCATGCCAACATCAGCCATTAATAAACGGGTTTCTAAGTCTTCCAGTACATCTTCATCTATTTTCTTTTTACCAAGAACAAGTGTGCTCATTCCTTCGGTTAGCGAGCTACCTGTTTTTGAAAGACCTGATCGCAATCGTTTAAACAAACCTTCTTTCTTAGGCTTCTGTTGAGAATTCCCTACAGGCGTTGAAGCTACTGCCTGTTCTTGGGGCTGCTCATCACTTGAATTTTTGTCAAAGATTTGTTGTTCAGAAATATTTGGCTCATTAACACTTGTTTTCTGAACTTTTGACTCTATTTGAGTATCTATCTTTTCAGTAGGACTTTCATCAAAAACAGCCTCATTAATAGATTCTAAAGGAACAGCATCTAATTGTTGTTCCTCAATCGTATCTGTTTCTGGAGTTTTACTAGTTTCAGTAGGCTTTTTTTTCTTAAATATGCTGAACATTGTTATACTTCATTCTTTTAGGATAAACGTGCGAAAAATTATGCGAAAATTATTTAACACCAGTTTACCATCTGCGGGCTTATTGCGTCGCAGTTTTTTGTTTTCAGTTATGCTTGTATCATCTTTACTATTTAATAAGGTACTACTCGCTGCTGATGATAAAAATCAAGTTCATGAATATGAACTCGACAATGGCTTAAAAGTTTTAGTTAAACAAGACAAACGCGCGCCTGTCGCAGTGATTCAAGTGTGGTATAAAATTGGTACTAGCTATGAACATGAAGGCATAACGGGCTTATCCCATGCACTTGAACACATGATGTTTAAAGGTACTAAAAAACACAAGTCAGGTGAGTTTGAGAAAATGGTTTCTGCCATTGGTGCACGCAACAATGCATTTACCTCTCAGGATTACACGGCTTATTACGAGGTCTTAGCCAGCGATAAATTAGAACAGGCAATTGAGATTGAAGCTGACCGCATGCGCAACCTTGTGTTTGATCGTGAGGAATTCAAAAAAGAAATTGAAGTAGTTAAAGAAGAACGTCGTTGGCGCACGGATGACAAACCTAGCTCATTAACACGCGAACAATTTAACGCCATTGCCTTTTTAAATAGCCCCTATCGCGCCCCCGTAATTGGATGGATGGTAGATCTTGAAGGAATGAAAGTTGAAGATGCGATAGCATGGTATAAAAAATGGTACACGCCGAATAATGCAACATTGGTTGTGGTTGGTGATGTCGAGCCAGATAAAGTTTTTACGATGGCAAAGAAATATTTCAGTGTCTATGCCAGCAACGATTTACCCGAAGTCAAAGCACGCACCGAAGTTGAGCAAAAAGGCATTCGCAATATCGTATTAAAATTACCTGCAAAATTAGCCAGTTTACGCATGGGCTTTAAAACTCCTGCGATGATTAGTGCAAAGAAAGGCAAGGTTCCAATGTGGGAGCCTTATGCATTAGAAGTTCTAGCGAATATTTTGGATGGTGGTGATAGTGCTCGTTTCGCAAAAAATTTAGTTAGAGGAAAAGAAGTCGCTGCCTCGGCAGGTTCTGGTTATTACGGCTATGGTCGTCTTGATAATCTTCTTATCATTACAGGCACACCCGCAAAAGGTGTAGAAACGACTACTTTAAAGAAAGCTCTACTAGATGAAATTGAAATCCTTAAAACGGAGCTGGTAAGCGAATCGGAATTAAAACGAGTGAAAGCACAGGTGATTGCTGGTGAAGTTTTCGAGCGTGACTCAATTGAACACATGGCAACACTTTTAGGTTCACTTGAATCAGTCGGTCTCGGTCATAAATATATGGATCAATATGTACCTGGTGTCCTTGCTGTTACTGCCGAGCAGATTCAAGAAGTCGCAAAAAAGTATCTGATAGAGAATCACCTAACCATAGCTGAACTTATCCCACAGCCTCTCAATGAAAAGAATCTAAAGAACGAGAAAAAGGAGACTAACTAATGAAATCAGTCACACTCAGAAAATATTGGCTTGCGGCGCTGTTTCTTTTAATTAGCAAAGCTACATTTGCCGCACCACAAATCGAACACTGGACAACAGAAGCAGGGCTACGCATCTACTATGTCCATGTAGCAGAATTACCAATGCTAGATATGCGCCTCACCTTCGCAGCAGGAAGTGCTTATGACAAGGACAATCTAGGCATTTCAACCATGACGACCAGTATGCTTAATAAAAGTGCAGCAGGTCTGAATGCTGACCAAATAGCTGAAGCTTTTGAATCAGTAGGGGCTGAGTTTTCAACAGGTTCAGCACGTGATATGGCTTGGGTTAGTTTACGTACTTTGACATTTGATGATCAGATGAATTCAGCAATAGATAATTGGCAAAAAGTGATTGAAAAGCCTTCTTTTCCTGAAGCTGATTTTGCTCGCTTAAAAAAGCAAGCACTGGTTGGCTTACAAGCACAAAAACAGAGCCCAGGTTCAATTGCGAGTAAAGCATTTTATAAAAATCTTTATGGTGATCACCCTTACTCTCAACCACAAACAGGAACTGAAGAAACCATTATTGCTCTGAAAGTTGAAGACCTAAAAGCTTTCTACAAGCGCTATTTTGTTAATAATAATGGGCAACTTGCTTTAGTCGGCTCAATTGATAAAAAACAGGCAGAAAAAATAGCTGAACAGATTTCAAAAGCATTATTAACAGGGGGACGTGGGAAAGGTGAAAAGGCCGAAAGTATTCCTGAAGTTAAACCTTTAACAGAAGCCAAGGTTGTTCACATACCATTCCCTTCATCACAGGCACATGTAATGATCGGTCAACCGGGTAATAAGCGTGGCGACAAAGATTATTTCACTTTATATCTGGGAAATCACGATTTAGGCGGCAGTGGCTTTACCTCGCGCTTAATGAAAGAAGTTCGTGTAAAACGTGGGCTTTCTTATAGCGTTTATAGCTATTTTATTCCGATGAAAGAGAATGGTCCATTTATGTTGGGACTACAAACAAAGCTTTCACAAACGGATGAAGCCATTAAGGTGGCTCGTGAAGTAATAGAAACCTTCCAAAAGGATGGACCCTCTGAAGAACAATTGAAAGCTTCTAAAGTTAATATAATCGGTGGCTTCCCACTGAGAACAGCGAGTAACGACGACATTATTGGCTACCTAGCAATGATTGGTTTCTATGGTCTACCCCTCGATTACTTAAATACCTTTACAGATAAAATAGAAGATATTACCAGAGAACAGGTAGTAGACGCTTTCAAACGTCGCCTACATACAGATAAATTATTAACGGTAATCGTTGGTGGTGAAGAGAAAAGTGGCGAAGAAAAGACAGCAAAAAAGAACGCAGACTAATTCTCTAAGGATAATCGGTGGGCAATGGCGTAGCAGAAAATTCAGCTTTCCTGATGCGCTTGGCCTTCGCCCAACACCCGATAGAATTAGAGAAACACTTTTTAATTGGTTACAAAGCGATATCTATAATGCTAACTGCCTAGATCTATTCGCAGGCAGTGGCGCACTGGGCTTAGAAGCACTTTCAAGAGGCGCTGAAAATGTTACTTTTATTGAAAAAAACAAAGCCGTTGCCTCCCAACTAAAATCTAATCTAGCAACACTAAACTCAAAAGCCGAAGTCATCAACACAGACGCCCTAAGCCATATCTCAGAGGAAAATAAGGGTAAACCCTTTGATCTTATTTTTTTAGACCCACCCTATCGTCAAGGATTATTAGAAAAATCACTTACTATAATCAATAAAAGAAAATGGCTGTTTTCCGATGGACTGATATACGTTGAACACGAAGCAGAGGATAAAATTGATTGGGATGTATACAGTTTAGAAATGCTCAAGGAAGCCAGTGCAGGGCAAGTTAAATGTTGCTTGTTAAAAGCTAATTGTTAAAAAAAGGGGGGGGTGCCATCTAGACTATTCCATGTGCGGTAGGTACTAGCTTCTCGGATAAACAGGTGAGTTTTAAGCTTATGCTTCTTAATAAATATTATTGCTCTTTGTTCTCCCATGACCAGAAGCGCAGTTGCATAGGCATCTGCTATCACTGTTGATTGATCAAGGACAGTAATTGAAGCTAATTTATAGCTTGTAGGATAGCCTGTTTTAGGGTTAATTATATGTGAAAAGCGCTTTCCATTTTTTATAAAAAAATTACGATAGTCCCCCGATGTAGCGACGCTAATATCCTTTAAAGTTAAAATTTTAGTTGGCAGGTTTTCCGGGTTTTCTATGGCTATTTTCCATATTTCTCCTATTTGATTTGTTCCGCTGGCACTTATTTCACCGCCTATTTCTACTAAAAAATTATTTAGTCCTTTGGTTTTAAGGAGTTTCCTTACTTTATCAACAGCATATCCTTTTGCTATTGCAGATAAATCGATTTGGAGTAATTTATCCTTTTTTCGAATAGCGGGTGGTGTGTTCCTTAAGCTTAATTTTTCATAACCTGTATGCTTTAAGCTTTCTGTTAACTGTTCTTGATGTGGGACTGCTAAACGTGTTTCTGATCCAAACCCCCATAAATCAACTAATGGAGAAATAGTAATATCAAAAGCACCATGGGTGGCTTGGCTTATTTTCTGGGCGATAGTTACTACCTCCAAAAAATCACGGGAAACAGCAAACCAGTCTGTGCTTTTAAAATCATTGAATTGACTAATTTCAGAGTCATCAATGTAAGTCGACATTTGCTGGTTGATTGTCACTAGGAGTTTATCTATGTCTTTTTTTAAATCGTTTGTTATAACAAACGAAGAGGGAACAACAACTGAGATATTATATTGCGTCCCCATGGTGTGACCATTTATTCGTATTTTTTTAAGGTCGTGTTTTTCTGAACAGGCACTCTGCAAAAATAAAATATAGAAGCAGATAGCACTGATTGTAAACTTAAACATTTAGGATATCCAAGTCACAAATAGAGAAACTTGGCGGTTTAATCATTGGAGATGATTAAAAAGAACGATTTATGATAATTTGCTCGGCTCCACGTTGCACTGTGATAGATACATCCGCAGCTTGCTTTAACTCTTCGTAAACCATAGCGCCTTTGCTAGCATCATCTAAAACAATGCCATTGACCTCGATGATAATATCATTGGCTCGAAAACCTAACTTACGAAACATTTTTCTATCAGTACCAGGCTGGACACGAAAACCAATGAATTTGCCATCAACGATGGTAGGAGTTGGTCTAGCAACTTGCATTAGTATTGCTGGATTTTTGACAACTTTTTGTCTAAAGCTACCCAAATTAACTGATGGTTGTTTTTGACCTAACATGGATGCTTTCGCAGACTTTCTAACGGGTTGACTGCCAGGAAGATTATGTTGAGTTAACGCACCCCGTTTGGATTTTGAGTTCTTAGATACTTTTTTCTTAGGTAGAATCAATTCTTCAACCTGCCCATTATTATCGAGGATTACTTTTTCTGGTAGTATATTAGTGATTGTAACGCCTTCTTGAATTTTTTCACCTTTACCGAATACCTTTTGTGATCCATTATCTTTAGAGATTAAGGCAAGCCCACTTTTCGATTTATAAGCGACTATCCCATGAAGCTTTAAATTTAGTTTTGTGCGTACAACAGCTTTTTTGACTGGTTTAGGTGGTGCTTTTGCTTGTTTAACAACAGGCTTCTTTTTGATTACACCAAAAATATGTTGGTTTGCAATTTGCTTTCCATAATCTACACTTTTACTGTTGATATTAGTCACTTCTCCTGCGCTACTAAAACTGGTATCTACCTCTTTTGCTGGAGATAGAACTAACCACATTAGTTTAGCAAGTGAAACACCCAAAATTATGACTAAAATCAGGTTAACAAAGCTAGGAAGCTTGGGTTTTTGGGCTGCAACTGCATTCATGGTTGGTATTGCTCTTTTTAATTAATTTAGTAACAAGTCAGCTACTTGTTGATATTTTGCGGCACTTTTTTCTAATACTTCTGTGGGTAAATGCGGCCCTGGTGGTGTTTTATCCCAATCTAATGTTTCCAAGTAGTCTCTAATATATTGCTTATCAAACGAAGGTGGACTCATACCTGGTTGATATTCATCTAAGGCCCAAAAACGTGATGAATCAGGTGATAATATTTCATCTATAAGTACCAAACGACCTTTATCATCTAAACCAAATTCAAATTTAGTATCAGCGATGATAATCCCCTTTGTTAATGCATACTCAGAAGCTTCTTTGTAAAGTTCCAAACTGACTTTGCGTACTTCATCAGCGAGAAAACCACCAATCAGTGAGTGCATTTTATTAAAGCTAATATTGACATCATGTCCACCAACTTCAGCTTTTGTAGATGGAGTGAAAAGCACTTCAGGAAGCTTATCTGCAAGCTTTAGTCCTGTAGGTAATTCTATGCCACAAACGTTTCCTGTTTCATTATAGTCTTTCCAGCCTGAACCTATAATATACCCTCGTACTATTGCCTCTACAGGTAATGGTTTAAGCTTTTTCACGATCACACTTCGCCCCTCTAATATCTCAAGTTCAGCGGCGCTTAGCTTTAAATCTTTTAACCTGATATCACTGAAATGATTACTTATAATATGTGACAGCTTATCGAACCAAAAATTCGATACCTGTGTTAAAACAACGCCTTTATTCGGTACAGGGTCAGGTAACACAACGTCAAATGCAGAGAGTCTATCTGTAGTGACAATTAGCATATGTTGGTCGTCAATATTATAAATATCACGTACCTTACCCCTTGTTATCAGATCAAGGTGCTTAAGATTTGTTTCATAAACAGGTTGTTTCATAAAAATGCTGTAAAAAAATCAGAGTAGCCCGCATTTTAACAGTTTTATTAAAAAAAACACGCCATTCTAATAACTCCAATAAGTTCATGTATAATACGTGTACTAAATTATCTTCTCCACACTATGATTAAGTACGAAAAAAACCCAAAAAAAGTTCAACAACTCTCTATACAGTCAGTTAAAGACCATGTTGAAATAGATCACCTAAGGCCTGCGGAACAATTAATCGCTATAAAAATGCTTATCGCACATGGTGATACATCAATTCTTGAACAAATAAAATTCAGTCCTGATGTTTTTAATGACACAATGGAAGTCATGGAAGACAATTTTGACTTACTTTGTGATAATGAGTCTATTCGTTGTGGGATAAAGCAAAAGTATCTAAAGAATGAACCCATCTGTTTAATAAATAAAGCCAGTGTTATCTCCCAAGCAAAATCAAAAAAGTACACGAGAAGTATGGTCGCTGTAGATTTATGGAAACCTTATATTTCGGATAGTATCGTCGTAATTGGCGCAGAATCGACAGCATTGTTTCGATTACTTGAATTGTTAGATGATAATCATGAAGACAGTATTAAGAAACCTGCACTTATCATTGCAACTCCTGCAGGGTTTAGTGGTGCTGAGCAAGCAAAAACACGTCTTTGGGAGACTTGTGAAGAACAAGGTATACCCTGCATAGTACTGCACGGTACGAAGGGAGGTAACGACCTAGCAGCGGCAGCTATAAACACCTTACTTAAAATAAATAAAGAACAGAATAGCAAACAATAACCTGCCTAAATCCGTACACTGATACGGTGTCAATTCACAATTTATTACCTATGCTTGAGTCGAAAGTTGAACAAACTTTAAAAATATAGGTCTTAGTGATTACTGACATAACAGGATCATTAAAATGAAAATATTTAAAAAGATCGTTTTTTCTCATTTATATTCTCGAATTTTATTGCTACTAGCTCTGATTTTTTCATTGAGTAGTGTGCATGCCGATTACGGTTCCCAGACTTATAACGCTAGCTCCCCAGTTCAAATTGAAGTGATAGATGATTCTGGCAGAGCACTGAATCAATATGCCTCACAACAACATAATAATGGTTATCAAACACAGCGTACTTATCTCGAAGCAGTGAAAGGTAAGCGCTATAAACTCCGTATAAAAAATACCAGTAATAAGCGAATCGGCGTGGTGGTTGCTGTAGATGGTAGAAATATCTTAAATGGTAAAAAATCTTATTTACGTCATAATGAAAAAATGTATGTTCTAGATCCCTATGAATCCGCTTCCTATAAAGGTTGGAGAACGGCACAAAATCAGGTTAATCGTTTTTATTTCACATCTGCTGGTGATTCATATTCAAGTGCGTGGGGAGATCATTCTGCCATGGGTGTTATAGCCGTAGCTGCTTTCAATGAAAAACAGAGGCATTACTATAATAAGAAACATAAAAATAATGGCAAAAGATCAGCAAGAAGAGGTTATTTTACAGACGAATCAACCGGCACAGGGTTTGGCGAAGAGACCTACTCGCCTTCTGTACGTGTGCACTTTAAAGCAACATCAAGACCTGCTTACAAGCATTTTTTCAAGTATGAGTGGAGAAATACACTGTGTAAGCGTGGCATAGTAAGTTGTGGTTATAATAATAATTATCAAAATAATAACCGTTTTTGGCCTCGCCAATCTTATAATGAATATGTTCCTTACCCACCTTCACCTTCTTATAAAAAGAACCGAGACTGGGCGCATCAATTTACGCGTAGCTGGAAGTATGATTACAACCGAAGATGGTAGAAATTGATATAGCACTTTCTTAATAACTAAAAAGGGCTTAGAAATTCTAAGCCCTTTTATAAGTCTTGCTTACTGGAAGATATGTGATGCTTATTGATATACTTCCAATTTCTTAATTGATGCTAATGAAATAGGTGTTGTTGCTGAACCATTACTTAGCCTTTGTAAAACAACTATATCACTACCACTGATTCGCTCTAACGAACCTGATATTTTATTACCATTCTTTTTTAAGATTCTTATTGGCTTTCCAACAACTGAATGAATGTTACTAATACTTATGACATGATACTTAGGCTCAATATAGACTTGAGTCTTTTTCTTTGCTATTTCTTCAACTGTTCCAGAAGGCAAGAGATCTAATTCAGTTACCAATGGCTCTTCTTCAATAACTCTCTCTTCTGATTCGACTTCCTCTGCTAAATCTTGCATTTCACCATTAACCGTGATGCTATTATTATTTTGACCATTGATCTTTCCCGATGCAACTTGGCTAACCCTATTAGTATTTTTTGTAATAGAATTACTCACTGTCTCATAAGTTTCATCTAAAGAACCACCGTTTAGTACTACGGCTGCTGTTATCGCAATCAACGAAAGTACTATATTCGCAATATTGGTTGTGATAGCACTACCCCAATTCATAATATTGATATATTTAAACGCCATACTTGAAACAATCAGCATAATTACCACTGTTAATATCAACATAACATTTGGATCTAGTCCTTCAACAAACATTCCTAGAGGAATCAATGTTAATGCAGCTACGAAAGCTCCGATAATAGAGGCTAAAAATATCCAAGACATACCAGAACGTTTAGCTTGAAGCATTTCTGCAATTTTACTCACTAGAAAAATAGTAATAGCGAATGCTACAATGAATGATGCAATTAAATACATGACGATAACCTTATAATTTTTATATTTATTGAGACTTTTATATCTCTTATATAGAGCAACATGCTCTAAGTCCTTATACTCAATTTAACGCCTACGCTGATGATTTATCAATCTGTACCCGATAAGCGTAGCTATCACTCAGACCATTACAATAAAAATATAAAAAAAAACATGTTAACAGTAGTTGTTAGTTGCTCTAATATATTTAGAGAGTTACTAGTTTCCTGAGCGAAGTGAAGGGTGCGAAAGAAAATACGTTAACTTCCATATGGCACCCCCCCTCTTTTTTAACAATTGGCGTGATATTTTTATCGAGAAGCCATTCTTAATGATTGAATTACTTTTTCTTTAATATTTTGCTTGGCTTCCGTAAATTTCTCTGCAAAAAGTGTCATATAGTATTTATCTTTCTTTTCAAGAGGGAAATCAAGCGTAGTGATCTCACCTTTTGGAGAAATATACTTTTTCTCAATAATGGTTAATTCAGTCTGATCTGTACCAAGGTCTTTTCTAGATACAGGGTCTCCTGTCTCAACATAGCCGTTTTCGATTAACGCCTTGTTAATATCTTCAAAACTAAATAATAATTTATTGTCTTCAGTTTGCACCATAACATCTGTTGTACAACCGTCCTCTTCAGGCGATACCGCAAAACTAACTCCATCTATATGTACCTCATACACACCATTGAAGTCTTTAGCGAGCGATAGTTCTGAAGAACCGTTTAGAGACTCTTGCAAGCGCTCTTGGGACTCATACGTTCTTTCACAATATTGATTATGTAGTGTTAGGAAAGAAGAAAGATGCTTGCTTTTAATTGCTGCAATGTTTGCGCTCTCTTCTGTCGACGTTGATTTGCCACAACTACTCAAAACAAGCGTAGTCACTATTGCAACAGTACATAACACAACAATTTGAATAAGTTTATCCATAGGGTTTGCCTTTTTTATTTTTATTATTTTAATTTTTTAAGAGGACTCTGCTTCTAGTCATTATAAAAACTGGCTTGGTCAGAATTCCCTTAGGGTATAGGTGAATATTAACTATGTTTTATATTCGACACAAGAAATCACTGACTAGCGGGTTGATTCCAGATAAAGCCACCTTGATTAAGGTCATTGTCTATTAATTACTCTTTAGTATAGAATCCCAAAAATGTTAAATATTGAGCCCCAATACACAGGAAAAGCAGCCTTTTTACACTTAGGGTTTCGCCCTTTTTTCTTTGCCCCATTATCTTTTTCTGTTGTTTCAATATCACTTTGGTTATTGATATATACCTTTGGCAAAGGTGCCGGTATGATGGCGCGTGCCGATAGACGCCATGGATAAGAAATCATGAATCAACCCGCATGGTTGATCGACTCCAGTATTTATGTATTCAAAGCCTGGTATACGAACTCTAGCGAGAAAATCGATATAAATGGAAACCCCATTAATGCCGTTCTTGGCTTTATTGATTTTGTTTACCGTTTACTTTCCTATGAAAAGCCGCAACGTATTGCCTTTGCTTTTGATGAGAGTCTACACACATCACATCGAAAAGAAATTTACCCTGATTACAAGGCTAATCGTTCTACTGCGCCAGACTCTTTACGCAAACAGTTTAAAATGTGTCGCAATTTTATTCAGGCTCTGGGAATACACCAGGATGCCAGCCTTCACTATGAGGCAGATGATCTTATCGGAACATGGGCAAAGTCATTACGACAGGAAAATATTGCCGTTAATATCATCACTGCAGATAAAGACTTAGCTCAGCTTGTACATGAAAGTGATCACTGGTGGGAATACAGTCATGGTAACAGGTTAGACATCAAAGCTATCACTAAGAAGTTTCGAGTTAAACCAAGTCAGATTGCCGATCAACTAGCCATTGCAGGGGATAAATCAGACAATATTCCAGGCGTACCCAGAGTTGGTATGGCAACAGCCGCTAAACTACTTAAAAAATTTGAGAGCATTGATAATTTGTTGGCATCTATCGATGAGATTTCATCCATGCAAATTAGAGGTGCTAAACTCATTCAAGAGTCAATTCAAGAACATCAGGATACTATTAGGTTGTCACGTAAATTAACTGGAATAGTGTGTGATATTAAAACTGTAGATATCGATACATTCTATATTTCGACTTTTGATGAAGATGTTTTTTCTCGTATCGCCATAGAATTAAACCTAACGGAAAAAGCTCAAGAACAATGGTTGATATTAATTAATGATCTAAACCTAGACTCTTAGTTGAGCACCTTGAAGAACTAATAAGCGACTAATTGACAATAATACTTACTCCTTCACACATAGAATGAAGAATATTATAGAATAAATTTTATTCCTGTCTAGCTGAGAATTCTAGGTTAAAACAATAGCTCAACACCTTTAGTCCCTTTACTTATTCCTCACATCAATTATATGGAGGCTTAAATTATTTCTTTGTTACATTTAACCTTTCTTCTTTTATCTAGATAAGTCATATTGATGCCGCATTCACATTCCAAGAGCCCAGCTATTTTATTGTTGCTTTTAGCGACACTAATAATTTCCACTCTTGTAGCCCTTTCGCATTATTTTATTCGGCCAAGCCTAGAATTTAATTTAAAACTGAAGATAACTCAATCCTTAGCAAAACAAGATTTGCAAAAAACAAGTTTTTTAATTAATGGCAGGGATGTTGTTGTCCATGGACAGGTCAAAGAGAAACAAGAAGCACAAAGGATTAAAAAAATAATTGAAAATGTGTCAGGCGTCCGCCAGGTTACAAGTGAATTAGTGATTAAAAATCAAACAGTTGAATAAATTATATACAATTTTAGAGACAGGGACTCCTCTAATGCTGATAAACTGGCATTCAATAGTACAGTTTCACTGATACACTATACTAAGCCTATAACACAACACTTTATCCTGTATGACTATGGACTCTAGGCTGAACTTCTAATTAGTTTTAGATTTTATCAAATATTCACAATGATTAACTTGTTACTCTGCAAGGATGGCAAAAGAGCTTTAATCAAAAAGAATATATAAGCACAAACCAAATAATCAAGGACGATTTTATGGCTTATTTTTTATTTCAAACTCTTTTTATAAGCACCGTAGCGATTTTAGCAGGTTCAGGTTTAGGCTGGTGGTTACATCGATATTATTCACGAGAAAAAGTAGAAGTAGCTGATAAAGACTTAGAGATGGTCAAAAATTATTTAGCAGAATCTATTAAAGAAAATGCTCGATTGAAGTTACAATTGAAACAAACCGAAGAAAAAATTGAAGTGTTAGTTAACGAAGAAGTACCTCAAGTACAAGGAATTGATTTTGAAGCCTATCAAGCTTTTGAAAACACTGTTAAAGAGGCCAATATGCGTAAATACTTGAATTAGCACCCTTAGCTTCGAACTTTCACACTTATAAAAAAAGCCCTGAAAATCAGGACTTTTTTTATTGTCTAAATAAAGCAGAAATTACTTCATCTTAAACTCAGGAAGCTTTTGTGCAACTAACTCTTTCTTAAGCGTTACATAATCAGGCATTCCATTCTTATATGGAGGATAGGCTTCACCTTCGATTAAAGGTAGCAAATACTCACGACATGCATCGGTAATGCTAAAGCCATCATCACTGATGTATTCCATTGGCATCATTTTCTCAACATTAGCAATATCTGCTAAATCACCAGAACCAATTTCCCATTTGTAAGGATTGTTTGAAGTACGAATCACAGCTGGCATCACAGAGTTTTTACCTGCAACAGCCATTTCAACGGCAGCTTCACCTAGTGCATAAGCTTGCTCAACATCTGACTTTGAAGCCAAATGACGCGCGGCACGTTGTAAGTAGTCAGCAACTGCCCAGTGAAACTTATAGCCTAAAGCATCTTTAATGATATTTGCAACTACTGGAGCTGCGCCACCTAGTTGAGCATGACCAAAGTCATCACGTGTTCCTTGCTCTGCAAGAAATCTACCGTCTGGCCAAGCAGTACCTTCAGATACAACAATAGTACAGTAACCATGACTCTTAACTTTAGAATCCACAAGTGCAAGAAACTTCTCTTGATCGAATTCGATTTCAGGGAAAAGAATGACTACAGGAATATCATTATCTTCATCAGCTGCTAAGGCACCTGCCGCTGCAATCCAACCAGCATGTCGACCCATTACTTCTAGAACAAAAATCTTAGTTGACGTTTCAGCCATTGACGCAACATCAAAACTAGCTTCACGTGTTGAAACAGCAATGTATTTAGCCACTGAACCAAAACCAGGGCAGTTATCAGTAATAGGTAAATCGTTATCAACTGTTTTTGGAACATGAATAGCCTGAATCGGGTAACCCATTTTTTCAGAAAGTTGAGAAACTTTAAGACATGTGTCAGCAGAGTCTCCACCACCATTGTAGAAAAAGTAACCAATATTATGTGCTTTAAATACTTCGATTAAACGATCATATTCTTCTTTATTATCTTCAAGACTTTTCATCTTGTAACGACAAGAACCAAATGCACCCGATGGTGTATGTAGTAATGCAGAAATATCTTCATCAGACTCTTTGCTTGTATCAATTAGTTTTTCAGTCAAAGCACCAATAATTCCATTTTGGCCGGCATACACTGTGCCAATTTTGTCACTGTGCTTTTTAGCAGTTTGAATTACGCCACACGCTGATGCGTTGATTACAGCAGTAACACCACCTGATTGAGCATAAAATGCGTTCTTTACTGTCATTACTTTTTCTCCTTAATTAAAATTTGTGATTAATTTGAATGGGGTGTTAGGTAGATATTTCTAACCTAATAACCTTCACGAAGGACAATGCTTCCCAATGAGCCTTCTAGCAATCGTCCTTTAACAGGACTTTAGCGTGAGTTTAGATCGCTAAACCGCGCTATTAATTAATAGTTGGGGAGGGATAATACTTGAGTATCGTTAACAAATCATCATTTTGTACGATAAGATGATTCTAATCAGGGTATTACATGGGAAAATCATGATATGCCTCTCTCATATAAATGAAAATAAGGCAGTAAGCGAACGTAATAATTGAGCAAGATTCAATCAGGTTTGATTATATCGAAGCCTGATTGATACCAAGAAATAATTCCACCGCGAAGATTCAATGCTTCGATCCCTACATTTTGTGCCACATAAGCACAGGCTTGGGCAGATCTTGCGCCACTTCTACAATAAAAAACGATTTGTTTATCTTTTGGTAAGTCATTCATTTTAAGAGGAATAGTATGTAATGGAATAAACTCACCCCCTTCAATAATACCCTGTGCAAATTCTGCTTGTGAGCGTACATCATATAATTGAATATCTTCTTTCTTATCTAACAGGTCCTTAAGACCGGCAGCATCAATTTCCTTCACACCCATCATACAATCGTACCATTATTTATATTAGTATTTTACTATCTTCTAATATATCATTTTGGATTGCATTGAGTCAAGACAAAAAACGGGCAGAAAAAAGTAAAAATTAGCACCATTATACAATTATCTAAAAAAGGGGGGGGTGCCATAGTATATACTTGAACTAACTGGCTATAAAACCATCATATCAATATGAAAAGAACCTTTTTTTACATCTCAATATTCCTGTTTTCGTTTTCTGTTCATGCAGATTTAAACCTTGAGCTACCCGATCTAAATCTTCCTGATCTAGGAAACACACCTCCCTCATTTATAACAAGTTCTAAGAAACTACCCTCTGGATTAAGAGTATTACGTCGTTTTCGTGCTAGTGGTCAGTTGATTGAAGATCCAGAAATTAATATTTGGATTAGATCCTTAGGAAATAGATTAACAGCTCAGGCAGCAAATTCTTCGACACCCTATTACTTTGTTGTCTCTCGCAGTAATTCAATTAATGCTTTTGCCACATCAGGCGGTGTGATAGTGATTAATACAGGCTTAATTTTACGCGCTAAAAGCGAAAGTGAGTTAGCTGCTGTTATAGCACATGAAATCGCACACTTAACCCAAAGACATATTCCTAGAATGCTTGAGAAAGCAAAATATAATCAACTGGTTTCTGGTGCAGCAATGCTTGCTGGAATATTTGCAAGTAAACAGGATTCTCAAGCAGGACAGGCAATTATTAACACCACAATGGCAACAATGGCTCATCAACAATTATCATTTGGGCGAGAAGCTGAATCAGAAGCAGATCGTGTGGGTTTACGGATTCTAGCAAGAGCTGGATTTAATCCAAAAGGTATGCCGGCTATTTTACAGAAATTAGAACGTATTGGCGATGATAGTAGAAATGCAGAAATAAGAGAATTTTTGCAAAACCATCCACTAACGTATAAACGGGTTAGTGACACCAATGAAAGAGCAAATAAGCTTGGTGCTTTTCGAGGCAAAGAAAACATTAGCTTTGTCTATATGCGTGAAAAATTACGTGCGCTAACGCATTCAACTTTATCCACACCAGACTCAACCCCTTCTTTGTTAAAAATATATTCGAAATCATTGCAACAGCAACGACGTAGAAATTACCCCTTAGCAATTAAAATTTTAGGCAATAAAACAAGCAATGTTTCTGAGGCAATTCTGCTATCTCAGTTGTTTAACAGACAACGTCAATTTACACATACAATTAAAAAGCTTACTCCTTTGCTTAGAGTCTATCCAGGAGACGAGGCGATAACCATTCCTCTTGCACAAGCTTATTTAGCTTTGCATCAATTAGATAATGCGGTGCAAATTTTAAATAATGTAAATATTTCTGAACAAACTAGTTTAGAGCTTTTTGAAGTTAGACAAGAAGCTGCTCGTTTAAGAGGTTTGCAATTTATGGGATTGCGCGCAACGGCACAAAGAAATCTACGCGTTGGAGATTATAAATCTGCTCGAATACAGTTACAACAGGCACTAAAATATCCAACACCAAATTCAAATGACTTATATGAAGTTCAGCAGCTGCTCACAGAATTAAAACAAAAAAAATATAAAAAATATAAAAAATGATCAATACGCTTCTCATTCAATAATGTAAACTGCTCGCTCTGCATAACTTTGATTTATAAAAACTATATGCTTTTAAACTCATACTAGCCGGGCTTTTTGTGCTTGCAAATATCGACCTTACTAAGGCACTATGACTAAGAGATTTCAGCATAACTCAGGGTGACGAGTAAGAATGGCTAAAATCTTCCTGCTTTTTATCGCATTTCTCTTTCACCTTTGAGTTATGCTGAAAATACTCTAAGTATATTAATACTGCATCAAATTGAGAAATCTATATGAATTTTGAACAAGCTCGCTTTAATATGATAGAACAGCAGATTCGACCATGGTCTGTCCTTGATGACACAGTCCTGCAAACAATGGGAAGCATTCCTCGGGATATTTTTGTTCCTGATTCTATGGGTTCACTTGCCTATGCCGATATCGAGGTTCCAATGGATCATGATGAGTCTATGATGTTTCCTCGGGTTGAGGGGCGAATGTTACAAGAACTTGAAATTAATATAGATGATGAGTGTCTCGAAGTCGGGACGGGAAGTGGTTATGTTTCCGCTTGTATGGCAAATATGGCAAGCAGTGTTCATAGTATTGATATCTATGATGACTTTTTAAAACAGGCTGAGATTAACCTATCACAAGTTAATATCTCAAATGTCACCCTCGAAAATAAAGATGCACTATCTGCCTTAGATTCTCGTAAAAAGTATGATGCTATCGCTGTTACGGGTTCGATTCCTGAATATTTACCACTGTTTGAGCAGCTGCTTAAACCAGAAGGAAGACTATTTATTATAGTTGGAAATAATCATATTGCGCATGCGATGAAAGTAGTTAGAGAAAACAATAATTTCATTCGTACTACTTTATTTGAAACAGAGTTAAAACCCTTAGTCGGCATCGAAAAGAAGTCTAGTTTTACGTTTTAAATTGAATACATATCTTCAATAGAATCAGGGACAATAGCCAAAGAAGGGTCAACATTCCTTACTGGTTTTAATGTAAGCACCGCACCTTTTTGATGAATACTATATTGCAATCCTTGCTTATAACAAACCTGTGCATTGTCAAACTCTTCAAGTTCTTCCAATAACTCCGCAAGCTCAAGATAACCCGCTGCGGAAGGCGAAAAGTTAAGACTCGCATTATAAAATGCCTTACTCTTTCCCCAGAGTTGATACTTTCTATTTAAACGAGCCAATGCCAACAGCAACATGGGGCTTTTTTCATTCTCTAAAAGCCACTTCTCACCTTGCTTTATGGCAGAACCAAGGTTTTCATGTTCCATCTGGCCGTAGTACTCGACTAAGCTCTCATCCCACTCTTTATTTAGCTGGTTAACTAATAATTTATGGCTACCACTTTCGTCACCAGATTTATCGAGTGCCTGAATATAGAGAAGTAAAGCAGGTGATTTATCTCGGATAGCTGTCGGTAATTTTTTCCATAAACTTTTTAAGTCAGCAGGTTTTTTATCAAAAGACAGCGAGTGAAATATGCCCGTTAATGCGGTAGTTTCGTATTTTTCACAATCACTTTCTTTAATTAAAGACAGCTTATCAAGATCAGGTAATATCGAAAATAAATTATTCCAATCTTGTTGTTGGTAATAGACTTTAGCTAGCAGTTTCAAGGCGTAGGGGTGCTTAGGTGATAACTCCAATAAGTGTATTAAAGTAGCACGTGCTTGTTCTAATTGATTGCTAGTGAATTGCATTTCAGCCTGAGAAACTGACACTGCAATACGTGCATCATCCCCTTGTTCACTTGCTGTTTTAAGGTAGGAGTCTCTCCTTTCGTATGCTTCTTGCATGTGTGCTGCTCGAGCGGCTGCAAGATAGTTTAACAATGGTGTTTCTGAGTGTTTAACCGTGTTTAGTAATACCTCTTCAGACTTCACCCAATGACCTTCGGTAAAGTGTACTAAACCCTTGGTTAACTCTTGATTAGCTTTTGCTGAAAGTTTCAACTGGCGATGATTCTTAAAGCGCTTTCTTAATCCGAATAGGAATTTTAGTACGGTGATTAACAAATACATGCCAACCAAACTTAATAATGCTGCAACCAATAAAGTTGTACTAGTGAGGCTTACGCTAATTGGACTATCATTCCATAGGAACTTTATTAGCACATCTGATGAGTGCTCAACCGCATATACACCAAACCAAAACGCGCCTACAATCAATAAAAATAAGAATAAATAGCGCATTATTTTAAGTTTTCCTCACTGCTGTTTTCACTTTGATTAATTTTACTCATTGCTTCTTCCAGTAACGTTAAAGACAAGGAAACATTAGGGGCATCAGGAGACAAATCTACCTCATTTAAACTATTTAATGCTTTTTGTAATTTTTCATCATCAGGATAATAACTTGTCGTTAATGTTTTAATTCGTTTTATTTGCTGGTGATAATTATCGTTACTACTTTGTAACAACATCATGCGCAAGGTTTCTAGCCTGAGTGAAATTAACTGAAATAATCGTTCTTTGGCTTCAATATCCATTTCTTTCTGAATGGGTTGTTCATATTTTCGGATAACGACGGCAGCATTGATACTTTTCTTAACTCTTGAAACGAGTGATTCTTTTGAATTCTTTTCTTCGTTTTCCTTATCTCCATCAGAAGATTGAGCTACGATACTTGAAGCTTCTGTAGGTAGTAGCTCTATACTTTCACTTTCTTTTTCTACAGTAGAAAAAGTAGGTTTTAAACGACTTAAAAGTTTATCAATATTTTCAGATAAAAAATCAACATCAGCGACGGCAAATTGATTCACCGTAGCAATATCTTTACTGATCTGCTTGCGAACCGTAAGTAACTCTAACGAGCCTTGTTCTACTAATAAAGTATCGGCCATTTTAAATGCTTCTATTGCGCCTTTTTTATCTTTTTTAAGGTTAAAACGCTGCACCGCAGTTTGCAGTAAAAAATGGACTTCGCCTAAGGACCAATCCTTAACTGTTGGCGTTTGTATTTTAACTACAGCTTCTTGTTGTTTCGTTAGCGCTTCAACTTGCACATAGACTGTTTCAGCAATATGTTGCGTGCTGTCTTGTATATTTCGTAACTCGTGCATGGCTTTATTCAGATGTGTTTTGCTGTCTATGAGATTATCACTAATATCCTTTTGCAGAATATCGACACGACTTTTCTGCGCCAACTTAGGTAGCTCTAGCCTTATCTCTTCGACGCCTCTTAAACCAGCTTTGGCTTTATCGTGGATTCTTAGCCAATTTGTATAACCTGCGGCGATTCCAACAATAGTAAAGAACAGTGCCAACCAAGCTAAAAATAAAGTAAAACGAGAACGACGATTTAACTTCTTCAATAATTTTTGCTGATCATCCATAGATTGCTTCTAACTCTTTAATAATTGTTTCATCACTGGGATCTTCTGCAATGAGTATTTCACCTTGAAAAAACTCAGGGACTATTTTACGCATTCGCGGGCTTCCCAATAGTAGTGTCAAATTATCCATCCACTGTTCATTTTCTGATAAATTAAAGAAGTTTTTGACGCTAGCACCACTACTCAATAGAATTATATCAAGTTTTTTCTCTTCCCAATGTTGTTTTATTGTATCAAGATTGTACTGTGGACAACTTCTGCGATAAACATCAAAATAATCAACTTCTGCTTCAGCCTGCAACAATGAGTCTCGCAGAAAATCCCTACCATTTTCACCCCGTATAATCGCTATTTTTTTTCCACAACAAAATGGTTTCATCTCAGGAAGCGCTAATAAAGACTCACTGTTGAAAACTTTATCAGGGCAATAATTAACCGTTATTCCATTTGATCTTAGCAAAGTAGCCGTTTTCTCCCCTGTTGTTGCGATCTTTAGAGAAACTAGTATATCAATATCGATATACTTTAACGCGTACTCAACTGCATTTACACTTACAAAAATAGCTAAATCATAGTCGCTAAGTTTTTGTAACTTTTGCTTCACCACCTTAACTTTTTGTGGTGCTTTAATTTCTAATAAAGGAAATGTATAAACCAAAGCCCCCTCTGCTTCTAGCTGACTTGTTAAGTTTTCAGCTTGAAGGGCGGGTCTTGTATTAATGATCCATTTATTGTTAAGTGGTTTTTTAATACTCTATACCTAAATGCTTAAGTACCTCACCTCCGCCTTGAGATAACAGGTCTTCGGCAACTTCTACTCCTAGTTCTTCAGCTTGCGCATGAGTACTTGTTTTTTCACTGCGAAATAATTTAGATCCGTCAGGGAAACCAATTAATCCCCGTAGTCGAATATTATCACCTTCAAGTTCGGCAAACCCACCAATAGGAACCTGACAGCCACCATTCAATCGGGCATTTAATGCACGCTCAGCATTGATACGAATAGCGGTTTCCTTATGGTGCAATGGAGCAAGTAATGCATTGATTTCCTCATCATCACTACGACACTCTACCCCCACAGCCCCTTGCCCTATTGCTGGCAAACTAATATCGGTCGAAATGTTATGTGCGATTCGCTCATCAAACCCAAGTCGTATCAAACCTGCTGAAGCTAAGATGATTGCATCATAATCACCATTATCAAGCTTTGCTAAACGCGTATTAACATTCCCCCTCAAATCAAGAATTTGAATATCAGGACGTGCTTCTTTTAGTTGTGTTTGGCGTCTTAAGCTACAAGTCCCGACACGCGCATTTAGTGGCAAGTCACTCATATTGGCGATGGTATTAGAAACAAAAGCATCAGTAGGATTTTCTCGCTCAAGAATTACAGAAAGGTGTAAGCCATCAGGTAAGTGCATAGGTACATCTTTCATAGAATGTACCGCAATATCAGCATCACCTTCAAGCATTCCAGTTTCAAGCTCTTTTACAAACAAACCCTTGCCACCAATTTTTGCTAAAGGAGTGTCTAGAATTTTATCGCCTTGAGTTGTCATGGTAACTAACTTAATACTAAGATCAGGGTTGAATTTTTTCAGTAATCGGCTTACTTCTTCCGCCTGCCATAAAGCAAGTGGACTTTTACGTGTTGCAATGCGTAATGTATCTAACATAGGTGTTTATTTCGTAGTTAAAAATTAGTGCTATAGTATATAGTCATTTGACAATACGTTAAATACTGCTTAGAGGCAAAATAGAGCATGAAGTTTTTTATTAGTAGTTTAGTTTTTATCCTTTTAATCACTAATTTATATGCGTCAGAAAATGAATCACTGGATGATGATATGTTAAATGAAGACTCGATATTAGTAGAAGAAAGTGACTTTCAAAAACTGGCAATCGAAATGAAACAAAAGTCATTGGGCTTAGTGCTAATGCTTCACGCCGAACACTGTCCTTATTGCACCAAAATGGAAAACGAAGTTTTATCACCTATGGTAAAAAGCAAAGACTATGACAATATGGTGCTTATACGAAAGTTACAAATAGATGAAGCAAGAGATGTAGTAGATTTTGATGGGAGTACCGTAGAGCCTTCTGATATTTCCAACCGCTACGATGCTGCACTAACACCTACGCTGGTTTTTCTAGACCACAATGGAAACCAAAGAAACGAAAAAATGATTGGCATAAATACAGTAGAACTTTTTGGTGCTTACTTAGACATTGAGATTGATAAGTTGGTAGGTAATCTTAAGAAAAATGGGGCTGAAATAGTTATAAAATAGTGACTTAATTTGATATGGCACCCCCCCCTTTTTTAAACAATTGTATCAACCGGAAATAAAAAAGACTCAAAAAGAGTCTTTTAAAATCCAAACAAATTTTAATTATTCAGCTTACCATCTTGTTGATTTAAACAACAAAAATTGTTGTTTCATTGCACTCGGCTGAGTCTACCATTCCAGGAAAAACACCTGAAATGGTAGACTCACTAAATTACCTGTTACGTACGAAACGTCGTATCTCTGCTACATGACGACGGCTTACTTCTAACTGGTCATCAATTTTCTCAATCTTAACTTGCACACGACCGATATTGTTCTTTGCTAAACCTGTAATACGGCTTTTAGCAACGAGTGCGTTACGATGAATACGAATGAAACGATCTGAAAGGTCAGTCTCAAGAGACTTTAATGACTCTTCAATAATTACTTCACCTGATCTGTGACGTACGGTTACGTACTTTTGATCAGCTTGGAAGTAATAAACATCTTCGATTGGAATTAGTTCTAAATTACCACGCATTCTTGCACAGATATGTTTACGTCCTGCGCCATCTAAATCAGTATCATCTAATGCTTTAGATCGTTGTGCTCTATTAAGTGAACGTGCTTGCTGTAGACTTTTTAATAGTTGTTCTTGTCTTATTGGCTTCATGAGGTACCCTGTTGCTTTAGTTGAAAAGGCTTCTAATGCATACTCCCCGTATGCAGTAGTAAAAATTACGGCTGGTGGATTTGGCATCCCTGCAAGATGTTTTGCTACTTCTAATCCATCCATCACTGGCATAGAAATATCAAGCAAAATCAAATCTGGTTGATGGCGCTCAACCATCATCAGTGCTTCAGCTCCGTTTTCAGCTTCGGCACATATTTTGTATTCAGATTTATCCTGAAGTAAGCTATGTATTCGTTGTCGCGCTAATTCTTCATCATCAACGACTAGGATATTCATTGTCATTTTTATGGCTCCTTAGGTATTGAAAATGAGACGCGGTACTGATGATCACTTTTTGTTATTTTTAAGTTTGCGCGATCACCGTAGGCGAGTCTCAGTCGGTTTCTTAAATTTTCTTGGGCAATATGATTGCCTTTCGAATGTGAAGTTGTTCCGGCTGGCGGAACAGGATTTGTTACTACTACATCTAGTCTTTCACCTGCATCATATAAACTGATGCCAAGTGTTCCACCATCTTTACATGGTTGAATTCCGTGATAAATTGCATTTTCAACCAATGGCTGAAGCAATAATGGTGGTATTTCCATATTGAAGGGAAGTGTTTGTCTGTCCATATCCCAAACGATATTTAAACGACGTTTACCGAGCCTAAGTCCTTCCATTCGCAAATAACGAAGCGTTACATCTAGTTCTTCACCTAGTGAAATTCTATTGCGTGTATCCAGCGTAGAGCGGAATATATCGGCTAAGTCCAAAAGTGCGTCTTCTGCTTTATCTTTGTCAACATGGATTAATTGAGCGATAGTATTTAAACTATTAAACAGAAAATGAGGACGCATACGTGATTGAAGTGCATCATATTGTGCTCCTGAATCAGCTTTCAAAAGCTCTGCTCTTTGACTATGAACATAAAAATAATGTAGGGCTAAAAGTGTTATGACTAGAGTAATAAATACATTTCTGAAAACAAATGGGGTATCCCAATAGAATATGGTTCCCACTTTTTGATAACTATCTGCCATGATGGCAAGAACTGAAGCACTTATTGTAAATAGTGCAACAATTCCACAAACAACACTGGTTACTTTTAGTACATCTAGTTTATTAATTTTATTCGATAATATACAGATGGCTAACGTAGAACTTAAAGCTACCCATTGAACAAATAACGAAGTAAGTCCAAGCCGTATGAATGAACCTTGATAGGTTTGTGATGCACTGGTTAAAGCCAAAATTATAGCTAAAACTTCAGCGCCCGCCATGACACGCAATACGGCCTGTGGCGTACAAAGTTCCGGTAGAAAACCTATTGAGTTTTTAGTGGCTGCAATTTTCATTTATTATTATCATTTTTTATAATAAGCCTGACTAACGGTAGTCTTTGCTATACTGCATTGACATCTTTTAATCATTTGCTAATTATTCATTTCCGTAACAAATGTTACGGTTATCTTATTTTTAATTATTTTCATCGCTTTTTTATAAGCGTTCATCACATTGTAAGCAAAATATACTGACTGGAAACTGAACAAACATGCCTAATAGCAATAAAAATTCAATCAATACCCAAAAACCTGCAAAAACAGAAGAAAAAACTAAACTTTGGGGAGGGCGTTTTAGTGAATCGACCGATGCTTTTGTTGAAGCATTCACGGCATCTATTCAGTTTGACCAGCGTTTATACAAACATGATATTGCTGGTTCTAAAGCTCATGCGCAAATGCTGAATAAAGTTGGAATCCTAACATCAGAAGAAATGCAGGATATTCATCAAGGTCTGGATGACATACAAGCAGATATTGAAGCCGGCAAAATAGAATGGTCAATAGAGCTTGAAGATATTCATATGAATATTGAAGCACGACTAACAGACAAAATCGGCATCACTGGAAAGAAGCTTCATACCGGTCGATCTAGGAATGATCAAATTGCAACTGATATTCGTCTTTGGCTAAGAGAACAAATTGATGCCATTAGCTCAGAATTAAATAGACTTCAGTTAGGTTTACTAGAGGTTGCAGAGCGTGAGTTTGACACAATTCTTCCTGGTTTTACCCATTTACAAGTCGCTCAACCTATTACTTTTGGGCACCATATGTTGGCATGGTATGAAATGTTAGTAAGAGATTTCGAACGCATGCAAGACTGCCAAAAAAGAGTCAATATAATGCCATTAGGATCTGCAGCACTCGCAGGGACCCCTTACCCTATTGACAGAAACTACACAGCTGAATTACTTGGCTTTGATAGACCTTGTAATAACTCTTTGGATGGCGTGAGTGATCGTGACTTTGCTATTGAGTTTATCTCAGCAGCCTCACTATTGATGATGCACCTTTCACGTTTTTCAGAAGAACTGGTGTTATGGACATCAGCTCAGTTTAATTTTATTGAACTACCCGATCGCTTTTGTACGGGCTCATCAATCATGCCACAGAAGAAAAACCCCGATGTACCTGAATTGATTCGTGGAAAAACAGGTAGAGTTTATGGTGATCTAATTGCACTGCTAACGTTAATGAAAAGCCAACCGCTGGCTTATAATAAAGACAATCAGGAAGACAAAGAACCACTCTTTGATACAGTTGATACTGTACTAGGAAGTCTTCGTGCCTTTGCAGACATGATGCCTCATGTACAAACCAATAAAGATAAAATGCGAGCTGCTGCTATGCAGGGGTTTTCTACCGCTACAGATTTAGCAGACTATCTTGTTGGCAAAGACATGCCATTTAGAGATGCGCATGAAGTTGTTGGTAGTGCCGTTGCCTATGGTGTTAAAACAAAAAAAGATCTTAGTGAAATGACATTAGAAGAACTACAACAGTTTTCTTCAGCAATAGATCAGGATGTTTTTGAAGTTTTGACTTTAGAAGGGTCAGTTTCTGCACGTGATCACTTAGGTGGTACTGCTCCAAAACAGGTACTTGCAAGGGTTAAGGCTGCAAAAGAAAGTTTCTAAACTTATGTCTCACTTACCTAGCATTCAACCTATCCATAGCTCGGTATGAAATTGCTTCACTAATATGTTTAGTTTGTATATCTTCACTTGCAGAGAGGTCTGCAATGGTGCGGGATACCTTTAGAATTCGATGATAAGCTCGCGCAGATAGTCTGAACTTTTCAATAACCATTGCGAGCAAATCTTCATCTGATTTACTTAAGTTACAATATTTTTCTATTTCATTATTACTGAGTTTACAATTCGCTTTCTGCTGCCTTTGAAGCTGTAATTTTCGGGCAGAGATGACTCTTGCCCTTATTACTTCGCTACTCTCTCCATCTGCGGGTCTTTGTAGATCTTCGCGTGAGAGCTGTAATACATTTATCTGTAAATCTATACGATCCAAAAAAGGAGCCGATAACTTTGACCTATAGCGACGTTGTTGCTCTAAAGTACAGCTACAGTTACTTTTGAAATCACAAGATAAACCTTGAGGGCAAGGATTCATCGCAGCAATAAGTTGAAATTGCGCTGGATATGTTGCCTGTCTAGCAGCCCGAGAAATCGTAATTTTTCCTGTTTCTAAAGGCTCACGTAGAACATCCAACACCTTATTGTTAAATTCAGTTAATTCATCAAGAAATAGAATCCCATTGTGTGCAAGTGAAATTTCACCAGGGCGAACTTTTGCACCACCACCAACTAATGCTACGCCAGAAGATGTATGATGTGGATCTCGCATAGGACGTAACCCCCACTTGGCAACACTGAATCCTTGATCACTAATTGAAGCAATTGCGGCTGATTGCAATGCTTCTTTTTCCGTCATTGGCGGCAATATAGTCACCAATCTGGATGCCAACATTGTTTTGCCTGTCCCTGGTGGTCCAACCATAAGCATATTATGACCACCAGCAGCCGCAATTTCTAAAGCTCTCTTCGCTTGAAACTGTCCTTTTACATCATGAAGGTCTACCGAGTACTTTGCATTTGAATTGGTTCTGTTTGGAACATAAGGTAATAGCTTTTCTGTTTCAGCCAAATGTGTACATATTTGCAAAAGATGATTTGCAGAATAAACGGGAAGTTCTTTAATCAGACTAGCCTCTTCTGCATTATCTTCTGCAACAAATAGACTCCGATTAGCTGTATTGACAGCATACGCAGTAGGTAATACACCTTTTACAGAACGGATATGGCCACTTAATGAAAGCTCTCCAATAAATTCGTAGCTCTCTAGAGATTTTTCAGAAATTTGACCTGATGCAGCAAGAATTCCGAGAGCGATGGGTAAATCGAAACGACCACCATCCTTTGGAATATCCGCAGGGGCTAAATTCACCGTAATTCTTTTTGAAGGAAACTCAAAATTAGAATTAATAATGGCAGCTCTTACCCTGTCTTTACTTTCTTTAACCGCTAATTCAGGTAAACCAACAATCGAGAAACTAGGTAAACCATTTCCTAGATGAACTTCTACGGTCACCTGTGGTGCTTTAATACCATCACTCGTGCGGCTGTAGACTAATGCAAGGTTCATAAGAATTATTGATAATAATATGGATTTTCCAGTATAACTGAGTCTTGTATCTCAACCTATTGATGACAGATAAGAGGCTGTAACCCATTCAATAGTTGACGAAAAATAAATAATTTTGATTTTTTCTCTATTCTCTCTGTTTCTCCTTATCTGAGCATGTACAATGACTGTTGTCGATATTTGATTTAATGTCTTATGCAGCTAGCACTAACAATAATTGTCGGAATAGGGGTTTTACTTTTTCTTGTGAGTTACCTTGCCTATGTAATAGTAGGATTTAAGCATCATTTTGTGACTGGAATCATCTCCTTATTCCCTGGCTTAAATATTGTGACTGTACCTTCACTTTGGCATCAGAGTAGCAAAAAAGTAATGACTGGTTTTTTCGGGCTGAGTATCGCCACTGTTGCATGGCTTATGGGGGCTAATACAGGAATTAAGAACATACTTTCTACCCAAAATGAAAGTGAGACAGTTATTATCAGTAGTTCAAATCAGAAACAAATCAATACTAATACTGTTACCTCTCAACCTCTAATAGATTCTATCCCTAGTAAACCCATTACTAATTTTATAGAGAGTGAAATGCAGAGCTTACCTAAGAAAGCTTTATATAAAATGAGCTTTGATAAAGTACCAGTAAATAGAATAGATACTTTACAGGGACGGATAGTACAAGTAATTAAAACAAATAATGATCATGTCGAAGGTCGAATTGAAAAGATTTCTGCTAGTAGTGTATTGTTAGGTAACGGTGTAGAGACAGAAATTCCATTGGCTAATATTAAACAATTATCTCTTATGGTTAAAAAAGTTAGTAAATGAATTGTTTCGTCTATCGAAGCAACCTAAAAACAGGAATGTATTTATACCTACCAGAAAAAGATGATTTTTCTAATGTTCCAGAATCGCTAATGAAGTTACTGGGTGATATGGATTTTTCGTTTGAATTTGACTTATCAAAGGGGCGAAAATTAGTTAAGGCTGAATCAGAAGAGGTATTAAGAATAATGTCAGAAAGTGGCTATTTCTTGCAAATGCCACCACCGAAAAGTGAATTACTTGGACAAAAAGCAAATTAACAAAAAAGCCGCTATAAAGCGGCCCTTTTTGTTAATGTAGATAAGTTCTATATTACTGAGTAGCTACAGTAATAGTAACTGTATCTGAGTATGTTCCCGCAGTAACAACACCAGGAAGAGCAGGGTTAGCAATTGTAACGTTTGAAACAGCTTCGTTACAATTAGGAGCTAAATAGTCATTTGCAGTACCTGTAGTGTTTGTGACACCTGCATATTCAAATGTATAGCTTCCTAAATCTAAAGCAGCGTTTCCAGCATGTACAAGTTTGTAATCATTTACTGTAGAGAAGCTAACTGTACAAGTACCCGTTGTATTTGACTCAAAACCAAGTGTACCAAGCGTTGTTGTTACACCATCAACTTGTGCAGTTGAAAGAGGTTGTACTGTGTTACCTTGAAGTGTACCAATAAAGTTAACGTAAGCATTTTTTGTTACATTAATTTCGATTTCTGTCGTATCTGTTGCCGCAATAGCAAAAGAGCTAGTTGCTAAAAGAACAGCAGACGCAATAATTTTTTTCGAGTGATTCATTTTAATTCCTATTTTTTTTGAATAAAGGGTTTATTATTTTTCAAAAAGGTTTATTTAAATATTTTTATATTCTTAACCTTCGAGACACATAGTAGTATTTTTTAGCTGAATGCTTCCTGAATAAGAATTAAACTTAACTACCGTATGTCGCTTTGATACATCATCATAAGTATAACATATTGGTATCACGTATTTTACTTATGCCTAAGTACAGCTTATCGCTTGTTCAGTTAAGGTTCAGCATTGAGAAGAGATAATCCTTCAAGAATAAAACCCATATCATTAGTAAATATAAAAATTATAATTATGATTAAATTAAAAACGATACTCGCTGCTTTATTGTGCGCACCTCAAGTCCTTATATATGCTGCAACTAGCGACCAAACAGAAATAGATATCAATGTGACGCATACACCTTATGTAAAACTAATAGGTTCTGCGCCTGGTAGTTCTAGATTCTATGGAAACAATGATATTGCTAATTGGATTTTTCCTAGCATCGTAGATTTAGGAACAATGGGTCTTGAGTCTAATGTCGCAGGAAACTGTGATATGAATTTTTCAACCATTAATAACTTTCGACTATTACACACAGCTAGTAATAATAGTTTGACTAAATATAAAGTTATTTATCAAAATACAGACTTTAGCATTACAAATAACCCAACACTTAATATCCCCTGTAACACTATTCCAACCACGATAGAGTTTTCACCAACTCAAATAGTTTTTGGTAATATATTTCCAGCCTTATTGATTGAAGCGGGTATTTATCAAGACACCATTACTGTAGTTGTTGCTACTCAATAGGTAGCTACTCGGTAATTATCAATTTACCCAAGTCATGAACTTGTCCTTTCAGGTCAGGTACTTTAACCGCTATATCTTGCATATCAGGGTAATCAAATAAGTGTAATTTATAATTCCCAGCAGGGACTGATATAATTCGAAATATTCCTGCCTTATTCGAGAAGAATGCAATCGTCTTTCCTGACTCATTTATGGGCACTAACTGTCCCCCTTTAAAGCCAAGCGGTTTGTTTTCATTTGAAACAAAATTACCCGCTAATATTGTCGATGGTTCACCCCCTGCTTTAATAACAAATCCTTGATGGTAGCGTGGGAACACCTCAAATTCTGTTTTTTCAGTATCATAGCCATTCGGTAAAGTACTTTCATCAATATTGATACTTTGATATCGGTATGATTCTAAGTTCACCACAGCATTAGTGCCTTTATTTGGAATCAAAGCTATATAGTTATCAGGTAAATTGTCATTATCACCACCCGAATATCTAAACTTTTGATTTCCGTTATTAATAGCAATGGGTCCGTTCTGGTTTATCGGCCCTGAAACAAGCGCAAAACTATCATCGATAGGATTTGATCTTGCGCAGTTACTGCCGACACAGGCTAAACTCGTATTAAAACCAATATTCAGACGCTGTAAATCATCTTTATCATTTAAACTTTGACTATTTCTCGCAATTAAACTTGTTTCAAAAGTATCACCACGATAGCTAAGGTCTAGATTCTGCTGGCGCGATTTATCATCCTGCGCATATTCAAGTGATCCTCCTAAGCTATTTCTACCAATAAGACTTTTAGGTTTAACGCTCAACTTACTTTTCAATGAATTATTTTTAGAATCAGCTAAAAAGTCTAAGTTTTTTCTTCTTTTATTTCTATCTTTAAATAAAGGAATAGAAATTTGTAAATTCGTAGAGAAGTCATCATTACTATCATAACGCGCCCCAACACTGAGTAAAGTGCCATTATTAAATCGCTTAGTAGCCGTTAGGTTGGTAAATATATTATTAGACGCATCATAATAATCAGCTACTCCTACATTCATACTACTTCGCCAATTATCTGGTAATTTTAAGCTGAAATTTGTTTGTAAACGTGATTTCAATCTGCTTTTCGAAACTTGAGAATCAAAATCAAAAGAATCAGAAGCATTTAGTAATGAAAAGTCACTACCCCTATATTCTCCAGATACAGTCCAACTATTAAGAAACCGACTAACAGAGGTATCTAAGCCAAGCATATCTTCTCTTAAAGTATCAAGACCAATCTGTGGTCGACTTTGGTTTGGCTTAAACTCAAATCTTGTAGCAAATCCAAGATCTTTATCACGTCCACCACTAAGTCCAAGACTACTTTTAACAGATCCAAACTCTATTGAGGTTATTGCTTCAGCACCTAATAAATAACTGTCTTCACTTATTTGAGTATCAAGACTTAATGTTAGATTTTTAGATATCCCTTTTTGGTAATAACCACTAACAAGCAGCTTATCTTTTAATTGCTCACTTGAGCGCGCTTGTTGGTTGCTTAAATAACCAACACTAAAGGCATAAAAACTTAAACCGGGTTTTAAAAGGTGAGAATCATAAAACTGCTGACTCGTTTTTATCGTAACTTTTCCGAATTCATCTTTAATTCTTACTCTAATATTATTTTCGCCTTCATACAGACCAATATCTTCGAGTGAATAAACCCCCTCCTCCAAATAGAAGCGCTGGCGTAATTTATTATTAATGTAAACCTCAACTTCAGAATCTGAATCAAGAACAAAAGACTCATTAGCTCTCGGTCTAATTTGTAATTCAGGCTCCATAAAGAATTCTTTACTGATTCTAAAGCCATTAAGTTCAAGATTTTCCTGAAAATTTCGATTTCCAGTAGAGACATTTCCAAGCTGGAAGCGTTGGAGTTTGTCGGGCTTATCATAAGTTAGAACAGTTTTATTGTGGGTGAATTTATCATTCCTAAAATCAACAGTAGATTCAAGCACCGACCTGCCTATATTTAAGCTACCCTCAAACTTCATTCTTACTCTAGGCTTATTATTGTTAGAATCAACATCAAGATTAGAATACAAATTTAAAAAGCCACTAATCTCACTCGCAGTAATTTTATTTTCATCTCGAACGGATGCTTTACGCCTAGATTGCATTGAAAGTACACGTGGTTTTCTTAATTCAGGTTTAATGATTAAATCTAAGCTGAGGTTTACAGAGTTATATGCTGTTTTTAGTCCTAATGATGTTAATTTCTTGAATAAAACATGTTCATTAGCAGTTAGTTCTTCCTCTACTCGCTTGAAAATATGTTCCTTCAATACCTCTTTTAATAATTCAAGAACAGTCTCTTTGTCCGTTTGATCAATGAAACCAGATTTATTACTGAAGACGATAATTTCACCAATGACTTCTTTATTAATCCTAAAATCTACAGATACTTGAGGAGGGGCTCGAACCATTGATTTTTGACCAAAAGCTTTTGCAAACAATGCTGACAAGTCCGCATTATTGCCGTTAGAAGGAGGATCTTCGTCTACTTCTGGGGATGCTTTCTTTTTGCCAAAGGCCTTTTCAAAAAGTGCATCTATATTGGTAGTTTGAGAAACAGTAGAGTTATCTTTTACAGTTGTTTTGCTTACACTTTGGGATTTTTTCTTTATTACTTTTTGATCAATAACAGCCGGATGCATTACCTTATTATTAACTTTTAACTGAAAGTTAGGCTTTTTGAAGTTTTTAGATGGTTGTACTACTCGATTATTAACAACTTGAGGATTTTTAGGTACAAATACTCGGTTTTTGGTTTGACTTATACCAAATATTTGATTGTAAGCAGCCACTAACTGCGCATCTTTTTTTATTAATTCCTTACTTTTATGCTGATTTCTTAAATGTTTGTTTTTTTTGATTACAGATTTTTCTGATGTTTTAGTCAGTTTTTGGCTAGGTGTGTTTTTATTGAAAACTTGATTATAAAAAGCAACCAACTCGGCATCTAGCTGCTTTTCTGCATAACTAGTACCCGTTATAAAGAAGCTAGCAAGCAGAATGAAGCATACTCTCCAAGCAGTACTTTTACTGCCTCTTTGTGACTTAAAAGCCGTTTTGTATGTAAGTAAGCACATGATAATTCACAAGAATCATCAAAATCAATACTTTATCGTGGATACTTAATAGTAGCGGTCCAGCGACCGTTTACAAACCCTTTTGGTAAAGGTATAAAGAAACGTTTGGTTGCTCCACCAAGAACATTATTACCCTCAATACCAATTAAATTTTTCCCTTTTAACGCTATTACTTTTGCTCCATTACGCAAGGTAAGTGTCGCATAATTCATTAACTGATGACGTGTGCCAGAGTTACTTAAAGTCACAGCAAGCTTATTCCCATGGCGCTGGACAGCTCTAACTTGAACATTACTTTTAGTTCCATTAGGTTGAACATAAAGAGCACCAATTAGCGTCATTAACATCTTAACGCCAGTCTTCTCTTTATCATCTAACGATACAAAAACTTGTTCAGCAATTAATCGGTAAGCTTGTTCCCGTGGAATTTTATTCGCGCCTAACCATTCAACTCTTACTTTTTGAGTTGAGCGTGCTGGAATAATGGTTTGCGGTGGGTAAACCATAAAACTTTTATCCGCCGGCTTTCTTATTTCTTTATTGTTAAGCTGCTGACGAGTCGTCACGCTGAATTGAACTGCTATTGGTTTGTTACTCTCATTGGTAACGCGAAATGATTGTTTTGTTCCCCCTCCAGATGGTTTTAACACCAAAGAAAGCGGATTCATTTGCAATGCATTTACTTGAAAACTGAATAACGATAGGAAAACTATCGCAACGAATGAAAACAGAATTGATTTATATTTATTATTCATTTTAACGTCCAATTTGTATTATTTTTATTAGTTCCTAGAAACATCCTATCTAGTGATATGTGCAATATACAATTTTAATTCTTTACCTAAGCTGAATAATTAAAGTTATTTTTTTTACTTATCACTTTACAGATTTTGCTTATGAAGCTATACCAATGTTAGACAAGCATTTTTTTATTTGAGCTTATTTTATGAATCCAAGATCAGTTAAAACGACTAGTGATGCAAAGAAAATCGTTGAACAGCGCAAATTGTCACATATTAAAGTGGGTTTGGTTATATTGATGGGATTATCCGTGGCAAATACATGAGTCGTGAGAAGTTCTTTTCTTCGCTTGAGCTAGGGTTTGCTTTTTGTGATGTCGCTAATCTGAAATAGATCTTGCCAAAATAAGTCTAAATCAGAAGCTTTCTCTTACTTACCCAATTGTGTAAAAAAGGGGGGGGTGCCATATCAACTTTCTTGAGACAATTTAATGGGCAATTACAACAAACACTATCACCCGTAGATCATACCGTTTATGCAGAAAGGAGCTTGCTACTGAGGCTGATATGATTAAATCACCACAAATACACTATGTTGCATTTACGGGTTCTGTTGTAGGGGGTGAGGCAATTGAAAAATCTGCCAGTGGATTATTTAAAGGAATAGGCTTAGAGTTAGGGAAAAAGATCCTACCTATATTCGTGCAGATGCAGACATCCCTTTTTTCATCGCTTTATGAAGCATGTTGTATCAAACATGATCACTCAACGGAGAACCTTAGGATGGTTATAGGATTATTACAGTGTGATCATGTTGCGGATGATCTAAATGATATCAACGGTGATTATCAAGACATGTTTTCTAAATTGATACATGATCAGGATGATAGTGTAGAGGTCAACATATTCGACCTCACTGCTGATAAATTTCCTCAAGACTTAGCCGCCTGTGATGGTTATATTATTTCAGGTAGTCAATTTAGCGCTTATGATGATATTGCTTGGATTCATAAAGCAAAAAGCTTAGTTAGAGATTTATTCAACGCAAAAATTCCCACGATAGGGATTTGTTTTGGGCACCAATTAATCGCAGAATCATTAGGTGGAAAAGTAGAAAAAGAAGAAAATAAAGGCTGGGGAGTAGGTGTTCAACACTGGGAAATGAAAAGCAAAAATGATTGGATGGGAGATAAGCCACTAGAAAACCTTTCTCTTTTGGCAAGTCATCAAGATCAAGTGGTTGATTTACCCGAAAACAGTAAACTTATCGCAAGTAGCAATTTTTGCCCGATTGCCGGCTTTCAAACAGGCTCAATGTTGACGCTACAAGGTCACCCCGAATTCTCACGCGACTACAACAAAGCCTTAATTAGTAAACGAATAGAACGAATTGGGCAAGAAACAGTTGATACAGCAATAGAATCATTAAGTGAGAATATAGATAGCCATACTGTTGGGAGATGGATGGTTGAATTTATTCGATTAAATAAACAGCAGTTGTGATCATTACAGCACCTTTTGTAACCATGCTGAAATATCCTGTATTTCCTCCAAACTCACTGAATGTTCCATCGGGTAAGATTTCGCTTCAACAGCAAAACCAGCCGCTTCAAGCTTAGGCACATAATCCTTCCAACTTAGATGTGGAATAACAGGGTCATTCGTTCCGTGTGCAGCAAAAATTGGCATTCCACTATGTTGTGAACCTGCTTGTGCTAATAAATCTTCATCAAAAGGAAAATAAGTAGAAAGCGCCATGACTCCTGCTAATTTTTTAGGAAAACGCAATGCTGTATGAAATGCAATTACACCACCCTGTGAAAAGCCTGCCAATAAAATCTTCTTGCTAGGTACCCCCGATTCAATCTCCTTTTCGATTAACTTATTTATCCAATCAACCGTAATCAAAATATCATCTAGTTTCACATTATTTGTTCGATCCAAAGAAAGCAGGTCATACCAAGCACGCATTTGCATCCCATTATTTAAAGTCACAGGTCGAACAGGCGCATGCGGAAAAATAAATTTAACCCGAAGCGACTCAGGCAGTTTTAACTCAGGAATCATCGGCACAAAATCATTACCGTCCGCTCCCAAACCATGCAACCAAATAACAGTAAAATCTGTTTTCTGTGCTGTTTTAACTGTTTCGAATGCTAGTATTTCAGTCATCTTCTCTCGCTTTATCGTTTCTAATTGTTTAAAAAAGGCGGGGGTGCATAGGTAAATAAATCATATGGCACCCCCGCCTTTTTTACAAGATTGTACACAGCCGCTTCACTATAGTAAGCTCTGATCCTTAAAGCTCTAACTCCTTGAGTTTACGTGTCAGGGTGTTACGACCCCAGCCTAGTAACTCAGCTGCATCTTTCTTACGTCCCTTGCTTATTTCTAAAGCAGCCTTCATAGCAATGCTTTCGAAAGCGGGGGTAAAGTCATCTAAAATACCTGTATCACCTTGATTTAAGTGAAGCACCATTGATTGATACAATAAATCTTCCCAGTTATTTTGTTCTTGTGTTTTGGCTGTTTTGAGATCTTGTGGTAAATCTTCTAGTGTTACTTCTTTGCCTGTCGCCATAACCGTGAGCCAGCGACTAACATTTTCTAGTTGGCGTACATTCCCTCGCCATTTAAGTGTCGGCAAATAGTTTATCACTTCACTGCTTAAGTGTTTCTTTTCTACGCTTAGCTCTTCCGCTGCTTGTCCTAAAAAATGATTGAGTAGAATGATAATATCGCCATCACGCTCTCTTAAAGCAGGAATTTGTAATCGAATTACATTGAGTCGATGAAATAAATCTTCACGAAAGACTCTATTCTCAACCTGCTCTTCCAAGTTTTGATGAGTTGCTGCGATAATCCTTACATCCACTTTTACTGGTTGTGTGCCACCTACCCGATAAAATTCACTATCGGATAAAACACGCAATAATCGAGTTTGTAATTCAGCAGGCATATCACCGATTTCATCAAGGAAAAGCGTGCCGCCATGCGCCTGTTCAAAGCGCCCTTTACGTTGTGTTTGTGCGCCTGTGAAGGAACCTTTCTCATGACCAAATAATTCTGACTCAAGTAAATCTTTAGGAATCGCCGCCGTATTAATTGCAATAAAGGGTTGATCTGCACGCGGGCTATGAGTATGAAGTGCTTTTGCAACAAGCTCTTTTCCCGTGCCTGATTCTCCTGTAATTAAAACGGATATGCTGGTTTTGCTGAGTCTGCCAATGGTACGAAATAGATCCTGCATCGCGACAGATTTTCCAATAATGTCTTGTTGTCTTAGTAACGGTGAAGTATCTATCGCATCAGAGTCTAATGTTTCAGTTACTGTGCCGCTGTGGTGATTCATTGAACAAGCTCGTCTTGCAAGCGCTATTGCTTCATTAATATCAAAGGGCTTTGGTAAATATTCAAATGCACCACTTTCATAAGCCGACATGGCACTATCCATGTCTGACTCTGCCGTCATGATAATGACGGGTAGCTTAGGGTAAAGTTGATGTACTTCTTTGATTAGCTGAAAACCATCCATAACAGGCATCCGAATATCCGTGATAATGGCATCAGGCAATAATAGATTCTCATGCTCTTGCAGCATTTTAATGAGGTCAGAGGCGAATTCAAATACGATCACTTCCATTCCAGCCTTTGTTAAAGCCTTTTCGAGAACCCAACGTATTGATTGGTCATCATCGACTATCCAAATTTTTTCAGACATTAGCTGACCTCCTATTTTCTTCTGGTGATAGTGGGATGGGTAAAAATAAGGTGAATTGAGTTTCTGCTGGATCAGATTCAAACTCAATCACGCCACCGTGTTGATTCGCTAGTGTTTGAGCGATAGATAAACCCAGTCCCGTGCCTTGTGCTGAACCACTGACCATAGGATAAAAAAGCTTATCTTTAATATCCTCAGGAACCCCTTTACCATTATCAATAATATCCAAGCGTAAGGTCAGTCGGTGTTGTTTTTGGTTAATCGTGTAATTTCTTAAAATTCGCGTTTTAAAAATAACCGTGCCAGAATCACCCACCGCTTTAATCGCATTACCCACAATATTAAAAATAATCTGAATTAAACTATCCTGATTTGCATAGAGATTAGGAATGCTTGGGTCATAATCAAAACGTAAGCTAACACCCTCGGGAAGGTCAGCACGCACTAACTTACGCACACGCTCCAGTACTTCATGAATATTCACGTCTTCATTTTCAGCTTGTTTGCGAGTATCAAGCATACGATCAACCAAACTTTGTAAGCGATCTGCTTCGGAAATAATAATATCGGTATATTCTTTTAACTCATTATTATCAAGCTCTGCTTCAAGCAGCTGCGCTGCACCGCGTAGCCCACCTAAAGGATTTTTAATCTCATGTGCCAAACCACGCACTAAAATTTGTGTGGCTTCCTGCTGGGCTAATAGTTGCTCCTCACGGGAAATACGAATCTGATGATCAATACGTTCTAATTCAAGTACGATACCTTGAAGTTTTCCCTGTTTTAAGAGAGGGCTAGCAACACAATCTACCCTTATACTTTGATAGTAATTGCCTTGTAAACGACACCCTTTGAGCATTTGAGGCTCATTATTTTGGATAACAAATTCAAGATGTTGTTGAATGATTTCATCTTTGAATAGAGAGGTGTAAGAACTTCCAAGTACTCGCATACGACTTTGCGCAAAAAGATTTTCAGCCGCAGCATTAATATGAATAATATTCAAAGCGTTATCCAGTGCAACAATGGCTGTACTAAGAGCATCATGGATAGTATCTATAATAATGGTTGGCTGCTTATTAGTTTTAGTCATATAATTGCTAATGCTCACTAATAGAATTTCTTATTTAGCACTATAGTGGTGCAAAATATTAACTTCATTAAAGTTGGTTGTTTTTTAAGAAAATGCTCCATGACACCTATAAAAAAAGGGATGTTATTTATACTGCAGTGTTTAATGTAAATGATAGTGTGCATAGTGCACTTATTTGGGTCAGATAGAAAGCAACGCATCTCGATTAACTACTTTGAAGCCAAAAGTAGTATAAAAGCCCTAGAATAATAAAAAATTGAATAAGAGCCATACTACGCCAGAATACAAGTGGGTTTCTTTCCAAAAGTGGCTGTGTTGTATTACGGTCTAGCAACGCCTGATTCGGTTTGGCAAAATCGGTCACAAACTCGGACAATAAAGCGTAACGTTTAGCAGGGTTAACTTGAACTGCTTTTTGTAAGCAGGCATCCATCCAGTCAGGAACTAAAGGATTATATTGACGCGCTGAGATGTAATGAAACTTCTTTTTGTTCGCCCGTTCAGGTGAGACTTCTCCGTAGGGCAGTTTTCCTGTTAGCATTTCATAGGCAATCACACCAAGTGAATATATATCAGAACGATTAGTACCTGACTCACCCTTAAAGTATTCAGGAGCCGAGTAATTGGCTGTGCCAACAATTTGTTGATGCTCAAGAACCGATTTAATTTCTGCTAAACCAGAAATTTTAGTCGAACCAAAATCAATAATTTTTAAGGTGTTGTTTTTATCGAGTAAGATATTATCGGGCTTTAAGTCTTGATGAATCATTTCTAGACGATGCATCGCACGTAGCCCACGTGTAATCTGGTCAACCGTTCCACGAACCTGTGTCAATGAGGGCTTGGGGTTATCAGCCATCCATTGTTTAAGACTTTGCCCTTCAACATATTCGACCACGGTATACAAAAAGGTTCGTTTGCGATCAACCCCACAAACTTTAATTAAATGCGGTGAAGACAGGCGTTTAGCAACCCATTCTTCATGCAAAAATAAATCTATATAACTTGGATCATCTTCAAAATTAACGGAAGGTGTTTTAATCACGACTTTAGAGGGTTGCCCCTTAATTTTTTCTGCCTGAGAACCATCAGCAACAAAAGTATCCTCTGCCAAATAAACCTGTGAGCGTGATGAAGCATTTAACTCACGCAATATCTTATAACCATCTAAAATATTACCCGCAGTAAGATCAGGTGGAAATGGCAACTGGGTTAATTGCTCATAAAATTCAGTTTTATCAGGCTCTGGCAGATAAGCTATTTTTAAGATTTGGGCTGAAATATTATCTGTGCTGTTATTAGCCTCAGCAGCCTTGATAATGTTGTCAGTAGCTTTTTGTGGGTCATTAGCGTTAGCTTCTATTATTTCCTGTATTTCTTTATCACCAATAAAGTCATGTACGCCATCGGTGCTAAAAAAATAAATATCACCTTCTTTTACATTGGTGGTGCGGTAATCTATATCAAGGTGCATATCGATGCCAATAGCGCGGCTTAAATAGTCACGGTCGTTGCTTATCCAAACACGATGATCACGCGTCAGTTGTACAAAGTCAGCACCACGTAAACGATAAATACGGCTATCACCGACATGAAAAATATGTGCCGTCTGTGATTTTAAAACCAAAGCGCTAAAGGTTGTTACCATACCTTTAGCCGTACCATATTTTTGTTGTCCCTGACTATAGAGCCAGCTATTTAAGGCGCTTAGAATTTTGCTAGCCGCCTGTTTGACTGTCCATGATTCAGGCGTACCATAATAATCATTAATAAATTGGCGCACACTAACCTGGCTAGCTTCTTTACCACCATCACTACCACTCATGCCATCGGCAATAGCAACTGTAATACCTTTACTTTCCAATTGAATCGCATCAGCCGTATTATTTGATGGAACATGAAAACCAAGAAAATCTTCATTCTCAGGTTTGATACCTGCGATAGAGGTTTGACCAATAGTGACAGTTAGGGTTTTAGTCATTGCGCTATTTTACGTCAATCATCTGCACTGTACCATCTGGCATTGTTTCAGAAATCTTGCCCTTAGGCTCTTCCAGAAATAATATGATTAACACAAAGACGACGGCAGATATAATGCCAATAAACATAAAGAACTGGTCATAGCTCACCAAGGAGTTTGCCGTAAGAAACATCACTGCACCTACATTACCAAAGGCACCCGCCATACCTGCAATCTGCCCTGTCATACGGCGTTGAATCAGCGGCACCATCGCATATACTGCGCCCGAGCCTCCTTTTGAGAAAATGCCACCGATAATGGTCATGGCTACAACTAAACCTACCGACCATTCTTTACTTACAAAACCAAGCGCTAAAAAGCTGGCTGTAATCCCACCAAAAGATATCATTAACGTTAATTTTCTACCGATTTTGTCGCTGATTAAACCACCACCAGGACGGGCAAAAAGATTGATTACAGGATAAATTCCTGCCATGAGTGCCGCCGTGATTTTAGGTAAATCAAACCATTCAACATAGAACATTGCCAACATTGAAACCACCGCCAACTCAGTACCAAAGGTAACAAGATAAGCCCAGTTGAGAATTGCAACTTGCTTAAATTTATACTGCTGCATACTTGGTACTGTTTCTTTTAGAATATCAGCATTGACCTGCCATATTTTCCATATTTGGATAAAATAAATGATGATTAAGGCACTATAAATTAAGTAAACACTAGCTTCAGAAAGTAAACCCATATTACTCGGAGATAACTTCCAAGCAAGGGTTGCTAGTGCAACAAACAATGGGATATTCATTAGCATATAAAGCACTAAATCAAATCTGCTAGTGACTTCCATAGCGCCCATTTTTTTAGGCTTAAAATAAGTAGAGCCTTTGGGTGTATTACTGACAATGAAATAATAAGCTACACCATAAGAAATTGCCGCAACGCTGGCAAAGGTAATAGCATAGCGCCAGCCATCTTCACCACCAAAATTAGCGGCAATAAACGGTAAAGTTAACGCTGCGCCTGCCGAACCAAAATTACCCCAGCCGCCATAAATACCTTGAGCAACGCCCGTTTGCCTTGCTGGAAACCACTCACCAATCATACGGATACCCACCACAAAGCCGGCGCCAATAAAACCTGAAAGAAAGCGCATAATAGCTAAGCTTTCGTAGCTGTTCGCCCAGGCAAAAGCAATGCTCACCAGTCCACCGAGCACTAAGATACTGCTGAACATAATACGTGGGCCAAGCCTATCAACCAACATGCCAACAATTATGCGAGCAGGAATAGTCATGGCCACATTTAAGATCAACAAAACTTTAGCCTGTTGATCACTTAAGGATAAAGCCTCTTGAATAAAAGGCATCATTGGGCCCAGACTTAACCACACGACAAAGGTCATAAAAAAGGCAAACCAAGTAAAATGAAGCGTTCTAATATTGGCTTTACCAAAGGCAAAGATATTAAGTCGCTCAGTTAGGTTTTCAGATGACATTGTTAGTTTCCGCTTAGAAATACTGTGTTGTTAATGGCACTGCAAAGTCCATGCCAACTTCAAATAAAAAGCAAGGGATAACTAAAACTGTAAAGCTGGCATGGTCTTTGCATATATAGTGATTAACTAAATTACACACAGGAAGTTATTCAATGAAACAAAACCTAGTCCTGATTGGCAATGGTATGGCAGGAATGCGGACTATTGAAGAACTACTCAAGCTTGAACCCGAGAAGTATAATATTACCGTATTCGGAGATGAGCCTTACGGTAACTACAATCGTATTATGCTATCCCCTGTACTTGCTAACGAGAAGACCCTTGAAGAGGTTATGCTAAATGATGATGACTGGTACACAGAAAATAAAATCCAGTTTGAAAAAGGCAAAAAAGTTACCGAAATACACCGTACTAAAAAAGAAGTCGCTGCAGAAGACGGTACGATTGTTCCTTATGACAAACTTTTAATCGCTACTGGTTCAACTTCGTTTATGCTGCCCCTTCCTGGTGCAGACAAGTACGGCGTGATTGGTTTTCGTGATGTGAAAGATGTCGATACCATGATAGAAGCAGCGGAGCACTATAAGAAGGCAGTTGTTATCGGTGGAGGCTTGTTAGGGCTTGAAGCTGCTAATGGCTTGATGAAACAAGGCATGGATGTGACCGTAGTACATATCATGGACACCTTAATGGAACGTCAACTTGATACACCTGCTGCCAAGATGTTGCAAAAATCTTTAGAAGAAAAAGGCATGACGTTCTTAATGGATCATCAAACCGAAGAAATACTCGGTGATGAACGTGTTACTGGTTTAAAATTTACTGACGGATCAACCGTTGATGCTGATTTATTAGTGATGGCAGTGGGCATTAAGCCAAACTTTGAACTAGCAAAATCATCTGGCTTACATTGCGAACGCGGCATTGTTGTCAGCGACACTATGCAGACTTTTGATCCTAATATTTATTCAGTGGGCGAGTGCGTGCAACATCGTGGTGCAACTTATGGATTAGTTGCACCATTATTTGAGCAAGCTAAGGTTGCTGCCAACCATTTGGCTGAATTAGGTTATGCTCGTTATGAAGGCACGGTGACATCTACCATGCTTAAAGTCACAGGTATTGATTTATTCTCGGCGGGTAACTTCCACGGTGATGAAGATACCGATGAATTATTATTCCACGACGTTGCCAGTGGTACTTATAAAAAATTAGTTATCCGAAATAATGTCATTATAGGCGCATGCCTATACGGCGATACTATTGATGGTACGTGGTATTTCCAACTGATGAAAGATGGCACAAATATCTCAGACTTTCGTAATACCATTCTATTTGGTCAAGCACACCTAGGTGATGCAGGACATGGCGATGAAACCCGTGTTGCATTAATGGCCGACAATGCAGAAATTTGTGGTTGTAATGGTATTAGTAAATGTGACATTGTTGATGCGATTACTGAAAAGAAATTATTCACACTAGATGATGTACGCACGCATACCAAAGCATCCTCTTCATGTGGCTCTTGTACTGGCTTAGTTGAATCATTACTGGCACATACGTTGGGTGGAGATTATTCGCAAGCACCAAGTAAAAAACCGATGTGTGCTTGTACCGAATTAACTCACGATGAAGTACGTTCAGGTATTCGCAAACAGTCTTTGAAAAATCATGATGAAGTTCGCCAAACCCTAGCTTGGAAAACAGAGGATGGTTGTGCAGTTTGTCGCCAAGCAACTAACTATTACTTACTGTGTGAGTACCCAGAATATAATGACCCTGAGTCACGTTTTATCAATGAGCGCGCCCACGGGAACATTCAAAAAGACGGTTCATATTCTGTCGTGCCACGTATGTTCGGTGGCATGTGTACGCCAAAAGATTTACGCGCCATTGCAGATGTAGCGGATAAATTCAACGTGCCAGAAATGAAAGTCACGGGCGGTCAACGTATTGATATGTTCGGCATTCAAAAAGAAGATTTACCCGCCATGTGGAAAGATTTGAGTGAAGCTGGTTTTGTATCAGGACACGCTTACGGTAAAGCGATGCGAACTTGTAAAACCTGTGTGGGTGATAGCTGGTGTCGTATGGGCACGCAAGATTCAACAGGCTTAGGCGTAAAACTAGAAGAACTCACATGGGGTTCTTGGATGCCGCATAAGTACAAACTAGCCGTATCGGGTTGCCCGCGTAACTGTGCAGAAGCAACCATAAAAGACTTCGGTGTTGTATGTGTTGATTCTGGGTACGAGCTTCATGTCGGCGGAAACGGCGGAATCAAAGTACGTGTAACGGACTACCTAACCAAAGTAGAAACCGAAGAAGAAGTGCTAGAATTTGCAGGTGCGTTCGCCCAGTTCTATCGCGAAGATGCGCATTATTTAGAACGTACTGCACCGTGGATTGAACGCGTTGGTTTGGATAAGATTAAAGAAGCGATTCTTAATGATCCTGAAAACCGCAAGATTTTGCATGAGCGCTTTAAGTTATCACAAAAGCCTGCACAGATTGACCCTTGGAAAAAACATGCAGAAGGTGCTGATGCGCATCAGTTTAATAATATAAAGATTAAGGTTGAAGCGTAAGCACAGTCAGGTCCCCTCTCCCCTAGGTAGGGGAGAGGGCTAGGGTGAGGGTTACGAAAGTTTGAGCATAATCAATTTTTTGATATGACTCGGAGCTTCTACCCCCTCCCTAACCCTCCCCCTGCTAGGGAGAGGGGATTAAACATTACTAAAGAATTTAAGATTCAAGAGAATACAAAAATGAGTAACTGGCAAGAAATAACCACCCTAGATTCAATCCCTGTTTTAGGCTCGCGCGTAGTAGAAACAGACAAAGAAAACATCGCGATTTTTAGAGGCAAAGACGACACCGTTTACGCCATAAAAGATGCTTGCCCACACAAACAAGGCCCATTATCACAAGGCATCATGCACGGTGATTCTGTCACCTGCCCGCTGCATAACTGGAAGATTAGTTTAAAGTCAGGCGAAGCTTTGGGGCCGGATGAAGGTTGTACTAATGTTTATGATGTTAAGGTTGAGGATGGGAAAGTTTTTCTAAGCTTAAAATAATAGATTCTTTATCGCTCACGTTACCAAACTAGAAAAATAAGAATACTTTATTTTAGGCTAAACGAGTATAAATTACACTTGTACTTGCGCCTGAATACCCACCCTTACTTCATTATAAATAGGTATTTCTACCCCTTCTTTCACCTCTAAAGTAACCACAAGAGCATAATCAATTTCTTCGTCTAATATTTCAATAGCATCAGGTCGGCATTGAACAGGAATAACTAAAAAATCACCCTCTTGATAATCTGAAACTCTTTCGCTTTCTAATATTTCATGCTGAACAGTTCCTCTCTTCACCTGATTATGGTCAGCTTCATATCTTACCAAATTGAGTAAATCACATTAGGTGGTGAAAAGTGTAACGCTGCTTGACGAAAGTTTCTGTGATTAGAATTTATTGGTGAAAACCAAGCAAGAGTTATTGTTAATCTTCTCCATGTATTCTCATTTGCCAAGCTAGGAGGAAGTGGAAACCGGTATTCATGCTTCTGTCTTTGCGTGAGAGTTCCACATCCAATAACTGTTGCTCTTTGTTCCGTGCAGCTCAAGACTCTTTCAACATTTACTTCTCCATATCCTAAAAACTTACTGGCAAACTCTTTCCACTTCCTAGGCGGCGAGGATGACTTTAGATGCTCCTCAAAAACGGTATAAGCATCTCCTTTGGATGCTCCATGCACCAGTAATGCTTTTATTAAAATAGATACCTGTTCTTCTGGTATTTTTTCTGGATATATTTGTCGGATTTGTTCTATCGTCTCATAAATTTTTGCGGCAGCACGAGTAGCCAACGCAGTAGCATTACTAGTTCCGCGTGTATATGTCGTACTACTTCTAGCTCCTTCTGTTCCTTCTGTTACCACTTTTTGCCCAGATGGAACCCCCATGACATTAATTGGAAAACTTGTATCTGCTTGCAGCATAGGAGAGTCATATAACTGCCTACCCCCTGGCAAAAATATCTCCGGCTTCACTGAACGTCTAAAACCATAACCTAATCTATTTATTGGACTTGGCAACCTTTCAAGAGGTAACAAATCAACTCGATTACCCAATCTTTCTATTACTGAATCATCATGATGAACTGCACCTACTGTAATAGAATTAATTGACTCAGCAGGTGATATTAAACGGCGTAAATTGGCTTGCTGATTTATTGCCTGTAGAGTAATTCTAACTTTTTCATTATCATCATACCCATTGAATTCATCATTAACCCCAAGGTCGATACTTGCAGAATAGTTGCCAGCACTAACACAAAACATTACTTTATATTTCCAAGAAAGCCAGTCTAACAGTCTTGCGCATGGGCTCATCGCATGCGAAAACTCTCTTGCTGGGTCACCAAAAGATAAATTTATTATTTTTATGGAAGGAGCTTGTGGAGGAACCTCACCTTCGCCTTCAAACATTCGACGCACGGCACGTTCAATTCTGTCCTCATAAAAAACACTTTCCGGAACATGTTCTTGAACTATACCCCCGCCCCATCCTCGACTACTAGGGTCAACTTGCAGTATTGGAGGAAATAAATTGGACGGCTTAAAGGAAGTTCTGCCGCATCAAGCTCGCCATGAATAACCAAGGAAGCCATTGCTGTCCCATGTTTTCGTTCTCCAATTTGATAATCAGCCTCAAGGTCATTTGGGTCATCTAAAATAATTCGATCACGTAACCATTCATGACCTATATAAGGAACACCATCTAAAATAGCAACTACTGGATCACTATCAACAATAATATCGGGAGCGTCTGGGTTATCTATAAGATCATCTGATACTGAAGTAAGTGCTTGCCCTGTCGGACGATAATGCATAATCCCTGAAAACATTAATAATTCAATATTTAAAGCATCATTCCTACATTCATCAATTATTTGTCTGATACTAACTGCAGGCAACTCAGCTTTTACCGAATGAAATGAGATTTCCTCCATCACGATAAAAGTACTTAATAATCTGCCTTCAAGTTTTTCAACTAAATGTTCAATATCCTGCTCATTCAGTCCTCTTTTAGCAGATGATGCTCGAAAAAAGAGGTCAATTTGAAATTGTATAGGTTGCTCTGGATTTTCCTGTAATGATTGCTCCCAATCACTCAGCACTCCAGTCTCAATTAGCTGCTCTTGCACACCCCATCGACGTAAATCAGTAATATGTTCAAATATTGTTTTCCATTTTCCTTTTCCGTACGGAAGTCCTCTACCACTCTTCCATTTATCCCAAAGAGATATTACTTCGCTTATCCCTTGTTGATTACTCATAGAAAGGTATAACCTACCTTTGAAAGCACGATCTAATCTATTACCAGCCTGATTGAGATCATAAAAATCATCACTCGATTCTATGGTCTCATTCCATTCTGCAAGCCACTCCAAACCTGCACTTTGAACTGCTTGTTGAAATTCATTTACCTCCCCTGCAGTCTCAATAACTAAAACAAATTCTGGTTCTGCACCAGATATTAACTTTAGTAATTCACCTTTTTTATCATCAAAGAGATTCGCAAGATTATCAAACTTTTCATTTAATCTCTCTGCTTGACGTTCTCGTGAAGGAGAGTGAGGGTATTGAGGAACAAAGAGGGTTCCAGCTTGAGGGGGAATATTTCTTACTGCTGGAAATAATAGTAATGGTAAATCTGCCATTAGAATCCTTTTTATTATTTAGAAGGCTTAAATCTTTTTTTCCACTGCTGAATAATTTTAGTTGTTATTTGCTTTGCATTCTCAGTCTTTTTTTCTAGTACGGCTCTGCGAGCTATTGTTAGACAAACTTCTTCTATTTCCGCAAAGTTTGCACCAATTAGTTTTTTTGCGATTGTAGACGCAGTTAGCCCAAAATTAACCTTTGTTCTCTTAGAAAGAGACTCCACATATTTGCTTATTTGCAAAACACTAGGCTCAGGTAGCTCTACTCTAACCTGAAATCTTCTCCAAACTGCTTTATCTAATAATTCAGGGTGATTACTAGCAGCTATCACGACAACATAATCTGGCAGATCATCAATTTGCAATAGAAGAGAGCTTACAACTCTCTTAATTTCACCTGTCTCATGCGTATCTCCACGCTCTTTACCTATCGTATCAAATTCATCAAGGAACAAAACACAACGCTGAGTTTTTGCATAATCCATTATTTGCTGTAAGCGGCTAGCCGTCTCGCCTAAGTAACTACCGATAAGCCCCTCATAGCGCACAACAATTAAAGGGACCATTAATTCTGTTGCAATAGCTTCAGCCAATGATGTTTTTCCATTACCCGGCGAACCCGTTAAAAGAATTCTATTTCTGGCTGACAAATTATATGAATGTAACAACTCAGAACGATGCTGCTCTTCAATAATATTATTTATTTGTTCAACGACTGTTTTGGGAAGAAATAATGAAGAAAGGTTGCGATTAGGTGTTAACTCATAAAAGAGATTTTTTTTAGTTAAAACTGGAGAAACTGTTCCAGTTTTGTGTCCATTTACCACAAGGGAATCTCTCAAACGATCAGCAAGTATCCTGTGCCCTTTTGTTTGCTCTTCTGCGATCAAGGATTCAACTACTTTTCGAAAAGCAACATTATCCCCCCTGTTTCCAGAACGTATCAAACTCACCAATAAATCTGCCCTAGCCATTATTTTGATATATCTCCATTAATATCATTACACATCATAGCATTACTATTTTTAACTACCAATATCACTTTTATAAACTGTATTTTCTTCAACTGCTACGATAAAGATTATGATTTAAAATAATCTAACTCGTTATCTAATTCATCTGAGGGATAGTTAATCACAGGAGCTCCCAAGTTTTAAAAGGTCTTCACTAAATTCGGCAATGCTTTGCGCCTGCAAGTTTTGCCACCTTACCAATAGAAATTAAGCCTGTACGGTATAAGCTTTCTGCTAGTACCACATGATATTATTTTTTATAAGCCCTCTGTAAAAGACAGGCTAACGAAGAGCGGATGACCTTGCTTTGTAATCAACGCAAAGGTTGCCTTTCTCTGCTTCTTTGCTGAGTTTTCCTATTCTTTTTCTAAGGTCTCTGATTGAAAATACTTGCATTATGGTAACCCAAAATCAACAATTTGGCTATGGAGCAAACAAAGTCTCAAGCTGTTTCATAGAAAGAAACAACCTAGCGCGGCCATTATCACCCACAAACAAAACCTCAAAGCCAAACTGCTTATAAAAGCTCTCAGCATCTGCATTCAAACAATCCACCACAACAGCATAGGCGCGCATGTGTACATTAATTTTATATAAATGTTCTAGTGCTTTTACCAAGGTGATTTTCCCTAGGCCTGTTCCTTGATGCTTTTTATCAACCGCTAATTGCGCCAATAAAAATACAGGGATGGGGTAGTGCGGTAGCTTTTTTGCTTGTGCTTTGGGTAGGTGCTCACGGGATATTGAGCTGGGGGTAACGGTATAAAAAGCGCAAATATTTTGTTTTTCTTTATTCTTTTTTTGCGTTGCTTCTAACGCGGGCAAGACCATTGTTCGGCTTACATTGGCAGACATATGCCTTAGTGCTTGTTGTCTAATAAAGGTATTTAGCTCTGCCTCGCCACAATCAAATCCTGATCTTTCGTGGAGGCTTTTATTAAGCTCCACGAACTCTTTAGTACAACGCACCAATTAATAGCCTTGTTGTTGGGTGAAAGCAACGGCACTTTTTAATGCTTTATTGGGCTTATCTGCTTTATCGCAGGCTTCGACAAAACGATCAAAAATGTCATTCTCTAGTGTCATGCTTTCGTATTCTTCAATGACTTGCGTAGCACTATCATCCATTAATTTAACCACATATTCGGTTAGGCTTTTCATACCTAATAAGGCGGAAGCTTTTTCTGCTCTGTCTTTTATATCTTGATCTAGGCGTAAATCAAGGCGTGAAGTAGTCATAACATAATACCTTTTTTGTACGGATTATTTCCGTATGAGGCAGTATAGCGCCAAGTTTCACCAAAATCAATGTGTACGGATAGCTGGCGGATCATTATTTTATTAATAAAACATCATCAATAGTTTTAGGTTCATTCATTGGTTCAGTGCATAAATCGGCTAATCGTCCCAGTGAATCCACACAGTTCCAAAGTAGAATAAACTGGCGTAGCGATATTTGCCCTGTAGTTTCAAATTTTTTGATAGTTGATGAAGGAACAGT
>JAZGEM010000048.1:0-2973 GCA_036478745.1 Cocleimonas sp.
GGGAATTAACGCGCTAGACATGGGAATTCCATTAACTCTAATTGCTGAGTCAGTTTTTGCTCGTTGCTTATCTGCACAAAAACAGGATCGCGTAAAAGCAGCTCAACATTTACCCAAGCAAGCTGGAGCGTTCTCTGGCGACAAACAGCTAATGATTGATGCCATTCACGATGCTCTGTATGCATCAAAGATCATCTCTTACGCGCAAGGTTTTCAATTAATGGGCGAAGCAGCTAAAGAATATAACTGGACATTAAATTATGGCGATATTGCATTAATGTGGCGTGGTGGCTGTATTATTCGCAGTCAATTTTTAAGTGACATTAAACAAGCCTATGAATCAAACCCCGAGTTAGAAAATCTTCTTTTAGCTGATTTCTTTTCTAAAGCAATGTCCAAAGCAGATGCAGGTTGGCGAAAAGCTGTTATTTTGGCTATTGAACTTAATGTTCCAACCCCTGCATTTTCTTCTGCATTGGCTTATTTTGATGGCTATCGCACAGCAAGATTGCCAGCTAATTTATTACAGGCTCAACGTGATTACTTTGGCGCACATACCTATGAACGTACTGACAAGCCTCGTGGTGAATTTTTCCATACCGATTGGACAGGTCACGGCGGAAAAACTGCATCTTCTACCTACAATGCATAGGTCATACTAATGAAAGCAGAAGCCTGTACTTATGTAATTTATGGTGCAACCGGTAATTTATCACGCATCAAACTCATGCCAGCTTTATATCATCTGGATGCTGAAAACCTATTACCGAGTGGAACTAAAATTGTCGCCGTTGGTCGCCGAGACTGGGATCATAAAAAATGGCATTCAGAAGTCCGTGTTATGCTGGAAGCCAAGGCTCGAAACGGATTAGATGAAAAAGTTTTTAAACGCTTTTGTACACGATTAACATTCCAAAAAGGTGATATTAAACAAACGGAAAGCTATGCTGATCTAGCTAAGACATTGGGTGATAGCAATAAATATCCTCAAAATAGGGCTTTTTATCTAGCAATTAGTCCTTCTGATTTTGGCAGTACAACGGAATTATTGAGCAAAAATGGATTGCTGGATGAAAGTACAGGATGGAGCCGCGTCGTCATCGAAAAACCGTTTGGTTACGACTTACAAAGCGCACAATCTCTACAGCGATGCATTGGTAAATATTTACGCGAGGATCAGATTTATCGTATTGATCACTATCTTGGCAAAGGAACCGTGCAGAATCTATTAGTCTTCCGCTTTGCCAACACCATGTTGGAACCACTATGGAATCGTAATTATATCGACCACATCCAGATTACTCACTCAGAAGAATTTGGCATAGGATCGCGAGCACAATATTATGATACCTCCGGTGCAATGCGCGATATGTTGCAGAGTCATTTGTTACAACTGTTGACACTGGTAACGATGGAGCCTCCCGCATCTATGGAAGCTGAGTCCTTACGTGACGAAAAAGTTAAAGTTTTAAAATCCATCCGCCCAATTGCTAAAGAAGCGGTCAATGCCGTTGCTTTTCGTGCGCAATATTCTAGCGGCACTGCTGACGGAAAAAGTGTTAACGGCTATCTGCAAGAAGAAAATGTACCTGAAAACAGTGTCACTGAAACATTTGCAGCAATGAAGTTGTATGTTGATAACTGGCGCTGGAAAGATGTACCTATCTACCTTCGTACAGGCAAACGAATGGCGAAAGCGCAATCGAGTATTTCTATTTGTTTTAAGAGACCCCCTTTGCAGTTTTTCCGTGGTACTCATATTGATTGCACTAGCCCAAATTGGTTATTAATGGGAATACAGCCCGAAGAATGTATCCGTATGGAAATGACGGTTAAGGAACCCGGGCTTGAGATGAATACCCGCTTAACCAGTTTAGATGCTGGTTTTCGTAATGAGAATGAACACCATATTGATGCTTATGAAGATTTATTACTCGACGTTATTCAAGGTGATCGTTCATTATTTTTACGTTCAGATGAAGTAGAATATGCTTGGCGTATCGTTGATCCAATTTTACAAAAATGGGCAGAAGAACGTGATTATATTGCAACTTACCCGGCAGGATCATGGGGGCCTGAGGAATGTCGACGTATTTTTGACAAAGAAAGTCATCATTGGCGACATTCATTAAGACCGGAGTCCGAATAATGCAAAAAATTAATCAATGGCATCAATTTGAAACGGCTACTCAGGTTGCTGAAACAATATGTGCTGAAATTATACAATTGGCGGAACGAGCTATTTCTGAAACAGGGAATTTTAAAATCGTTTTAGCGGGTGGCAGCACACCAGAAAAAGTCTACCAATTATTAGTCGATGCAAATACTGATTGGTCAAAATGGATGATTTATTATGGCGATGAACGCTGCCTTCCAGTAAACGATGAGGAAAGAAATAGTGTAAAGGCTAGTCGAGCATTATTAGACAAGGTAAATATCCCGTCCGATAATATTTTTACCATGCCTACTGAAACAGGGACGGTAGAAGCGGCAAAACAATATCGCCTTGCTATTGCAAAGATTGACCAATTTGATCTGGTTTTGCTGGGTATGGGAGAAGATGGGCATACCGCCAGTCTTTTTCCTGGTCAGCAACATGATCAACAAGAAACTGTTCATGAAGTCTATGATTCCCCTAAACCCCCTCCCGAAAGAATCTCTTTAAGTGCTGGCACCTTGGCAAATACTAAAAAATTATTTTTTATTGTCACTGGAGAGTCAAAGGTTGAACCAGTAAATCAGTGGAAACAGGGTGTTGATATACCTGTTGCGACAATTTCTCCCGCATCAGGTGTTGATATTTACATTGATAATGCTGCAATTGGGTAGTTTATACACCTACCATAGTCGTTAAATGCTCGAAGTTTTAAATATTGTTGTCCCTGTCTTTTTTATTGCCTTTGCAGGCTTTCTTTATGGAAAAGGGGCAACAACGAGTATTGCAGAGGTCAACCGGATTAATCTTGATTTATT
>JAZGEM010000049.1:0-2185 GCA_036478745.1 Cocleimonas sp.
GCATCTTTACTCATTAGAGTTTTAGGTGGCACTATAAAATATGCATAAGCGCGATGATGTGACCGCCCTACTCGCCCGCGTAGTTGATGCAATTGAGCTAAGCCTAATTTGTCGGCACGATTAATAATTATTGTGTTAGCCGTCGGAACATCAATACCACTTTCTATAATTGTAGTACTTAATAGCAAATTAAAGCGTTGATGATAAAAATCCAGCATAATTTGCTCTAATTCTCGTTCCGCCATTTGTCCATGCGCAATTTGTACTCTGGCTTCGGGAACTAGCTTTTCTATTTCCCTCGCCATTTTATCCATCGTTTTTACTTCATTGTGCAAAAAGAAAACTTGCCCTCCGCGTTTAATCTCTCTCTGACAGGCTTCTTGAACCAGTGAATCAATCCATTCACTGATAAAGGTTTTAATGGGATGTCGATTAGGTGGCGGTGTGGCGATGATGGATATATCTCGTAATCCTGACATTGCCATATTGAGCGTTCTTGGAATAGGCGTTGCAGTTAACGTAAGTAGATCCAGTTCAAAGCGTAATTTTTTGAAATGTTCTTTCTGGCGTACTCCAAAGCGATGTTCTTCATCAATAATCACTAGCCCCAGCGCGTTGTATTTTATCTCTTTAGAAAGTAACTTATGGGTACCGATGACTATATCAACCTGCCCACTTTCTAATTGAGACATAATCGTTTTTTGTTGTTTAGCAGGTACAAAACGAGACATGACTTCAACACGAACAGGCCAGTCCACAAATCGATCTCTAAAATTTTGAAAATGTTGCTGTGCTAATAAAGTAGTTGGCACTAGCACGGCAACTTGTTTACCACCTTGTACTGCAATAAATGCAGCGCGCATTGCGACTTCTGTTTTACCAAAACCAACATCACCGCATATCACTCTATCCATCGGGTTTTTTCCCTTCATGTCCAAATAGAGGGCATCAATGGCGGTGGCTTGATCAGGTGTTTCTTCAAAAGGAAAAGCAGCTGCAAAGGCTAAATAATCCTCATCTATAATTTCAAATGCATGGCCTTGCTTAGCAGCCCGCTTAGCATGAATATCCAGTAATTCAGCTGCCACATCTCTGGCACGTTCCATCGCTTTTTTCTTTGCTTTACTCCAACGATCACTGCCTAATTTGTGTAACGGTGCATTTTCTGCACTCGCACCACTATATCGCCCAATCAGCTGTAGCGATGAGACTGGCACATAAAGTTTGTCATCACTGGCATATTGTAAAGTTAAAAACTCGGCTTCTATTCCACCTATCTCAATCGTTTGCAATCCTAAATAGCGTCCTACACCATGTTCCTGATGAACTACCGGTGAACCTATTGTTAATTCATTCAGGTTGTTAAATACGTTTTCAAGTTCTTTCGCAGCAGATTTACGTCTTCTGCGTCTTTGCTGAACTTTTTCTCCACTCAGTTGCCTTTCAGTAATAATGGCAATGGATGGCTTATCCAATAATAAACCATGATCCATCGGCGCGACTAAAATACAAGGGGATTGCTCTACATCTATAAACGCTTGCCAGGAATCAACCTGTTTTAACTTAATTTGATATGGTGTTAACTTCTCGATCAGCCCTTCTCTATGGCCGGCGGTTTCAGCAACAAAAAGTATTTTTCCGGTAAATTTATTAAGAAAAGATAATAACTGTTTAGCAGGTTCTTTTAACCGCCCGTCAATTATAAGCTCTGGTAATGATTGACAATGAAATACTGACGTTTCTTTAGCTTGATAACTTAAGGTGACCCGACTAAAAAGCTCGATTTTTTGCTGAAATTCATCGGCTGAAAGAAAAAGTTTAGCCGGTTCTAACAAAGGTCTATCGACATCGTATTTACGCTGCTGAAAACGTTCATCTGCACTCTGATAAAATGTCTCCGCTGAATCATGGTTAGATTCGGGTAGGACTAGAACAGTTGATTCAGGTAAATAATCAAATAAAGTTTCTGTTTTATCAACAAATAAAGGCAAATAATATTCTATCCCACTCGGTGCAATGCCTTTGGATACGTCCAGATACAATATATTTTTCGATGAGACTTCTGGGAATTGATTTCTAAATGCTTGCCGAAATTGTTTAATCGCATCATCGGTAAAAGGAAACTCACGCGCAGGGAATAACTGAATTTGATCAATTTTTTCTAAAGAGCGTTGATCATCGGGAT
>JAZGEM010000050.1:0-2237 GCA_036478745.1 Cocleimonas sp.
CAAGATGTCCAGATCGCACCCAAGCTTGCAGTGGCTAACATTGTGATAACAGCTTCTGGCATATTAGGCAGATAAGCCGCCACAATATCGCCTTGAGCTATGCCTTTTTTACGTAGAAACTGGGCAACGCTAGCGACCTGCTTTTCTAATTCTAAAAAACTTAAGCGTCGTTTTATTTTATCCTCGCCGCGAAAAATAATGGCATCTTGCTGTGGCGTTTTATTGGTATATTGCAGTAAGTTTTCAGCAAAATTTATTTTTGAATCTGAAAACCAAAGTGCACCTGGCATTTGCTCTTTATTGTCTAAAACATGATTACCTTTATCGGCAATAACATGGGCGAACTGCCATAGATGATGAGACCAGAATTTTTCAGGATGATTGATACTCCAATCATGTAATTCAGAAAAATCCATTATTTGCTTAGAGTCAGCAACATTTATTTCATTAATAAATTTAGTGACATTGGCAGCGTCGATTTGGCTCTGTGCTGGCTCCCACAAGGGTTGTTTTATATGTGTCATTACCAGTCTGGCCTCATTAATTTTTTTGTCTGCTCTAGGTTTGCCAAATTAAGATTGTTACTGGATAAATATTTAGCCATTTGCTCAATTATCTCAGCATTCGATTTTGCAATGACACCACTATCTAATAGGCAATTATTCTCAAAACCGAGTCTTATATGACCTCCTATTTCTGCTGCCAGTTTTCCTGCGTGAAATTCATTTTCACCAAAGGCACACACCATCCAACTTGAGTTTGGAATATCGCGAATAAACTCTTGCCTCAAAATAGTATTATCAAAGCTACCTTCTAACTGTTCTTTGCCAATCACAAATAAAATAGGAAAAGCCTTTCCCACTATCACCCCACGATTTAACCAATCCCTATAAAGCGACAAATCTGTTTGATTGTAAAGAATCAATTGTGGTGCAATGTTTGCTTGGCGCATCGTTTTAAAATGATGACTGATGATTTTCTCATCCAGTGATTTTATCTCTCTAAGTGCAATCGAAACAGCGTCAGGTTTTAGCGCATGGATCATGGCAAACTGCTCAACCGCTGTGTACTTTCCAACGGCCTCAGAAGTGACTTGAATAAAAATACCACTGTCTGTGGCTTTATTGATTTCAACGATTGCTTGCTGATATAAATTAACAGACAAACTATGCCTTCCACTGTCATCTCTTACATGCAAATGAATCATCGAAGCGCCTGCAACAAGACAATCCTTAGCTGTAGTGGCTATATGGTTTGTATCTAAGGGAATGTGAGGATGATCAGATAACAACTTGCGCGCTCCATTTGGCGCTACTGCAATTAGATGGCAGTTCTGCTGAGCAGAGTCGAAGCACCCCCCCCTTTTTTTAAACATTGTCACACAACACCGCCTCAATTGATTCTGTCAAACGTTCTACAATCATTTCGACATGGTCTTGATTAATAATAAATGGCGGTGCCAATAAAATATGATCACCTTGCACGCCATCTACTGTGCCTCCCATGGGATAGATCATGAGTAGATTTTCCATTGCCTTTTTCTTAATCAATGCATGCAGTTTTAAGTTGGGGTCAAATGGCTGTTTAGTTTTTTTATTAGCCACTAATTCAATACCTAAAAACAAACCTCTGCCGCGAATATCACCAATGTGATCTGCTAGAATTGCTTGCTTGTTGACGCACTCAGTTAATAATTTTTTTAACGCGTTCCCCTGCTTCAATACATTATTAAGTAAGCCACGTTCTTTAATTTCTAACTGTGTTGCTAATCCCGCAGCACAGGCAGTTGCATGTCCAATATAAGTATGACCATGCTGGAAAAAGCCAGAACCCTGTTCAATCGCAGCAACGATTGTTTCGCTAATCAATAATGCACCTAATGGCTGATAACCCGCCGCAAGACCTTTTGCAATCGTTTGTAAGTCACCTTGAACTTGCTCTTGCTCACAAGCATGTAAAGTTCCTGTGCGTCCCATTCCACACATGATTTCGTCAAGAATTAATAGCACATCATATTGATCACAAATCTCACGAATGCGTTTAAAATACCCCACTGGTGCAGTTAAAGCCCCCGCCGTTGCACCTACTACAGTCTCTGCTACAAAGGCAGCAACATTTTCGGCTCCCAGCTTTAGAATTTTAGTTTCTAGCTCATTCGCAATACGTTGCCCATAGTCAAAAGTAGTTTCATTTTCTTGTTTATCACGGTATTCAAATGGTGCAGAAATATGATGCCC
>JAZGEM010000051.1:0-3977 GCA_036478745.1 Cocleimonas sp.
GTTGACCATCAGACGGCCAGCCAACCTCTGTTATGATGATAGGTTTGTCTGGAAACGCTTGTTTTAAAGCTTGGTAGCGATCAAAAACATAATCTAGTGCTTCATTTGCTGGGATTTTTTCCCAGTAAGGTAAAATATGGGCCGCAATAAAATCAACTTCCTTGGCGAGTTCTGGGTGTGCAATCCATATATCCCATGTTTCTGACGTACTAACAGGACGCCAAGTTTGTTTGCGAACTTGTCTTAAATAAGTAATGAGTTGTTCTACAGGAATATCTTTTCGGGTAAGAGCCTCGTTACCAACTAATGTTCGTACAATGTTAGGGTAATCCTTACGGCTAACCTTAATTAAATTCTTTATTTCTATTTGAGCCATGATTGGGTCACTACCGACCCAAGCACCCATTGTTACGTTTAAATTATATTCTGCGGCAAGTTCAGGAACTTCTCCAAGACCATTTAACATGCTATATGTTCGTACGGCATGAACTTGTTCTGATAATAAGGAAAGATCTTGATCAATTTCATCTTTCGTCGGGTGAAGACCTTTTTCAGGATTATGATGCTCTCGATTAGGGTTAAAAGTGACGCCCATCATAGGGCCATTCCAGGATTGCAGGCTGTCTGGTCTATTCATATAAGACCAAAAAAACAGATTTGCTAATATGAGTAAAGCGAGAGTGAGAATCGAAAAGGTTGTTTTTATCATTTATTGATCTCCAAGCCACCCGAGTAGGGTCGAGACAAGTGATGTGGGTGTTTTATTTGTAATTTGAAAAGATTCTTAATTGAGATGTTTTAGTAAAATAATAAGGATATATTAATCATTTGTTTAGTGAATTATTTGATGATATTGTCTTGCTTTTAGGAGAAATTGTTAGCAGTGATTATATAAGGTTTCTAACAAAAAGTACGAACCAAATTGACAAATTTTTGTCTCATAAAAAAGACAATCGAATGATGACTCGATTGAAAATAAAGTATTTTTAACAAATATAGTAAAGTTGAACTTTGAGAAATATTAGCACTCTTATCATCTGAATGCTAAAATTAACAGTTGTGGAATTTAAGAGGGTCTTATATGAGTAATACATTAGCAATACCCACTAATTTATCGATAGGTAGTTTTGATGCGTACTTGAGTACGGTGAGTCATATGCCTAAGCTAACGCCTGAGCAGGAATATGAGCTGGCAGTTCGTTATAAAGAAGATGGTGACCTGGAAGCTGCGCGTAAATTAGTTATGTCAAATTTACGGTTTGTAGCCCATGTAGCACGGGGTTATTCTGGTTATGGCTTGCCTTTGGCTGATGTTATGCAGGAAGGTAATGTGGGGCTGATGAAAGCTGTTAAGCGCTTTGATCCAGAAAGAGGTGTACGCTTGGTTTCGTTTGCAATTCATTGGATTAGAGCTGAAATTCATGAGTATGTCATTAAAAATTGGCGAATTGTTAAAGTAGCTACAACAAAAGCTCAGCGCAAACTATTTTTTAATTTGAGAAAATCAAAAAAAGATTTAGGCTGGCTTTCAAAAGATGATGCTGAGGCAATAGCAGAAAATCTTGATGTGGATATAAAAATTGTATATCAAATGGAAGAGCGTTTAGATGGGCGTGATATGGCGTTCGATTTGCCTAATGATGATTCAGATGATGTTGTTTCAGCACCTGTCAATTATTTACAGCAAAAAGAAGCTGATCCTGCGTTATTGCTTGAAAAGGCTGATTGGAAAGGGCATGAAGAAAGTTTATTAGCCCAAGCATTAGCTGAATTAGATGAACGTAGTCAAGATATATTAAATAGTCGCTGGTTATCAGAAAAAAAGGCAACTTTGCATGAATTAGCTGATCGATATAGTGTTTCTGCTGAACGGATTAGACAGTTAGAGAAGAATGCGATGAAGAAATTAAAAGTTGCTGTTGTATTAGAAGCGTAAAATTACAGTGGTATAGTTGTAGATAGTTATTTATAATACTCAAGTTATGCCGGGGTGGCGAAACTGGTAGACGCGTTGGATTCAAAATCCAATTTCTTCGGAAGTGTCGGTTCGATTCCGACCCTCGGTACCAAAGTCACATTTTTAACTTCATAAAAACAACTATTAAGCTCCTGACAAACGGGGCTTGTAGCTTGTTTTACCTCTCCCAGTAAGTCCGTTAAATCCCAAAAAACCCCGTGACAGCCTGTATTTTTTACAGTAACATTTGCAGTAACTCCTAATTACTGAAAAAAGTTACTGCTTTTATGGCTATTGAAAAATTACACCCCCTAACCGTAAAGAACGCAGAACCTAAAGACAAAGATTACAGGCTGGCAGACGGTGGAAATCTTTATTTGCTTGTCAAAAAGAACGGGGCAATGTGGTGGCGTTTTAATTATGCATTCAAAGGCAAGCGTAAAACCCTTTCTTTAGGGGTTTATAAAAAGGATGGTTCGGGAGTATCAGTAAAAGAGGCTAGAGATAAACGAACAGAAGCCAAGAAAAACCTAAAGGCTGGAATAGACCCAAGCTCACTGCGAAAAGAAGCAAAAGAGCAGATACTCCACAACACACAGCAACAAAAACGCTTAGATGCTGGATTACCGCCACTAAATAGCTTTGAATTTGTGGCGCGTGAATGGGGGAAGCTGGAATATAAAACGTGGGATAACAAAAACCAACGTGATAAACGACAACTTGAAAATCATATCTTTCCACACATTGGCGCATTAGCCATTGATGGGATAAAGCCCTCACAACTGCGAGAAGCCCTTTTTATCATTCGAGACAAAGGCGCGCTAGATACAGCCGTTAGAACTTTAAAGAATTGCGGTCGAATTTACCGTTATGCAATTCTGAATGAATACTGTAAAGACGACATTACTTTACCGCTTGCCGGAATATTGCCTCAACCTGTAGTAGTTCATCAATCTGCGCTCACAGAACCCAAAGACGTTAAAAAGTTACTGCAATCCATAGCTGAATATCATGGAAGCGTGATTGTTAAAACAGCCCTAGAAATTGCTCCCTTAGTGTTTGTGCGCCCAATCGAATTGAGGTCTTGCAAGTGGGTTGATGTAAACCTAAAAACGGCTGAATGGCGGTATCTAGTCACCAAAACAGAAACCCCTCATATTGTTCCACTGGCAAGGCAGGCTATCGCACTTTTTGAGCGATTAAAGCCGATTACAGGGCATTGTCCGTATGTATTCCCAAGCCTAAAAACCCCAAATGGGGAAAGAACTATAAGCGAGAACACCCTAAACAGTGCGCTAAGAGGTATGGGCTACAGTGCAGAGCAGATGTGCGCGCACGGCTTTAGAGCTACGGCTCGCACTTTGTTGGATGAAGTATTAGGCATTAGGGTTGATTTAATCGAGCATCAATTAGCCCACGTTCCAAAAACCTTTAACGGTAGAGCTTACAACCGCACTGCGTTCCTACCAGAACGAGCAGAAATGATGCAAAGCTGGGCTGATTATCTGGATGATTTAAAGAATACCCCAAACAATGGCTAATGTATCGTTTTTTGAGTATTTAAAGAACGCGCAAGATGGCATTAAAGCAGTAGGCGAATTAGTGAAGCTGGTTGAAGAAAACAAAGCCCTATGGATTGATGATTTTGGCGTAACAGTTCAGCTTACCAACACAGAGGCTAAAACCGCTATATTGGCGCGCCTAAAAGACCATTACGACACAATTCAGCCTGATACTTCACAGTTTGTAAAAGAAGAATACTGGCTAGGCTCACACGGTCATGAGGTGGTTTTCGGTCAGTCAGATGCCTACATGGATGAATATGGGGAAGTTGCTTTTAGTGGGCGTGGTGATTTGTTATTTAGCTATTACTTAATTGCAAAAGACAAAAAGAAAATTGATGCCCAAATAGATGAAATTCTAAGAGTGATAATTGAACGTGAGCTAGACCCGTTAAATATCCCAAAAGGTGAAAAGCAAGAAATAGAAAAAGTTTGTAAGCTTATAAAACCGCTATTCT
>JAZGEM010000052.1:0-7269 GCA_036478745.1 Cocleimonas sp.
CCTTATGTTTTTGCTCAAGCAGGGTATTGGTACGATGCTTTAGCAACTACAATCCGTCAAACTGAAACAGAAAATGACTTATCCTCGCAAGATAACCTGGTTTCACTTCTTGAACAGGTTGAATTAAATAATATTGCTAAAATGACGGAAGGTAATGGTGGGAAGGTAACATTGAAATAAAGTACTGCTGCAACACTTAGACTAATATTTTTTAGGAGAAAAAAACAAGATGAGAATAGTATTGAAATCAAATAATAAAAAATTGCCAATCATTTTTTTTATGATATTTCCTGGTTTATGTTTAGCAAATGAATTTTTAGGCCAAAACTTAAAACAGCAAGAAATAAATGCCGTATCGCATGGTTATCAAGGATTTGAGAATAATCTGGATATACTAAATCTAATTAATCATTATGTAGATGATGTGGTAAATATTTCAAGTAATCGGAACAGTAAAAGTAACCCGTTGCCTAAAGGTAAACCAGAATTGGAAAAAATTTTAGGTAGCTGGATCGTTTCTTATTCTATCGGATCAGAGACATTGACGGATAGACTTGATATAAATGAGGTTCGTTCCATAGATGATGCTAGCGACCTAGACTATCTAGCGTTGGGAAAAATTTTTCAGAATGGTTCAGGAGATGGTCAGACAATGAGGTGTGCTGAATTAACTCCAGATTTAGTTTCTCATTTTGCATTTGATTATATGTGCAGGACAGTAGACTCTCAACATCTAATAAAAACGTATATTGTTGGTATTTCTGAGGATAATGTTATTTCTGGGTACTATGGACAAGGTACTACACTTGAGGATGCGGCTTTAGTTTCGTTAAGTAAAACTATTGCGCTAACTGGACATCGTGAAAAAAATAATGAACAATCTGCACATTTTGATGAAGGAACTGGAGAATTAGTGATCCCAAGAGTTAGTTATAAAAATTCTAAGTTTCGTGTAGTTCTTCAAGATATGGGAGGGTTGGTTTTTTCTGTAAAGGAAGCGAAACCTATTGACGATGGAAATACATCTGGTTCATATTTTGATAAATTTTCAGGGGAATTGGCAATTCCGAATGTTACCTATAGAGATTCTAAATTCAAAGTTATTCTTCAAGATACAGGAAATTTTATTTTTTCGGTAAAAGAAGCAAGCCCTCTCCTTTAAAGGCAAGCCATCACAAAACTTAGTTTTTATGTTTCATATTTGAAGCGTTCAGTAGTCATCTGTGTACACAAGGAATATTATTTGATGATAATTGAACGTTGTTAATCGGTGGAGGTTGAGTCCTATCGTTATTTTGTGAAACCTGCTGTATTGAAAAATCTATAAAAGTTGCAGGTGTTAGTTCTTTTGGACTTAAAGGTATACCACCACGCTCTTTCACCACAAAGCTATTAGATTTTTCTTTAGAATATGTTCCACAGTAGTCATTCAGGAGATTTGAAGTATCCATAATGGTTTCTGGCAAAACTGCAATACTGCTACTGATGTTAGTATCGGGTTTGAGATTGAGTTTACCATTGGCACTTAATTTTGAGGAGGCATCTACTAAACTATTAGGTGATTGGAACAAAAAATTAGAAACTGAAATATTCCCCCCCTTTCCTTCTTTTGCTTGAGCAATGATGTTGCTACTATCTAATGCCACAATGGGAGTAGTAATTGAAATATCCCCCCCTGAACCCTTGCCATCATTGACAGAGGTATTGATTTCACTATCATTTAGTGTGATATTGCCACTACCATTGATTTGAATTCCACCGGCATTGGCTTTTGCTGTTGTTACTGTAACTGCTCCACTGTTTTCTATACTAAGGGCATCATTAATGGTGATTAGTATATCGCCAGATTTTGCAATTGTTGAGTGTTCATCAATATCAATATTTAAAAGAGGGTTAGTTGATAAGGACTCTATCAAGGCATTGTCTAAAGACATTGTATCCGCAGTGATTTCAATATTTCCAGCTTGGCCTGTAGCAAGGGTGGCACTACTGATTCCAGTATTGTTATGCAATTCTATAGAGCCCGTGTTAATTGTAATATTACCTGCATTCCCTGAGGAAGTGTCTTTTGCTTGACTCTTAATTCCTACGAAATTATCAGTATTATTATTGGATATAAGGATTGTTTGCGCCTTAACATTAATGTCTCCAGCAAGACCTTTACCAGATGTACTGGCATCTATAAGACTGTCTTTTATATCTAATCGATTTATATCAAGAGTTATCTTTCCTCCATTTCCAATACTGTTTTTATTTTCATCCAGAGGGAGTGAATCCAAGTCAATATCCTTAAAAAAAGGAACAGTATTAATATAATGTTCAATTCCTCGGCTGTGAGTCGTTGTATTAAGAACTGCTCCAGAGCGTATTTCCAAATGATTTGATGTAATTGTTATGTTACCAGCATCCTTCATACTTGTTGCAAATGATCTGGTGAATAATCCTGTGTCATCACCAGAAAGTAGTATATTTGAACTTTCCACATTAATGTCACCACCTAATCCAAACCCTTTAGTTTGAGTACTAAGTGTAGCTCCATCATGCATTTCCATGTGTTTAGATTGAATAATAATGTCTCCGGCATTGCCAGTATTAAAGGTAGTGTCAGCTGAAATATCTGATCCATCACCTATTAATACAAGTGTTGGACTATTTATTTCAATATCTCCTCCTTGACCTGCATCATGAGTCGTAGTAGTAATCTCAGTACCATTATTAATTATTAATTCGTTTGAAAAAACTGTTATTTTTCCTCCGTTTCCTGTATCAAGAACATCGGCTTCAATTCCAGTGAAATTTGGAATAGGACCAAGGTTGTTAGTTAATAGTATTTTATCTGAGTCAATACTTATATCACCACCATTTCCCTTGCCACCATTTAAGGTTGAAACATATGCACCATTACTGATTGTTAAATTATCTGCAGAAATTTTTATATCCCCCGAATTTCCATGGTCTACATCAATATCATTAGAGTCAAAAATATTGCTAATAATTCCAGTTGGCGATATCGTACCAATATCGGTAACGGGTATTATTTCATCATTGGTTAATACTATTTCGTTAGAATCGACCAACAAGTTACCGCCATTGCCCGAGCTACTAGTGAATGAATTTATCGTGGCACCATTTCTTATATCTAATTTTTCAGATTCTATTGTGATGTCTCCTGAATGACCACTGCCTAAAGTAAAGTTTGTGATACTTACACCGGAACCATTTAATGAAATAGTATTGGTGGCTTCTACACTTATATTTCCAACCCTGCCCTGTCCAGTTTCAGATACGCTACTATGAATAGATCCCGAATCTAGCATTTTGAGATCGTTAGTGTTGATAGCTATATGTCCTGCATCCCCTGTTCCTGTTGTCAATGAGGATAGATAAGGAGCAGATTTTGTGTTATTTCCTTGAAGAAGAATAGAATTAGCATTAATATTTAAATTTCCTCCTTTGCCAGAAGTACCTGTTAGAGAGCTAATTCTTGTTCCATGTGTTAAATTAAGCTCATCAATATTTAATACAATATTACCCACATTTCCTTTTCCCAATGCAAATACAGTAAGACCACTGGTTGGTGTTTCTTCCAATTGAGACTCTTCGGGAACACCATTAATGCTTAAATTTCCTGATAAACCAATATCAATACCTCCGCCATTTCCGTTTCTAGTGTGCGCCCAAATATTGGCATTATCCATTACCATCTTCCCTCCACGGATAAAGACTTTTCCTCCTGTATTTGCAGTAACATCAATATCAGCAATTTTTCTATCATTTCCTATCGTAGTGAAAGGGTTATCTGCTACATGACTGATATGAATATTCCCTCCTTTTGTAAAAGATGAAGTATCAATTCCTGATTCATTGAAAATTAACTCTCCAGTAGACCCAGCACTAGCAAGGATAACCTGTCCACCCGGCGCATAAAGGGATCTATCATCAATGTTAATATCACCTCCAATTAAGGAGAGGGTTTCACCTGCTGGCACTTTAAGCAGTTTGTTATTTCCACCCAAAATTTCAATTTTTGCAGGCGTATTATCTAAAAATCCAAAAGCTTCTGGAGCTGCTGTGGTAAGCACTGGATTAGCCGTAGCTACTCCCGATTCAAACTTACCCCCATCTTTAAACTTCAGATAATCCGCAGTACTGGCATGAAATGAACCTTGTACATCAAGGCTTGCATTTTCTCCAAATATCACTCCAGATGGATTGAGAAAATAGACATTGGCACCAGGAATAGTTGAGCGAAATGCACCATCAATAGTTGATGTTTGTCCTCCTGTGACACGACTAATAACATTATTGATTCCAGCTGATCCGCTAAAAGTAGCACTTTCTGCACTGTTGATATTGAATTGCCCAAAACTATGAAATAGATTGCCGCCTGCACGCTGCCCTAAGTCTTCAGTTATTTGATAGTCTGGACCTACGAGAGAACCTGTAGTTCCCATTGAACCATCAAGTGTGATTTCGCTTAATACAATAGGACTAGTGAAATAACAAAGGGTTAGTAATAAAGTAGCGAAAGAGATATTTATTGAATTGATCTTATTTTTCATGGAGTATTCGTTATAAGTCGTTGTATTTCATTGTTGGAACACGCTTAACTACGATAATTGCTCCTAAAACATGTTCTAACAAAGAACTTTATATTATAAATAACATGTTTATCATTGAAATGACAAGGTTTTTTGTTCTAATTCTCCGTTAATTTTAGTTTAATGGATATATGCAGTCTAGCTGCTAGGTGCGTGAGTGAAGGGACTACCGAGCTAATACTCGTTTCAGAAAGCAAGTGCATCGTTTAAAACTCTATAGTAAATATAGAGGAAACAATGTTTTGGCAAAAAATTACAACCAAATAGATCAATTAGCGATCCATCGATCAAAAGGACACTCATTTTCGACTATAGGTATAGGCAAGCTGTTAGCTCATCTTCATGACTTTTTTTAATCTAAGGCATTGATTTTTTGTTATGAGTAGGCGAATACACACGCTTAATCCGATTTTACTGCTTTAATTTTAAATACTGATCGATAGCCATAGCAGCACCACGACCTTCGTTAATAGCCCAGACGACTAATGATTGTCCACGGCGACAATCACCTGCTGCAAAAACACCGTCAATACTGGTTGAAAATTCACCATAAGTTGCTTTAATATTACTCCGTGGATCGTATTCAAGTCCCATCATATCGGTAGCCGTTTGCTCTGGGCCAAGAAAGCCCATTGCTAAAGTGATTAGCTCGGCTTTCCATTCTTTTTCACTGCCTTCAATTTCATGCATTTGAAATCTACCGGTATCATCTTTAGTCCATTCAACATTGACGGTTTTAACACCTGCCAAATTACCGTTACCATCATTAATAAATTCTTTACTTAAAATGCAATATTCACGAGGGTCTTTGCCATATCGCTCAGTTGCTTCTTGATGACCGTAATCAACACGGTATATTTTTGGCCATTGTGGCCATGGATTATCATCTGCACGTTCAACGGGGGGTTCTGGTAGTAATTCAAAATTTACGATACTTTTACACCCATGTCTTAGTGAAGTGCCAATACAGTCTGTGCCCGTATCTCCCCCTCCGATGACAATTACATTTTTGTCTTTGGCACTAATATATTTGTTATTCTGATGTTTGCTATCAAGTAGACTTTTAGTATTTCTCGTCAAAAAGTCCATTGCAGAATGGATGCCGTTGAGTTCTCTTCCTGGAATAGGCAAGTCCCTAGGTTTGGTTGCACCCGTTGCCCATAAAATAGCATCATGTTGTTGCATTAAATCATTGGGATCAATATAAGTTATCTCATGACCTGTTTCCTGCATAATTTTATTCACGTGCCCTTCTGAAAATTCTTCCGTTTTTCCAATATGCGTGTTCGTTAAAAATTCTACACCTTCACTACGCAATTGATCAATCCGTCGTTCAACAACCCCTTTGTCCAGTTTCATGTTCGGAATACCGTACATTAGCAAGCCGCCGATACGATCTGCACGTTCATATACAGTCACTTTATGCCCTGCTCTGCGCAATTGCTGTGCAGCAGCAATGCCCGCAGGGCCAGAGCCAATAACTGCAATTGATTGACCTGATTCGTTGACAGGAGCTTCTGGTTTAACCCAGCCTTCCTCAAAACCGTTATCGATAATAGAACATTCTATATTTTTAATAGTAACTGGGGGTTCGGTCACACCTAAAACACAAGATCCTTCGCATGGAGCTGGGCAAACGCGTCCGGTAAATTCAGGAAAATTATTGGTTTTATGTAAACGATCTAAAGCATCGTGCCAGCGATCACGATAAACCAGATCATTCCATTCCGGGATTAAATTATCGACTGGACAACCTGTACCCGATTGGCAAAAAGGAACACCACAGTCCATACAACGGGCACCTTGAGTTTGCAGATGATTTTGCTGCGGATCAGTATAGATTTCTGCATAATCATTCATCCGTAACGTCGGATCACGGTAAGGAATAGTTTCCCTTTGAAATTCTTTGAAACCAGTCGGTTTACCCATCAGTCATTGCTCCGTGTACAGTAGTTTCTTGTTCTTCATCATGCAATTCTCGTTCGGCTAGTACCCGTTTGTAGTCAGTAGGCATGACTTTAACAAATTGTGAAAGGGAGGATTTCCAATTATCTAAAATATTTTTTGCTACAGTAGATTCTGTATGATCGTAATGTAGCTGGATTAATCCACGCAGCTCATCAATATCGTGTTCGTGATCGACTTTTTCTAGCTCAACCATCCCTAGGTTACAATTCTTTTCAAATAGTTTGTTGTCATCCCAGATATAAGCGATACCGCCACTCATACCCGCTGCAAAATTACGCCCTGTCGGCCCCAAGATAACGACACGTCCACCAGTCATGTACTCACAGGCATGATCGCCAACACCTTCGATAACGGTGTTGGCACCAGAATTACGAACACAAAAGCGTTCCGCAGCTCGACCACGAAAAAATGCTTGACCAGACGTTGCACCATAAAGACAGACGTTACCGACAATGATATTTTCTCCGGCTTCAAAGGTGCTATTTTTAGGTGGATAAATAGTGATATTTCCACCTGATAGTCCTTTACCTACATAGTCATTAGCATCACCTTCAATTTCCATACTGATGCCTCGGGCTAAAAACGCACCAAAACTTTGTCCGGCAGAGCCATTGAATTTTATATGGATAGTATTATCAGGTAACATTTGCCCACCCCACCTTTTTACCAAGGTGTGACTAAGGATTGTGCCGACTGTTCT
>JAZGEM010000053.1:0-45532 GCA_036478745.1 Cocleimonas sp.
GGGTGATAATGTAAAGATGGTTATTACCTTAATAAACCCAATTGCAATGGATGATGGTTTACGCTTTGCAATACGTGAAGGTGGTCGCACGGTTGGTGCGGGTGTTGTTGCTAAAATCGTCGAATAATTATATATAAGAGAAAAATTATGTCAGGTCAAAAAATTAGAATTCGTTTAAAATCATTCGATCATAAATTAATTGATCGTTCTGCTGGTGAAATTGTAGAAACTGCAAAGCGAACGGGAGCTAGGGTTAAAGGTCCTATTCCGTTGCCTACAAGGAAAGAGCGTTTTACTATATTGGTGTCACCACATGTTAATAAGGATGCCAGAGATCAATACGAGATTCGAACGCATAAGCGCCTGATGGATATTGTAGAGCCAACAGATCGTACAGTTGATGCTCTTATGAAGCTAGATCTTGCTACAGGTGTTGATGTGCAGATAAAGCTTCTTTAGCTTTAGGTGTTAAATGTGTGCGTTTTAAGTGACTTAATTGTTTGCTTTATTTATTTTAAATAAATTTGAATAAAAGATTAATGTTAGAGTTCCCTAACGTGAATTTATCTGGCATAATGCGCGCCTTCTTCAACTCAGTGCTATTAGTTTGGGTTGATTTTCAAATAAAAGTACTTAGTTTAGCTGGGCTGAATTAAGACTTAATGAGGTGATAACATGGCGATTAGCCTGCTGGGTTCTAAGGTTGGAATGACCCGCGTGTTTAGTGATGAAGGTGTCGTAACTCCTGTTACAGTTTTGGAATTGCAGCCTAACCGAATATCTCAGATAAAAACCGTCGAGATAGATGGTTATAGTGCAATACAGTTAACTGTAGGAACTAAGAAAGCATCAAAAGTGAATAAAGCTTTATCTGGTCATTATGCAAAGGCGTCTGTCGAGTCAGGTGTTGTTACGCGAGAATCACGAGTGGAGTCTGTTGAAGATTATGAAGTGGGTGCCGCTCTCTCAGTAGATATGTTCGAAGAAGGTCAAAAGGTTGATGTGACAGGTATAAGTATCGGTAAAGGTTTTGCTGGTGTTCTTAAGCGTTATAATTTTGCTGGAAAAGATGCGACACATGGTAACTCAATAAATCATCGTACTCCTGGTTCTATAGGTCAGAACCAAACGCCTGGAAGGGTATTTAAAGGCAAGAAAATGTCAGGTCATATGGGAGCTGTAAAGCAGACTACCCAGAACTTAACGGTTGTTTCAATTGATTCTGAAAAAAACCTGATGCTTGTGAAGGGAGCTGTTCCTGGAGCATCAGGTGGAAATATTGTTGTAAAATCTGCAATTAAAGGTTAGTCAAAGAATGGAACTTAAAAGTGTAAATGGTAAGGTTTTTTCACTAAGTGATGATATCTTTGCTAGGGAATTTAATGAGTCTCTTGTGCATCAAGCTGTTGTCTCATATTTGGCAGCTGGTCGTACTGGTTCGAAGGCTCAGAAGTCACGATCTGATGTGAGTGGTGGTGGTGCGAAGCCTTGGCGGCAAAAAGGTACGGGTCGTGCGCGTGCCGGTACATCTCGTGGGCCACTTTGGCGAAAAGGTGGTGTCACATTTGCGGCTCGACCTAGAAATTACTCTAAGAAAATGAATAAAAAGATGTATCGTGCAGCGATGTGCTCAATCTTTTCCGAGTTGGTGAGGTCTGATTCCTTAGTGATCGTTGAAGAGTTTGGTCTAAAAGAGCCTAAAACTAAAGTTTTGGTGTCGACTCTTGAGGGTTTTGGTGCCGTGAACTCGTTACTTGTTACTGATATCGAAGATTTTAATGTTACGATGTCAGTGCGTAATATACCCAACTGTGAGTCGCTAGAAGTGTCATCGCTTAATCCGGTGAGCCTGATTTCACATGATAAGATTTTGGTTACTTCTTCGGCTGTAGCGAAAATCCAGGAGTGGTTGAAATGAATTTATTGAGTGGTGATGGTCAAGAGCGCTTATATCACATAATCATTGGTACACATGTAACTGAGAAGGCTATGTCTGGATCTGATTCGAATGTGCATGTATTTAAGGTTGCTACTAATGCAACAAAAAGTGAAATTAAAAGTGCTGTAAAAATGTTATTCGAAGTTGATGTTGAAAGTGTTCGAACATCGGTTGTTAAAGGTAAAATCAAGTCTTTTGGTCGTAGGACTGGTAAGCGTAAAGACTGGAAGAAGGCTTATGTTAGGCTTTCTGAGGGTCAAGTTATAAATATGGAGGCTGAAGGCTAATGGCTATCATCAAGATGAAGCCAACTTCACCTGGTCGACGACATCAGGTTAGAGTTGTAAATAAAGATTTGCATAAAGGGAAGCCTCATAAGGCTCTTCTCGAAAAGAAAAGTAAGTCTGGTGGTCGTAATAACAATGGGCGTATCACTACTAGGCATATTGGTGGTGGTCACAAAAAGCATTATCGTATTATAGATTTTAAAAGGGATAAGGATGGTGTTCCTGCAATAGTGGAGTCTGTTGAATATGATCCTAATCGAACAGCTAATATTGCATTGCTTAAGTATGCTGATGGAGAACGAAGGTATATTATTGCGCCAAAAGGAATAAAGTGTGATGATAAAATACTCTCTGGTTCTGATTCGCCAATCTCAGCTGGTAATTCTCTCTCGTTATTAGATATGCCAGTTGGTACAGTGGTTCACTGTGTTGAAATGAAGCCTGGAAAGGGTGCTCAAATGGCAAGGAGTGCTGGAACATCGGCGCAATTAATTGCAAGAGAGGGGCGCTATTCTACATTGCGACTTCGTTCAGGAGAAATGCGTAAAATTCTCTCTGTTTGTAGAGCAACTGTTGGTGAGGTAAGTAACTCTGAGCATAGTCTTGTGAAGCTAGGGAAGGCTGGTGCTAGTAGACATCGTGGTATTCGACCTACTGTACGTGGTGTAGTGATGAATCCAGTTGATCATCCGCACGGGGGTGGTGAGGGTAAAACATCGGGTGGTAGGCATCCTGTGTCACCATGGGGTGTGCCAACTAAGGGCTATAAGACACGAAAAAATAAACGTACTGATAATTTGATTGTACGCCGAAGAAATAAGAGGTAGGTATTATGCCGCGTTCGCTTAAAAAAGGGCCATTTGTTGATCATCATCTGATGAGTAAGGTTTTGAAGGCTGTTGATGCCGGAGATAGAAAGCCGATCAAAACTTGGTCGCGTCGTTCAATGATTGTACCAAATATGGTGGGTCTAACAATAGCGATTCATAATGGTAGGCAGCATGTTCCAGTGCTTGTTAATGAGCATATGGTAGGTCATAAGTTAGGGGAGTTTTCCCCTACAAGAATGTTTCGTGGTCACTTGGCTGATAAGTCATCATAACTGGTTTTTAGGAAATAGAAATGGAAGTAACTGCTAAATTAAGGTTTGCTCGCATCTCACCGCAAAAAGCAAGATTGGTAGCTGGTCAAGTTCGTGGTTTGCCAGTGGATAAGGCTCTAGAGGTGTTGATGTTTAGTCAAAAGAAGGCATCTGGTATTGTTAAGAAGATTCTTGAGTCTGCTATTGCAAATGCTGAAAATAACGAAGGTGCCGATATAGATGAGTTATCTATTATTAAGTTAATGGTTGATCAGGCTCCAACGATGAAAAGAATGCGCCCACGTGCTAAAGGGCGAGCTAATAGAATTATTAAGCGGACGAGTCATATTACTCTTACCGTTAGTGATGGACAGGTGTGAGGTAAACATGGGACAAAAAATACATCCGATAGGTTTTCGTCTTGGTATAGCGTCTGACTGGAGATCTAAATGGTATGCGGAAGGTAAAGAGTATGCAGAATTTTTGCATAAAGATTTAGCTGTACGTGCGTCTATTGAAAAAAGGCTAAAGCATGCTTCTGTAAGCAGGATACAAATAGAGCGACCTGCTAAATCTGCTTTTATTACTATTCATACTGCACGTCCAGGTGTAGTCATAGGTAAGAAGGGGGAGGATATAGAAAAACTTAGATCTGATACTGCCAAGATGATGGGATTGCATCCTAATAATGTCAAGGTGAATATAGAAGAGATTCGAAAGCCTGAATTAGATGCGAAGCTTGTGGCTGAAAGTATTGCTAGTCAATTAGAGCGACGCATCATGTTTCGTCGCGCTATGAAACGTGCGGTAGGGAATGCAATGAGGCTTGGTGCACTAGGTATAAAGATAAGTTGTGGTGGTCGCTTAAACGGGGCAGATATAGCACGTACAGAGTGGTATAGAGAGGGTAGAGTTCCTTTGCATACAATGCGTGCAGATATTGATTATTCAACTGCAAAAGCGCATACGACATATGGTGTTATAGGTATCAAAGTTTGGATTTATAAAGGTGAGGTTTTTGACTTGGAATTGAAGTCGCAAAAAGACAGCCAGAAAAGTAAGAAAAAAAGATAGAGGTTTGATATGTTACAGCCCAAAAGAACAAAATTCCGAAAACAGTTTAAAGGCAGAAATAGAGGTCTTGCAACTGTAGGTAGCAAAGTAAGTTTTGGAGAGTACGGCTTAAAGGCTGTAGGTAGAGGTCGTTTGACTGCGAGACAGATTGAAGCTGCCCGTCGTGCAATGACAAGACATATAAAGCGTGGTGGAAAAATATGGATTCGCGTTTTTCCTGATAAACCAATTACAAGTAAACCTTTAGAAGTAAGAATGGGTAAAGGTAAGGGGAATGTTGAATATTGGGTTTGTCAGATTCAGCCTGGTAGAGTGCTCTATGAAATGGAAGGTGTAGGTGAAGAGATAGCTCGTGAAGCATTTTCGCTTGCGGCAGCCAAGTTGCCGATTAAAACTGTATTTGTGTCAAGGACGGTGATGTGATGAAAGCTAGTGAAATGAGAAATAAGAGTTTGGAAGAGTTGTCTAAAGAGCTTCTTGAAACCCTTAAAGAGCAATTTGTTTTGCGTATGCAGCGTTCAAATGGTCAGTTAAATCGTTCATCTGAAATGAGAAAAGTGAGACGAAAGGTTGCGCGTATAAAAACTATCGTTAATGAAATGGAAAAGAAGAGTGTAGGTGAGTAATGTCTGAGCAATCAACTAAAGTAGAGCGTAGTATTACTGGTGTAGTAGTAAGCAATAAGATGAATAAGAGTATAGTGGTTAAGGGTGAAAGAAAAGTAAAGCATCCTCTATATGGGAAGTTTATGCGGCGTTCTACTAAGTATCATGCACATGATGAGAAGGATGAGTGTAATATTGGTGATACGGTAGTGATTCAAGAATGCAGACCGTTTTCAAAAACAAAGAGTTGGAAGTTAGTGTCAGTTATTGAAAAAAAATAGCTTAACTTTTATAAATTCGATTTAATTATACTTTGGTATTTTAAAATGATACAAATGCAAACAAAATTAGATATAGCTGATAATAGCGGAGCTAGGCGTGTTCAGTGTATTAAGGTTCTTGGTGGTTCGCATCGCCGCTATGCTGGGATTGGTGATATTATTAAGGTCAGTATAAAGGAAGCTATTCCACGTGGAAAAGTTAAGAAAGGAGATGTCTACACGGCCGTTGTTGTGAGGACAGCTAAGGGTGTTCGTAGAAAAGATGGCTCTGCTATACGTTTTGATTCTAACTCTGCAGTGTTGCTTAACTCAAAGCTAGAACCAATAGGTACTAGAATATTTGGTCCAGTAACGAGAGAATTGCGTGACAAAAATTTTATGAAAATAATATCTTTAGCACCAGAAGTTTTATAAGGAAATGGCATGAATAAGATAGTTAAAAATGACTTAGTGATTGTTATATCTGGAAAGGATAAAGGACGCCAAGGTAATGTAAGTGAACTTTTGAAAAATGGGAAGTTACTTATTCAGGGTATAAATATAGCAAAAAAACATTTAAAAGGTAATCCGCAGGCTGGAATTCAAGGTGGTATCGTTGATAAGGAAATGCCAGTGGATATTTCTAATGTGATGTTGTTGAATCCTACTACGGATAAGCCAAGTAGAGTTGGTGTTAGAATAGAGAAAGATGGGAAAAAAGTACGTTACTTCAAGTCTAATAATAAAGTTGTTAGCTAAAAATATTACAACAGAATGTAGTTATTAATATAAAGGTATTAAGATGTCTAGATTACAAGATTTTTATAAGGAGCAAGTTGTTAAAGAATTGACAGAAAAGTTTTCTTATGAAAATGTTATGCAAGTTCCCAAAATTACAATGATTTCTCTGAATATGGGTCTAGGTGATGCTGTTGGTGATAAAAAAATCGTCGAACATGCCGTATCAGATATGACTAAAATCTCAGGACAAAAGCCCGTGGTTACAATTTCAAGAAAATCAATTGCAGGATTTAAAATTAGAGATAATTGGCCTATTGGATGTAAAGTAAATCTAAGGCGCATGCAGATGTATGAGTTCTTAGATAGACTAATTCATATATCTATACCTAGGGTGCGTGATTTTCGCGGCTTAAATCCGAAGTCATTTGATGGTCGTGGGAACTATAGTTTAGGTTTTAATGAGCAAATTATATTTCCTGAAATAGATTACGATAAAATTGATAAACTTCGTGGTCTGGATATCTCAATTACAACCACTGCAAGAACTGATGAAGAAGGAAAAGCGCTACTTGAGGCTTTTAACTTTCCTTTTAAGAAATAAGAATAGGATTCATTGAAATGGCTAAAAAATCTATGATAGCTCGTGAAGCAAAGCGAACAAAGCTTGTTGAAAAATACGCAAGTAAAAGAGCGTCTTTGAAAGAAATAATACGATCTCCAAAAAGTAGCTATGAAGAAGTAATGGCAGCAACAGACTCACTTCAGAAATTACCTAGAAATAGTTCAAAAGTAAGACAAAGAAACCGTTGTGTGATTACTGGAAGGCCCCATGGTGTTTACAGTAAATTTGGTTTATGTAGAAATAAGTTGAGAGAGTCGGCTATGGAAGGTGATCTTCCTGGTTTAACTAAGGCAAGCTGGTAAGGAGTAAAATTATAATGAGTATGAGTGACCCTATAGCAGATATGTTAACACGTATCAGGAATGGACAGACAGCTAACAAAGTCAATGTGAAATTTTCTGCTTCTACTAAAAAGAGTGCGATATTAAAAGTACTAGAAGAAGAGGGTTATATTGAAAAATATAATACAAATGATGATATAAAACCTGAAACAACAGTTCTTTTGAAATATTTTCAGGGGAAGCCTGTTATTAGTACCTTAAAACGCATAAGTAGACCTGGTTTAAGGATCTTTAGGGGGAAAGATGAGCTTCCAAATGTTATGTCCGGTCTTGGTGTGGCAATTATTTCCACATCAAGTGGCGTCATGAGTGATAGATTAGCAAGAGCAAATGGTTTCGGTGGCGAAGTTATTTGTACTGTAGAATAGTAGGTGAAATGATATGTCTAGAATAGCAAATATGCCTATAGAAATACCGACAGGAGTTGAAGCTCAAGTTGATGGCCAAAATATAAATATTAAGGGGAACAAAGGCTCTTTTGAATATGAACTTAATAACTTGGTTGAAATCAATGTGATAGGTAATAAGTTAGTCGTAAAGCCAAAAAATGAAAATATCAAGAAACATTGGGCTATGGCGGGCACAATGCGTGCTATCACAAACAATATGATTGTCGGAGTTAGCGAAGGTTTTGAAAAAAAGCTTGAACTTGTTGGAGTTGGTTATCGTGCACAAGCTCAAGGTAATAAATTAAATCTCGCCCTTGGTTTTTCTCATCCTGTCGTACATGAAATACCAGATGGTGTTAGTGTTGAAACACCTAGTCAAACTGAAATTATACTTCGTGGAATTAACAAACAAATAATTGGTCAAACTGCTGCTGAAATACGTGCTTATAGACCACCTGAACCATATAAAGGTAAAGGCATCAAGTATGCTGGTGAGCATATTGTTCGTAAAGAAGCAAAGAAAACATAAGGTAAGAGTAATGAATAAAAGACTATCAAGAATTCGGCGTGGTAAACGTTCTCGAATGAAAATGAAAGAACTAGGTGTTAATCGTTTAACAATATTTAGAAGTTCACGTCATATATATGCACAAATTATATCTGGTGAAAAAAACGTAGTTTTAGCGTCTGCCTCTACAGTAGAAAAATCAGTTCGTGATAGTCTGAATTACACTGGTAATTCCGAAGCTGCCTCTACAGTTGGCAAGTTAGTTGCAGAGCGAGCAAAAGATAATGGCATTGAGGCAGTTGCTTTTGATCGTTCTGGTTTTAAGTATCACGGACGTGTTAAAGCGCTTGCAGAAGCCGCACGTGAAGCAGGATTACAGTTTTAAAGGTTAAAGGTTATGGCAAGAACAGATAATACAGATAATGCTACTGATGGATTACAAGAAAAACTTGTACATGTAAATCGAGTAGCAAAAGTTGTAAAGGGTGGTAGAGTTTTTGGTTTTACAGCTTTAGCAGTTGTTGGTGACGGAAACGGAAGAATAGGTTTCGGTTATGGTAAGGCACGTGAAGTCCCTGTAGCAATACAAAAAGCAATGGAAAAGGCTCGTAAAAACATCGTAAATGTTGCTTTAGTAGATGATACTTTGCAGTATGAGATCAATGCTAGGCACGGTGCAGCTCATGTATTTATGAAGCCAGCATCTGATGGTACAGGTATCATAGCTGGAGGTGCCATGCGAGCTGTCTTTGAAGTAGTAGGTGTTAAAAACGTTCTAGCAAAGTGTGTGGGTTCACGAAATCCTATTAATGTTGTTAGGGCTACCATTAAAGGTTTGGCTGAAATGAACTCACCAGAAGTAATTGCTGCTAAACGTGGAAAAACGATTGACGAAATCAGGAGTTGATCATGGCAAATAACAAACAAATTAAACTTACTATGATTAAAAGTATGAGTGGTCGACTGAAGTCCCATAAGTCTTGTGTGAGGGGTTTAGGTATTCGTAAAATGCATAATTCTGTATTAGTATTTGATACGCCTGAAAATAGAGGTATGATTAATAAAATCTCATATTTGTTACAGGTAGAGGAAGTTTTATAATGAAACTTAATACATTAAAACCTGCTGAAGGAAGTATTAAAAATCGTAAGCGAGTAGGCAGAGGTATTGGTAGTGGCTGGGGGAAAACCTGTACACGCGGACATAAAGGACAGAAGTCTCGTTCTGGTGGTTTTCACAAGGTTGGATTCGAAGGTGGGCAGATGCCTTTGCAACGTAGACTACCAAAAGTCGGCTTTAGTTCTCGTATTGGTGCTTATACTTCACAGATTAGACTACATGAGTTATCTGTAATTGACTCATTGATAATTGATATTGGCACTTTAAAGGAAAATAATCTTGTTTCTAAGAATACTTTAAATGTTAAAGTTATGCTGTCTGGTAGGCTTGATAAGCCAATTACTTTGAAAGGCATTAAGGTCAGCGCAGGCGCTAAAGAAGCGATTGAATCTGCTGGTGGAAAAGTAGAAAATTAATAGGGGTTAAATAGTGGCAACAAAAAATGCTACAGGGATGCTTTCGGGTATCGGTAACATAGCAGAAATTAAACAAAGGCTTGCCTTTGTTTTTTTCGCTCTGATTGTATATAGAATTGGTACATTCATTCCAATTCCTGGTGTTAATCCAGCTGCATTATCTCAGTTCTTTGAACAAAATACGGGAACCATACTTGGTGTCTTTAATATGTTCTCAGGAGGTGCGCTAGAACGCCTAAGTGTTTTTGCGCTTGGTATAATGCCTTATATTTCATCTTCTATTATTGTTCAGTTAATGACTCATGTAATACCTTCTCTACAGCAACTAAAGAAAGAGGGTGAGGCAGGTAAGAGAAAAATAACTCAATATACAAGATACGGAACAGTTGGTTTAGCGCTTTTTCAGAGTATTGGAATATCAATGGCTCTTGGTGGGCAAGATTTAGGTGGTGGTCAAACTATTGCTCTATACCCAGGCATAGGTTTTACTATAACCACAGTTGTTTCATTAGTTACTGGAACATTGTTTTTAATGTGGCTAGGTGAGCAAATTACAGAACGCGGAATTGGTAATGGAATTTCTCTTATAATATTTGCGGGAATTGTTGCGGGATTACCATCTGCAGTTGGTGGTACATTGCAACTTGCTAATGAAGGTACTTTATCGGGAGCATTTGTAATAATATTGTTGGCTCTAGCTGTGTTAGTCACTGCATTTATAGTATTTATTGAGCGCGGACAAAGAAGGATTACAGTAAATTATGCTAATAGACAACAAGGAAGAAAAATGGCAATGGGGCAATCTAGCCATTTGCCGTTAAAGCTTAATATGGCTGGGGTTATTCCACCTATATTTGCTTCTAGTATTATCTTATTTCCATCGAGTCTTGGAAGGTGGATATCAGATGCAAATGGAGCAGAGTGGCTACAAGATTTCGTAACAATGTTACAGCCTGGGCAACCTTTATATGTACTGTTTTATGCCTTGGCGATTATATTTTTCACTTTCTTCTACACTGCTCTAGTATTTAATTCCAGAGAAACAGCTGATAACTTAAAAAAAGCTGGTGCCTTTATACCAGGTATAAGGCCGGGAAGAGAAACTGCTAAGTATATTGATGGTGTCATGACAAGACTAACAACTGTAGGTGCTATATACATTACCCTTGTTTGCTTGTTACCTGAATTTTTAATACTTGGTTGGAACGTACCCTTCTATTTTGGTGGTACATCCCTTCTTATAATTGTAGTTGTTGTCATGGATTTTATTGCGCAAGTACAGTCTCATATGATGTCACATCAATATGATGGGTTAATGAAGAAAGCAAATTTTAAAGCAAGTAAAAAGAAGCCAAAAAAGATTTAATTGGTATTTGAATTAATTTGACGTTTCTTGGTATCTGTAGTGATTTTTATGATTTTAAGAAATGTTTAATAGAAAGAGGTCTAACACATGAAGGTTCGTGCATCCGTTAAAAAAATGTGTCGTAACTGTCGCATAGTAAAGCGTAAAGGGGTAGTTCGTGTAATTTGTACTGACCCGAGGCATAAACAACGTCAAGGTTAATCTGTTGCATGTGGTACTTTATTTAAGTATTTATGTTTTTACATATTAACTAGTGTTTTTTGTTGATTAACATAGGAACATCGGGTATTGTCCCCGCTTTTCCTAGCAGTCTGGAGAGTTTTAATGGCTCGTATCGCGGGTATTAATATCCCTGTAAATAAACATACGGTAATAGGTTTAACATCTATTTACGGTATAGGTAGAACACGTGCTTCACTGATATGTACTAGTGCAAAAGTATCACCTGATACTAAAATTAGTGCATTGTCTGAAGAAGAAATTGAACGTGTTCGTAAAGAAGTCGCTAAATTTACCATTGAAGGTGATTTACGTCGTGACATTTCTATGAATATCAAGAATCTGATGGATCTTGGTTGTTTTCGTGGAATAAGGCATAGACGTGGTTTACCTTTACGTGGGCAACGTACGAAGACAAACGCGCGAACTAGAAAAGGTCCTCGTAAACCTATTCGTCGATAGCGTTTCAGTATTAAATTTAACTATTGTTTAATTTTTAAAAGTGAGTAAATAAAATGGCGAGTGCCACAAAGTCTCGAAAGAAAGTTAAAAAGTCCGTAAGTGATGGCATCGCACATATTCATGCATCATTTAATAATACGATTATTACAATCACTGATAGGCAGGGTAATGCCCTAGCTTGGGCGACTGCTGGCGGATCTGGTTTTAGAGGATCTCGTAAGAGTACGCCATTTGCAGCACAGGTTGCCGCAGAGAAAGCTGGGGAAGCCGCAAAACAGTTTGGACTTAAAAACTTAGATGTTCATGTTAAGGGTCCTGGACCCGGTCGTGAATCAGCTGTAAGAGCTTTAAATAACATTGGTTATAGAATAACTAATATTATAGATGTTACACCCATTCCGCATAATGGATGTCGCCCACCTAAAAAACGTCGAGTGTAGTTGGAGAATTTAAAATGGCTAGATATATTGGTCCAAAATGTAAGTTAATGCGCCGCGAGGGCACTGATCTCTATCTGAAAGGACGTGGTCGTTCTTTAGAAAACAAGTGTAACTTAGAGAAAATTCCAGGCGTTCATGGTGAGCGCAGAACTAGATTGTCTGACTACGGCTTACAATTGCGTGAAAAACAAAAAGTACGCCGTATCTATGGTGTTCTAGAAAAGCAATTTAGAAATTACTTCAAAGAGGCTGTTCGTCTAAAAGGTTCGACTGGTGAAAACTTACTTCAGTTACTTGAATCTAGGCTTGATAATGTCACATATCGAATGGGTTATGGCACAACTCGCGCAGAAGCTAGACAACTTGTTAGTCATAAGTCAATCATGGTTAATGGAAGTTCAGTGAACATAGCATCTTATCAGGTTAAACCAGGTGACGTTGTCTCTGTTCGAGAAAAAGCAAAAAAACAGACTAGAATTCAAGATTCAATATCAGTCGCAGACCAAGTGGGTATTCCTGAGTGGCTTGAAGTTGATGTGAAGAAGCTTGAAGGTACTTTCAAAGTAGCGCCAGAACGAGATGAACTACCTTCTGAGATCAATGAATCTCTTATCGTTGAACTTTACTCTAAGTAAGCTTAGCTTGTTATAAGAATTATTGAGGTTTATTATTGTGTCAAAAACAAATGATCTTCTAAAGCCACGTAATATCCAAGTCACTGACTTAGGGCATTATACATCTAAAATCGTTTTAGAACCCTTAGAACGTGGCTTTGGTCATACGCTTGGAAATTCCTTGCGGAGAATATTACTATCATCTATTACAGGTTGTGCTGTAACTGAAGTTAAAATTACGGGTGTTGAGCATGAATATACAGCACTAGATGGTATACAAGAGGATGTCGTCGATATTCTTCTAAATCTAAAAAACTTAGCATTTAGACTAAATACTAAAGATGAAGTTTTGCTTGAGTTGCGCAAAAAAGGTCCAGGTGTAGTTACTGCAGCTGATCTACAGTTAGATCATGATGTTGAAATCGTAGATCCAAATGCAATAATTGCGACTTTAACTTCTGATGTTGAACTTGAAATGAGCATAAAAGTAGAAAGAGGAAGAGGCTACCAAACTGCACCCAGTAGACGTGGATTAGACTCCCCTGAGCTTGCGTTAGGAACTTTAGTACTTGATGCTTCATTTAGTCCAATACAGAGAGTTTCTTATGAAGTAGATAGTGCTCGTGTTGATAATAGAACTGATATGGACAAATTGATCATTGAATTAAAGTCTGATGGCTCTATTGATCCTGAAGAAACTATCAGTGATGCAGCAACAATATTACATGAACAACTTGCTGTGTTTTTTGATCTTACAATCATTGAACCAGAGCCTGAAGAAGAGCCTGAACCAGAAATTGACCCTGTTTTACTAAGACCAGTGGATGATTTGGAATTAACTGTAAGATCAGCAAATTGTCTTAAAGCTGAGCAAGTTTATTATATTGGTGATCTAGTTCAGAAGACTGAAGTTGAATTGTTAAAAACACCAAATTTGGGCAAGAAATCACTAACAGAAATTAAAGATATTCTTGCTTCTCATGGTCTTACATTGGGTGCGCGTTTAGAGAACTGGCCTCCAGCTTCGATCGATTCAAACGATACTAGAGTTGGTTAGTATTAGTTAGTAATTTAATTTAAGGTTTAACAAATGCGACATCGTAAAATAGGTAGACAGCTTAGTAGAAATAGTAGTCACCGAAAAGCAACATTACAAAGTTTATCTACTGCCTTGATAAAGAATGGTGGTATTAAAACTACTGTGGCAAAAGCAAAAGAACTACGTAGAGTAGCTGAGCCACTGATAACAAGAGCAAAAGTAGATTCTGTACATAATAGACGTACTGTTTTCTCTCGATTACGTGATGATGAATGTGTTGGTATTCTGTTTAATGAATTAGGTCCAAGATATAAAGAACGACCTGGTGGTTACACAAGAATAATTAAATGTGGATATCGTGCTGGAGATAGTGCTCCAATGGCATATATAGAGCTTGTTGATCGTCCTGAGATATCTTCTGCGGACTGAAACTTATCAAAGACATAGAGCTAATAATAAACTAAGTTCTATGTCTTTGTTAAATATTTATAGGTAGAATCTTCTCACCCTTAGCTAATATTTCTTTTTTTCCCTCTGTTTCTCTTTCATAAGTGAATACTCTGATTTCCATACCACACCAACTCTTAAGCTCAATCTTAACAGCATTTGTTTTCTCTTCTGCTATATCCATTAGAACCATTGTATAAGTATATTCAGTTGAAGCTAATAAATAACAATTTGTAGCTCCATTTAATATACAAATACGTCTAATTGTTTCTTTATTTGGTATGGTGTTTTGCATAAGTTGGCTTGCTTTTCTCTGGTTTTACAGATAATTTCTATATATTATTACATTCAAACTTTATGAATACTAATGAATCTATTATAACTGCACAGAAATCCAAGAAAGCGGCAAAACTGTTTTCGTATGGAAATATTTTATCAGTTTTAATACCTTTTCCTTTGTTTATCTTTTGGTTTGGAGCGTCTATGCTTATCTATGCTTTTCACCGACATCACCCAAATCCTAGGGTAGGGTTCTATACTCAAAAAGCAGCTTATAATTATTATGCTTTAGCTGGTATTCTATCTGTTGTAATGTTATTTGCTTCAGGAGATTTCTTCTATAAATTTGGATGGTACCTATGGATAGCCTGCATACTCATACTTATACCTTTATCTATAAAAGATATCCTCAGTGTTAATAAAGAAGATTGGAAGGATGTTACGATCAGTAGAGAGACGTAATAGTTCAATGCGAAATATAATTTCAGTAAATTTACAAAAGAGTTGATGTGTGGCATTGTTAGCCTTATACTGCCTCTCTTTTTTAGAATAAAATTGTTGGAGAAAGATTTTGCCTAATATAAAATCAGCAAAGAAACGTGCTCGTCAGTCTGAAGTTAGCCGTCAACATAACAAGCATATTCGTTCAGGAATGCGTACGAAAGTAAAATCAGTTGTTTATGCAATTGAAGCTGGAAACAGAAAAGAAGCTGAAGAAGCCTATAGTGCTGCAGTTCCCGCAATAGACTCAAGTGTATCAAAAGGAATATTACATAAGAATAAAGCTGCACGACAAAAAAGTCGTCTCAATAGTAGAATTCAAACAATGTAAACTTCAAATGTAAGAATAAAATAGCCAGCATAAATACGCTGGCTTTTTTATTTCTAAATAATTATATTTATAATGAGAGTGTTTTCAAGATTTAACTACCATAAATATATGAATTTATTTATATGTTATTTTTTTAAAGAGTGAATTGGCCCCCCTCTAAAAGGTGCAAAACCAGTCCCAAATATTACACCTGCATCCAATAGATCTGAATCAGTCACTAATCCTTCAGCTAAACATTTTTGTGATTCTTTAACTAACTTTTCAATTAAACGATTTTGAATCTCATCTATATCACCATTCCAAGAATTCTTTCCAATCTCAGTTTTCATACCTTTATCGCTCCAACTATAGAAACCTTTTCCAGATTTTTTACCAAAATGTCCTCTCTTTATTTCATCATCTAGAGAAGTGGGAAGTGTGGTTCCTACTTTTTTTTCTAGAATTTTCCCTACACTTAGGCATATATCAAGCCCAACTATATCGGCAAGTTCAAGTGGCCCCATAGGCATTCCATATTCTACAGCAGCTTTATCTATGATGCTGACAGGGACACCTTCTTGAAATAGTGTGACGCCTTCAAGGATATACGGCATAAGAATTCGATTGATGAGGAAACCTGGTGAACTTCTAACGGGTAGCGGTAATTTATTTATATGTGAAGCAAACGATTGAGCAAGCTTTAAAGTCTCTGTTGAAGTCTTTTCAGGCATGTAAATAATTTCCAGTAGAGGCATCTTAAATACGGGATTAAAAAAGTGCAGACCTATAAGGCGTTCTGGCTGTTGCATAGCAGTGGCTATTTCTTTTAGCGGTATGCTTGATGTATTTGTAGCTATAATAGCTTCTGGTTTGGCTTGTTGCTCGATATCAATAAATATATTCTGCTTAGCTTCAAGGTTTTCAAAGATGGCCTCAATAATTACATCTGCTTTTCTGATTCCGTGACCATGAATATCTGGTACTAGTTTATCCTGAGCGTTCATAATTCTTATTTTATTTTTTCGGTAACGTCGTTTAAATCCTTTCGTAGCACGATCTATTACGCGTCCAAGTGCCTCACTATTGATATCCTGTATCGTTACTTTCAATCCTTGCATGGCACACCAAGCAGCGATATCCCCGCCCATAACTCCTCCACCTATGACATGGATATGTTTTGGTGAAAATAAGGACTTATCACCTAATGCTTTTAATCTATTTTGTAAGAAGAATACCCGTACTAGACTTCGTGCAGTATCAGTCATAGCCAAACTAGCCACAGAGTCAGCTTCAGCGTTATACATTTCATTACTTCTAGACCCATGCATTTCCCATAGATTAATCAATGCATATGGAGCAGGGTAGTGCTCTTGCTTTGCTTTTTTCGCCACTTGTTTGCGCATTCTGTTAGCAATAAGTTTGCGAAATGGTGATATTTCTAATAAAGAAGATAATTTCGAAGAGTGCTTTTTCTTAGGGTTTTGTAAGATTAGCTGAATGGCGGTAGTTGCCAATTGTCGATGAGGTACACAATAGTCTATTAACCCCATCTTTTTGGCTTGATGGGGTATTAGATTGCGACCAGTTAACATTAATGGCATCGCACTTAAAACACCAACTCGTCTTATAGAACGAACAGTACCCCCAAATCCAGGGTGAATTCCAAGTTTAACTTCGGGTAATGATAGCTTAGTCGAAGGATTATCATCTGTAACTATATAGTCACATGAAAGAGCAATTTCCAATCCACCTCCCATGCAAAATCCTTTGACCATTGCTAGTGTAGTAATTGGTAAATCCTCTATTTTTTGACATAGTGCTTGACCGGCATGAATGAACTTTAAAGCGAGTTCTTTATCATCGACACCTTGGAATTTTTTAACATCAGCGCCTGCGATAAAGCCACCAGCTTTCCCAGAGTGTATAATTAGTCCCTTTAAATCTAGTGTTTTAATTTCATCACATGCGACTGACATATCACTAATTAACTCAGGATTAATGACGTTAGCTGCTTCATCCTTTACATCAATAGTTAACCAAGCAATATCATTTTCCACTCTTAAAAAGATGTTCTCATAAGTATTTTGATTGTTCATACTGCCTCCACCAACATCGAACCACCTTGACCACCTCCTATACAAAGAGATGCAATTCCTTTAGCTGACTTTTCTCTTTTTAGAACATGAGCTAAATGCAATACAATCCGTGCACCACTAGAGCCAACGGGATGACCTAAAGCAATTGCCCCCCCGTCCACATTTAGGTTCTCGATCGGGATTTCACCTACAATCCCTTGTAAACCAAGTTGTTCTTGACAATATGTCTTGTCATTTAGAGCAAGAATACAAGCTTGAACCTGTGCGGCGAAAGCTTCATTGATTTCCCAGAAATCAATTTTATCTATGCTTAATTGATGAGTTTTTAAAGTTTCTGTAATAGCGTGTGCTGGTCCTAAACCCATTTGTGCAGGGTCTAGTCCAGCCCATTGTGCGGTGTTGAGTTTTGCCAATGGTGTTAAATTATATTTTTTAATCGCTTCTTCACTGGCGATGATCACGCTGCTTGCACCATCAGTAATTTGGGAGCTATTAGCAGGAGTCACGCTGCCATAGGGTTTGTCAAAAAAGGGTTTAAGTTTAGCAAGTTTTTCAATAGAACTATCTGGGCGCACACCGTCATCAGAAGTAAAAACTTGACCTAATTTACCATATAAGGTCTCAACTTCCTCTAAATGACCTGCTTCCATTGCAGCTGTTAAGCGAAGATGACTTTGTACAGAATAACTATCCATTTGATTTCTCGATATACCAAATTTCCAAGCAAGGTTCTCTGCCGTTTGCCCCATATTTAAACCCACCACTGGATCCGTTAGTCCACGCATTAAAGCAATGATTGGTGCAAAATATCGCCCTTTCAATTGACTGATTGCTTTGAACTTGGCGCCTGCAGATTTAGCTTTGTTCCAGCTAGCTAACCAATGAACCATATCTTCACGTAACAACAGAGGTGCTCGGCTCATAGAGTCAACGCCACCAGCTAGAATTAAATGAGAATACCCATCAGAGATATTACGTACAGCATTGTCGATTGCTTGCAATCCAGAAGCACAGTTGCGTTGAACCGTATAGGCGGTAAGTTTATCACCTCCACCTATTCGTAACGCTAGAATACGTGCAATATTAGCCTCATCGGCACTTGGCATCATACAGCCATAAATGACTTCATCAAGATCAGATGCTTCAAAAGGTTGACGTAGTAATAATGGATTAGTTGCCCCTAAAGCTAGATCAATCGCGCTAAATAAACCGGGTTGACCGCGTGCTTTTAAAAAAGGAGTACGAGCTCCATCAATAAGATAAACAGGCTTTTTAATTTGTTTCTTAACCACGTTTAAATTCCTCCTCAGTAAAATCATCTACTCGAATAGCTTCACGCATCGCTAGCCAATTATCGTGTAATTGTTTTCTTTCATTTTCAGTTATTAGCTTTTTTTCGAGGGCTTCGTCAATACGATTGGTGTGTATTCTTCCTTGTAGTCTTCCAGACTTTACAAGACTCTTAAGTCTCTTTTCAAGTGCTTCTGTTTTGGTAGCAATATTAAATGCATGCTCAATTCTACCCATCGCATCATCAGGATCATCTGTTAGAAAGCAGCCTTCTGTTAATCGATCTCTAGTTGCCGAGGGGTTAAGAGCAAGTTTTGCTACTTGATGGATTAGGCTATCACCCGGTGGGGCAAAAGGTTTGCCAAATGGGAACATAAGGGCACGCAATGTTTTTGAAATGAAACTAAAAGGCAGATTGTAAAATACTGCTAGCATCGCTTGTTGAGCATCATGCATAGTTTTTTGACAGGCATAATGTAATAAGGGTAAATCAGCTTCTGGTTCACCTTGGTCTTCGAAGTGCTTAAGTGTTGCTGAACATAAATACATATTAGCAAGGATATCGGAGAATCTACCCGAGAGTCTTTCTTTTCGTTTTAGGCTTCCTCCTAGTGTTAATAATGCATAATCCGACAACAATGCAAAACCTGCGCTCAATCGAGTTAATTGCCGATAGTACTTTCTTGTTAGTGGTGTTCCAGGAGATTCAAAAATGGCATTAGTTAAACCAAACCAGATACTTCGGGATAAATTACTAATAACAAATCCTGTATGAGAGAATAGGGCGGTATCTAGTGCATCCAAATCATTTTCCTTAGTAGCTTTCATCTCAGATAAAAGATAAGGGTGACAACGAACAGCGCCCTGTCCAAATACAATTAATGAGCGAGTTAGAATATTCGCTCCTTCCACAGTAATAGCAACAGGTAAAGCTTGATAACCACGACCAAGATAATTAGAAGGACCAAGGCAAATACCAGAACCTCCCTGGATATCCATGGCATCATTGGTGATTTTACGCAGTCTCTCTGTAAGCTGATATTTTAGCAGGGCGGTAATTACCGCTGGTCTTTGTCCATGATCCAATGCCGTAGTAGTGAGCCTTCGTGCTGCATCCATTAAATAAGTATTACCTAAAATATCTGCTAGAGGTTCTTCTATCCCTTCAAATTGCCCTATTGGTACACCAAACTGTTTGCGTACTCTTGCATAAGCTCCGGTATAACGAGAAGCTATTTTAGCAGCCCCTGTAGACAGTGCAGGTAAAGATATCCCGCGACCTTCGCCTAAACATTCAACCAGCATTTTCCATCCCTTACCAACACTATCTACACCACCTATTAGCCAATCCATTGGAATAAAAACATTTTTTCCCCAGTTCGGACCATTTTGAAAAGGATTGTTTAAGGTAAAATGACGTGTGCCTATTTTAATACCAGCAGTATTCGTTGGAATAAGCGCTACAGTAATGCCAATATGATCCCCATCTCTTTCAATACCCTGAAAGCTATGTTTATTAGAGAACTCATCTTCAGTAAGTAACTCATCGGGGTCATAAAGCTGAAAAGCTAGCCCCAATAGAGTAGCAACAGGTCCAAGTGTAATGTAGCGTTTCTCCCAGTTAATTCTAATACCTAAAACATCTTTACTGTTATTAAAGTCTTGTCTACAGACAATTCCGACATCAGGAATCGAGCCTGCATCACTACCTGCCTCTGGTCCAGTAAGTGCAAAACAAGGTATATCCTTGCCTATTGCTAAACGCGGCAAATAAAAATCTTTCTGATCTTTAGTGCCATACTTTACCAATAACTCACCCGGGCCAAGTGAATTAGGTACCATAACGGTTACTGCTGCTGTTGTACTTCGGCCTGCTAACTTCATTACAACTTGAGAATGAGCCAGAGCAGAAAACCCATGACCGCCATATTCCTTTGGTATTATCATGCCAAAAAATCGTTCTTCTTTTAGGTACTCCCAGACAGAAGAAGGTAGGTCTTGTAACTCATGTGTGATTTTCCAGTCATCCAGCATGTTGCATAAGTCTTCAACGGGACCGTCTAAAAACGCCTGTTCCTCTTTATTAAGAGACCCTGGTGACAAGTCCCTTAAACGCTTCCAATTAGGCTTTCCAGAAAACAGTTCTGCATCCCACCAAACATTGCCTCCATCAAGCGCCTCTTGTTCCGTTCGTGATATTTGTGGAAGGTTCGCTTTAAGGAGTTTCATTGCAGGTTTACTAATCAATTTTTTTCTTAGATCAGGAAGATTGATGAGTGTTAATACAAGTAAAACAACTATCCAAAATACCCAAAACCAGCTATGAATAGCATCAACAAAAACGCTAATAACTAACCATGCACCAATGAGCCATGTTGCATGGTTTAGAGATAGCCTTAAGTATCCAATAATTCCTACTGTAATGATGAAGAATAAAAACCAAAGCATAATGCTCTCCTAAAGTGTGTATTTTGTATTTCTCTCATTTGGGTCGGTTTCCTCTTCCCAGGGTAAATCTCGATAGCTTTCCTTCATTGCAAGAGGCCAAGCAGGAAACTTTAACACTCTAAAATAGGGTGAGTAATCAAAATCAGTCGGAACAAATAAACGGAAATTGCGCTTATGAAATTTCAAACGGTCTTTATTATCAGACTCTATTAAAGGCAGCATAGGATAATTAACACTTTGAAAGCAACGTGCAATCATACTAGAGCAGACAATGTTGGTTGGTCTACCTGCGTTATGCTGAAATAAAGAGGATCTCCATTGCCGGGGAAGAATGCCATATGGAAACATAAAGCGAGCTAAGTCGAGTAGTTGTCGAATATCATAATTCATACCTAAATGCTCAGCAGCAAAATCTACAACTTTATCCCGATCTTTAGTGCTTAGTCCATCAGGGCGACAGATTCGTAAATTATCATCAACATAATCCGACAAAGGATTGATGATTGTACCAAACCCAAGCAAGGACTCGATCACCAGAGGTTCGTTTGGGTTACCATTGTAATGTTGATTAATAATATCCAATGTATTGGTATCCGAAATATCACTGACCTTACCAATATAAATTGCAGCATGCGTCCATGGAGATAAAGTAATAATCTTAATAACCTCACTAACGCGGGATCGACCTTCAAATAAAATAACATCTGTAGGGCGAAGTTCCCTTACCATATGGTCGAAGTTATTAATGGCTTGCATATTCTGGTTCCCCTTGGGAATATCATTGAGCCAGTCAACGATTGTACCCCAAAGCCAGTTGCGCAAATTATTAAACACCAATTATTTCCTTTAGATAATTTCAGGGATTTTCACATGAGGTTATAGCCGTTTAGTTCGTTCTACTTTTTGTGCAAAGATATTTATTTAATTAGAAAGTAAATTTTCGCACATGATCTCACTATGTATCTTTATTAGTTTAGTATATGAACGTGAATTATCTGGGATTAGATACAAGCTCTTAATGATTTGATAGTTTCGCATTAACCATTTTAACTGGTGCTGAAGTTTCTATGGACTCATTATTTTTTTAAAAAGAGGAAATAAATTTTGACATTAGAGTATTAGAGTATTATTATATTAGCATATTCAGATCAACAAGACCTGAATACTCCTCCATCCTCCTTTGGTGGTATTTTAGCGGCTCAAATTGAGTCGCTTTTTTTTTGCACAGAAAAAATAGGGAAAATAGGGCCTAGAAGAGGATTTTTGACAAAATAAATCATATTTTTTCAAAGTACTGCTTGAATACTGCTCGAGATTCTCATAAAATTCCCCGTTCTTTGAATTACTTTGCTTTTAGTTGTTTGAAATAAAAAGTAGCGTAATTAAAAATTAATTTGATCTGGGGTACGTAGTCATCATAAATGATGCCCATGTATCCTAGCGTTGTAATAGACCTTCATTTCTGGAGAATTGAAATGGGAATAACAGTCAGTGCAAAACCTGCTGAAGTAAAACGTGATTGGTTCGTGGTAGACGCCGATGGAAAGACTCTTGGTCGTTTAGCAAGTGAAGTTGCTTTACGTTTACGTGGAAAGCATAAGCCAATTTATACGCCTCATGTAGATACTGGTGATTACATTGTAATAATCAATGCTGAAAAGATTCATGTAACAGGCAAAAAAAGAACCAATAAAACTTACTACAAGCATACTGGCTACATTGGTAATTTGAAATCTATTACATTTGATAAGCTAATAGATAAAGCTCCAGAACGCGTTCTTGAACTTGCTATTAAAGGCATGCTTCCAAAGAATGCATTAGGACGTGAAATGTACAGGAAATTAAAAGTTTATGCTGGTCCAGAGCATAACCATCATGCTCAACAACCTTTAGCACTAGAGATATAACATGGCTACTACAACATATTACGGAACCGGACGACGCAAATCTTCATCAGCTCGTGTTTTCATGAGCAAAGGTACCGGTAAAATTGTTATAAACAAATTACCACTTGAAGAATACTTCGGACGTGAAACTGCTCACATGATTTTAAAGCAACCGTTAGTTACCACTGAAATGAATGGTGAGTTTGACCTAATGGTTACAGTGAAAGGCGGTGGTGATAGTGGTCAAGCTGGCGCTATACGTTTAGGTATTGCTAGAGCATTACTTAAATATGATGAAAGCTTACGCGGTACGTTAAAGAAAGCAGGATTCCTGACTCGTGATGCTAGAAAAGTGGAGAGAAAGAAAGTTGGTCTTCATAAAGCACGTAGAGCAACACAGTTCTCAAAGCGTTAATTTATTTTTGCTGCTTTGTTATCGAGCCATCACTCTTATGTGATGGCTTTTTTTTGGAAAAAATTTGAGTATTTAGTATGAGCAAACTAGAAGTATTAATTTTTGATGTAGATGGCACTTTAGCAGATACCGAAAGAGATGGTCATCGTGTTGCTTTTAACCAAGCTTTTAAAGAGGCAGGTCTTGACTGGGATTGGAGTGTAGAGCTTTATGGTGAATTACTTCAAGTTACTGGTGGGAAAGAGCGTATTCGTTTATATGTTGAAAAGTTTCTAAAAGATTTTGAGTTGGGTGAAGATATTACAGCGTTTGCAGCAAAACTTCATAAACGGAAAACCCACTTTTATCTCGAATTATTACAATCGGGTGCGATTCCGTTGCGCCCAGGTGTTGAAAGGTTGATAAAAGAGGCTAGAGACTCAGGGCTGAGATTAGCTATATCAACCACTACAACTCCAGCTAATGTAACCTATTTACTAACAGCAACACTGGGTAAAGAGTCAATTGAATGGTTTGAAGTCATTGCCGCAGGAGATATTGTACCGGCGAAAAAACCAGCACCTGATATTTATACATGGGCAATGGAACAAATGAGTGTCTCTTCTGATGTTTGTCTAGCCTTTGAAGATTCACTAAATGGTGTGAAGTCATCATTAGCCGCTAATTTAAAGACGTTAATTACTGTTAATGGCTATACCCAAGATGATGACTTTAGTGGTGCGGCTTTAGTTCTAGATCAATATGGAGAGCCAGGTTCACCCTTTAAAGTATTAGAAGGTGAAGCGGGTCAACATCAGTTTGTTGATGTAGCTATGTTGCATGAATTACATGCCAATAACGCTTAATAATTTATAGTCTATAATAGGAAGTATTATTAATTTAAGGAGCTGTTTATGCGTGTTTTACAGGTTACACTTTTATCATTGGCATTGTTTTTTGTTTCATTTTCTGCGTATGGATTAAATGGAATTCCTGAAAGTTTATCTGTTGCAGGTAAAAACTTGGTGTTAAATGGTTCTGGGACACGTACTAAATTTGTTTTCTCGGTTTATCATGCAGGCTTATACCTACAGAAAAAAAATAAAGACGCGAATAAAATTATACAAGCAAATGAGCCTATGGCTATTCGTATGAGTATAATTTCTGGTTTTGCTAGTGCAGATAAAATGAAAAGTGCCCTTAAACAAGGCTTTGCTAATGCTACGAATGGAAATACAGCGCCTATCCAGCCACAAATTGATCAATTAATAAAAGCGGCATTCTCAGGAAAAGTCTCTAAAGGTGATATTTTTGATCTTATCTATACCCCTTCTGGTGGCACTAAAGTTGTAAAAAATGGAAAAGCCATAACGGTAGTGAAAGGATTGGCGCTTAAAAGAGCACTATTTGGTATCTGGTTATCTAAAAGACCAGCACAGTCTAGCCTTAAAGGGGAATTGTTAGGAGTTGATTATTAAAAGCTCTTTATTAAAAGTTACTTCTAAGCATAATAATATCCAGCAATCTTCAAAATAGTGGGGGATGCCATTATAAATACTACTGATTTTTATATGGCACCCCCCATGTTATTACAACATTGTAATTGTTCTTCACAGTAGTTAGATTTACGAACTGGGAATGCTGGTTCTTAAAACTAAGTCACAATTGATGTAAAACTGACTAGTCTCTCACTAGGCTCATTTTTAAGTATTTTTTAACTACATCACTAAATAGAATGAGATCTTAGTATATCTAGAAATTCTATTTGAGTTTTTAAACTATCCTTGCTTCAACCTCACTGCGTCTCGCTGCGTACTTTTTGACTCTTGGTGAGCCTTAAAAAGCAATCTTCCAAAATGTACGGGGGTGCTATTAAATTTATTTTCCTAAACAAGAAGCCTCTTAAGTAAAAGATAATAAATCTCTTCTAAGGTATCTAGCTCATCAATTCCTATGCATTCATTGATTTGGTGAATACTGGCATTGGTGGGGCCGAGTTCTAAAACCTGGGCGCCTGTAGGTGCGATAAAGCGTCCATCTGAGGTTCCGCCACTAGTCGATAATTCGGTGTCTATCCCTGTGCTTTCTTTAATAGCTGCTACGGCTGCATCAACCAACTTTCCTTCTGATGTTAAGAACGGCATTCCTGATAAAGCCCAATTGATTTCGTAGTTAAGTTTATGTTTTTCCAATAAGGTTTCTACCTTTTTTTGAATCTCTTGTGGGGTTATCTCAGTTGAAAAACGAAAGTTGAATATCATTTCCAATGTACCGGGAATAACATTTGTTACGCCTGTGCCAGAGTTTAAATTAGATACTTGAAAGGTTGTGGGTGGGAAAAAATCATTGCCACTATCCCATTGCATGGTAGTTAATTCTGCCAACATCGGGGCTGTTAAATGAATCGGGTTATCTGCCAGATGTGGGTATGCCACATGTCCTTGTTTTCCTTTGACGATAAGGGTGCAACCCAGTGAGCCTCGACGACCATTTTTAATGACATCGCCGACTTTTTTAGTAGAGGAGGGTTCGCCCACTAAGCACCAATCAATTTTCTCATTACGCGCTTCTAATGTTTCAATGACTTTAACCGTTCCATTTTTCGCTGGACCTTCTTCGTCACTAGTAATTAGATAAGCAATTGAGCCTTTATGATCAGGGAAGTCTTTTACAAATCGTTTGCAAGCAATAGTAAAAGCAGCAATGCCGCCTTTCATATCAGCCGTGCCACGACCATAAAACTTACCATCTCTTTCAACCGCATCAAAGGGGTCACTGTGCCATTCTTTAACAGGTCCTGTAGGGACAACATCGGTATGTCCAGCAAAGCAGAATAGGGGGGCTTCCGTTCCCTTGCGTAGCCAGATGTTGTCGACATCTTCAAAGGGCATTTTTTCTGTTTTGAAGCCTAGTGGCTCTAATTGATCAATCAGTAATTGCTGACAACCTTCATCTTTTGGCGTTAATGAGTGACGTGAAATAAGTGTTTTGCATAGTGCTAAAGTATCGGACATAATTTATAAGGTATTTGAAATTTCGATTAGGTTTTTATCGGGGTCTCTAACATACACTGAAATGAGATCAGTTGTCGATCCAGTTCTTTTTACTGGACCTTCAATAATAGAGATTTTCAATGAATTCAGTTCTTTGATAATGGTATCTATAGGTGTTTCGCTAATTAAACAGAGATCAATAGCGCCAGCTTTAGGTTTATCTGCTTTAGGCTCAAACTCATTTCCTGCTTGGTGTAAATTAAACTTTTGTTGACCAAACTTGAGTGCTTTTCGGTTCTCTGCAAAAGTAATGACTTCCATTCCCAATACATCTTCGTAAAACATGCAAGTCGCATCAATGTTTTTTACGGTGAGTACTAAATGATCGAGGTGGGTAATTTTCAATTTGAATTTAGTTTAGTTGATCAGTTCTTGATAGGATTTTTCGGAAAATCCAACCATGATTTTATCTGCTAATTCCAATACAGGGCGTTTGATAATAGTTGGTTGATCTTCGGCCACAACCAGCGCCAAAGTCTCATTCATGTTTTCTTTTGTCTCGTCAGGTAGGTTACGCCAAGTGGTACTTCGTTTATTAATCAGTTTTCCCCAGCCTAACTCCTTCATCCATGAACGTAGTTGAATAGGGTTCAATCCATCTTCACGAAAGTCATGAAATTCGTAGTCTATATCATTGCTTTCTAAAAACTTTCGTGACTTCTTAATCGTGTCACAGTTTTTAATGCCGTACATTATAATCATGCTAAATACATTAGATAAATTAAAAGGAGTTATCCTATAGGAAGAGAGGGTAGAGTCCAAACATTTTAGTAATTAAACAAAAAGGCTAGTCAGGAACTAGTTCATAGACTTTTATCGAATTATTCACTGTTGATATTATGAGAATAAATGTAGGATAAATGAAGTTTCGTGTTCGCACTTAGAATATAAGGTGTCTTGTTTCCCCAGTATGCGAAGAGTAAATAGACGTGTTTTTTTATACTTTTATAAAGAAATTCTTGATTCCTGTTTCTGCAACTGGCATAAGTCCCCGTATGAATAAAAATATTATTTTGGTTGGTTTGATGGGAGCAGGAAAATCAACTATTGGTCGGAATCTGGCTAAGCAACTTAATAAAGAATTTTATGATTCTGATCGTGTCATAGAAGAGAGAACAGGTGTGGATATTGCAACCATATTTGAAATTGAGGGCGAACAGGGATTTCGGGATAGGGAAGAGCATGTCATCGACGAGTTGTGTTTGATGGATAATATTGTTTTGGCAACCGGTGGTGGTAGTATACTACGTGAAACCAATCGTAATAATATGAAAAAATATGGTCATGTTATTTATCTATGCACCACAGCAGAACTGTTATATTCACGCATACGCTTTGATAAAAGCCGCCCTTTGATGCAAACCGATAGTCCACTTGATACTCTCACTCAATTATTAAAAGTTAGAGAGCCATATTATAAAGAGGTTGCAGATTCAGTAATAAGAACAGGCAAGCAAAAAGCAGGCTTGATTGTGAAACGCATTCTTGAGGTATTAAAAAAATCATGAGTGAAATGAAGACATTAATGGTTGATCTAGGTGATCGTAGTTATCCGATTCACATTGGGTCAGATTTATTGCAAAAACCTGAATTGATTTCACCTCATATTCATGGAAAGACGACAACAATGGTTACCAATACAACCGTTGCCCCTCTCTATCTTAACTCTCTGCATGGGTTAATCGACACGGCGTCAAATTCCGATATTATTTTGCCAGATGGTGAGCAATATAAAACCATGCAAACACTGGATCAAATACATACTGAAATGCTGGAAGCACGTTGTGATCGTAAAACAACCTTACTTGCCTTAGGTGGCGGTGTGGTTGGCGATGTTTCTGGGTTTGCAGCGGCAAGTTATCAACGTGGGATTAATTTTATCCAAGTACCCACCACACTTTTATCTATGGTGGACTCATCCGTTGGGGGCAAAACAGGTGTTAATCACCCCTTAGGTAAAAATATGATTGGGGCTTTTCATCAACCTCAATGTGTAATTATTGATACAACAACTTTGAATACATTGGATGACCGCCAGTTAAGTGCAGGAATTTCTGAGATTATCAAGTATGGCTATATCAATGACTTGGAGTTTATTGACTGGCTTGATGAGAATATGGCATTGCTTTTAAAACGTGATCCAGAAGCATTAGCTTATGCAATCTATCGTTCGTGTAAACACAAGGCTGATATTGTTGCTGCAGATGAGAAGGAACAGGGGCAACGTGCTTTATTAAATTTAGGTCATACTTTTGGGCATGCAATTGAAACAGGTATGGGGTACGGAAAGTGGTTACATGGTGAGGCAATTGCGGCAGGTATGGTGATGGCCGCTCAACTCTCTATGGCGCATGGCTGGATCACAGAGGCAGATGTTAAAAGTATTCGCGAACTGTTAATAAAGGCGAATTTGCCAGTAGATCCGCCTACACAAATAAGTGCTGAGCAGTTTAATGAACTCATGTCGATTGATAAAAAAGTACAAGATGGTGTATTGCATTTGGTTTTGATGAAATCAATGGGTGAGAGCTTTATCAGTAGTGATTTTGATAAAAAGGCACTCCAAGATGTGATTTCAGCTTCGTGAAAGCCTCTTACGCAGCCAGTCCAAAAAAGAGTAAAGGCAGAAGGTTTTCTGAGCCTTCTCCTACGTTTCGTTCTGAGTTTCAGCGTGACCGCGATAGAATTATTCATTCCACTGGTTTTCGTCGCCTTGAATATAAAACACAAGTATTTGTGAATCATGAAGGTGACCTTTATCGAACGCGCTTGACGCATTCACTTGAAGTCGCACAAATTGCGCGCTCGATTGCCCGTACATTAAAGCTAGATGAAGATTTAACAGAAGCTATTTCGTTAGCGCATGATTTGGGTCATACCCCATTTGGACATGCAGGACAGGATGCTTTGCATGGTTGTATGAAAAAATTTGGTGGTTTTGAGCATAATTTGCAGTCGCTTCGGATTGTTGATCTTTTAGAGAAAAACTATGCGGATTTTGATGGTTTGAATTTAAGTTTTGAAACTCGTGAAGGAATTCTTAAACACTGTTCATTAAAAAATGCTGAAATTCTTGGTGATGTAGGTGAGCGTTTTCTGAATAAAACACATGCCTCTTTAGAAGCTCAATTAACCAATATCGCAGATCAAGTTGCCTATAATAATCATGATATAGACGATGGCTTACGTTCTGGTTTAATTAGTATTGAGCAAATGCGCGGTATGCAACTATTTAGTACGCAGTATGATAAAGTCATGTGGAAATACCCTGACTTAAGAGGTAATCGTCGTGTGCATGAGACGATTCGCCGTATGATTGGTGAACAGGTGATTGATTTAGTTGAAACCAGTCGCAATAACATCGAAAAACTAAGCCCACAAACAATTGATGATGTTAGAAAACATTCTCAACAATTAATTAGTTTTAGTACAGAGATGAAAAAACATAATCAAGAGTTAAAGAAATTCCTACGTGAAAATCTCTATTTTCATCATAAAGTGTATCGAATGACACGTAAGGCACACCAAATAATTGAAGCCTTGTTTACTATCTTTATGGATGACTTACGCTTACTTCCTCCTGAACATCTCGATCTTGCGAGAGCTGGACTATTAGCGAATGGTAAGATGGGTCAAGCCCGCGTGATCGCAGATTATGTTGCTGGTATGACAGACCGTTATGCGACTAAGGAATATGCTCGTTTATTTGGTATTGAAGGGAATGTATTTTAGGTTTAAAGCAACCGTTTATTCTTCTTTGTTTGATACGGAGCTTATGCTGATCTATTATTTTAATAATGCGCATAAGTTCATAATTATTTCAATATAAGAGATGTGCTTATCTTCTATCAAGAAAAATATCTATTGAACATAAAACTAACACAAACCTGTGAAGGAAATTCATGAAAAAAATATTAATTATAATTGCAGTACTTGTAATCGGATGGTTGGGAGCAACTTTTTATATTGGCAATAATATTGAAAGTGAGTCTCAAAAGCTCATCAATAATTTGCAAGAGAAATACAAAAAGATGGGAATGGAGTTAAAGGTTGATTTTAAAGAAAAGTCCTTCTTTAGTTCTAAAGCAGAAATGACATTTGATTACACAAATCCAGAGTTAAGAAAGCTGGTTTCTAGTTTTTATAAGTTGCCTCTTACAACAGACTATACCGTTGAACATGGTCCACTCTTCTTTAAAGATGGTTTTGGTACTGGAATTAGTCGTATTCGAAGTGAAAAATCTATAGTTTCTTTTCTTAATGATGATTTGAAGAAAGATTTAGGTTTAAGTGAAAAGGATTTTGTCCTAAATACCGACTCAGTAATAAATTTCAATAAAAACCTGTCGACTAAAGCTTCAATGGCTCCGGTTAAGTTTAATAACCCTGATAATGATATCGGTATAGAAACTGCTCTATTTCAAGGGCAAAGCGATGTAAATCTAGAGACGCTGGCATCTACGGGTAATTTTTCTCTTCCTTTCATTAAAGTCTTTAATCCTGATGAAGCGACTACAGAATTTTATCATGCGGAAGGTATTACCATAGATTTTGATATAGAGAAATTCATTGCTGATGGTTTGTACATTGGTGATATTAGTTTAAAGACAAAGGAAGTGACCTTATCTTCTAGAGACTTTGAAGGTGAACTAAAACTTAAAGCCGATCTTGATATAAAGATTGATGAAGACCAAGATAAAAACATAAAGCTTGTCTATGCAGCCAATGCAGAGCATATAAAAGGTGATATTCCAGAAGAGTTTATCCCTTTTAAAATTAACCCTAAAAAAGCTGCAATTAATTTAACCGTTGAAGGCTTATCTGCAGAAGGATTAATTGCATTTCAAAAATATAGTCAAGAGGTCTCAAGTAAATCTCAGAAACTTATAGAGAAAGTGATGAGCGCAGAAGGGGACGATAGGAGTGAAACTATAGCTGAGCTAGGTAAATTTCAACAGGAAATGCAGTCTAAAATGGTTGATCTCGCTCAGGGCTTGTTTGCACCGAAAAAAGGCAATATTTCATATAATGTGAAGTTTGAAAATGATCACAAAAAAATGAGTCATGCGAATGTAAATCTGGCATACATTGGTGATAAGTTTACGGGAAGTATGGTAGATATTATTGAGAAGTTTAAAGAAAATCCTTTTGATCTCTTTAAGTTAAATGTAGATTTGAGTGTTGATGACTCATTGGTTCAAGCTATTCGAAACGATATGAACGATAGAGAGAAAGAGAAAACTGATGCAGGCCTTAAAACAGGAATAGCGCAGGGTATCATTGTTAAGGGAGAGGACGGGAGCTATAAAGCTAAAGTTGACTATGAGCCAAATAAATTAATTCTCAATGGCAAGGAAATGACTGAAATGATTGATATGTTAAAAATGCTAAGTCAACAATAAGTATTTGTTTTTAAATAATAGAGACCTTTACTTGTCTATGAGTTTTTTTAAATATTCACTTTTTCTTTCGGTTTTGTTAACCCTTGTTGCTTGTGATAGTGATAAGGGTTCTCAACGCAAAGATACGATAGATGACAATAAAACATCAAGCAAAACGCAAAATGAGGAGCTGATTCCTCTTATTATGCCTTCGTTATTTTCGATACTACTGGCAGCCGAAGAGAAAAAAGGCTCACCACTTACAGAAAAAGAAGTACTTAATATTCGTGATAATAGTCCTTCGATTATGACGCCTAAGCATGTTGCTAATGCGTTGACTGAAAAACGTGGTTATGAAGATTTAGCCCCCGAAAATGTCTGGAATGAATGGTTGATTTTTCGTGAACAGCGAGGCTTCGAGGTAGATGTAGATGGTGGTGCTCATGTTCTAGATAACCCATCTGATAATCCTGATATGAGAGTAGCTGAAAAAAAGGCGAGAGCAACTTTGGATCAGTTTAGACAATTGATTAAAAGCTCATCAGAGATTAACCCTTTAATCAAAGTACGTTTGGAAGAAGAAAACACGTCAGCTCGAATGTGGCTGATTGTTGATGATGTTCAAAACGAAAGCTTTAAAGCACATCTATTTGAGGTCCCTTCTGATTTTGAGGAGCATCAGGCTGGTGATCGCTTTGATATTCAAAATAAAGAGGTACTTGATTGGATGTTTAATAATGAAGGTGAAGTGTCTGGTGCGTTCACTATTAGGGTACAACGCGCGTCAATGTCTGAAAGTGAACGTAAAGAAATGGATGAATATATGGGTGTGACGCACTACAAAATAGTTACCATTTGTCTATACAATAGCCGTAATTATAATAATTAAACTCGGGCTATGAAAAAGATATTATCTTACTTCTTAATGGGAGTATTGCTCCTCCCTGTAATAGTACAAGCTAAAGGTGGCTTAGAACGTTTTTCTCAACTTAAAAGTGCTGGTTTGTTAGTACTCAATACAAATGGATCACCTCGTGTCTCACGTCGTTCTGAGAAATTATTTATTCCTGCATCTACGACAAAGCTAGTTACTGCATGGTTAGCATTAACTCGGTGGGGGGAGAATTACCGCTTTAAGACTAATTTTTACTGGGAGCCAAAAACTCATACTTTAACGGTGCAGGGTAGCGGTGATCCTTTTTTGGTCTCAGAGGAGATTCAGAATATTGCTTATCAATTAAAACAAAGAGGTATTCGTGAAGTGGATACTTTGGTTCTGGATAATTCCTTTTTCCAATCTGATTTAATTATGCCTGGTACAGGGAAAACCAATAATCCATATGATGCAGTACCTTCTGCTTTGGCGGCAAATTTCAATACCATTTATTTAAAGAAAGTACGAGGGAAAATACGCTCAGCAGAGCCGCAAACACCTTTAACAAACTATGCTTTAAAAATGGCAAAACGATTTAAGAAAGGGACACTTCGAGTCAATACAGGTCGTAATCCACGCAATGCAGAACTTTATTTTGCTGAGATTTTAAGCGCTATAATGGATTTAAAAAATATTAAAATTGTTGCAGGTAAAATTCCAAACCAACCTCCTTTTTATGTACATTCGAATAGTAAGAATCTTGGTGAAATGGTTCGTCCGATGCTGAAGTATTCAACCAATTTTATTGCTAACCAGTTGATATTAAAATTGAGTGCAGAGCACTATCAGCGTCCAGCAAATCGTGCTGATGTGGCGAGTTATATGCAGGAGAAATTGAGCCAGAAATTTGGCTGGAGAAATTTTACCTTAAAAGATGGAGCAGGATTGTCACGCGCCAATCGATTATCACCTCAGCAATTAATCGATGTTCTCGCAAGTTTTAAACGATGGAAGCATCTATTGCCAGAAATAGAGCCCTATGTCTTTGCTAAATCAGGTACTTTAAATAAAGTAAGCACCTTAGCGGGATATATAGAAAACAAAGGTAAGCTAGAACCATTTGCATTGATGATGAATCAAAGTGTACCGTATAAACTACGCAATCAAATCGCCAGAGAGCTAGCTAAAAGGTAGGCTTACTCATATTGTCTCAACGTTATTCTAATGGCACCCCCGCCTTATTTACAAGATTGTGAAGGAATTTCTGATTAAGTCGATTAGAATTAAGCGCAGAAAAAACTGTCGCTATTTTTCATGAAGTGAGGCGTAATAGTCACTCTATTGCGCCGATCTTCGTAGAAAATATCGGCTGTTTTAGCTAGTTTAAAATAACTGGACTTGATCAGAGACTCCTTAAGGAGTGGTTGGATTACTTTCTAAGGCGCAAAGCCATAGGTAGTTTTCCCTTAGGACGTAAAGTCAGGCGACATTCATGTTTTATATCTGCATCACTGGGTAGCGTTAAACGAAAGCGTTGCGCAATAATGGAAATCGCAAGTACTGATTCTGTAATACCAAAGCTTTTACCAATACAAACTCTAGGACCTGCACTAAAAGGAATATAACTAAACTTCTTGGGCTTTTCTGCGCCAGGTAAAAAGCGCTCTGGAATAAAGTGATCTGGAAACTGCCATAGTTTTTTATGGCGATGGATCAACCATGGCACAATTAGCATTAATGAGCCAGCGGGTACTTTCTTGCCACGAATCACATCATCTTTTAAAGCTTGTCGAGACAAAATGGGCACAGGTGGGTAGAGACGCATGGTTTCATCTAAAATAGCGCGAGTAAAATGTAAGTTTTCTACATCTTCAAAAGTAGGTGAACGCCCTTGTAAAACCTCATCAAGCTCTTGGTGGAGTTTTGACTCGACGTTTGGGGATTGTGAGATTAAGTACCATGTCCAAGATAACACGTTTGCTGTCGTCTCATGACCTGCCATGAACAAAACGATGAGTTCATTACGGATCTGTTTGCGCGTCATTAGATCTAAACCATCTTCAGATTTATTAGCTTTAATTAACTCGGCAACCATGGTGCCTTCTTGTCCTTCTTTTTCCGCTAAAGCAATGATGGAATCGACGGCATTATGGATGGTTTTAGCTGCTTTTCTTGCCTTACCCATTTTAGCATTTACGTTAGGCATCCAATCAGGTAACCCTAAAAAATTTGATAAAGCCATTTGTTTTACTACAGACTGGTAATCAGCAAAAGCAGTGACCACGGCCTCACTATTCTCAGCACCTAATTTTTCACCAAATAGGGTGCGTGAAATCATTTCTGCTGCTAGTTTAGCCATTTCAGTGTGTACTTCTAAGTTTGTGCCATCTCCACGTGATTGCCAGTTTTGTGCCATTTCTTCAATCGTGGAAATCATGATTTTGCTGTAAAGCTTAATGTGATCACTATTAAATAACGGTGTTTGAATTTTTCGTCGGGAAGCCCAAGTTTTACCATCGCTGATAAATAAACCATCACCTAATAAGGGCTCCAAAGCACGTTTCATCTGTGGGCTTTTGCGCTCATAGTTGTCTTTATTCTCTACAAAAACATAGCGAATAATATCAGGGTGATTGGCGATAAATACATGTTGTTTAAGGATTTTTTGTGACATGAATTCACATTCAAAAGAATCCTCATCCCACATTGAAAGTAGATCATTACGCGCATAGTAAAGTGCTTGAAAAGCATTGATCTCTTTTTCATGCCGTTTAGGATAAGGGGGCATAAAGTAACTATCGGGATTTGGGAGAGACTCAGTCGTCATGTTTTCTTCCTGATTTTTTCGAGTCTAGGCTCGTAATAGAATGCTATCTTATAGACGCGAATAGTTACGTCAATCATTCTCTCATTAATATTTTGACTTACTGATTTATGTAAACATTGATGGACTTGATCAGCGGTTCCTTAAATATGGTTTTGCTGTCGCTTATTTGCTTTACCTTGTTTAGTTTTTTTATTTCTTTGAAGTAGTATTTGAAGTGAGCCTTTTTGTTTTGATCGTATATAGTCTTTTTCAAGGCGGGTTTCTATTTCATTTATAGGGCAGTTTAATTCATTGACTAAAACGTCATAAATTAGTTTATACAGGCGTGCTAATGAAATTTTCCAAGTGCTGTTTTCTCGGCTATGAAAGGAGTCTGAAAGTGCTAAAAATCGATTAAAAGCAGAAATATCTTTATTTTCATTATTGCCTTCAACTTGGATACCAAGAATTAAGGGAAGGGTGTTCTTGAAGCGTCCCGAGTTTGCAATCATATCCCAGTAACGAGCAAAGCGTTTAATACGCTGCATTTCATTAAAGCTAATGCCTTTTGTGCTGAGTATAGTATACGGTGGCGTTGTACTGTAACGCATTTGGTACGTTTCAGTATGCCGATTAAGTGGTGCGCCTCTGAGTCGTTTTAAAATACCTAATTGTATTTCTTGTGGCTTGAGTGTAACCAGTTGATCAAAACTCTTTGCAAAGTTCTCTAAAGTATCTTCTGGTAATCCAAAGATAAGATCCGCATGAATATAGGCTCCTGTGTTTTTACGTAGCCAGATTAAATTATCTCGAGTTTTTTCATTGTTTTGTTTGCGGCTGATAAGTGTTTGAATATTAGGGTCAAATGTTTGTACGCCGATTTCAAATTGCAATGAATTATCTGGAAATAACATCAGCGTTTGTTTGAGCTTTTCGGGAAGATTATCGGGAATCACCTCAAAGTGTAAGTATAAATCATCTGTCATGCGCTCTAAGAAGAACTCTAGGATAGCCACGCTGGTGCTGACCTTAAGGTTAAAAGTGCGATCAATAAATTTAAAGTTACGTGCACCTTTTTCAAAAAGCTTATCCATTTCTAGTAAAAAGACATCGAGTGCAAAAGGTTTAGAGGTCTTATCTAAAGAGGATAAACAAAATTCACATTTAAATGGGCAACCGCGTGAAGCTTCAACATAAATCAGGCGATTACGAATATCTTCGTCGTTATAATAAGAGTAGGGCGATGCCAGTTTGTCTAGTGATTCTGACTCGCCATTAATGACCTTGTTTAAAGGTGCTTTTCCATCAAGTAGTTGTTCACAAAGCTTTCTAAAGCTGAGTTCCCCCGCTCCTTGTATCACATAATCTGCGAAGTCTATGATTTCAGGTTTGTCAGGCAAGTGACTCACCTCTGGTCCACCAAGGACAATCGTCACCTCTGGAGCAATTTGTTTAATCAGAGCTACAGTTTCTGTTGTTTCACTGATGTTCCAGATATAAACACTAAAGCCAATAATTTTTGGCTTTAGGATTAATAGCTCTTCTACTATATCGATAGGTCGTTCATGAATGGTAAATTCTTGAATTTGTGCCTGCGGTTGTAAATCTCCTAAGTTTGCAAGTAAATAGCGTAAACCGAAAGCACAGTGGATGTAACGTGCATTTAGTGTGCTTAGAATAATGTTAGAAGAGGGTAATGACATGGTAATCTTGTAAAAAAGGGTGGGGTGCCATTATCATTGATATCCAATTATATTTCAAAAAAAATGCCCGAAAACTCGGGCATTTCATCATCTGAAAATAGTCGTTATCAACGATCAGATAACGTTTTCATAAAGTTAATAATGTCGTCTTTATCTTGTTGAGTTTCAAAGAAGTCCTGACGAGTGTATTGAGTGAACACTGTCTCTTGCACTTCAGCTTCTCTATTATTTGACAAGGTGCCATTATAAAAATCAACAACTTCTTCTAAGGTCGCAAATGAACCGTTATGCATATAAGGTGCTGTTTCCGCAATATTACGTAAACCAGGTACTTTAAAGCGTCCTTTATTCGTGTTGGGTGGATTAATACTATGCGGCCCCTGTGTCACATCAGCAGAAGCAGAGCCTGCTCCAAAGTCCTGAAAACTTGAGTTAGCTGATAATAATGGATTGCCATCTTGGCTTGGGACACCAATGTTTTCATATTCAAAGTTGGTAAACATCTGCGCGCCCAATAAATTATCAGGAGTTAAATGACAATCCGTACAACCACCATTTATAAAGAGTCTTTCTCCATTGGTTTCGCTGGTAGTAAATGATTCTGTGCCTGCTTGTACTGCGTCCCATTTAGATGTGAACGGTGAGAAAATTCTTGTACGTTCAAAGGCAGCAATCGCTTCTGATACCTGTACAAAAGCAGTACTCACATTATCCAGTGAGTTAGCCCCAAAGACAGCTCTAAAGTCGTTAGCGTAATCTGCATTGTTTATTTTAGCAATTAAAGTGGCTTGATCTGGATTGCCCATTTCTACAGTATCTAAGAAAGGTTGTCTTGCTTGCTCCTCTAGTGATTCAGCACGTCCATCCCAGAATTGACCACCAACTAGTTTACCCCCCAGTTTGTTAAATGTATTGGGTATATGAGCTGCGTAGCTTGCAGTCGGTGAGTTACGCCCTCCAAAGTCACTGGTATCAGCACCTTGAGATGTGGTGTTATCAGTACGTACATCACTAAATGTTCCACTGGTAATATCGTGACAGCTTGCACAAGATTGCCCAATTGGAGTTGATAAGTTTTCATCCGTGAAAAGTTTCTCACCTAGAGCAGCAAGAGCGCTAGGTGATGAGTTTGTACTTACTTTAATACCCACTCTGGCACTACCTGGAATGGCTGAATTATTAACCCGTGCCATGACAGTAATTGCTGAGATATCTTGATTCGCCTGCAAAGTAGCAGAATAACTACCGTTGTTATTGTCCGCGACATTAAGAGTCTGACCATCTGATGATGCTAATGAAACATTGCTGCCACCAGAGTTTATATTGTCTCCACTGCTATCTTTTAGTTGAACAGTAATAGTTGTATTGGTGCGACTGGCTTGGTTGATAAATGGATGGGCAACACTGATTGTACTACGACTGGGGTCCACTGAACCAGTCGGAGTCGGAGTCGGAGTCGGAGTCGGAGTCGGAGTCGGAGTCGGAGTCGGAGTCGGAGTCGGAGTCGGAGTCGGAGTTCCGCCTCCACCTCCACCACAGGCAGTTAGCAAACTGATACTTGCCATTACGACTATTTTATTAAGGTTGTTCTTTTTGAGCATGACTATCTCCCAGTGTTAAAATCATCAAATATTTATTTAGAAATGTGCGTGAAATAACTTTACTTTTAAAAGTCATTTCAAGCAAATTCTTATTTAAAACAAAAAGAGCGCCCTGAAACAGGACGCTCTTTTAAATTAGGATTATCGAATTAAAAAATCAAAATCGAAAATCCGTAATGGATAAAAGCGTAAGCTATTTATCTCTTCAGTCTTGCAGTAGCGCCATGAATATCAGCTGCTTCAGTACCGATGTAGTTAGCTCCACCTGCAAAATTAGGTGGAACAGCAGTATCAGCAGTGTTAGTCGCTCTTAGTACAGAGACTAGTTTACCTGAAGCACCACCTTCGGTGAGCTCAATCATACCAACACCAGGGCAACTACCCTGACCACCGTGATTAACCGTTACAGGCTTAGGGCCACGAAGAGCAACAACAATGTACTTTCCATCAGGTGTGATACCCATAAGGTCAGGAGCAGGGTCGTTTACGGTTAGTGGCTCTCCACTAGAAACTGCTTGAGCGTCAGGAATAGATGCCATTAAACAAGGACCGTCACCATTACCTTTTCCATCCGCAGATGTTAGGTCATATGAACCAACACGTTGCTCAGTAGCAGCATCAAAGACATCCATAGTATTTTGAATACGATCAACAACATGAACATACTTGTTATCCGTTGTTTCAATCATTCCATGTGCGTCACGACGCGTGGTTGTACCTGGTACTTGACCTGTTAGGTTCTCTGGAACACCGCCAACATTGCCAGATGGCGCTGTATTAGTTGGATCTTTAAATACAGTATTTATAGCAGGCGTGTTTTCTGCGAGAACTGTACCCGCATTAGCAGCCGCTGCAATGGCACTATCATCAACTGTGTAAACAGTGAAAGTAGAGCGTGGAGCACCTGCTCCTGTTGCAGAAATGCCGCCATCTAACCAAACTTTCTTGCCGATGTGTACTCCACCACAACCAGCACCATTGACTTCATTGTTGCCGTATTCAGCTACAATGTTCATTGGTGTTTTACGTGTGTCAACTACGAGCATTCCACCTGCGCCAAAGGTTAAGTAACCCATGCCTGTGTCAGATACGATAGGACAGATAATAACGCCACCAGGTCGACCACCTGCTGCACCATCAGCCACTCCAGTAGCACATTTACCGTTTTCTTTACACTTTCCTGTGGGTGTAAGATCACCAAATGCCGCTGCACTATAGGTTCCCGATACAGAGCCTATTAAGGCTTTACCACTGCCATTTTTTCCAGAGTAAGCATGAGATGGTTCCTGAACGACTGCATTTGTACCTGCTGCTGCACTAAATGCTGCGGCACGGTTTAAATTAGCATTGGTGATATTGCCATCAGAGTCACGAGAGATATCGACTCTTTCCATGATACGACCATGTAAGTTTGCAATAAATAACGCACTTCCATCTTCATTCCAAAAAGACATATGAACAGAACGTCCACCAGCTGAAGCACCTGTTTTAGTCACTTGCCATAGTGCTATCGCTTCTTTGCTATTAGCATCCATAAGACCAACAAACCCACCAGAACCGCCGGTAAGGAACATATTGACGTTCATGTATTTGCCTTGAGGGTCAGATAAACTACCGTGCATACGTGCAAAACCTGCACCGAATGCAGTAGAAAGTGCTTTGCCATTTTCATCTGTTAAAGTGCCAGGGAAAATTTCTTCCATTTTACATGGACCTTTACCTACGACGTTTGCATCTGCACCACATCCGATAGGTTTTGCTGCTGCACCACCTGCAATTTGAGCTTCAATATCTTTTTTGTCCCAAATCCACATAGCACTACCTTGAGTACCAATTGCCGCAGCACCTGCATTCGTGTTTGATTGATCCGTGCCCCAAACTTCGTAGTTAAAAGAGATAACGGGGTTATTGGGAGGAGCGACTTGTGGAGTTGAATCATCTGTTCCACCACAACCACTCATTAGCATTGTTCCTGTTGCTATAGCGGCGAATGATAATGTTTTTAAAATGGGTAATTTCCTTTTTTTCATAGTAAGTATCCTCCTTGGGGATATATCCCAGTATTGTAGAGAATGGGATATATATTCACTTGCGAACAAGTGATATAAAAATTCTCTGATGATGCTTTAAAACAAACTGGGGATTGTTAAAAAGTGTATGTGATAAACAGCTGGGTAAGCTGTGGCGACTAAACAACTCAAATGAAAAAGAGTTGTTTAGTCTTTCAAAATGTTAAAAGTTTTTGGTGTAAGCGATTCCAAATGAGTTTTGAGTCATATCAAGATCAGCAGCGGTGAAATCTGTTAATGGATTTCCGCCAATTCCTATTTGCGCACCAGGTGAATTAGGTGCCCCACTTGGTGCTCGACTCGCATCACCCTTAATTGTATTCTCAAATGCATGCATATAAGAGAATGTTAGGTTTGAATTTTTAGAAAGCGCGTATTCCATACCTAAAGTCAGATGATCTTCAACGGTTGCAGGAGCCAATACATTAAATGCAGTTTGGTCATTTTCAATTGGCGCTTTAGCGTGGTTCCACCCCGCCATTAATGCAATTTTATTATTAAGCTGATGCTTAACACCAAGCTTTAAAATTGTTTGATCATCCCAACCAAAACCTGCACCATTTTCGTCCCCTAATAGTGCACCTTGAAGTGGTGTTCCTGGAGGTATCAATCCAAATGCCTGTCCTACGAGCTGCTGTTGTAAGCCACCTGTATTATTTTTGTTGGATATTGACTTAACACCTGTGTATTTAATATGTGCGACATCAAATGCAAGCGTAGTCTTTGGTGTTGCTTGTACTGAAAGACCGATAGTAAACATGCTTGGAATATCAAAGTCACCTTGCTCAGCAAAAAGACCTGCATATTTATCAAACTTGCTCATTTTAGTTTTACTTCTGTAAGCAGCACCAAATGTCATACTGTCACTAAACTGCGTCTGCCAACCAATTGAAATACCTGCACCTGTTGAACTATCATAATCATTGTCAGATAACTTAGAAGGGTCACGACTAAAAGGTGCAAATGCACTGACGCCATTCGTTCTAAATCTTTGGTATACAAGGTTTAGTGAAGCACCAATACTGCTTCCTTCTCCTACTTTCATTGAAACACTAGGCGCAATGAATAGCTGTGAGAAATCAATACCCGTGTTTTTACTACCAGGTCCTGCGAAAATAGGGCGATCATAAGTAGCGTTCATTCCACCATTACCATAAGCAGCAACACCGACAGCAAACTTACTATTTAGATGCTTTTGGTAAGCGAATTCTGGAATAGGGAAATTTCCATCATCGTTTCCTCTTAAATTAGCCGCTGCTATACCATTATCAGCAGGCACAACAGCGCCCGGTGGCAATGGTGTACCCGGTGGAAAAAATGCACCTAAGGGAATGTCAGGATGACCTGGTCTTCCCGAGTGACTAAAGCCTCTATCAGGTACGAAAATATCCATGCCTGCCGTCCAGCTGTTTTTACCAAATGACATTGAAGCTGGGTTAGTTGCGATATTCATGGCGTTATCATTGCCAGCAACAGCAGTACCGCCCATTGCTTTTTGTGTCATGCCAAAACCGTGCGAAGCATATCCGTTTGTTGCACTGGCTTGTTGTGTCGTGACAGCAAGTAAAATAGAAGCCGCTATCAGGCTGGGTTTTAATGCTCTTTGCATTATTCTTCTCCTAGGTTAATCAGTTTGTTTGTTATTTATTGTTGCTATATACCTGCTTTGGGTTAGTGCAGGCTTGTGTGGTTTGCTTTAGGGGATAATGCCGACAAAAGTAACTGTTGTCAATATGATACACTTGATTTATCCATTAAAAACAATAGTTTAGAGTATTATTATATTAATAAGTATTAATATTTAAATAAAGTAAAACTGTTATATTAATCATTAACATAACAGTTTTTATAGTAAGTTATTTGCCCATTCAACAAGCCTTTGTAAGGCTTGTTGTTCGCTTTCTTTTAATTCTTGTTGGGCTAATTCCTCTAGTCTTTGTTGGAATTGCGTCACAGTTAGAGAGCAGTCAAACTCCCCATCAATTAATCGTGCCTGACAGAATGTTTGCCATTTTTGATACTCGGTTTCATCAAGGTGCTCTGGCCAATTCCTAGCCAGATAACGGGGGAAGAGGGTTTGTAGACGCTTAGATTTGAACGTTGGTAGCCATTCCCTTAGTTTTTGTGGGGAAGTAGAGAGCACTTGGTTACATAGTTTTCTATCATCATTATTAATAAAACCACCATAAAGAGCCGAATCAGGGTCACATTCACCCATGTCTCGTTTACGACTGTACATTTCTTCAAGGCGGCGGATTAATGTGTCATTACTTATTATTTTTAATTTATTGTTTTCAATAGCTTGCCAGTCAATATTCCAGCGTTCTGCCATCTCATTGCTTAATGTATTCGTTGGTGAGATGGCTGGAGATTTATTGATATGAATTCCTTTTAAGCTAATGTGCTGATGGGATTCATCTCGCTCCGCACGTGGTTTGTAAAGGTTGTCAATAATCTCATCAACCGTCATTTCCAACAGGGCGCTCGGGTCATGACGCAGGTCGTAACATATAATTTCATTCTTATTTACGGGATGTACAAGTAATGGAATGATGGGAGAGATGCAACCTTGGTTGGCTGGAAACATCCCTGAGACATGCAGCATTGTTTTACGCTGTGCCATTTCGATATGTGTATTTAAAAGGGGAGCGACATTGTTTTTAATACGAAGGTTAAAGAAGTAATCATATAAACGGGGTTGTTTAGTTTTAATCAGACGGGCGATATCAATAGTCGCTTTCACATCGACTAAAGCGTCATGCGCCCCTACCTGTTCAATATCATTAGCTGCAGTTAAATGTTCCAAGCGAAAGCTAGCCACTTCATTTCCATCATTATCTATTCGAGTTGGCCAATTAATGCCTTCGGATCGTAGTGCATAAGTCATCCGCACTAAGTCAAGAATATCCCAGCGGTTATTACCGTTTTGCCATTCACGCGCATAGGGGTCTATAAAGTTGCGATAAAAGCCAAAACGAGTGACTTCATCATCAAAGCGGATACTGTTATAACCGGTACCACAGGTCCCTGGTACAGTGAATATCTCATTTATACGCCCAAAGAATTCCGCTTCGTTTACACCTTCCTTATCTGCTAGTTGTGGTGCAATTCCTGTCACCATCACGGCATCAGGGTGCGGTAGGAAATCTGGGGTAGGCTTGCAGTAAAACATCACAGGTTCACCAATGACTTCTAGGTCTAAATTGGTGCGAATACCCGCGAATTGTGCTGCACGGTCACGGCGTGGGTCAACTCCCCAAGTTTCGTAGTCGTGCCAGAAGATAGTGTTTGTAGAACTCATTTGACTCGCCTATTCTTATTTCTAATTGTGTAAAAAAGGGTGGGGTGCCATTACTAGTAATATTAAGGGGGCTTTAATTAACTCCCTAAATAATAGGGTTAAAGGCCGATAAAGCTGTTTTGATATTGTCTGCTGATATAGATTGATAAACACTTTCATCGCTAAGGTTAAAGCCACCACAGCCCTCATACCAACCAATACTGCCTAACCAGTGCGGTAATTTAGTACTGCCTTGTGGTTTTCTTTGGATGACATAACAACTCCCCGCACGATAGAGCAAATTATAGGGTTGATTGTGTTGATGGCAATGATCAATCCGCTGCCATGCTTCTGAAGCAGATGAAAAGCGTTCAACATTAAGTGGATATTGTTTATCTCCACCATTGTGCTTCCAATCTTGGTGTTCGACTGAATATACGCTAATTTCAATAAAGCCATGAATATGCAGATGATTTATAGAAGCACCTGCGCCGATGCTATTAAATGAAAGCCCAAAACCCGCAACTTTATTTCCAATATGGTTGGCTAGATTCCAAGTCATTAAATGTGTCTTTTTGTCAAGAACTTGAGCGCGTTGACTGGTTGCATCAATAACAATTAATAAATGAAAGGGAGCAAAGGGAAACTTGTGATACATGAGACGTAAGTCAGTTCCATCAAAGTTTTCTTCACTGATAATTTCGGGACGTAAAAAAGCTTTGTCAAAATGGAAAGCGTTATTGTCGAAAGGGTGCAGTAGGCTTGTGAACTGCTCATTAGATGCACGCATCGGACGTAATGCGCGCATTGGGTTATAAGCACATTGCCAATGTTCTACTTGGCGGCTTTGCCAACTCGTATAGTGTTTAATACCTGTTTTCTTAAGTGTTTGGAATACCAACTTGTCATCTTCTGAGCCTTTTAGATTTGCTACTGCCTTTAACTTATTAAAGGTAGTTTCTAATTTTTCTGATAAGGACTGTTGTAGATTTTCCTCTTGCATACTATTGGCAAGCACCAATATAAATGAACCCAGTTCATCAGGGCTTAGCATCTCACTGAGTTTATTTTTGAAATGACGCTTAAATTGGTCGCTGTTTGAATTTAATAGCATGGCGCAAGATATTAACAGAATTATTCAAAAAAGGGGGGGGTGCCATATCATAATTTTCATGCTTTAATTAGTGCATGAATAATAGACATTTACTGATAGTAGCGCATGGCAGTCGGCGTATGGCATCTAATGATGAAGTGCGTGAAGTGACGCGTAAGTTTGCTTTGCAAGCGCATGATTTTGAACGAGTTGAGTGCGGTTTTTTGGAATTAGATGACCCCAGTATTCCACAGGGTTTAATTAACGCGATTGAAGCAGGCGCGAAAGAGGTGGTGGTTTTACCGTATTTTTTATCAGCAGGTCGTCATGTGTCAGAAGATATTCCTGCACAGATTGCGAGCGTACAAAAAAAACATCCTGATATTAACATTGAGTTAGCTCCATATTTAGGCGCATCTGATAGAATGCCTGAGATTTTATTGGCACAAACACTGGCGAAAACTCTGAATTCAACAAGGGAACTGTAGCAATGCTTTGG
>JAZGEM010000054.1:0-9884 GCA_036478745.1 Cocleimonas sp.
ATAAGTTCGGATTTACCGCACCCACACCAATAGGTAGCGAAAGATCATCTCCACCACCTAATGATGGGTGATGACAGGTCACACAGGCAGAGTCACGATCGCCACCGAGTGCTTTAGAAAAGAACAATCGCATACCTAACTGTGCTTGGCTGCTATTAATGTTTGGGATGCTTCTCCCTGCCATTGGATTGCCTGTTAGGGATTGATTATTAATAATTGTTCTTAGTGATGTATCTGTTGTTGAATCTGATAATGAGTTACTACTTCCAGAGCCACAAGCTGTAGCCAATAAACTGAACCCAAGCAGTAACATTATTTTTGTACTGTTTTTCATGTTTGTTCCTTGCATTATTTTTATATAATTAAATATTTAGCCCAAGTTCGTATTAGAGCTTGTATTAATTCTTCTAATTGTGGGGTTGAGCTGAACTTTTATGTGACTTTATCACACAAGAAAAAAACTTCTTTTTGTTATCGGAAGGATAGGGTGAAATAAACTGATAAGTGGTTTGTTAACTTGAGTATTTTATTAGGTATCTGCAGATATCCGAGGTTATGACGCAGGAACAAAAGGCAAGCATCTGATACCAAAAAAGAATTTTACGGGAATTGATCAGAGGTCTCATATGGCACCCCCACCTTTTTTTGATAATTACAGATTGTTAACGGTATAACCTAATGCTTCAAGTTGTTTTAATACACTATCTTCACCAACAAGATGTAAAGCGCCAACTAAGACCATTTCAATTTCTTTGGTTTCTAGCATTTTTATAATTTGTGGTACCCAAGCCTTATTACGATCGACGACTAACATTTGATAGGTATCTGGGAAGTCTTTCATCGGCTCTACGGCTATTTTGACCATACTTTTATTATCACCCGTTCGCCATGCTTTCTTTAATAACGTGAAAGTTTCAGATAAGTTTTTCATTTCATCCAAGGTATAAAGGATGAATTCATCTGGGTCACCTTCCCCCATTTTCTTTAGAAAGCTAAGTTGTTCCTCTACTGTTTCTAGTTTGCCAATACTTTTTTTATCATTAACAGCTTTACTAGTGTAAAACTGATCAACGCCTACACCCATAATTCCCAGTTTTCTGAGTTCCATCATTGTCAGCATGACAGAGACCATCCCGGGTCGATAATTCTCAAAGGTAATAACGGGAATTCCTAAAGGTTCTAAATACTTTTCCAGTGACTTATAGGTCGCTGGCTTTAAATAGTCTTTAAGCTTACTGCCATCTTGATAAGTCATTGTTGCGGCCATTAATGCTTGATTCTTAGGTGACTGCATTTCGCTTATGTCTGTTTCAAAAACCAACAGCTGTGATTTTTTATAAACATCTTCAAAGGCTTTTGGTAGTGGGTAATCTTTGTGACCTAAAACATGTACCGTTCCACCAATATAAAGATGATCTTCGCCCTTGGAGACTTTCCATACGGGTGAGTCTGCAAACGAGGGGAATATCATTAGCTGTGTCATTAATAAGATGACAAAATATTTATTTATTCGCATTTGATGGGAAGCTCTATATTGTTAGGTTTGTCAGAGTCTAATGTGTGTTAAAAGTTTTCTGTTGAAGTAAATAAACCAACTTTTAAGTCTTTAGCAGAATAAATTTCTTTTCCATCCACTTCCATGATGGCATTTCCAACACCCATAACCAGTTTGCGTTGGATCACGCGACTGAGCTCAATTTTATAGGTGACTTTTTTGGCGGTTGGCAGTACTTGCCCAAAGAATTTAACTTCGCCAGAACCAAGCGCGCGTCCACGACCTGGGCTACCTAACCAGCCTAAGTAGAATCCGATTAATTGCCACATGGCATCTAACCCTAAGCAGCCTGGCATCACAGGGTCAGTGGGGAAGTGGCATTCAAAAAACCAAAGATCAGGGTTAATGTCTAATTCTGCAATTATTTGACCTTTGCCAAACTCGCCACCATCGGCATTGATTTCTACAATACGATCCATCATTAGCATGGGTGGGATAGGTAAGCGTGCATTGCCTTCTCCAAATATTTCACCGTGTCCACATTGGATTAATTCTTCATAGCTAAAGGAGCTTTTTCTATCTGTCATGCTGTTATCTCGTATTTTATGGATTTTAAGTTGGCATGATATTACGTGATTTAGATGAAATAATCAGCCGCAATACCAATAAAAATAATCATGCCTAACCAATTATTGTTTAAAAAAGCCTGTAAACATTTTGCTGGCTCTCTATTTTTTGTCAGTGTTTGTTGGTATACCACTAGAGTTGCCGCAAGAATGATGCTGATATAAAAAAGAATACCACTGTTTTCAATGATGCCTACAGCGCAAATAAGTATTAAAGCAAGTACTTGTAAAGAGCCAATAATGAAATTATCAAATTTTCCGAATAATATTGCTGTAGATTTCATGCCTATCTTTAAGTCATCTGCCTTATCAACCATTCCATATTGGGTGTCATAAGCGGTCGTCCAAAGCATAGTAGCGATATAGAGTAACCAAGCTTGGAGTGGCGGTGAACTATTAGTAATTGCGGTATATGACATGGGTATTGACCAAGCGAAGGCTGCGCCAAGATGTACCTGTGGAAAATGATGATAGCGCTTCATGAATGGATAGCTTACAGCAAGAATAACAGCGACCATCGATAATAATATGGTGTTGGTATTAAGCTGAATTACAAGTAAAAAAGAAGCGAGAATTAATACGGAAAAAACAGCTAGTGCTTCTTTGGCACTCATTCTCCCTGAGGTAATAGGTCGATTTTTAGTTCGCTCTACATGAATGTCTATGTCTCGGTCGGCATAGTCATTTATCGCACAACCTGCTGAGCGCATTAAAAACACGCCTAAAGAAAATATAACTAAATATTTAATGTCAGGAATGCCGTTTGAAGCAAACCATAATGCCCATAGTGCTGGCCAAAGCAATAAATACGTGCCAATAGGGCGCTCGAATCGAATTAACTCTGCGTAGAGTTTTAGTTTTTCTAACATGGAGATTGGTTATCAGCGTCTTTGTCTACGAGTAATCGTTTAACTATATTTCCCTTTACCAAATGTTCTTCAATAATTTCATCAATATCATCTTTATCAACAAAGGCATACCATGTTTCATCGGGGTAAATAACGATGACAGGTCCTAATTCACAGCGATTTAAACAACCAGCGGTATTTACTCTCACTTCCCCAGAGCGTACTAAGCCCAGTTCTTTACTACGTTTTTTCATATAGTCACGCATTTCTTGGGCATTATGCTGGGCGCAACATTGGCTTCCATCTTCGCGTTGGTTAGTACAAAAAAACACATGGTTTTTATAATAGGACATATTGAATGTTGTCGAGTGCTTGTAAGGTGTGAGATTATGCCTGAAATTTTAGTTACGAGAAATGTTGTGAAATGAAAAAGTTTGACAGTATCAGTCATTTTCTTGAATCAGGTGGGTTTAGTTACCGAATTTTTGACATGGGTCGAAAAGTAACGTCGATTTCAAAGGGTCAGTTTCAAAAAATTGAGAATCAAGAGTGTGCTTATCCATCCCCTTTCCAGCGAAATGCTTGGATAGCGCTTTTGTTTTGGACACAAGAGGAAGGAGAAAAAAAGAACCCTGTTATTTGGTTTCTGAAATTTCCCATTGATGAAATGGGTTTTTTAAAACAGGATGCTCGTGATAGCTTTTTAATTAGTTTACTGGAGCAGGCAGGAAAAAATATTCAAGCAAAACAGGCTGGTGAAGTTGGTCAAGATGATTTGAGTGAGTCACCTTTTGCATTTAAGCCGCAGGCTGATCGTTTGGCAATTTTCCATGCATTGGCTACAGTAGAGTTGGAACAACAACCTTCACAATACTATCAATTTGCACATGATTATTTAACGGATGATGTGCCTTTTGAACAGTGGCAGTTTTTGGGGTTACAGGGCGTAGCAGATGTTATGGTTCGTCTTGAGCAAGACGATAATGAAGTATTATTAGAAAGTGCTATTGCGTTTATGCCGAATGAGCCTTTGTTTACTTTTTGCCAATTATTAGAAAATGTTAACTTCTCAGAAGGGTTGACACAGTCTCTAAACGATAAGCTGATGCTAACTTTAGGTGAGAATAGTGCAGAACTACTACCATTACAGTCTATGCTAGTTAGGGCTTTAACAGGTAGTCAATCCGAAAGCATGCGACAAGATGTTCTTATGTTAGTACTTGAATCTTCAATAGGAAAAGAAATAGAAATTTTGGCTGCTATTTCTGGGCGAGCGTGGAATGATTTATGTCAAAAAGAATTATTAGCGGTTTTCATGTTGAATTTAGCCAATCAAAGTCAGATGGCATTTAACGCCATTCTTACAGACTTGATGATGATTCCAAAGATGAAAGCGCTTGTCTTGGAACAAATGAGAGTGCCTGATCGTCCTGCTGAGTTGAGCTTAAAATTGAGTGAGTTTATGAAGGCTATTAAGCATTAACTTTTGAGGAAGCTTTCACAATTAGCTTATTTGAATAGTTATATATTATTGGCTAATTGTGAAAGCTTGGCTGATGTGGAATATTAAGTATTACTCACAATCAGGCTCTTCACCCTCTTCTGTTTCCTTGTCGGCTGGTGCTTTTTCTGCATCATCGGATACGGCTTGCTTACTACTATCAGCCTCTTCATCTGTTCCCGTGACAGCCTCAACAGCAGCATCTTTCATATCGCTTGCTTTTTCCATAGCGGCAGCACCTGCTTCTTTAGTGGCATCTACTGCATCTTTAGCCGTATCGACGACTTTATCTTTCGCCTCAGATGCAGCCTCAACAGCAGCATCTTTCATATCACCTGCTTTTTCCATAGCGGCAGTACCTGCTTCTTTGGTGGCGTCTACTGCATCTTTAGCCGTATCGACGACTTTATCTTTTGCATCAGATGCAGTCTCAACAGCAGCATCTTTCATATCGTCTGCTTTTTCCATAGCGGCACTACCTGCTTCTTTAGTGGCATCCATTGCGTCTTTAGCCGTATCAACGGCTTTGTCTTTCGCCTCAGATGCAGCATCAACAGCGGCATCTTTCATCTCACCTGCTTTATTGGCAGCATCTTTCGCTTTGTCAATTAGATTGGTTTTAGTCTCGGTGGCAACGTCCTTAGCTTTGTTGGCTTTATCCCCACCACAGGCAGTTAATAAAGCACTGGTTACTAAAATGCTGAAAAGTATATGAGGTTTCATTTTGGTTCCTTCCTGAATCAATAAAAGTTTAAAATATAGAGGAATATAAAGTATTCGTTTGCTAATGTGTATTAATATATAAGCATATTTTAAGTTAGATAGTTTAGGGAAAGCATGTGAAACAGAAATTTATGCGACCAATTCGCAGCTTTGTGTTGCGACAGGGGCGGTTAACTAAAGGTCAACAGCAGGCATTGGATTATGTCTGGCCTAGTTTTGGAATAGAAAAAGGAAATTCCAAATTAGACTTTGGGGAGCTTTTCCCAAATGAACAACCATTAACACTGGAAATAGGTTTTGGCGATGGGGTGTCTTTAGCAACGATGGCAGAAGCTGCACCAGAAAAAAACTTTATAGGAATTGAAGTTCATCGTCCTGGTGTTGGTAGATTGTTGCATTTAATTGATGAAAAAGGTCTAAAAAATATAAGGGTGATGGATGATGATGCGGTTGAAATTATAAAGCATCGAATTCCTGTGGATTCACTGAATAGAGTCCAGCTATTCTTTCCAGACCCTTGGCATAAAAAACGGCATAACAAGCGACGAATAGTTCAGCCTGAGTTCGTTTCTTTAATTGCCTCGCGTTTAAAATCTGGCGGTGTATTTCATTTAGCAACTGATTGGCAAGAATATGCAGAGCATATGGCCGAAGTAATGGAGGCGTCGTTGGATTTCAAATCAATTAATGGTTCGCCATTTTCGGAGCGACCAGAGGAACGTCCGATCACTAAATTTGAAAGACGTGGTTTAAAGCTTGGGCATGGGGTGTGGGATCTATTGTATGAGAAAAATAGTGGCTAGGTTATGGGTTGAATGGAAAGGGTCAATTATGTAAAAAAGGGTGGGGTGCCATTACTATTATAAGTATAAGGTACTAAACTAGTCTCCCCGTCCAATAGCGTAATAACTTATTCCTAGTTCTTTCATATGCTCTGGGTTATAGAGATTCCGCCCATCAACAATAATCGCCTGACTAAGTTGATCCTTTATCATTTGAAAGTCTGGTGATCTGAATTCTTGCCACTCTGTTACGATGGCAAGTGCGTCAGCGCCTTCGAGTGTGCTTTCTTTGGATTCACACAGTGTTAGTCCTTGTTGTTTTCCATAAATTCTTTTGCATTCGTCATGAGCTACTGGGTCATAGGCTCTAACAGATGCACCACTTTTCCAAAGTGCTTCCATTAAAGCGCGGCTTGATGCTTCGTGCATATCATCTGTGTTGGGTTTAAATGCAAGCCCCCAAAGTGCAATCGTTTTACCTTTCAGATCATTTTCAAAATGATGCATTAGTTTTTTAAAAGGCTTTTCTTTTTGACGATAATTAATGGCTTCTACGGCACTAAGAAGCTCGGCTTCATAACCTATTTCTTTTGCCGTGTGTTTTAATGCTTGAATGTCTTTAGGGAAACTAGAGCCGCCGTAACCACAGCCAGGGTAAATAAAATGATAACCAATGCGCGGATCTGAGCCAATACCAATGCGCACCTGTTCAATATCAGCACCTAAAATGTCTGCCATATTAGATAATTCATTCATAAAGCTGATTTTAGTGGCGAGTAGGGCACTTGCAGCGAATTTAGTTAGCTCTGCTGAGCGGATGTCCATCGCAACGACACGATCTCGGCTGCGATTAAATGGTGTATATAGTTCGCGCATTAATTCTGCAGTACGAGGGTTGTCTGTTCCAATGATGATGCGGTCTGGCTTTTGAAAGTCTTCAATTGCAGCACCTTCTTTGAGGAATTCAGGGTTGGAGACGATATCAAATTCGTGCTTTTCCCCTCTTTCTATTAACTTGTCTTTTATTATTGTTTTAATTTTATCTGCAGTCCCAACGGGTACGGTAGATTTTTCTATTATTACACGGTATCCATTCATATGTGTTGCGATAGATTTCGCAACATCTAGTACATTATCTATATTTGGAGATTGATCTTCATTTCTCGGTGTGCCAACAGCGATAAATTGATATAGACCATGTTCTACACCTTCTTGTGCTGAAGTGGAAAATTTTAAACGTCCAGCTAAGATATTTTCTTCAAGCATTTGATTGAGTCCTGGCTCATGTATCGAAACATCACCCTTTAGTATTTTATTGATCTTCTTTTCATTTATATCAATACAAAGGATTTCGTTACCCGCTTGTGCTAAGCAAGCTGATGTAACAAGTCCAACATAGCCTGATCCATATATCGTAATTTTCATAAGTTTTCTGCTTGAATTAATGATTTTTTTCGTGGAATAAAATAATAACAGGATATAAATGAACCCACACTGAAATTTATCTTTTTTAAGGTTGACACTGACCATTCTTTGTCGCAAAATTGCCCGCCTAATTTTGGAGGGGTTCCCGAGTGGCCAAAGGGAGCAGATTGTAAATCTGCCGCGTAAGCTTCGGTGGTTCGAATCCACCCCCCTCCACCATTAATTATGCAAGAGTTTTATTTGCGGGTGTCGTATAGTGGTAATACCTCAGCCTTCCAAGCTGATGCTGCGAGTTCGATTCTCGCCACCCGCTCCATTTACAGGGCTGCATGAGTTGCTTGTATGCTCATATAGCTCAGTTGGTAGAGCGCGTCCTTGGTAAGGACGAGGTCAGCGGTTCAAATCCGCTTATGAGCTCCAAATTTGTTGCTGATGCACATGTTGTGTATTGGTTTTTAGATAATTAGTTTTTTTAAATAGGGTATTTGTCATGTCCAAAGAAAAATTTGAACGTAATAAACCCCACGTCAACGTGGGCACAATTGGTCACGTAGACCATGGAAAAACAACACTTACAGCTGCGCTTACAAAAGTAATGGCAGAGAAGATGGGTGGTGAAGTTAAAGCATTTGATGAGATTGATAATGCACCAGAAGAAAGAGAGCGAGGTATTACCATCGCAACTTCACATGTTGAATATGAATCAGAGAGTCGTCACTACGCACACGTAGATTGTCCTGGTCACGCCGATTATGTAAAAAACATGATCACAGGTGCTGCACAGATGGATGGCGCTATTCTTGTTGTTTCGGCAGCGGATGGCCCTATGCCACAAACACGTGAGCATATTCTTCTTTCACGTCAGGTTGGTGTTCCGTACATTCTTGTATTCATGAACAAAGCTGACATGGTAGATGATGACGAGTTGCTAGAGTTAGTTGAAATGGAAATTCGTGAGCTTCTTGATATGTACGAATTCCCTGGTGATGATACTCCTATCATTACAGGTTCTGCACTTAAAGCCCTTGAGGGTGATGCGGACTACGAAGCAAAGATTCTTGAACTAGTTGATGCGTTAGATACATACATTCCATTGCCAGAGCGCGCAGTGGATGGTGATTACCTAATGCCAGTAGAAGATGTATTTTCAATCTCCGGTCGTGGAACAGTTGTAACAGGCCGTATCGAGCGCGGTATCGTACACGTAGGTGATGATATTGAAATCGTAGGAATCAAAGACACTGCTAAGTCTACTTGTACGGGTGTTGAAATGTTCCGTAAACTACTAGATGAAGGTCAAGCTGGTGATAACGTAGGTGTACTACTTCGTGGTACAAAGCGCGAAGAAGTTGAGCGCGGTCAGGTTCTATGTGCTCCTGGTTCAATTACGCCTCACACAAAGTTTGAAGCAGAAGTCTATGTGCTATCAAAAGATGAGGGTGGTCGTCATACGCCATTCTTTGATGGTTACCGTCCACAGTTCTACTTTAGAACAACGGACATTACTGGTGCATGTGATCTTCCAGAAGGTATTGAGATGGTAATGCCTGGAGATAATGTAAAAATGGTGGTAACACTAATCAATCCTATCGCAATGGATGACGGCTTACGTTTTGCTATTCGCGAAGGTGGTCGTACAGTTGGTGCAGGTGTTGTTGCTAAGATTGTTGAGTGATACAAGCAAAAATGTTGCGAAAATATAATTGAGAATAGTTTTTGTTTCTGTTATATTCCGCCTCCGCTTTAAGAATGGAGTGTAATTTTTAATAGATTATACTTCGTTCTTTTGTTGTTTCAGAAGCCTCGGTTTTAATGTTTTAAACTAGGCCAGTAGCTCCAATTGGTAGAGCACCGGTTTCCAAAACCGATTGTTGGGGGTTCGAGTCCCTCCTGGCCTGCCATTTTCTGATCCGGTGTAGTGTTGTGAAATGTGTTCGTGTTTTAGTTGAGGCGCGACTCGATTAATTGAGATAAAAAAGCTATGGCTACAGAAGCAAAAAGTTCAATATTTGATACGATCAAATTACTGGTGGCACTGGTAATATTGTTCGCGGGAATTGCGGGATTTTATTATTTTGCTGAAGAGTCGCTATTGTATCGTGTGCTGGGTTTGTTGGCATTGGTAGGTATTGCGATAGGTGTGTCACTAACAACACTTAAAGGTAAGAACTTAGTTGGGTTTTTGGGTAATTCCAGAACTGAAGTTCGTAAGATGGTCTGGCCAACTCGTGCTGAGACGATGCAGACAACCTTGATGGTTTTTATTATGGTGGTTATTCTGGCAATTTTTCTATGGTTTATAGATATGTTACTAGGCGCTGGTGTTAAAGCATTGTTGTCGGTGGGTGGTTAGAATGTCCAAGCAATGGTTTGTGGTGCATGCTTATTCAAACTATGAGATGAAGGTGCGAGCGGCACTTGAAGAGCGTATTGAGCGCCTTGATTTGGACGAGTTCTTTGGTGAGATATTGATTCCTACTGAAG
>JAZGEM010000055.1:0-2812 GCA_036478745.1 Cocleimonas sp.
ACAATAAAATGAATTTAAAATCTCAAAAAGCATTTACGTTACTTGAATTAATGATTGTCGTTGCTATTGTTGGAATCTTAGCCTCTATTGCAATTCCTAGTTATCAGGAGTCAGTTAGACAATCACGCCGAGCTGATGCAACTGGCGCTTTATACGTATTTGCGAATAGCATGGAAAGATTTTTTACGGTGAATAACACCTACGACGGTGCACCAGAGGATGATAATACGGATTTTTATGATTTAAGCAACGGAAGTCCTAGTGCAACAACTTACACACTTTCTGCAGCTCCAATATCGGGTTCGGCTCAAGTAGATGATTCTTGTGGTACATTGACATTGACTCACACAGGTGTAGAGGGTGTGACAGGTCAAGAAAGTGGTTACACAGCAGCTGATTGTTGGTAGGTTGTTTTTTTCATGGTTTATATTTTATGATCACAGGTGTGAATTTTTTAGATTTTTTGTCGATAGTCTACTGTTTCTGAACAAGCCATTTAAGCAGAAATTTTATTAGTGCTGTCTGTTGGGGCAAAGGATATAAGGTTAGAAACCAAAAGCGGTCGACTGGATCCATTGTCAGATTACTTCAAAGTGTTATTTGTATTTAATAGCTCATCCAATAATGATTGATCAACTTGAGTTTGTATTCAGGATCAAATATTGGGGGGGGAATGTTAGGACTTGCTTATTATTTTGGTTATGCGGCTTTTAGTTCAGGACACATCATAGACGAGATGATTAAGGAGTACCTTGAAAAGCATGATAAGGATTCAAATCATAATGACTTTAGTCATGATAAATACTGACTCTTAGTCAGTGCATTCTTTTAGTTGACTTTAGCCGAAAATACGACTTTCAGTCCATAGTTTGTTGATTTTTGAACCCGTGCTGCTAAGAATATCCTTCGGATTTATTCGTTTGCAAAGAGACTCTCTAGTTTGTTTAAATACGTGGTTTCGATATTCAAGTCATTGACACAACCGAAGAAAATGATTTAGATTGTATTTTTTCACACAAAATAATAAGAGTTTTGTTATGTTTAAAAAATATCAATTTTTTAGTGGACTCGCTTTATTGCTAATTACATGTAATTTATACGCTGCAACTGCTTCAAATGCTAGCAACGATTGTAAGACAACTACCTCTTTATACGCAAATCAGTGGCAAATAATAGGTATTCCATGTGAAGCACCTGAAAACGCCAATACTGTGAAGGCTATTTTCGCAGATGATATTGCCGGTAACTATGGTACCGACTGGATACTCTTTGGCTATAACCCTTCCAGCAATAGCTATGAAAATGTAGATCTACAGGATGTACTACAAGTCGGAACGGGTTACTGGATCATCACGTTCACAAACCTTGCTCTGCTGGATATGCCCTCGGGTAGTCAACCTGTAAAGCAGATAGAATCTACACAATGTATCAGTCCTTCATGCTTTGAAACAACAATGACCAGTAATGGCACCAAGCAATGGCAATTAGTCGCCAACCCATTTCATCATTCATTCAGCTGGTCAGCGTTACGTGGCAAAGTAGCCACAATCAAGCACTCTTGTGGTCGCGAAGAGGGTTGTACTCTGACAGAGATGCAAACAGAAGGCTTTGTGGAAGACCAAGGCTGGAACTTTGATGGCTCTGCTTATCAGCCTTTGAAAGGAACAGATGTCGCCCCTTGGACTGGAATGTGGATGGTGTCATTGAATACTGCGAGTAACACCCATCTATCTACACTTTTGTTTCCAGGTATTAAACCCGATTCTGGACCAAACGAGGAATTTTTCAATCTTAATTTCATGACTAGCCCTCTTGGTGAATATGACATCGAAGATATCAAGCGTGAATGGCTTGGAGTTCTTTGGGCTCACCCAAACGGTCGAGTCAACGTGATAGAGGAAAATGGCAACCGATTCCTCCGCGTTGACTACCCTCAGGGAGGTGTTGGGCCAAGAGAAGGCGGGGCACAATGGAAAATCGACTTCATTAAGGCATTTGGCACTACTTATAACGAACTTTATATTTCATATAAGTTGCGATTCGCCAACGGATTTGATCCGGTAAAAGGTGGCAAATTCCCCGGTCTTTTTGGTGGTCAAGGCAATACAGGGGGACATCCGGCTGACGGTTACGATGGTTGGACTGCTCGCATGATGTGGCGTGTCGATGCTGCCCCCGTCTTTTACGTCTACCATACCGATATGCAAGGCAACTTTGGCGATAACTTCTATTGGGATGAAGTTGAAACCCAGCTATTCCCTGCCGCTGAATGGGTACAAGTCGAGCACCGCATCGTAATGAATACACCCGGCAACAAAGACGGAATCCTCCAAGGCTGGTACAACGGTAAATTAGCACTCGACAAACATGATATGCGATACCGTCATGTGAATAGTTTTGCCATTGATGGGTTTTACTTCAGTACGTTCTTTGGTGGCTCGAGTGATTCATGGGCACCTATCCACGACGAAACAATCGACTTTGATGATTTTATTTTCTCGACAGTGCCGATTACACATTAATTAAGAAAATTTATCTCGGTAAATAACTGTCTGTTTGGATTAGCGAAGTTCACTAATCCAAAGATAGGTCTACCACACGCCTTAATTTGAGCTAACATTTCCCACATCAGCTATAAATCAGCAACTTGTGTTAAAATTTATCATCTCATTCATTATATCTAGTACATTGACTATGTTATTTTGGCGATGTACTAGGTTGAATTACCCCTTTAACCCATGACTCACTCATTATCTGATAAACGCGCATTACTACTACAAAACATTTTGTTTTGTAAACTATCATCTAAAGA
>JAZGEM010000056.1:0-41710 GCA_036478745.1 Cocleimonas sp.
TTGCCCAGTTTCTACGTAAAAAAGGCATAGCTCAAGGCGATATTGTGGCGGCTTATCTGCCTAATATGCCAGAAGCTGTTATCACAATGTTAGCCACTGCAAGCTTGGGTGCGATCTGGACATCTTGCTCTCCTGACTTTGGTGTGCAAGGTGTTTTAGATCGTTTTGGGCAGGTCAAACCTAAGGTTCTAATTACTGCTAATGCATACTTTTACAATGGAAAAACACATGATTGCTTAGAGAAAGTCACTCAAATTATGGCGACTCTGGAATCTATTCAAGCGCTTATTGTGGTGCCGTATGCAAATGATATTTGTTTAGATGAAGCGACCTTCTACCCTCAAATTTTGGCTGAATACCCAGATGCTAAACTGGAGTATTCCCGTGTAGATTTTAACGCGCCGCTTTATATTATGTATTCATCAGGCACGACTGGTGTGCCTAAATGTATCGTGCACGGTGTTGGTGGTACTTTATTACAACACTTAAAAGAGCATTTACTTCATGTTAATTTAAAGCCCGCAGATCGGATTTTCTATTTTACTACCTGTGGCTGGATGATGTGGAATTGGCTGGTGAGTGCTTTGGCAACGGGTGCAACATTGATGCTTTATGACGGCTCGCCATTTTACCCAAATGCCAACTGCTTGCTCGATTATGTTGATCAAGAAGATATTAATGTGTTTGGCACGTCGGCAAAATACATTGATGTTTTAAGAAAAGAGTCAATTGATTTTAGTGCCACGCACTCCCTAGAAAAATTAAAAACCATCTTATCAACAGGCTCCGTGTTGGTGCCTGAAAGTTATGATTATGTTTATGAGAAGGTTAAGACAGATGTCTGTTTATCTTCTATTTCAGGTGGAACCGATATTGTCTCTTGTTTTGCACTTGGCTCTGCAATATTGCCTGTTTATCGCGGTGAATTGCAATGTAAAGGACTGGGCATGGATGTACAGATTTGGGATGATTCCGGGAGGCGTGTTCTTAATGAAAAAGGTGAGTTAGTATGCGCACACCCATTTCCCTCAATGCCAATTTACTTTTGGAATGATCCAGAAAATAAAAAATACCATGATGCTTATTTTGCAAAATTTAATAATATTTGGTGCCATGGTGATTATGTTTTAGAAACTGATAATGAGGGTTTGGTTTTTTACGGACGATCCGATACGGTGCTAAACCCTGGAGGGGTGCGTATTGGCACGGCTGAAATTTATCGGCAAGTTGAAAAGCTAGATGAGGTACAAGAATCCATCGTCATTGGTCAGGAGTGGCAGGGTGATGTTAGGGTTATTTTATTTGTAAAACTTATGGATGATTTGATCATAGACGAATCATTGGTGGATAAAATAAAACGTCAAATAAGGAGCAATACAACTCCTCGGCATGTGCCAGAAAAGGTGATACAGGTTGCTGACATTCCAAGAACCAAGAGCGGTAAAATTGTTGAGCTTGCGGTTAAAAATAGGGTTGAAAACAAAGCCATTGCGAATATTGAGTCACTTGCCAACCCTGAAGCGCTTGAATTTTACAAGAATATAAAGAGCCTTTCAAATTGATGATAGCCATATTGGCACTGGTAAATTAGGTAATACCTTGATTTATATAGGCTATCAATTTAGAATCAAGCTACAATAATGGAATTTATAACACCCAGCGCTAGATGCTAGGGTAAACACAAAGGAGTAACAAGATGGCAGATGTAGATAGTGCAGTAGCAGATGTAAAAAAGTATGACAGTGGTGTAGACGAAGCATTGGTTGCAGCTGTTTTTAAAGGTTTAGGTCCTGCGGTTCATAATAAAGACGCAAGTTTAGTTTCATGTTCTGATCCAGCTGAGCTTGATACAGTGAAGAAAAATTTCTTAATCAAAAAGCTTGGTATGACGGATGGAGCAGAGCTTGATGCGGCAATTAAAGAAGTATGTGAGACGTTAAAAGAAACTCGCCAAAAGTCACGCGTAACGTTCTATTACCTACTCACTAAAAAGTTTGGTAAAGAATCAGTTTATGCCTAATTCTTCTTGTTAAAAGTTGGATTAACAGGAGGCATTGGTTGCGGTAAAAGTACCGTAGCCAATGCCTTTTGTGCTTTAGGGGTAAGCATAATCGATGCTGATATAATCTCTAAAAGTGTTGTTAATGCGGGACAGCCAGCACTACAAAAAATAGAACAAGCTTTTGGTGAAGGTATCATTTTACCAAGCGGTGAATTAAACCGAGAAAAACTAAAGAAAATCATCTTCACTGATTCGACTGCCTTGGAAAAATTAGAACAAATTCTTCATCCTATCATTCGCCAAGAAATTACAAAGCAAATGACTGAACACCTAAAAGAACCCTATATAATTGTCGATGTGCCATTACTCGTAGAGAAAGAATATCAGTCTCTTTTTGATAAAATAATTGTGGTTGATTGTACTCTAGAGCAACAAATCGAGCGTGTTCTCAAACGCGATGAAATGACTGAAAATGATGTTATTAAAATAATCAAAACGCAAGCGGATAGGGATTACCGCAAGCGTTTTGCAACAGATCTAATAGATAATTCAAAGCGTATTGATCATGTAAAAGCCCAGGTTAATACTTTGCACAATATCTTTATGGCACCCCCCCCTTTTTTTGATAATTGATATATTTTCTGTATGGAGAAAGAAATGAACACGACATTCCAAGGTTCTGATGGTGAAACGCGTTGTTATTGGTGTGAAGCTACTCAGGAATATATTGATTATCACGATGATGAATGGGGCTTTCCTGTAAGCGATGATTTTCATTTATTTGAGAAGTTGAGCTTGGAAAGTTTTCAATCTGGCTTGAGCTGGAGAACCATTCTTGTTAAACGTGAAAATTTCCGAACTGCCTTTGATAAATTTGATTTTAATATTGTCGCAGACTATGCCGAAAAAGAGGTTGAACATTTGCTAAACGATGAAGGAATTGTTCGCCATCGTGGCAAAATAGAGGCGACGATTAATAACGCAAAAGTGGCTCAAAAACTGGTAAAAGAACATGGCTCATTGGCTGCTTTTCTTTGGCAATATGAACCCAAAGTGCAATTGTCTGTAGATACAGAAGTCGCTTCAACATCTGAAGAGTCGATTGCTTTATCTAAAGATTTAAAGAAACTCGGTTGGAAATTTCTTGGCCCGACAACAGCCTATGCTTTTATGCAATCAGTGGGTATGGTAAATGACCATTTTGTGAGCTGTGTGACGCAATCAAAGGTTGAAAGTGCGCGAAAAAGTTTTAAAAGACCCTCTGCTAAATAGCTAAAGGCTCTATTTGATATTGGTGATACTATTTGCTATAAGTATGATTCGAGCGAGCCATTCGACTGGTTTTAATAAGATAAAGCTCACACTTGCCAGCAATGGGCTATTTATACGGTCAGCTAACTTTCTTCCCCAGATATTATAAAAACGCCTGAACCTCAAATGAGAATACGGTGCTTTTTCTCGCCAAAGTTTTTCAACTGCCCAGAAATGAATCATCTGCTGAGAGACATTTATCGAATTGCCTTTATGTTGATAGTTAATAGCTTTTCCCACAATAAAGGGGAAGCCATAAGATGAGGCCGTTGCAACAAAACAATCATTAGTCTCTGGTAATTTTACATATTTGATTTTTGCCTGATAGATAGCATATCCCCAAAAAGGCAGTTGGCTAATGGTTGTAAATAGGTATGAAATTTTACTGAGTTTGCTTTGTTTGAATAAGCGCCAAAAGCGTAATGCATACCAGATGGGTATATAGACCGGATTCAGTATAAGAGCCCCTAATACGCCACCAATACCTTGTCGCCCAAAGATAAGAATTCCATAAATTGATAATGCAATACTAATGACTGCGCCAGAAAACAAACCGAGTAGAATCCAATAGCGATCAAGGCTTTTCGGGCGAATGACTTCTAAAGTATAAAGTGATGCAACTGCCCATAATACAAAGGGGAGCAGGTAAGTTTTAGTTATAATTAAAAGATCAAAAGCTCCCCACTTTGCTTCTGTTTTTGATTGTGGCGCAATAAAAAATGATGACCAAGTAGACGAAAAGTGGAATTAATACAATAACACCCACAAGGAATATATTGATGATCAACTTTTTCAGTGCAAATTCTTTTCGTATCGGCAAGTAAATCATTAATGCCGTTATAACAGCAAGTGCACCGAGAACGATATAAGCAGTCATTGGGAAGGGAAAATACAAGGCAGATATCACTTATTTTGCATTTAGTTCATTAGCAACCGCATTGATATGCTCCGCTGCTTCCTTTGCGATTGCTTTAACAATAGCGTTGTCTTCAAGACCTAGTACTGCCTCTGGCGCCATAAAGTGAAAGTGTGTTGTGCCATCTTCTTCTCTAGCAACTACCGTACACGGCAGTAATGCGCCTGATTTTGGCTCTGCTTCAATTAATCTTTTCGCTAGTCCCGGATTACATGCACCGAGAATTCGATAAGGTGATATTTCTTCCCCTAGTTTATTTTTAATGGTTGCTTGAACATCAATATCACTGACAATTCCCAGCTTATGATTCATGCATACTTCTTTTAGAATTTCGATAGCGGGTTCGATAGATTGTTTGATACTTGCGTTTATTGTGTAAGACATTTTTTTACCTTGTGAATATAATTTATGAAAGAATAATACGTTTAGAAACTAGATGCTACATTGGACTAATCAATAAACCCAATTGGCTCTACAGCGCTATGGTTTTACTCGTGATAATAGAGGTGCCCTTTACTAAAAGTGTGATAACGAGGAGTGTTTACCTATGAATAAAACAAGTGAATTAATCGCTCGCAGAGAAGCGGCTGTAACGGCAGGTGTTGCACATGTCCATCCAATTTTTGCAGAGCGCGCAGAAAATGCAGAGATTTGGGATGTAGATGGCAAACGTTTCATTGATTTTTCATCGGGTATTGGTGTTGTAAATACAGGGCACTTGCATCCAAAAGTGAAAGCAGCGGTAACGGCCCAATTAGAAAAATTCTCACATACCTGTTTTCATGTGGCGATGTATGAGGGCTATGTCGAATTGGCGGAGCGTTTAAACAGACTTGCACCTGGTGATACTAGAAAGAAAACACTGCTGATTAATTCAGGTGCAGAAGCGGTTGAGAATGCGATTAAAATTGCCAGAAAATTTACTGGGCATACTGGAATTATCGCGTTTAATGGAGGCTTTCATGGACGAACATTATTGACGATGAGTTTAACGGGTAGAGTGGTGCCTTATAAAGCAGGCTTTGGCCCCTTCGCGCCAGAAATCTTTCATGCACCTTTCCCAAATGAACTACATGGCATTAGTGTGCAAGATGCTTTGAAAGGTTTAGAGCAATTATTTAAAAGTGATATTGAAAAAGAGCGTGTTGCTGCATTTATTATTGAGCCTGTGCAAGGAGAAGGTGGCTTCTATCCTGTACCTACAGAGTTTATGCAAGCACTCAGAGAAATTGCAGATGAAAATGGCATCGTGATTATTGCCGATGAAATTCAGTGTGGCTTTGCGCGTACGGGAAAGATGTTTGCGATTGAACACACAGGCGTTGAACCGGATTTGGTCGTTATGGCAAAAGGTTTGGCAGGTGGCTTTCCAATATCTGCCTTGGTGGGGAAAGCTGAAATTATGGACGCAGCTCCTGTAGCCTCTCTTGGTGGAACCTATGGTGGAAATCCGATTGCTTGTGCTGCTGCTAATGCCGTTTTGGATGTGATGGAAGAAGAAAACCTCCCTGCTAGAGCTACCGAAATGGGTGAATATATGAAGCAGCGATTGAATGAAATGGCTAAAAAATATAATTTTATTGTGGACGTAAGAGGGATAGGTTGTTTGGTGGCGATAGAGTTATGCGAAGATGGAAATTTGCAAGACCCAGCACCAGAGAAAACAGCTGTACTTCAGGCTTGTGCGCGGGATAAAGGTTTGCTTCTGCTATCTTGTGGACCCAACGGCAATGTCATCCGTTTTTTACCTCCATTAACAATTGAACAAGAAATATTGGATGAAGGACTGGATATTCTAGAGGAGTGTTTGGGGCTTATTTAGCATTTATATCCTGCAATTGTGTAAAAAGGGGTGGGGTGCCATCCTAATGACAGCGCAATAATTCGTACATATTTTTACGTGGCTTCTTATTATTATTTGCGATAACTCACGTGCAAAGCGTTCTATCTACAGTATAATCCCGCCTTTGATCTTTTACTCATAGGCTTTACCCAACCATGTCTAAGCAGTACGATACATCCACTTTTCAAGGTTTAATTTTTGCTTTGCAGGACTACTGGGCGAAACAGGGTTGTGCTATTTTGCAACCCTATGATATGCCGATGGGCGCAGGTACTGATAACCCTAATACGTTCTTACGCGCGATAGGACCTGAGCCGTGGAATGCCGCATTTGTACAACCTTCACGCCGTCCTACTGATGGTCGCTATGGTGAAAACCCCAATCGCCTGCAACGTTTTTATCAGTTCCAAGTGATTATGAAGCCTTCTCCTTTGGAGATTCAGAACTTATATCTTGGCTCGCTTGAAGCCTTAGGCTTTGATCCGCTAGAGCACGATATTCGTTTTGTTGAAGATAACTGGGAGTCGCCTACCTTAGGTGCTTGGGGCTTAGGTTGGGAAGTATGGTTAAATGGCATGGAGGTGACGCAATTCACCTATTTTCAGCAAATTGGTGGTCTTGAATGCAAACCTGTGATGGGTGAACTAGCGTACGGGCTTGAACGACTTGCGATGTATTTGCAAGAAGTTGAAAATATTTATGATCTTGTTTGGGCCATTGATCCAACGGGTAATAAAGTGACCTATGGCGATGTCTATCAGCGCAATGAAGTTGAGCAGTCTACCTATAACTTTGAAAAAGCCAACGTCGAAGAACTATTCCATCACTTTGATGCGGCAGAAAAAGAAAGCAAGGCATTAACCGAAGCAGGTTTGCCCTTACCTGCCTATGAACAAATGTTAACAGCATCGCATGCATTTAATTTATTGGATTCACGCCATGCAATTTCAGTAACAGAGAGACAGCGTTATATGTTGCGAGTACGAGCATTGTCTCGGGCTATTGCACAAAGTTATTATGACTCCCGAGAAGCTTTAGGCTTTCCATTGGTTAACAAAACAGAAAGTGTCAAAAAAGGGGGGGGTGCCATATGAGTATCGACATGAATACAGACTTGCTGATAGAAATAGGCACAGAAGAACTTCCTCCAAAAGCATTACAAACACTTTCAAATGCATTCACCGATGGTGTGGTTGCGGGTTTAAAAGATGCTTCTCTCGTAGCTGAAGAAGTAATTTCCTATGCAGCGCCCAGACGTTTAGCTATATTGCTAAAGGGTATTCCTAAGAAACAAAAAGATCAATCAGTGGAGCGCAAAGGCCCTGCTAAAAAAGCTGCCTTTGATGCAGGCGGGAGCCCTACTAAAGCGGTTGAAGGTTTTGCACGTTCATGTGGTGTTGAACCACATGAGTTAGATGAAATCGAAACACCTAAAGGCACTTGGCTAGTTTTTAAACAAGACGTGGCTGGTAAATCGACCAATGAATTGGTGCCAGATATTGTTAGCCAATCACTGGCTAAATTACCCATTCCAAAGCGCATGCGCTGGGGTGCGAGTGATATAGAATTTGTTCGTCCAGTTCATTGGGTCGTGATGATGCTTGGTGATGAGGTCATTCAAGGAGAAATTCTTGGCGTAGCATCTGGAAATACCACTCAGGGACATCGCTTCCATCATCCTGAGATTATCACTATAAACAATGCAACTTCTTATGCAGAGCAATTAAGAGATCCTGGGCATGTTATTGCCAGCTTTACAGAGCGTCGTGATGAAGTTCGAAAGCAGGCTGAAGCTGCGGCAAAAGCGCTAGGCGGTGTGGCGCATATCGAAGCTGCATTGTTAGATGAAGTAACTGCGCTGGTTGAATTACCGATTGCAGTTAGCGGAAGTTTTGGTGAAGAGTTTTTAGATATTCCTCAAGAATGTTTGATCACAAGCATGCAAGATCACCAGAAATATTTCCCTGTGGTTGATAATAATGGCAAGTTACTACCGTACTTTATTACCATCAGTAATATTAAAAGCTCTAACCCTGATGCGGTTCGCCAAGGTAATGAACGGGTGATTCGCCCACGCTTTAGTGACGCTAAATTTTTCTGGGATCAAGACTGTAAAGTGACATTAGCATCACGTCGCGACACTACCAAGAAAATCGTCTTTCAAGAAAAACTCGGCACCTTGTATGAGAAAACAGAACGTGTTGCCAAGCTAGCAGGTTTTATTGCCAATGAATTAGGTGCTAATAAAAAAGATGCAATGCGTGCGGCTGAATTATCGAAATGTGATTTAAGCAGTGAAATGGTCAATGAGTTCGCTGAATTACAAGGCATTATGGGTCGCTATTATGCGAATAAAGATGGTGAGAGCAGTGATGTTGCCAATGCTATGCATGAGCAATATCAACCAGGTTTTGCAGGTGATGTCATTCCCGCAGGTGAAACAGGTAAAATACTGTCATTAGCAGATAAAATTGATACCTTAATGGGAATTTTTGCCATCGGTATGAAGCCTACAGGAAGTAAAGATCCCTTTTCTTTACGCCGTGCAGCATTGGGTGTATTACGAATTATTATCGAAGGTAATTTGAAACTTGATCTAAAAGCATTATTAGTTGAAGCAGCTAAAGGCTTGTCAAATAAGGTCGATGCAAGTGAAACAGTGAATGATACTTTTGCATATATTATGGAACGATTACGCGCTTATTATAAAGATCAGAATATTAATGCAGAGACCGTAGAAGCCGTAGCAAGTTTACGCCCGACTCAGCCACTAGACTTTGATCATCGTGTAAAAGCCGTAGCAAAATTTAAAGCATTAGCAGAAGCAGAGTCACTTGCTGCTGCAAATAAGAGAATTAGCAATATACTGAAAAAAGTTGAGGGAGAAATTGCAACAAGCATTGATCCGTCGCTTTTCAAAGAGCTTCAAGAAGAGTCACTATATAAAGCCGTACAAGAACAACAAAAGGTAGTAGAGCCTCTTTTTAAAAAGGGCGATTACTCAGCTGCTTTAACATCATTGGCGGGATTACGGGATGATGTTGATGCCTTTTTTGATGGTGTCATGGTAATGGCAGATGATGAGACTTTAAAGAATAATCGTTTGGCGTTGTTATCTGAGTTGCGTGGTTTATTTTTAAATATTGCTGATTTATCAAAGCTGTAATGTACACAGTCGAGTAAAATAAGCCGTTTAAATTTAAATGACGCTTTGTAAGCTTGAATCGACGGAATATCTATCGAGTGTGGAGTAAGTGAGATTGACTTGATATTATTTCTTGAAGTTTAGGGCTTCTAATTAATAGGTGCTTTAAAATTGAAGAATTTACCTTCATCTCAGGGAATATTTGCTAGAAAAAAATATGCCCTTTTGCCGGGGAGAGCAAAAGGGCATGGGGTTGAGACCGGTAGTTATTTTATTTTTATTAATTAACTAAACTACTCTTCGCCTCAGGGGCTTGCTAAAAAATTCCTTTTAACTGTAGAATTATTATTATTTGAATAATCCATGTTGTTATGCCTATGGTAATGCAATCGCAATGCCAACTTTCTAAAAAACAAGCTAAACTATTGATTTTGTTTGTATATATTATTAATTAGTGTTTTATCGCAAAGAGAATAAATTGTTTTTTACTGTCATAAACTGACAAATTACTGACGCGAATGTCATGTTTAGACTTATTGATTTTTAGAGTGTGCTATTAGCTTGATAAAGTGAATCAAATTGTTCAAAAAGAGGGGGGGGGTGCCATCTTCGAGTTTATTCAGGGTAAACTATTCCTACCCGTAGGAACTGTCATATAGATTGTGAAATTATTTTTGGGTTCTAACTAACTAGGAAATCATTCCTCAACTTTAGCACCGGGAATAATTCGTCCGTATGATTTACAACGAATACCACTGCGAATAATTTTAGCGGGGTTTCCGCCAATGATTGAATGTGAAGGTACATCTTTTGTTACTACAGCACCTGAGGCAATGACGACTTCATCACCAATCGTAATATCTGGCATGATGATAGCCCCGCAACCAACAAAACATCGTTCACCAATAACGGTTCTTATATTGCTACCAGCGCCATAACGCTCTGTTGCCCAGTCGTGTGCCAATATAGTGACATTAAATGCGACCACAGTATCCTCACCAATAACAACACCCTTGGGGTTAGTTTTATCAACAAAGTTTTTGAATGAGATGCGTACACTGGGATGCAAGTTCATGCCATATATTTTACGAAAATACCAAGTGTGTATCCAAACGGCGGAGTGACGGAATTTTACAAACCACATAAACATGCGGTTGCTCATAAAGCGTGGTTTCATAATAGTCTATTAATTAATTAAATAGCAAAAAAGGATAACAGTTTTAGGTTGGAATTACATCTCAAACCATGTGGCGAATGATTCCAGCGGTGAAATGTGAAGCAACTTTTTCGGTAAAGCGGGGAAAGTCAATATGTGAATCCTTGTCAGCTTTATCAGAAATGATACGAATGACAATAAACGGTAGCCCATATTCATATGCAACTTGAGCCAATCATTTTTATGCCCAGAAAACTAGGTGCGTTTGGACTCTAAATATTCTTCGTAGGTACCCGTGTATTGAACAATCCCCTCAGGTGTCATTTCAATTATTCGTGTTGCCAATGAGCTTACAAACTCTCGATCGTGGCTTACGAAAAATAAGGTGCCTGGGTAATTATCCAGTGCCAAGTTAAGTGATTCGATAGATTCCATATCTAAGTGATTGGTTGGCTCATCCATTAATAGGATATTATTTTTTCGTAACATCAGCTTGCCAAATAACATGCGACCTTGCTCGCCACCTGAAATAACTTTCACAGACTTTTCACTATCAAATTTTGAGAATAATAAGCGCCCTAACACAGAGCGAATCGATTGCTCATCATCCTCTTCGCTACGCCATTTATTCATCCAGTCGTAGAGGTTTTCACCGTCTGCAAAATCATGTGCATGATCTTGCGCATAGTAACCTAGCGTTGCATTTTCTGACCATTTTACAAAACCACTATCTGGTTTAATATCTTCTGCCAGTGCACGTAAAAGTGTTGTTTTGCCGATACCATTTGGACCGATAATTGCAATGCGTTCGCCAACTTCTACCATTAAATCTATATCTTGGAAGACGGGTTCATCGTAGCTTTTGCTTAAGCCTTTTACTTCTACGGCATTTCTAAAGAGCTTCTTTTCTTGTTCAAAGACGATATAAGGATTAACACGACTTGATGGTTTGATATGCGCCAATTCAATTTTATCCAGTTGTTTTTGGCGTGATGTTGCTTGTTTTGCTTTTGATGCATTTGCGGAGAATCGACTTACAAATTGCTGTAATTCCGCAATTTTAGCTTTTTTCTTGGCATTTTCGTTTTGCAACAGTTCGCGAGCTTGCGTTGCTGCGGTCATGTACTCATCATAGTTACCGGGGAACATACGAAGCTCACCATAATCCAAATCAGCCATGTTGGTACAAACACTGTTTAAGAAGTGACGATCATGCGAGATGATGACCATGGTGCTTTTACGATTATTGAGGATTTTTTCTAACCAATGGATGGTGTTGATATCGAGGTTGTTGGTTGGTTCGTCGAGCAATAACAATTCAGGATCAGCAAACAAAGCTTGTGCTAATAACACACGTAACTTCCAACCGGGCGCTACAGAACTCATTGAACCCCAATGTAGGTCTTCTGCTATTTCGAGTCCAAGTAATAATTCACCTGCGCGGGCTTCGGCGGTGTAGCCATCCATTTCGCCAAATTCGATTTCTAGGTCAGCAACCTTGATGCCTTCTTCTTCACTCATTTCTGGTAAAGCGTAAATGCGATCACGCTCTGCTTTAATTTTCCAAAGCTTTTTGTCACCCATGATGACGGTATCGAGAACACTAAATTCCTCAAAGGCAAACTGATCCTGCCCTAATACGGAAAAATTTATATCTTGATCAATCGTGACATTACCTGCAGTTGGTGTGAGATCACCACTAAGGATTTTCATGAAAGTAGACTTTCCACAGCCATTTGCGCCAATTAAACCATAGCGGTTACCATTGCCAAATTTTACGGAAACATTTTCAAACAGTGGCTTTGCGCCAAACTGCATAGTGATATTCGATGCTGTAATCAAAACAAGTTACCTAATTTAGAGTTCTACAAAAGCCAGATACAATAATGCACAGCTTCTTTACGAAAGCTGTGCATTATAAGTTGTACGCGTCGCTAATCAAGCTTTGTAGCTGATTAGCTCAACAATTGACGTTTATTTTTTAAGGAGCGCCAATATTTGAGGGTTATTCAAAGTAGAAGTATTCGTTGAAGCTTGTCTAATAGTACTTTTTCCACCAATACGTTTTTTGATAGCTTGTGCTAGTTGGTGTACGGCCATAGCGTAACGGGTGCTATGGTTATAACGGGTGATAACGTAGAAGTTATGTCCGCCTAGCCAAAGTTCGTCTCCGCTATATGTGTTTAATTTTATTAGGCTTGCTTTACCTGAAAGGTTGCCAAGATAGTTTGTCTTAATACCTTTATTTTTTAGTCTAGAAATACTATGACTACTTTTGTATCCAGTTTTAAGTGTACGATAGCTTTTTGATGTTGAAAATGCAGGTACTGCTACTGTGCCACCTTTACGCCAACCATGCTTTTTGAAATAATTGGCAACACTGCCAATGGCATCAGATGGTGTCCATAAGTTTACTGCACCACTACCGTCATGGTCTATACCAAAACGTTTGATATTACTTGGCATAAATTGCCCAAGACCTAATGCTCCTGCATAAGATGCCATAGGCTTAAGTGGGTCTAGTCGCGCACTACGGGTCATTAATAAATAAGCTTCTAGCTCACTCCTAAAGTACTTTCCACGGCGTGGATTATTAAAGCCCATTGCAGATAAAGCATCTATTGCTCTGTTTTTGCCCACATTACCACCGTATCGGGTTTCTACGCCGATAATGCCAAGGATATATTCTTCTGGAACCCCAAATCTTTGTTCAGCACGTTTTAGGGCAACACGATTTTCACGCCAGAACTGCATGCCTTTATTGATAGTTCTTTTGGTTAAGAAGTTGCCACGGTAACGATTCCAACGTCCTGGTCGGGCTTTACCTATTCCTCTTTTCTTACTTCCATAAGCATCGGAGTAAGCCATACGCTTTAAAAACGATGTAGCCTTGGTATTGGAGAAAAGATAGTTCAGATACCCACGATCAAAACCATGCTTTGATGCCATCATATTGATGAAGGACTGTGTTTGTTGATTGTATGCATAGTCACCAGAAAGTGAGGCATAACGAATATTTTTTATAGGTGCTTTATGCGAAGGTGCACGATAAGAACTTTTCCTTTTAGCGTGTTTAGCCACTCTTTTTGCGGGCTTTCTATGGATACGTTTTGGTGCAGGTTTTTTATATTTTCTTACTTCTACTACCGTGTTTCTTTGCTGTGGTTTTTTCCACTGTCGAACAGGTGTTGGTACTTTATTCGCCACTTTAGCGTTAACAGCGGTATCATTGTTTTTTAATAATCCCTGCTGTTCCCACTCAGCAAGTAATGACGCATATACTTCCCTTTCAGGTGTTTCTGTTTGTACGCGATGTACTTTAACGGGTTTATTGTTTATTGTTTTTTTTGCTGGTTTTGTGCTGCTACAAGCTGATAGACCAATAATTATCGACATCAATACGATAGCTTGCTTTGGTTTAACTATTTTCACTTTCCATCCCCTTTTTGAAAATCGAGACTTTGTATAGTAAAGCTGTTGATTAATCGTATACAACGTCTTTGAATATTTTAGCCCAAATCTGCAATTAGAGAAATCAAATACTTATCCCCTAGTTCATTTTTCTAAGTATAGATTGAGCTAGGGTTTATTTTTACATAAGTAAAATAAATGCCAGCTTAATAATGGATGAAAATTATAAATAGTATTTATTAGTAGAATTAGATCGAGAGATCCTAAAATGAGACTTGAGTTATGCTGAGTCTCAAAAATATAAAAAGCTCCTGAACGGAGCCTTTTAATAACTAATACTGGTTTGAGGCTCTAATCAAAAACACCCCAGTCAGAGAAGTCCATCATATTTCCGCCTTCTTCCATAATGGGTGGGAACTGATTAGCAATTGCATCTGTTACTGTAACAGGGTCTGGTGTGCTGATATGAGGGAATCTCCAGCCACCTGGCATGCGTCCTAAATCACGTGGCCCACTTGATGCTGTGTCCCAAGCTTCATCTGTAAAGTCAGTATAAAAATCCGGCCAGATATTTCGTTTCTTGCCCCACGCTTTTTTTCTCTTTTTATTCGGTTTATTACTGTTTCCAAAAAATGGCATTGAGTTGAAATTATTACCATTACTATTACTACCAAAAAATGGCATTGAATTGTTGTTATTACCGATGAAAGGCATCGAGTTACTATTGCCAAAGAATGGCATCGAGTTGTTGCTGTTATTGCCAAGCATACTATTCATTGGGTTGCTGTTTCCAGAAAAAGGATTGAAGTTATTTCCTCTGTTATTGCTAAAATTTCTACGTTGAGAAGAGTTCTTAATGAAAGGGTAGTTTTGGCGACTCTGATTAGATCCTCGCTGAGTTGGGAATCTATTTGGCATAGAATACGGCGTTCTGTTTTGATTTGAGAACTTTCTCATATTTCTTGGAGGCATCGCTGGTACAGGCATTGTTGCTGTACTTGGTTGCCCGAACATATAAGGAGTGTTAGGGCGCATCGGTGGAATGGGTTGTTGAGGTGGATATTGGTATATACGTGAATTATCAGTGGGTGGAAATACAATTCCATTATTGTCAGCATGTGTGAGAGTAGTACTGCTAAGGACGATGGCTGTAGCAATTGCTATAAATAGTTTATTTGATTTCATTTTTAACACCTTGGTAAGCTTGATTTCAACGTGGCATCACGCTGGATATGACTCTATATTAGCATATACTAATATATATTGCATTGTTTTTTTCTAAGGTTAGTTAAAACAGCAGAATTAATTTTTTCTATTTTGAATGTTCCAAAAAAAGGGGGTGCCAATGAGGTGGTGAAAAGCATTCTAGGAACTCAATAAAATAGTTAAAATATCCTATTTGCATAAACTTTAAGTAGTTTTCTCTCGTCCCAGATACTCTTACAGTCACAATGAGGCTAATCTTCTAGTCGAGTGGCACAAAACTTAAAACATCATCCAGTTGCTTACGGCTAAATAGCGTTTCTACTAAGGGAAACAATTCACGTTCTTCCACCCTTGTATGGTTTTTTAATATGAGCGCAAAAACGGCTAAATCTTTACGTGCTGTTTCTAAGCGTAAGTTTGGAATTAATGCACGTATTGCTCCATGTTCTTTAAGAAGTGTAGTGGCAATGCCAATATGTTCTTTATAGTCACTGAAAATAATTGAGAATATAGTTCTTTCTTCATGTTGAAAATGAACTTCAAGTTCATCATCATAGTATTTCTTTACTGTATCGATCGCATTAATAAGTTCTTCATCGCTACCTTGTGAGGCAATTTCAGCTATATTCTTTGCCATGACAAGTGAGACGTGGTGCTCGCGTGATAGGTTTTGTAGTTGTTCAATCCGTTTCATCAGACATAATCCATATAAGTTAGTATTTGAATTTAATCATGCCAGTTTAAGGAATATTTGACCAAGTCAAAGTTAAATTTTTTAATACTTTAAGTACGTTCAACTATAAAACAGGAATATTTATTTTTATCATGTTTTATGAAAAATGAAAGAACAATGGAGCTGTAACTCCATTGTTCTAATGCATTTTTTTAATGGTACGTTATTGAGGACCGTCTGGACAATTTGCAAGCATATATTCTAGCGCTTCGATACGGTATTGTGTATCAGATATCTCTGCACGGATGTCATCAGCTTCTTCGCTGTCTCCTTCACCATCGTCTATAAGGTTATTTAACTCAGCAGAAAGTTGATTTAACGTAGAGTAATGAAAGCCTAGTTCTCCTCCTATACTGCTATGGGGTCTACCAGGCTCGCATTGAAACCCACCTTCGCTATCATGTCTGTAATCTAAAGCACTTACGCCATTTGGCTTAACGATATTTATGGTTCGAGTAAAGCTACCTGCGCTATTTGAACCTGTAATAGTTGCCTCAAGTGCATCAATATCAATTCTATAATCAACACCTTGAATGAAAGATAGTGGCCAAATGACAGTTACTATCCCTGTGCTTGAGTCTATTGATATATCAAATTCAGTACCCGGTATTGTGCCATGATCGAAGAGTAGGAAATCATCATTTGTTACGACTATTTCCCCCATAGGTACGGGTCTAGTTGAATCAACGTTTAGTGCCCAATTTGTGATCTCGCCGCCTGAGTTAGTTATACTAAAGTCATGTACTGATGTTTCTCCTCCAGAGAAGGGGGCATACGTACGAATGACTCTTGACTCACTTTGATCTGAATTAGGATCGAAGTTACCCGTATTGGAGCTGATAAAGCCTGCTTGTAAGAACGGTGCTTGAACGACACCATCAGGGAATGAAGTTGGATCAAGTGGATCAGTTCCTGCGACTAACTCATCTACATCAGAAAATCCATCATTGTCATCATCCGTATCGGCATTGTTGCCGATGCCATCTGCATCTGAATCTATTGTCTCAGAAGGTAATAGTGGAAATGCATCGGCTAAATCACTTACACCATCATTATCCACATCGGTATTAGCGTTATTGCCCATAATGGGTAATCGGATAAGCGCTTTATACCATTTATCAGCCATTTTTAGTTCACCTGAAGCTGAGGCGTGAATCCCATCCCAAGTGTCTGCTGTGACATCAAAACCGCTGTAGTGATCTACCATAGTGACCCCAGCCACACTGGAAAAATGCTGTTTTAGCTTCACATTTAGAAACGTTACATCCTCATCTTCCAATGGAACTATCTCAGCGAGTAAAATAGCAACACTTGGGTTTTTGATTTTTATTTGACCTATTATTCCAGCAATTGAATTGAGAATAAAAGAATCATCAACCGCAGGGTTATAGGCTTGATCTGGTCTACGGAAACTACCCTCTTCATTTAATAGAATATCATTGGTGCCAAGATGAATAAGAACAACATCAGGGCGGTTATTCCCATCATGTTCAGTCATTAGATTATTAATATATAGATTTGACGATGGGTCATTGATTTCACGAGCAGTCTTGCCTGCATGACCTTCATGATCTGGATCAAAGTCTTTCAAGTCATCTGAGATAGTTGTATTTGTATAGCCATGCTCACTACCAACGAAGTCAATACTATAACCTGCATTTGTTAAGCCATGCCATAAGTCCCGTCGATATGAAGGAAGTGGGTTAATTGGATCATTGTCATCTATGGCGCCCGGTCCATCACCTGCCGTAATTGAGTCACCTAGTGGCATGATTAGAATAGGAGCATTATTTGCCTCTGTTATTGTAACTTCTAATTCAGCTTCAATGAAAAACTCACCGAATTCATCTTCATAGTAAAAGTCAATGATGTAGGATCCAGGAGTTTGAGTATCAAAATCGTCTTCATTTTCAGCATAACCTTCGAAGAATAATTCGTAATCACCACCGTTAAATTCATCCCCATTTTGATCGAGCAGTATTACATTGTCTCTCAATGCCCTCTCATATAGATCATCTATATCAGTATAGACACCCGCTTGGATTTCAAATGGATTGTTTATAGTAAAAAGGATTGAATCAGGTATTGAACCAACGGCTTCAACTATTAATGAATCAGAAACGCTGGCATCATCATCATCCGTTACTGTGAGTGTTAAGTTGTGTGTACCTATCGTTGTTGGTGTGTAATCAAAAGAGGCAGTGGTTGCGATAACAGTGCCATCTTCTTCAGACCAACTGTAAGCAACGCTTGATCCATCATGGTCAACTCCTACGCCATTCAACGTTATGGACTCATTTACAGCAACAGTCACATCTGATCCAGCAGATACATTTTGTGGTGGGTCATTGATATCGGTAATAGTGACAAGGATAGTGGCAGGGTCTGAAACTTTATCACCATCGCTTACGGTATAAACAATTTCATCAATGCCGTGGAAGTTTGCAGCGGGTGTGTAGGTAAGGTTTTGTCCATTAAGAACAAATGTACCGCCAGCAGATACGCTAACGATAGTATAAGTTAACGATGCATTATCACCATCAGGATCATCACCTGACAAAACTATTAGGTTGTCAGAAGAATCCTCTTCAAACTCAACAGACTGCCCTGTAGCAACGGGTGGTTGATTTTCCTCTTCAACATCAGTTACGGTAATATTTATTGTAGCTGTTGATGAATCAATGCCATCACTAACCGTAAAGCTGAAACTATCAGTACCTGCATAATCAGCAATTGGTGTATAGGTTACGTCAGGCGCAGTACCACTAACTGTTCCATGAGCAGGTTGTTGATAGCTATAAGTTAAGGTGTCTCCCTGATTGCTATCTGTGCCAACTAATGTAATTGGATTATTAGATGAGTCTTCATCAACCGTAATATTATCTCCTGTCGCTTGAGGAGCGATATTAAATACTCTTACGGTTAATGTTTTCGAAGTTGCCCCAGGGTAGGTAAATACCAATGGGTAATCACCTGGAGTTGATAAGTCGATAGAATCAATATTAAATTCTGGTTGTGCGCCTTCAACAGGATTTCCGCTTGCATCAACAACAGAGGCAATTAATTGCAACCCTTGGATAAATAACCCTGAATCTAAATTTCTAGGAACTTCAGTAGTCGTAATGTTTTCAATAAAGGATATTTCAAACACTGGTGGAGTTATTGAAGCAAATACAATCACATCGTCTGTTGTTGAGTCTGTGCCATCACTAACAGTTAAGGTAAGCGTATGCTCACCTGCAGAGGTAGGTGTATAATCAAATGAAGCAGTATTAGCAATTTCAGTGCTGTTTTCGCTCCAGCTATAAGTCAACGGATCGTCATCTACATCCGTACCAGAGCCAGATAATGTAACGGCAAAGCCAACTTCTGTTGATATATCAGAACCAGCATCTGCAGTCGGTGTATCATTAATTCCATTAACAGTAATTGTGACAGTCTTGGTTGTTGAGTCGGTTGTTCCATCATTTGCTTTATAAGTGAAACTGTCTGTACCTGCAAAATCAGCATTAGGTTTGTAAGAAAAATCTGCTGAGTTAGTAGTCAAGACACCATCAGTTGGACCACTTCCAACAAGTTCAAAGGTAATATCATCACCATCAGCATCGTTTGCCGTCAGCGTAATGACAGTCTCATCTGAATCTTCATCTACTGTTAGTTCGCGGTCTTCGATTATAGGAGCGGAGTTTTCATTTGTTGGAGGACTTCCATCACCTGAAACTGCAGCTATAGAAGCCTGATCAAGGACACGACCATATAATCTTACATCATCAATACTACCTTTAAAATGACGACGCCCTCTCATAGAACCGATATGGAAGCCACTTCCTCTATTGTAGCTAATTGAGCCTGATACGAGACTGCTGGCGACTTCTACCGAATCTGCATAAACTTTAATTTCACCCGTGGTTTCATCAAAAGTTGCGGCGATATGATGCCATTGTCCATCAAATATTGGGGCGTTATTAACATGGGTATTTACCCATGTTGATCCATTATAAATATAGAAATATAACCACTGACCACCAAAGCCTTGGTCAACATATAAACCAAAGTTGTCACCTTCACCTGCAACCCAACCCCAGTCATTTTTGTCGCTAGGTTTAATCCATGAAGATACCGTAAGTGAAGAGGGTTGAAGTGTAGCAGTTGTTGGTATGCTTACATCATCGTCGTTGCCATCGTGAGTAAGTGCTCCACTGAGTTGTCCTGTTTGCCAAGAACTATCGGTGTTATTACGCACTGAACCCTTGTTTCCGTTGCCACTTACATCAGTTGCATTAGTACCTGCTGTTTCATCCAGAGGCCAATGACCTAATAAGCCAGTAGTGATATCAATGCCACCGGTATCTTGGGCCACAATAACTGTTATTTCATCACTACTTGTAAGCTCTCCATCCGTTGCACTTAAGCTTAAAACATAAGTTCCCGCTAGAGAAAAAACAACGTTAGTAACACCACTATTTTCATTGCCAAACGTAACAACACCAGGACCTGAAATCTTAGTCCATTGTGTAGATAATATGGATTCTGCAGGTAAGCCATCATCTGATGCACTACCTGTAAGAGAAATAGTTTCAGTGATTAAAGTACTTTGATCTGCTCCAGCAGAAACTGTTGGAGCTTGATTAATATTTCCAACATCTTCATTGACTGTAATGTTAATCTCATCAGTACTAGATAAATCACCATCCGTAGCCGTTAAGCTTAAAACATAATTGCCGGGTGTAGAGAAGGTTGCGGTAGTAGATGTGTTTGTTGCATCAGAGAAAGTAACATCACCAGAGCCTGAAACCTTGCTCCAGAGAGTAGAAACAATAGATTCAGCAGGAAGACCATCATCAGAAGCCGTTCCTTCTAAATTGATACTATTACCTATTAAAGTAGACTGATCAGAACCAGCAGAAACGGAAGGAGCTTGATTTTGTTCATCATTATCCTCACTAACAGTAATATTGATTTCATCACTACTGCTTAAATCACCATCAGTAGCCGTTAAGCTCAAGACATAATCACCAGGTGCAGAAAATGTAGCTGTTGAAGAAGGGTTATTAGTTTCACTGAAAATAACATCACCAGAACCAGAAACTTTAGTCCATTGTGAAGTAATAATAGAATCAATAGGCAGACCATCGTCAGTAACACTTCCATTAAGCGCAATAGCAATATCAACAAGTGTATTACTATCGGAACCCGCTGAAACAGTAGGCGCTTGATTATTAGGCCCACCTGTTCCACCACCATCAGAAACCTCACCTACTTCACTTTGAGTGAGTACCTGTCCATATAAACGTACATCGTCAATTTTACCATTAAACTGTCGTTCACCGTCCATAGAGCCAATATGGAATCCACTGCGCTTTGCGTAACTAATTGTGCCGCTAACAATATTGCTGGCTACCTGAGAGCCATCTACATAAATTTTAATTTCGCCTATCGCTTCATCAAAAGTACCCACTAAGTGATGCCATTGTTGGTCAGAAATAGGAAGGTTATTAGCGTGGGCATTGACCCAAGTTGATCCGTTATGAATATAGAAGTAAAGCCACGTTCCACCAGAACCCTGTTCTACTAGCATGCCAAAGTTGTCACCTTCACCTGCTATCCAGCTCCAGTCATTACCAGAATTAAGATTAACCCAAGCAGACAAAGAAAGGGATGATGGCTGTAACCCCGTTGTTGTTGGCACGCTGACATCGCTACTACCATTAAAACTTAGGGCACCATTAATCTTTCCATCATTCCAAGGACTTCCCGTGGCGTTTCGTACGATGCCATTATTCGCATTGCCACTGCTGTCACTCGCGACACTGCCTGAGGTTTCATCCAATGCCCAATGACCTAATAAATTAGCTTGAATTTCTGCATAACTTGTCTGATAAAAAAACAAAGCTATAGTTAGAACGATAAGACGTAGCGATAAATTTGACATTTTAATAGTACCTATTTGAGCTCAGAAAAGACTGAACAAATATTTTTAGCAAGAGTCACATAGTAGTCCGCAAAGCCTAAATAAAGGCTTAACGTACAAATATAACAATAATTAATGGGAAAGATTGTGTAAATTTTATGCGTTTACTGCTTTATAAACATAAAAAATACTCTGATAGGTCTATTTTATAATACGAAAGGTAAATAAAAAGCATATCATCGTAAAATGTCCTCTAATCCCTTACATAGTTTTCATCCTGCAGTAGGCAACTGGTTTAATAAAACATTTGAGTCAGCTACCGATGTACAAGCGCAGTCATGGCAATCTATTAATCAAGGGCAGCATACTTTATTAGCGGCACCAACAGGGTCAGGTAAAACACTTGCCGCATTTTTATCTGCGATTGATAAACTCATTAAAGAAGGACTAGAGCGTGGTCTTGAGGATGAAACACGAGTTTTATATATCTCACCTCTCAAAGCACTCTCCAACGATATTCAAATTAATTTACAACAACCGTTGCAAGGAAGTCGAGATGAGTTGTTGGCTCTGGGCTTGCATGATGTTGAAATCCGAGCATGGGTAAGAACCGGTGACACACCCGCATCAGAGCGCGCTAAAGCTATTCGTACACCACCTCATATTTTGGTGACTACCCCAGAATCTATTTATATTCTACTGACCTCTGAGTCAGGTAGAAAAATGCTGCAGACAGTTGAAACAGTGATTATTGATGAGATTCATGCTGTCGCGGGTAGTAAGCGCGGCTCGCATTTAAGCCTTTCGCTAGAGCGCCTCGAAGCACTGGTCAAAACCAATAAGTCCAATTCAAAATTACAACGCATCGGCTTATCAGCTACCCAAAATCCGATTAAAGAAATGGCTAATTTTCTCATCGGTAATCGCAAAGATAATAAATGTAATATCATAGATACGGGACATTCTCGCCAGCGCGATTTGGCAATGGTTATTCCGAGTTCACCACTCTCAGCGATCATGTCGAATGAGATCTGGGAAGAAATCTATAAACAGTTAGAAAACTTTGCTAACACACATAAAACCATGCTGGTCTTTGTTAATACTCGACGACTTGCTGAGCGTGTTTCAAAAAATCTAGCTGAGCGAATCGATAAGGATATTGGAGACGATAAAGAAGAAAGTGTCATGGCACATCATGGCAGTATGGCAAAAGAGAAACGCCATCTAGCAGAGAAACGCCTTAAAAGTGGCAACTTAAAATGTCTAGTTGCGACGGCTTCATTAGAGTTAGGCATTGATATTGGTGATATTGATTTAGTCGTACAGATCGGTTCGCCACGATCTATTGCTGCATTCTTACAACGTGTAGGTCGCTCAGGTCACGCGGTAGGAGCCACGCCAAAAGGGCGAATCTTTCCACTGAGTCGGGATGAGCTAGTCGAAACCACCGCCTTGCTTCATGCCGCGAATAATGACCAACTTGATCGCATTATTATTCCACACCAGCCACTCGATGTGCTTGCGCAGCAAATTGTCGCAGAGGTTAGCGGTAGGGAATGGCATATTGGCAAGCTCTTTGAAACATTTAGCCGAGCAGCACCTTATGCAAAACTGAAACAAAAAGACTTTGATGCGATTATTAAAATGCTAGCCGATGGTTATTCAACTCAGCGTGGCAGGCGTGGTGCATATTTACATTTAGATGCGATCAATCGAAAAGTGCGCCCGCGTAAAAGTGCGCGTATTATTGCATTAACAAATGGCGGTGCAATACCTGATCAATTTGATTGTGAAGTGATATTGCAGCCTGAAGGTTTTCGCATTGGCAGCGTAGGTGAGGATTTTGCATTTGAAAGCATGCCGGGTGATATTTTCCAGTTGGGTAATCGTTCTTACCGCATTCTTAAATCAGAAATAGGCAAGGTCTATGTTGAAGATGCCAATGGTCAACCACCTAATTTGCCTTTTTGGTTGGGTGAAGCACCGGGACGCACGGATGAGCTTTCTACTGCAGTTTCATTATTGCGTGAGAAAGTGGATGAAAAACTAGATGATAGTGAAGCGCTAGCTCAATCCTTCTTAGAAGGTGAATACCAGTTACCTTCTGCCGCTGCCTTACAATTGGTGGAATATTTAGCTTCAGCAAAAGCGGCTTTGGGTCTATTGCCGACTCAGAAAGAAATTATATTTGAACGCTTTTTTGATGAAGTTGGTGATATGCATTTTGTGATTCATTCTCCCTTTGGATCGCGAATAAATAAAGGTTGGGGTTTGGCGTTGCGTAAGCGCTTTTGCCGAAAATTTAATTTTGAATTACAAGCTGCGGCATTGGAAGACAGTATCGTATTGTCGCTATCTTCAACTCACAGTTTCCCGATGGAGGAAGTGTCTCGATACTTAAACTCTAAGTCAGTACGTGGATTATTGATTCAAGCTTTGCTTGATGCACCTATTTTTCCAACACGATGGCGTTGGAATGCAACCATCTCTTTAGCCGTCCTGCGCAATCGTTTTGGTAGACGCTCTCCACCCTATTTTCAGCGCTCTGATGCTGAAGATTTAATGGCCGTTTTATTTCCAGATCAAATTGCCTGTTTAGAAAATATTGCGGGTGAGCGTGAAGTGCCCGATCATCCTTTAGTTGATCAAACCATTCACGATTGTCTTCATGATTTTATGGATATAAATGGTTTGATTGAGTTAATCAAACAAATAGAGCAGGGTGAAATTAATATTACCTGTTGTGATTTAACCTCGCCCTCACCTTTATCTCAAGAGGTTATATCGGCTAAACCCTATGCATTTTTAGATGATGGTGAGGCTGAAGAGCGCCGCACCATGGCGATTAAATCGCAACCTCATATGAGCGTTGATGATGCCGCTAGTTTACGCAAACTTGATATTGCCGCGATTGAAAAGGTGAGAGAAGAAGCCTGGCCATTAGTTAGAACCGCCGATGAATTACACGATGCTTTAATGGTCTTAGGATTTGTAACGGCTGATGAAGCTAAAGGTAATGGAGTATCAGCTTCTACTGATGTGTTGGGTAAGTGTGGCTGGCAGCATTTATTTGATCAGTTAGTCTCGCAGAAACGCGCTATTGAACTATCACTTGAAGGCACTGTACTTTGGGTTGCAAGCGAAAGGTTGAATGAATTCACAGGCTTATTTCCTGACTTGAAATTGGATATGGCACCCCCCCCTTTTTTAGACAATTGTAATGTTGATAACCCGCTCTTAGAAATTATCCGTAGCCGCTTTGAAGGCTTAGGACCCGTCACTGCAAAACAGTTGGCAAAGCCATTATCTATCGAAGTATCTGAAGTGGATCAGGTATTGCTCTTGTTAGAGCAGGAAGGGTTTATTATCCAAGGTAATTTCACTCGACAACAAACTGAAATTGAATGGTGTGAACGTCGTTTATTAGCGCGTATTCATCGTTATACCATCAATCGTTTACGCCGTGAAATTGAACCTGCCAGCGTAGCAGATTATATGCATTTCCTATTCGATTGGCAGGGCTTATTAGATAAAGGTGAAGGCATAGAATCATTGGCGCATGTATTGCAACAATTAGAAGGTTGCTCTTTTTCAGCGAGTGCGTGGCAAGAAGGGATAATTCCTGCAAGAATCAAAGACTTTAGTATCGACCTGCTAGATAACCTATGTAGCAGTGGGCGTTTTAGTTGGTTGCGTTTAAATGTTGTTACTACTAATGCAGATAAGCGTAAAAAGTCACCTGTAAGCCTCACACCAGTCGCCTTTATTCAGCGTCTTAATTTAATAGAATGGAAGCGTTTAGCTTCGACCCCAAAAGAATATCATTTAAGTCCTTATGCTGAAAAAGTGATGGAAACGCTAACTAACAAGGGGGCTTTATTCTTTTTCGACATAGTCCAACAAAGTGGGATTTTAAGAACCCAAGTAGAAGACGCCCTTGGTGAATTAGTCAACTGGGGACTAGTCACATCTGATGCTTATATCGGCTTACGCGCATTAATTACGCCCTCTGCAAAGCGCCCTAAATTTCGCTCTCGTCGCGCTAGTATGGGGCCCGTATCTGCCTTTGATAATGCAGGGCGTTGGAGTCTAGTTTCTCACTCAAATACTGAAGAGCTAGTATCAGAAGAATCAACTAATAGTAACTTAGAATTTCTAGCATGGACGTTGCTCCATCGCTATGGCGTGATATTTCGTAAAATGTTAGAGCGTGAAAATAATCTACCTCCATGGCGTGACTTATTAAGAGTTTACTGGCGATTAGAAGCACGTGGAGAAATTCGTGGTGGACGATTTATTAACGGCGTAAGTGGCGAACAATTTGCGCTTAAAGAAGCGATTAAAGTATTAAGAAAAACCCACAATAAAGATAAATCAGGGCAGACTGTAACCATCTCATCTGCTGACCCTTTAAACTTAGTTGGGATAATTTTACCCGGGGAGAAAGTCCCTCAAAGTCCGCTGTCTGATATTTGTTTTGTTAAGGGGGTTGTTGTAAAAAGTGAATAGCAATTGTTCAAAAAAGGGGGGGGTGCCATTGAGGTTAAACCCAAGTTGAAGAACTCAATTTACGACGGATTTCAGAGGATAACTCCGGGTTGTTAGGCGCTAACATCTTGGTTATATCAATAATCATTTCTCGGGCTGCAGTATCTTTGTAGTCTGCATCAATTTCCATGATTTTAAATAGCTTATCGGCAGCTTTCGTGTAGTTTTTCTCTGCGACTAAGCACACTGCCAAATCAAAATATGCATCACAATTATCAGGCTCAGTGAGTAATATTTGTTGTAGCTCTGTTTTACCTTGCGTGTTTTTAGCTAACTCTAAAAAGGTTAATTGCCCCATTAATGATTTGCCCATGTCACTGTTTTTTACATCATCGGGTAATTGACTAAATAAGCCTTTAGCTTGGTCAAACTCATTTAAGTCGATAAAAATTTGGGTCATATCCATTGCAGTATTAATATTGGATGGGTCTTGATGCATCGCCTGAGTAAGTAGCCCGACTGCTGCTACTGTATCACCAGCTATATGTTTGTTTCGCGCTTGTTGACGGATTTCGTCAATCTCTTGTTGCCCTGATTTTGTTATTTTAAAAGACTCTTGATAGAAGCTAATAATTTTTTCATAAGTTGGGGTTTATTGCAATGTCACTTGCTCATTCATCCCTTGTACTTTTGTAAAGAGAGTAACCATTTCCTGCGAAGCGTACCTAGGATATGATGGCTCATAGCTTTACAGAAGAAACGCCTAATAAATAGAGATGCATATGCATATTTTTGAAGAACTTGATTATCAGGAAACACCATTAGGTGAAATTAGCCTTAGAATGCGCTCCGAACCTCGGCTTGACGATATCATCATCTACGAAGTTAAAATGAATGAAGAGTTTTTAATGTCGAGTCTCTTTGTTGAAGCAGAATTACAACTCGCCTATTTAGGATTGGCATCGATAGCCAATACGTTTACAGATAATTTAGAGGTTGTAGTGGGGGGTCTTGGTTTGGGTTATACCGCAGCTGCAGCTTTGGAAAATACAGGCATTGCTTCGCTTAAAGTCATCGACGTTATGCCCGCCGTGATTGATTGGCATCGCCGAGGTTTAGTACCAATGGCGGAAAAACTCACAACAGATTCTCGATGTGAATTAATTCTTGCTGATTTCTTTGCTTTAGCCACTGCTGAAACAGAAGGGTTTGGCAAGGTCAATCAGGATAGACAAGTACATGCGGTACTACTTGATATAGATCACAGTCCAAGCTTTTGGCTAAATGAAGGCAATGGTAGTTTTTATACTGAGCAAGGATTACAGGCTATATCGGATAAAATACTCAACGGAGGTGTGTTTGGTTTATGGTCAGATGAAAAGCCAGATAAACAATTTATTCAATTACTCGAAAAGGTATTCCCCTCTGTGGAGTCTCACGTTGTGACATTCCCTAATCCCTATACCCAGCAAGAATCCAGCAATACGGTTTATTTAGGACTTAAAGCTAAATAAATGATTTTGAATATTTTTTTGGGTTACTAACTTGGTTTTGAATTATAATTTCGCCTTCCCTTTGCATTACAAGAGCCTAATTATGTTATCAACCAATCAAACCGCACCTGCTTTTAGCGCACCTGATCAAAATAATACAACAGTTTCATTGTCTGACTTTGCTGATAAGCAGAATGTTGTCTTATATTTTTACCCGAAGGACGATACCAGTGGATGTACCATTGAAGCCAATGAATTTACAGCACTCGCCGATGAATTTGCCGCTTCCGATACAGTCATACTCGGTGTTAGCAAAGATGATTGCCAAAGCCATCAAGCATTTATTAAGAAATTCGATTTGAATGTATCGTTACTCGCTGACACCTCTGGAAAATTATGCGAATCCTACGGTGTGTGGCAAGAAAAAGAAAAAAATGGCGTTAAAAAAATGGGTATAGTGCGTTCCACCTTCGTGATTAATAAAGCAGGGGAGTTAGTTGTTGCAGAATATCAGGTAGCTCCACAGGGTCATGCGCAAGAGATGCTGGATGTTGTAAAATCATTGTAAATAGGGCGTTTAGAGTCGTTTAAATTTAAGGGGAAATACATGGAATGGGACGTTTACTTGTCGGGTGAAATTCATACCGATTGGAGAGAGAAAATTATCGTTGGCTGTAAAACGCATAACTTAGCGATTCATTTCTCTTCTGCAGTCACTAATCACGAAGCCAGTGATGCCGCAGGTGATGTGCTGGGCAAAGAAGATAGCAGCTTTTGGCGCGACCATAAATCAGCAAAGGTAAATTCGATAAGAATTAAAACTATGTTAGAAAGTTGTGATTTAGCCGTTGTGCGCTTTGGCGATAAATACAAACAATGGAACGCAGCATTTGATGCTGGTTACTGCGCCGCTTTAGGCACGCCGTATATTACCCTGCATGATGAAGATATTATTCACCCATTAAAAGAAGTGGATGCCTCTGCAATGGCTTGGGCAACTAGCCCAGAGCAGGTGGTTGAAGTTTTAAAGTACACCATAATGCAAAAATAACAGATTATGTCGCCTACACAAAAACACGATGGATTTGAGTTAGGTGATGAGTTGACCTTTGTAGAAGGCAAGGGCGGCTTACCTTTTATTAAAGTTGATAATGACTATGCGCAGGCTCTTATTTCAATATACGGTGGGCAAGTTTTATCATTTAAATCAAAGCCAGCTGATAATGACTTATTATTTCTCAGTGAAAAAGCCACCTATGAATCAGGCAAAGCCATTAAAGGTGGCATACCTATTTGTTGGCCATGGTTTGGGCAAGACCCAGAAAAAAAAGGTCGACCCGCACATGGGTTTGCGCGCAATTCAATGTGGCAGCTTGTAAAAACAACATCGAACAAGGCTGCTTTAAACAAGACAGGCACAACACAAATCGTGTTAGCCCTAAAGGATAGTGAAGCTACAAAAAAACTTTGGCCGCATTCATTTAAGCTTAGCCTAACTATCACTATCGGGAAAACACTCAAACTTACCTTAAAAACAACGAATAGAAGCAAGCAAGCCTTCTCAATCACGCAAGCATTACATACTTACTTTGCGGTTAAAGATATTACAAAAACACGATTAGCGGGTTTAGAGAACGCTCAATATATCGACACGACAAAAGAAGGCTACCCACTGCTAACCCAGCAAGGTGAGATAACGTTTAAACAAGAAGTTGACCGAATTTATACCCAAGGCTCAGATGTTTCGCTGCTTGATGATGATAAGCAATGCGTTCGTATCAAGCCCAAGGCAAGCAAAACAACCGTGGTATGGAACCCATGGAGTGAAATATCAAAAAATAGCGGTGACCTAGACGACAATGCCTACCAGCAGTTTGTTTGCATAGAAACGGCAAATGCGTGGGATGATATTATTGAAGTATTGCCGAATGAGAGCTTTGAATTGGGTGTCGAGTATTTTTAAGTTTTAAACTAATTCTTTAGCCAATAAATCAAAAACCATTCTAATTCGCCTATTACATCTCATCAATAGGGTCTGAGCAGTAAGCACGTCTACGGCAATTACCACATTGTTCACCCAAATAAAGCGAATCGACCCAAGCCATTAATTCCGCGAGTTGTTTGCGATCATCAAACCAAAAACCTGCTTCAAAATTGCGCTTGTCTTTATGCTTTGCGCCAAGCCCTGCCCCCGTTAAATTTGCACTACCAACAAATGCACCAGTGCCGTCGATAATAATTGCCTTGGTGTGCACGCGAGGGCATAGAATGCGCTCAAAAAGTTCGCTCTTGAAAAGCTCAGGGTAGTAATCAAAGTGCTGCCTGAAACGTGGACCTGGTTCTTTAGCATGAATCAGCCGTACGCCAATACCTTTTTCGATTAAGCGAGAAAGAAGTGCCAGAAGTGGCTCGAACCCATAGCCTGTATCAAGGTGTAAATCCTTAATGTCCGCCGTCACTATCCACACAAAGCGACGCGCCTCGGGTAGGTGTTTTAGCATGACTTCATCAAAAATATCGCGGTTGAGTAAGAGTTGGTACATGGGTTTTATAGCCTAGTTAGGGGATAAGTCCTTCAAGAAAACTCACCTAATATGCATTCCTTATGATTATCTAACCATAACGGATATTTAAACATCGCGCGGGAAAATAAACGGCTTTGCAAATGATTACGTAACCAGTGCCGTAGATTCGAGTATCTGTGATGTGCAAATTCTGCTTTGTTGACTCTGGAGAACTGGCGAATAAAAGGCAGTAGTGCAAAATCTAGCAAGCTGGGTGCATCACCCATCAAAAACTCATGCTGTGACAAGCGTTGTTCTAAGTCTTGAATAAAGGCTTCGCATTCAAGGCGACAAGCCTCTTCGTCATCACCATGAAAGCGTTTGGCGCGTTTGTACTTTTCTAAGTTGGGTTTAAATTCGGTATCATTCTCTTCAATGATTTGTAACATCTCTGGCAGTATTTTTGTTTCATGGACATAGAGTAAGTTTTCTGGATCACTACGATTTAGCGCCCATAGCATGACGTTTAAGCTTTCGTCGATAACTTGAGTCTCGCCAATAATTAAAACAGGTACGGTGCCTTTAGGTGATGCCAGCAACATTTCGGCTGGCTTGTGTTTCATTGTAATGACGCGAATCTGCACTTTTTGTTGTGACAGTAATAGTGCTAACCGTGCGCGCATGGCATAAGGACAGTTTTGTAAGGAGTACAGTACGGGTAATATCGCATTTTCTGATGACATTGGCTATCCGCTATAAACCCTGACTGTATTGAGCATTGGTCGATAGAGTAACAATGCTATGTAGTTGTTCTGCCGCTTGCTTTTTACTGCTGTCACTATCGCCATTTAAGAGGTTTTCAAAGTGTGAAATCAACTGCGCTTTGTCATGCTCTTGTTTGGAACCTGAGCCAATATTGGTGAGATCAATAAAAAACTCATCAAACAATTCTCTTAAATCATTGACGATATCGGCGTTTAAAAACTGCTCGTGATTGTAGATGCTTGGGTAACCGCCTCTTTGTTTATCGACAGCAAACGTCACGCCTTTTACATTAGTGATTGTGGTTTCCTTTTTGCATTTCAACATACAGCCATCTTCGATGCTGGGTTTGTTACAGCCAACGGTTTGCTGAAAGAAGCATTGTCGGCTGGTCATCATTAATATCGGGTGATAGATGCTGTATAACAATTTAAAGTTATCTGGACGTGCAATTTTTTTAATTTGTATTCGGTTTATTTCGTTGGAAATAAAGGCTCCAGCACAATTTAATTCCTCTTGCATTGTTAATAGTGCATAAGAGTTAGTGGTGTTTAAGAAAGGGCCTGCAATCCATTCGATGCCCATTTCAAAGGCTGTAAAAGCGATACCGGTGTTATTGCTTACAATACGTTCTGGGCGAATATGCGCTAGCAAACGTACAGATTCATCATAATCTTTACCGATTAAAACAGCAGGAAACCACGGAATAAGTTGCGGGTTACGCTCAAATATATCTATGTGTTTATTGCAGTCTTTCTTCCAGCTTTCAGGTAGTTTGAAATATACATCAGCGTCTGTAAGCTCGCACAAAGTTACATCTTTTTCATCTGCAATAAGTATCGATAGAGACTGTTTTTCCGATGCTTTTATATCACTTATTAACGCTGGAACATCAGTAAAAGGAACAAGCTCGACTTCATTATTCAACAAGTATGCCGCTTGGTTTTTAAGCGCAGTTAGCTCTTTAAACGGAATACTTAAGTTCTCATCTAAACCACTGCAATCAAAGCCTTCGATGGTGTAATCGTTGTTGGCGAAGTTTTTAAAGCGCTTTTCAATAACAGCTTGGTTGATAGATAAATCTTTAGTAGCGCGCAGTTGTGACTCGGTGTACAAGTCATGGATTTTGTTTGCACCAACACCATCGATATCATCATCAATTATCAAGGTCAAACACAAAGGCTCATTTAATTGACCAGAAACGACTATTCGCAAGGGTTGTTTGGCAATGCTGAGGTGCTTTACTTTTTGAGCTAATTCTTCGCCAAGCTGATCTTTTTTTACATAGAGACCATCTTTCACTTCCTGAATTTGAATCACCGTTTTGGCATTACTGCTTTTAACCGCGTGCGTAACACTATGGTCACGAGGATTGTCGATGAACATATCCTTGGTGAGATTTCCCTGTAAAAAGGAGTTGGTAAAATCACGGTTAAAAACACGGTGTAAATTCGAATCATTAGACGCTAACTTTCCCGATTCAATAAAGCTATCAATAGACTTGCGCCAAGTGTCGGTCACGGTATAAACATAGTGCGCGTTTTTGATTCGCCCCTCTATTTTTAAAGAATCAACTTGAGCATCGACTAACTGTGGCAGATCAAAATAGGCAGAGTTATCTTTCAAGTTAAGCGGAAAGCGATTACCTGCCGCAGTGATTTCATATTCATCACGACACGCTTGGCTACAACTACCACGGTTGCCCGAGTTCCCCACACTTACAGAGCTAGAGTAACACTGCCCAGAAAAAGCGATACACAATGCACCATGCACAAAGACTTCGGTAAGCACATCATGTTGATGGGCAAGCACCGATAATGACTTGATTTCATCAATATTTAATTCGCGCGACAAATTAAGACGTGATGCTCCTATTTTTGCCAAGAATTTAATCTGACCTTCGTTGTGCGTCGTCAATTGAGTTGAAGCATGAATATCGAGTGTTGGGAAATACTTCTTTACCAGATTGAAAACCCCAAGATCCTGCACAATGATGCCGTCGATACCCGAATTAACCAGCTTATTTAACAGATTGATTAGGGTGGGTAGTTCTTGCTCCAGAATCACCACATTCACTGTCAAAAATACTTCACAATCGTATTTATGCGCCAAACGGATGATACCAGTTAAATCATCAAAAGAAAGATTAGAAGCACGGTTGCGCGCATTGAATTTATCGAGTCCGCAGTAAACAGCGTTAGCACCTGCAATAACAGCTGCTTTGATGGCTTCAACATCACCGCCAGGTGCTAATAATTCTATTTTTCTACTCATATTGCTGACTCACTGACCTTAATAACTAACTACTCGGTTACAGACGAGTGTAACCTAGATAGGATGGCTTAATACGAGATTCTAACGGTATCAAGCAAGTATCGCTATTACTCTGGTTTTAAAGAAGTGTTTTTCCTTTTTTATAGCCCATCCCCCCTCTTTTTATGCACCCTATCGGGTTGTCGTCGCGATGCTCCAACATGGTCTCGCTACGCTCGGCTCGATGATTTGTACTCGCAAAAGACTTAAGCTTTATACTGATCTTATTATTTAGTTGCAGCGCTTTTGCTATCGTGCAATGTGATTAAAATAATAGGCAACATCAAAATGCCGAAACCCAGCACAATGGGGGTGATTGAATCGTTATAAAAGCTACCAATAATTGCCGCAATGAGTATGGCTATAAAGGTACTGACTGAGCCTATAACAGATGCGGCAACACCTGCGACATGACCCACTTCTTCCATCGCTAAGCTGTGCATATTTCCAAATAATATGCCGAAACAGAAGTATGCAATGCTCGCAAACAGCATAAAGCTCCAAAATGGAACTGGCGTATCGTTTAAAAATATAATAATTAAGTACACGCAAGAAGCGATAAGCAATAGCAGTGAAGCCCTAAGCACTAACCAATGCATACCCAGCTTTTCGACCAATCGTGAATTAACATAGGATGACAACATCATCACAAGTGCTAGCGCACCAAAATAAAGTGGGAAGCGTTCACCTAGTTGAAAGTGCTCCTGAAAAACCTGCTGGGCAGTGCTGAGATATACCAGTATTGCACCAAAAGAAAGACCTTCAGCAAGGGTAAACATAAATGCGCGCTTATTAGATAAAACCTCTCGAATGGAAGAAAGTATTTGTTTGAAAGAAAAAGGAACGCGTTGCTGAGGTGGCAATGTTTCGGGTAGTCGAATGGCAAACCACACTAAAGCAACTAAGCCATAAATGCCGAGCATCACAAAAATCCCCTGCCAGTTAGAAAACAGCAGAATGGTTTGCCCAAGTAGCGGAGCAATGGTGGGTACCAGCATAAAAATCATCATGATTAATGACATAACTTCAGCCATACCCCGACCCTTGTATAAATCTCGAGTAATGGCAGTGGGGACTATTTGCGGCCCCGCTACGCCGATGCCTTGTAAAACTCGACCTATCAGCAACATATTAAAACTAGTTGCAAAAACAACCACAATTGTGCCGATAAAGAAAATCCCAAAACCTACATAAATAGGACGTTTACGCCCAAAGCTATCTGAGGCAACACCAAATATTATCACGCCAAGGGCATAACCAACAAAAAGAGAAGTCACAATAAATTGGCGATCATTCCCCTCACTAACGCCAAACTCCTGACTCATATTTGACAACGCAGGCAAGATAGAATCAATCGACAATGCATCAACAGCCACAAGGAAACTCATCATAATAATGAATTCTATGCGTGATACGGTGGCTGGTGTTTGCTTCATGTGTTGGTAAATCCAGAGTACTTAAAAATTGCTCAGATATTTATTAGAGGCTAACGAATATCAGTAACTCATTCAAGACCAGCTCCCCAGTATCTAAAACTACTTGTAGATTACATCGGGCTCCAGCTTATCCACCTCATTACTTTTAGATGATTTGTATTGGTCTTAAAGAACAACATTGTTTTTATCCTCTTTATCTATTTAAAAGTTACGCTGGATTTTACCTCTCTATTGATGCAGGATTATAGGCAAATAAACAGGGTTATCCCAATGAATCTAAGTGCAAAGTCCAAGTTTACAACTATCATGGTTTTAACCGCCTCAATTTCCATGCTGCTTATCGGTGCTATAGCTTGGTTTGAGGGGCAAAAATCATTAGAGCAAGCGGAGTTTACACGCCTCACAAGTACGCGTGTCGCAAAAGCACGGTTGCTTGAAAACTACTTTAAAACCGTAAACAACCAACTCATAGCTCTCTCAGAAGATCGTACAATGATTTCTGCAATGGTTAAATTAAGCCGAGGGTTCCACTTGCTCGAGAGCGCCATAATCCCCGAAGCTTATGACAAGACGTTGAAAACATTTTACCAAAATGACTTCATCCCAAAACTCACTAAGAATCTACCAGGTGATAAACCAGAATATAGTTTATTCAAGCCATAACCCAGCCTAGTCGATATCTTCAAAGTCATTTTGTAGCAAACCATAAAACTGAAAAAGATGATGCCGATGAACACAGTTTTGTGAAATCTAAGGATGGTTCTGACTATAGTAAATATCACGATATTTACCATCCTGGGTTGCATGAGTTTAAAGAGCGCTTTGGGTTTTATGATATTTTTCTCATTGATTTTAACAGTGGCGATGTTGTCTATTCAGTCACAAAAGAAGTTGATTTTGCGACAAACCTTCTTACGGGTACTTTTCGATCTTCTGGGCTAGCCGATGTCGTTCGCAGCGTTCGTAAAAACCCAGTGCGAGACAAGGTTCATATCGTAGACTTTTCCCCTTATGCTCCTTCTTATAATGCCCCCGCCTCTTTTATAGGCTCCCCTGTTTATAATGGTCAACATATTGTTGGAATCATTGTGTTCCAAATCCCATCGGATAAAATTCAGGATATTATGAGTAGCCAGCGAAACTGGCGCAAAGAAGGGATGGGAGAATCAGGGGAGACTTATCTTGTCGGAGCTGATTTGTTAATGCGATCTGACTCACGTTTTCTGATTGAGGATAAAGAGACATACTTTGATCATATTCGTGGCATGGGTTTGAAAGAAGAAATTATTACGCTCATGGATAAAATACAGACATCCATCCTGTTGCAGCCCATTCAAACAAAAAGTGCACAGTTGGCCATTAAGGGAGAAGAAGGGCAATTAATTACTAACGATTATCGGGGGGTTTCTGTTCTTGCGTCCTACTCTAAACTTGACATTGATGGCCTCAATTGGGGGATTATTTCTGAAATTAATGAAGAAGAGGCTTTCAGACCGATCAAAAGATTATTGCGACACATACTGCTTTCGACCGCTATTTTCATCCCCATTATTGCCTACTTATCCTATCTTTTATCTCAAGGTTTTATGCGCCCTGTACAAACGCTCGTCGCCACCGCGAAGACGATTAGAAGTCAGTATAATACTGAGCAGTTTAATGAAGGGGATATTACTAAATTCGAAACAGAGGGTGCATCAGAATATCAGGAGCTCAGTGATGAGATGAACCAAGTCATGCACATGGTGAGGGTGGACAGTGATGATATTAGGAAAAAAGAACATGAATATGCAGACCTAATCACGAAGGCATTACCTGTTGCGGTTGCAGAGCGACTTAAAAATAATGAAGAACTCATTACAGACTCTGCTGATGAAGCGACAGCCATTTTTATACAAATAGACAATTCTCGGTCTGTCTTAGATTTTACTGACCTGCATGCAACAACCCGTTTAATGGAAAAACTGACCACTAAAATCCATGAGTCAGCGGAAAATAACGGCATTGATCTATACGATGAGATTGGCATGGAGTTCTTAGGTATTTGTGGTTTAACCATGCCCTATTTGAATCATTTTGAACGCTCGATGAAGTTTGCTCAGTCTGTTCTCAAAATTATTGAAAAATTCAATGCCACGAATGAAACCGATCTCAAAGTTAGCATCGGCGCAGAGGTTGGCCCTATGTTCGGCACCTTACAAACAGGTCGAGTGATTGGGTACAATGTTTTGAGTGATTCTATTTATACAGCTCAAGAAGCGGCCTATGCGGGCGCTTTGGGTCAGCTAACAGTCTCTGATATGACAAAAGAGTATTGTGAAAAAATGCGCCTGAAACTTGAATGGGAAAAAGATACTGCATCAATCAAGGTAAAAGGTGACCAATGTGCTATCTGGAATATCAGCAAAGCCGATTTAGGTTCTCTTAAATGATCACCAGTAACAAGAATTCTGTCGGTGAAGCACAACAAAATTTGAACAAAAACAAACAGTACAAGGGTTAGAAGAGCTATGTTTGGAGTTGAAAACAGTAACATTATCGCTTGGACAATAGGTGTGATCATTGTCGTGCCGATCATTACCATCATTCTTGGTGAAATCATTGATCGTTTACGTAGCCGTGGTAGCTATTATCTTCATTTTTTCGAGAACGTAAGAGGGGTTGTATTTCCCTCTTTCATTGCTTATATTTTGGCAAAGCACTTATTCCATCTGGATACTTTTAGTGCAAATGAAACAGAAATAAGTCTCCAGCTGATCTACAGCAGCATCCTTTCTATTCTCACCCTATCAACTGCTTATGTAGCATTCATTCTTTTACGCTCACTCAAGCACGAAAAGAACCCAGAAGCATGGGAAAACCGTATCCCAGGGCTTTTCAAAGCCGTTTTCACTATTATGGTATTTGTAATCCCTATCATTTTATTGTTGAATATTTGGGGAGTAGAAGTAGGGAATTTTGCTAAATATGCCTCACTCGCCGCCGCCGCTACAGCCTTTGCTTTACAAGATGCATTGTCGAGTATTACCAAGGGATTCCTACTGGTTTTAGATAAGCCGTTTGCTGTAGGCGACTGGATTGAAGTGAATGGCGTCCGAGGAAAAGTGCTGGATATTAGTTGGCGAAGTACACGAATACAGGTCAGCGGAAGAGATATTGTCGTCATCCCAAACCTTATTATTAGCGATAACTCTGTTTATAACTATACTGCCGTCGATATTTCGTACCGAGACAGTGTGGAAATAGGGTTTTCATATGGCGACTCACCCAATAAGGTGAAGCAGGTCATGTTTGATATATTGCAAGACTGCCCCGGTATTTTGCAAGACCCTTCTCCAGAAATTATTACCCTTTCTTATGGCGATTTTTCAATTAACTACACTATTTTCTTTCACGTAAAGCTCTATGCAGGCTTTCTTGAACAGAGACGAATCCGTGATGATGTTTTGAGCCGAATTTGGTATGCGGCCGATAGAGGCGGATTGTCTATACCGTTTCCCATTCAAGTCGAAGGCCCTCCTTCTGCATTTGAGAGGGATACAACGGCGCTTAGACATGACATCAATGACTTCCTTTCTCAGAATTCTTATTTTTCTGTATTGCCTAAAGAGACGCTTCAGCAGTTAGCCATGACGGTAGAAATCATACCTTTTGCGAAGGGTGAAACTATATTTAAGGAAGGCGGAATTTCAGATGGATTAAGTATTCTACACAAGGGCGAGATTGAAATTTTCTACCACAAGGCACCCCTTGAGCAAAATACAGAAAATGTATACCCTGGAGCCTTAATAGGCTTAATGGCACTACTGGGACGACGTGCAAACCTATCAACGGCGAAGGCTGTTACGGATTCTGAAATTCTGAAGTTTACGGTAAAAAGTTTAGATAAAATCATCGCAGATAATCCTAAGTTTTCTCAAAAGCTAAACACGGTGATCGATAGACGAATGTTGCATGCTAGAGAAGGGGTCGACTTATGAAAGCGATAATGACAGCTCCTCTATCAAGAATATTATTAAGAATATTCTTGATACCGTTATTGATGACATTAACACTGACGGCTTGTAAACATAAAAGCGAAAATGCTAGCACCGAGCGTAGTATCAGTCACAATGCCATTCTAAAAGGCTTCACATTTGGCTCCCCGCTTACAAAAAAATCGGTAGAAGCAGATTTAAAAGCACCAACCTATACATTAAAAAATGTCCTTTCGCATACAGATCCACTTGATTTAGGTACAAGTAACTTTGTAATTTCTGGTAGTTATACTTTATGGCCGGTGACACGTAAAATTGTAACTAGTTTTAATAATGACGGTTACATAGGTAGCATCAACTTGAGCCAGTCAACAACAAGCCATAGCATGAAAGCCATGTGTCGAGGAGAGAAGGTTGAAATTGTTAATGCTAGTCATCGACTAACCAGTGCTGAGCAAGATATGTGTGACGAGACTGGCACCTCCCCAATCTATATCAAGGTAGGCTATGATCCTTTGGTTTTGATTACTCATGAAAGTAATAATTTGTTTGAACATATTCCTTTCAATAGATTGAAAGAATTATTTGCTAGCACAAACTGGTCGCAGTTCAATACAGACTTTCCAGACAAGCCTATTGAATTCTATCTACCTAAAAAAAATGATGGTGCTATGGCTGTGATGTCAGAGGCTTTGTATGATAGCGCTAAAGCTCCTACGTTGCGTAACTTGCCCAATGCACATTATTACCCTTTTAACTTAGAACTCACTCATGATCTGGCTGAAAATCCTACAGGTCTTGGTTTTGTGAGTTTTGGTAAGCTATTAAAACTCCAACAATCTTATATGAAAATCATTCCTATCAATGGAAGAACGCCTATTAAATCAGGCAGTAAATATCCTATCAAACGCGGACTCTATCTTGTGACCAATACCAAGGCGATTCAAAAACCTGAAGTCCAAACTTTCATCGCTTACTATTTAAACCATGTTCATAAAGTGATGCCGACTCTTGGATTTACCCCGCTGGGAGATACGGATGCAAAAGAAGAACGCACAAAACTTATTGGAATTCTCAACCTGCTCATGCCTGAAGGTAATCCTGTTTCACTTAGGAGATAAAGAAATATGGTTTTTGAATTTATTTTGGTGAAAAGCCCATCAAAACAGGCAGTTTTATGCCTTTTCTCTTTGCCACCTCCCCACTTTTTCGATGATTTATATTATCTAATCCTTTAAAATCACTCTTTTAATCGACTGTTGGATTTGTAATGTCTATTGATGGCGCACTATTAAAACGCGGGGATTCAAAATGCGAGCTTTGTAAATCTGATGACGATTTATCGGCTTATGATATTCCCCCGATCACACAAAGAAGCTTAGATAAGTCCATTTTAGTTTGCTCAATCTGCCTTCATCAAATCGAAAACCCAGAAGAAATGACTCCTAACCACTGGCGCTGTTTGAATGACAGTATGTGGTCAGAAATTGCGGCAGTTCAGTTGATGAGTTGGCACTTATTAAACCGTCTTTCTGGTCTAGGTCAAGGTCTGGGCTGGCCGGATGAATTATTGGAAATGCTTTATATCGAAGATGATGTAAAAAAGTGGGCAATGTCTGATATGCGCGCAGTGGATGAGCCAACCGTAGATATAAACGGTGTACCTTTTACCGTTGGGTGTTCGGCAGTTATGACTAAGGACATGTTTATAACTGGAGCAAACTTACGGCAAAGCGTGGAATGGTAGTGAAGAATATCGGACTTACCAACAAATCAACTTCGATTGACGGGAATCTTAATGGTTTCAGGATTGTTCTGGGTACGGGGTATTTGAAGATAATTTGAAGTGTGTATTACTTCGGTGTTTGTTTTTTTGTAGGTTGGGCACGAGCCCCAAGATGGCTTATTATTTCCATTGGTCAGGGCAATTTAAAACTGCTCCGCTATTTGTCTGAATATTATTTGGTAATTGGCTTAGTTTGAGTTTTTGCTTACCTATCGTAAACCAAGAGTCTCCTTTGCTACATAATTCAGAACTTTTTCTTTTCGGAGGGTTAGCAATAATAATTTTAATATCTGGATGATTAACTTTTAGAATTTCAACAGGTGGAACTAAATCACTATCTCCTGAAACGATATATATAACATCACATAGACCCTGATAGGCATCATTTACGATGTGGCATGCTATATTTACGTCGGTTTTCTTTTCTTCATATGTTTGATAGGTTGTTCGACACGATCTACACGTCTTAATTTTAGATAAAAAACGACCTTTTATTATTTTTAATTTATCACACTCTACTTCTAAGGCTTTTAAGTAAATGGCTTGCCTATTTTTTGTATCTGAATTATTTTTTGTTATTGCTGTGAAATATTTTACAGCCGAAAGCTCCATATTATCTGCAATGAAACTTTCTGCAAGCGCTTGTAAATCAAGCCATTTATACTTCGAATTGTACTCTTGCCGTAAGCCATAATAGAGGTTATAACCATCAATATAGACTATTACCCTCTTTACAGGTTGTAAGTTTTCATTTGACATATTGCTATTAAGTACCATATTATGTGTATACACCACCGAGACTTTCATGTCTCGGCTCGACGCCAGCCACTAACGCTGGCGTTTTTTTGCCTGAAATAAATTAATCATTTATTTCTTAAAAGAAAAAAGCCAGTACAGTTACCCATACTAGCTTTTAAAATTAATTTTTGAAAGATATTAATTATTTCTATAACTAACCCCAATCCAAAGCCCCACCAGTCTGATATTCAGTCACGCGAGTTTCAAAAAAGTTCTTCTCTTTCTTCATATTCGCCTGCTCATCCAACCAAGGTGTGCGGTTTTGTGCGCCTGGGAATGGCTCTTCTAAGCTTAGTTGGCGTGCGCGTCTATTGGCAATAAAACGGAATTGCTCGATATGATCTTCGGCGGTGTAGCCTAAAATTGGCTTTCTTAGAATGTGGTGCGCGTAGGCGATTTCTGCTTTTTCTGACTCGTCCCACATATCGCGGATGGCTTGTGGGTCTAGCGTTACATCATTTTCTAGCATGATTTGTTTTACCACGCGGATGCCGAATGAGGCGTGCATGACTTCGTCGCGCA
>JAZGEM010000057.1:0-2170 GCA_036478745.1 Cocleimonas sp.
GGGGAGGGTTAAGAATAGGAGTGGATAGCATGGAACCAAAGATACCACCGTTGGTGATAGTGAACGTTCCGCCCATTAAATCTTCGTAGCTTAACGAGCCTTCTCTTGCCTTAGTACCGTAGTCGAAGATGCTTTTTTCTATACCGGCAAAATCAAGTTGGTCGGCATCTCTAATCACGGGAACGATTAAGCCGCGTGGTGTTGAAACGGCGATTCCCATGTCGTAATAACCATGATAGATAATGTCATTATTGTCTATTGAGGCATTAATAGCAGGGAACTTTTTTAACGCTTCAATAGATGCTTTAATGAAGAAAGACATAAAGCCAAGTTTAACATCATGCTTTTTTAGAAAACGGTCTTTGTATTGACTTCGTAAATCCAGTACGCTTTGCATATTGACTTCATTAAAAGTCGTAAGCATAGCTGCATTTTGTTGGGCTTGAAGTAACCTTTCCGCAACTTTTGCTCTCAGACGAGTCATGGGTACGCGTTGTTCGGGGCGCAAACTTGACGGGACTGGTGAGCTGTTTGTCTCAATTACTTCAATACCTTTTTCTTGTATGCTTGCAGGTTTCGCTGTTTGTGGTGCAGGTTGTTGTGTTTTTTGTTGGCTAAGATAATCCAGCACATCAGTTTTAGTCAGCCTACCTTTTTTACCTGAGCCGGTGATTTTCTGAGGATCAAGGTTGTTTTCCTGTATTAAACGTCTAACAGCAGGGCTTAAAGGAGAGTCGCCTTCTTGAGCGAGTTCAGGTTCATTATTGTTGGTGGCCTGAAGTGATGGGGTTTCCTCCGACTCTTTTATTTCAAGTACGGCTAAAACATCGCCAGCAACAACAGTCGCGCCATCTGTTTGGCGAATTTCAGTAAGTATACCTGACTCAGGTGCGGGCACTTCCAGAACGATCTTGTCGGTTTCGAGGTCGACTAGATTGTCGTCCTTATTGACAAAATCCCCCGGTTTTTTATGCCAACTTGCAAGGGTTGCATCAGAAACAGATTCAGGTAGGCTAGGAACTAGAATTTCAATGCTCATGATTACATCCTTCTTTTGTGTCGTAAAGTGCGGCATTGACTACCGCTTTTTGTTGTTCGATATGAACGCTATGGCTACCTACTGCGGGAGCTGCAGATGCGCATCTTCCTGCATAAAAAACAGTAATATCGTTATCCATGTTGTTGTAAAAATGGTGCTTGGTTTGATACCAGGCTCCCTGATTTTTTGGTTCTTCCTGACACCAGGTTATCTGTTTAAGATGAGGGTACTTATTAATTTCCGTTTTAAATAGTTCGCCAGGAAAAGGATACAATTGTTCAATACGGATAATAGCAACATGATTAAGCTCATCCGTTCTACGAGCTTCTAGCAAGTCATAATAAACTTTTCCTGAGCACATCACCAGACGTGTGATTTTCTTGGGGTTATACTCGTCTTGCTCGGTGATAATGGGAAAAAACTTTCCTTCTGTTAGATCTTCAAGCGTTGATGTAGCAAGTTTATGCCTAAGTAAACTTTTTGGACTCATCACAATGAGTGGTTTACGATAGGTTCTAAGTAATTGGCGCCTGAGCAAATGGAATATTTGTGCGGGTGTGGTTGGGTTACAAACCTGCATATTATGGTCGGCACACAGTTGTAGATAACGCTCAAGTCTTGCTGATGAATGTTCTGGTCCTTGACCTTCAAAGCCATGAGGCAAAAGTAAAACCAAGCCGCTTAAACGCCCCCATTTGGATTCTCCAGAACTGATGAATTGGTCAATTAAAACTTGTGCACCATTAGCAAAGTCTCCAAACTGAGCTTCCCAAAGGATTAATTTTTCCGGTTCAGTTGAGCTATAGCCATATTCGAAACCTAACACACCTGCCTCGGATAATAAGGAATCAAAAATTTGGGCTTGATCCTTTGATTGGGATAAATGTTGAATAGGAAACCAGGTATCACCATTAAGTTGGTTATGTAAGGCAATGTGGCGATGAGAGAAAGTCCCCCTCCCTACGTCTTGACCAACGAGACGAATTGATTTTCCTTCAATAACTAACGTGGCATAAGCCATGTTTTCAGCAAAGCCCCAATCAATGGGTAATGCACCGGCAGACATTTTTGCACGGTTCTCTATTACCTTTGCTACTCGTGGATGTAGTTCGAATTCCGTGGGTAGTTGCT
>JAZGEM010000058.1:0-2251 GCA_036478745.1 Cocleimonas sp.
CATCATGCAAAAGTGAGCGGAAAAGAGGCTTTGTCTTTGGTAGATAATGATTGGTTTGAAAATGCATTTATTCCAATCGTTCAGCAAAGAGGTGGTGCGATTATTAAGGCGAGAGGTCAATCGAGTGCAGCATCTGCTGCCAATGCTGCATTATGCCACATGCAATCATGGATATTCGGAACAAAACCAGGGGGCTGGGTGAGTATGGCGATGCCTTCTGATGGTAGTTATGGTATTGCGGAAGGATTGATTTATTCTTATCCTGCAAGTGTGGTTGATGGGCAAGCTAGTATTGTACAAGGCTTGGAAATCAATGAATTTAGTATGGAAAAAATGCGTGCTACTGAAAGTGAGTTAAAAGAGGAAAGGGATGCGATAAAGCACTTGTTTTAACAGTGTGATTTGTCGATTTATACTTCTGAAATAACAGTTTTTGTGAGCATGTAATTGTTGCTTCGTTGTAAAACGGAAGCTGTCCTAGTGGGGTCACTTGAGCTTGCGGATTCCACGCAATATGTTTTTTTAGGATTAACAAATGGCAGCAGAACAAGGCTAAAAGGAAGGCTGATGTTTAAGTCAACAGTATTGCCGCTAAAAGCCCCTACTAGCCTTTTATATACGTTTAACGTTTTATTGAAGTAGAGATAAAACGTTTTGTGGCCTTTGGTTAGCCTGCGCAAGCATTGCAGTACCCGCTTGTTGCAAAATCTGTCCTCGGCTCAAAGACGCTGTTTCAGCAGCGAAATCAGTGTCCATAATGCGAGATTTTGCAGCAGATTGATTCTCTATCGATGAATGTATGTTAGCAATGGTAGTGGTAAACCGGTTTTGTATTGCACCCAGAATAGATCGGGATGTATCGATGCCTGAAATTGCTTCATCAATCAAATCAATAGCACTCAAAACACCAGAAGGACTTGCCATAGAACCGATGCTGGCACCTGCAACACCGGACAATGTAGAACCCAAATTGGCAATTTTTATTTCTATCTGGTTATCAGAAGATGTATTTGCTCCTACTTGAAAATTTGCTCCAGATGCTAATGACCCATTAAGGATTTTTTTACCATTAAATTCTGTATTGACAACAATACGACCCAATTCTTCGTTTAACTGTTTAAATTCTTCGTTTAGTTTTTGTCTGTCAGAACTGGATACTGCACCTGTATTTGCTGCCTGTATTGACAGATCACGCATGCGTTGCAACGTTTCCGTTAAAACACCCATGGCTGATTCAGCATTCTGAGCCATGGAAGTACCATCATTTGCATTTCTAACAGCAACCGTTAGCCCTCTTATTTGAGAATTCATTCGGTTTGCAATTGCAAGTCCGGCTGCATCATCTTTTGCACTATTAACTCTTAAGCCTGATGATAAGCGTTCCATGGTTGTAGTAAGTAATTGATTAGATTTTGTCAGCTGTCTTTGGGTATTGATTGAGCTAATGTTTGTGTTTATGACCATCCCATTTGACATGATGTTTCCTCGCTTTAATTTTGTAATTAAAGCTAACAAAGCAGGGATTATGCCAACCTTATTGTTTGTCTCGTTGTTGGTTCTTAAGGTGCTGAATATCATTGAATAAATTTTTTTAAATGTAACAATAGAAAGAAAAGTGCCATTTTTTTGGCTAAAGAATAGTCTTGTGAATTGACTATATTTTATGTGGGAATGAAGAATGGACGGTAAAGCCCTTTTTTGTGATAAATATCTAAATTTTTACTATGCTAGTTATAGAAAGAAGTACGATTGCCGATAAGAAGGGAGTTAATATTTTTATATAGAAATTTAGGAGATAGAGTATGGTTGAATCAATAGGTGGAGGGAATACCTCCGGATTATTATCATCAATGATTAATAAGAGTGCGACAGATGAGAAAATTACAGTTGCAGTAGCAAAAATAGGGCTAGACGCACAGAAAGCAGAAGGAGAGGCTGCGATGAAGTTGATAGAGTCTGCTGCGCCCGGAAAGATAGATGTTCACGTATAAAAACTATTTTAGAATTAAGTTTAGTTTCATTTTGAGTGCTTAGAAGATTAGACTGAATGTTAGCCGCAGGCTAAAAATTGCAGGGGCAAAGTGTTGCCCCTGACTTTATGTTCTATTTAGGATTAGTTCTAGCACCATTTTACTGCCAAAATAGGCAAGTAATAATGATGTAAAACCAATTAATGTCCATTGTATGGCCGTTTGTCCCCTCCATCCGTATCGGATGCGACCAAAAAATAAAGCTGAAAAAATTATCCAGG
>JAZGEM010000059.1:0-101148 GCA_036478745.1 Cocleimonas sp.
AACTATTCTTTGTTTAGGGTGTATGAGTCTCAACCATCATCGACAACCTCCTGCGGAGTTGTAACGATATACTTTATTGCCCTTGGGGGCTTGCTAAAGCAACTTTATTGCCCTTGGTGGGCTGCTAAAGCAATCTTCAAATAAAGGTGGGGGTGCCATATAAAACATATTCAGTTACAATTTGTAATATTTTGTATGGCATATGCGGAGAAACAATGTCTAAATTTATTACAATAATACTTGCTATATTAACCCTTTTTATCGTTTTTGGTCTCGGTGTTTATACGAGTATTGGTAGTGGTGAAGACGATGCTAATGAAAAATTGGCTGCGTTAATGACACAATACCAGCAACGTGTTGACTTAGTTCCAAGTCTCATAGATACACTAAAGGATGACTTTGTTGATCAAGAAAAAATAGCACTAAGCAATGTAGTTGATGCACGTTCTAGCGTTACTTCAATACAACTTAGCGCGCAGAATTTAGACGATTCTGCGAAGTTCAAGCAGTTTTCGTTGGCACAAATAAAGCTAGGCGAAGCATTAAGAAGGTTGCTGGTGCTAGTGGAACGTTACCCTCAGTTGAAAGAAAATAAGGACTTTTTAGGTGTACGAACAAAGCTGGATGATATTGGAAATAAAACGTCTGCTGCACGTAAAAAATATATTGAGTCTGTCAAAGACTACAATCTAATGGTGAGCAGATTCCCTGGAAAAACAATTGCTGATTTTACTGGATATCAAAGCAAGCCTAACTTTCCATTATGAATTAGTGTTTTAAATATATTGAAATTTATTTAACGGCACAGCATTAACGCCCACGCCATTTATCAATCTGTCTTCTCTCTTTTTTATTGGGTTTTTTATCAGATTGTTGAACACTCGCGCTATTCAACTTTCTTAGCTCTCGTTCAAGTTCTCTTCTACGGATACTATCTTCGTTTTCAGTGTAAAGTAATTGGGCTTCTTTAGCGGGACGACGTTTATCGTTTAATCCTAAAACAGTGATATCGTATTTGAAGCTGTCACGGGTAATATTTAAGATGTCGTTTAATTTTACAGCCCGTGAAGGTTTTACCCGTACACCATTAAGATGTACTTTGCCGCCACTGATAGCTTCGCTGGCATTTTTACGTGTTTTAAAAAAGCGTGCCGCCCATAACCATTTATCTAGGCGTACAGATTCTATGTTTAATCCAGAGGCCATTCGACGATATGCTCCTCTATTTGATCTTCATTGACTTGGTTTTCAAAGACTACTTTTCCCAATACAGAGTTTCCTGTTTGGTGAATTGTATTCTTGTCACCAGAGATTAGGTGGTGCCAATCTGCTAAGCCGCGACCTTCCATAACTCTGCGATAAGCACAGCTGGGTGGCATCCACTCTAACTGCTCAAGATTATCTTGTGTTAGTCGTAAACAACTCGGTACACGTTCTTCTCTGTTCCAATAATCAGTGCACGTCGCGTCTGACATATTGAATAAATCACAGACGATATTGGTGTAGTAAACCGACCGTGCTTCATCTTCATCTTCCAACTTTATCAGGCAGCATTTCCCACAATGGTCGCAGAGACTTTCCCACTCGTCACGGCTCATTTCGGTTAGTGATTTTTTATCCCAGAAATTCATCTTTTCCTACTCTGTAAACACAGCGACAAGTGAAGCTTCTTGTGCGTCAGGAACATATTCAAAAAGAACTTCAAATGTGGAATCCTTTTCCACCTCTAAAGCATACTGTCTTTCTAATTCTATTGTATTCTTTTTAATATCATAAAAAGCAACAATGACAGTGATATTTTTATACTTATTGTCAGTTAGGTTTCGTATTTTGAATGTCACTTTGTCTAAATCAGGTTTGACAAATGAAAAACTTTCAAGTGTGTACTGTTTTGCCTCAATATCAAAACCCACTGATAATAAGTTCTCTAGTTGTTGTTCGCTATCCATTAAAAAATTAGCGAGTAGTTTCTTTTCTTTGGGAAAGTCTCGGTAACTGGCTGTTGTATTTATGGGGTTTAATTTACCCTCCCATAGTTGCTTGAAATTTATATCGTCACAGTTTTTAAATATACTTTGAAGTGCAGGCTTCACTTTTGAAGGAGACCAAAAGTGATACCGCCCATGTATAAATGTATGTGGAGAATTGCTAAGTGAATGTTTTTGGGTATAGGCTTTTAGCTTAAGCTCTGTTTTGAATTCATCAATAATAATGACACTACGGGGGTTCTCCAATTGAGACTTTATGTCTTTATATTGGTGAAACTGAAAATGACTTTGGTCAAAAACAGAAAATTGAGAACTCATTGTAAATCCCAGTGTTTTGATTTCTGCATATTGCTTATCAATGTCACAATTAGCCGCAATAGCATTACTTACAAAAAATACAGAGAAAGTAGCAAATACAAAAGAGCTTATAAAAAGATATCTGGAGTAGCAATTTCTTCTCATACAATTTATCGAATCTGAATCACTGTTTCTCGTGGAAGTGAGTTCTTCAATCGCTCAAAATCTTTTTGTGCCGCGTAATAAAAGATTTCTTTACCATTGGTGTCATAAAGCAATGCCATGCCCCGTGAAGGGTAGAGTCGATACTCTGCTGTGTCATTTATTTTCATGGTTTCTTCGGGCTTGCCAAAGAAATTCATCTGTTTAGGTTCATAGTTAGAAATGGGTAAGTAAATTAATCGCCAAACGCGTAGGTCATTTGCTATTTTGGTATTTTCTACTGTGAGTTTATATTTCCAATGGTTACTTGGAGTTGAGTCTTTTCCTGCTTGCTCATCGAGCATTTTCTTTAATATTTTCTCATCGGCATCCATCTCCGCAACTAAACGGGCTTCTAAAATACCAAATTTCTTTTTGCCAAAATAAGCTTCTAAGCTTAACGTTCCATCGGGTGCTTCAAACAGGCCCGGTTCTGCAAGAAGGTGAAGTTTAAACATCAATTGTTTAAAGGTGGTTTTGCCAATTTCAACATCCAAGACGCTTGTGGAGCCATCTGCAGTGGTACTTACATCCCATGGTCGTTGTTGATTGAGCTTTTCTTTTTTGCTATCACAGCCGGATAATAATAAAGAAATACTAACGAAAATAAATAAAAAACCTTTCATTTTATTATCCAATTTATATAAACATCTAAAGTGCGTTATGATAGCGTATTAAATCTATAAACCCCCAATAATTAACAATATGAGTAAAAAAGAAACCGTTACCCTGATTGATAACTCAACGGGTAAAGAAATAGAATTGCCCATTTTACGTCCTAGTAATGGGACGCCGACAATTGATGTCCGTTCGCTTTATAAAGAGTTGGGTTATTTCACCTACGACCCAGGTTTTCTTTCCACCGCGAGTTGCCGTAGTTCAATTACCTTTCTTGATGGCGAGGAAGGTATTTTACAATACGGTGGTTACCCCATTGAACAATTGGCAGATCACAGCAATTTTTTAGAAACATGTTATTTGTTATTGGATGGTGAATTACCGAATAAAAAAGAGCTAAAGCAGTTTGAAAAAATTATTACCTGCCACACGATGTTACATGAAGCATTAAAGCGCTTTTATAGTGGCTTTCGTCGTGATGCACACCCGATGGCGATTATGGTTGGTGTCGTGGGAGCATTATCTTCTTTTTATCATGATGATATTGATATTCATAATCCACAAGATCGAATGATTGCAGCACATCAGTTGATTGCTAAAATGCCAACTATTGCCGCTTGGTCATATCGTTATGCTAATGGCTTACCCTTTACCTATCCCAGTAATAGCCTAACTTACGCAGAAAACTTTTTGCATATGATGTTCAGTGTACCGACGGAGTCTTACTCTGCTGATCCGTTTTTTGTCAAAGCGTTAGACTTGATTATGATTTTACATGCAGATCATGAGCAAAATGCATCTACGTCAACGGTACGCTTAACAGGAAGCTCTGAGGCTAATCCATTCGCGGCCGTATCAGCTGGCATTGCATCCCTTTGGGGGCCAGCGCACGGTGGTGCAAATGAATCAGTGATTCGCATGTTAGTGGATATTGTTGAGTCTGATAATAATGTACAGTTTTATGTCGATCGTGCCAAAGATAAGTCGAATAAATTTCGTCTTATGGGCTTTGGTCACCGTATCTATAAAAACTATGACCCGCGCGCAAAAATCATTCGTCAAACCTGCCATGATTTACTGAAACACTTAGGTAAAGACAATGAATATCAAGAGTTGTTTGATACCGCTATGGAGTTGGAGCGAATAGCGCTTGAAGATGAATATTTTGTATCGCGAAACCTTTATCCGAATGTTGATTTTTATTCTGGTATTATATTGCTAGCAATGGGAATTCCGCTGAATATGTTTACCGTGATATTTGCAATGTCACGAACAGTTGGTTGGATTTCTCACTGGAATGAAATGGTACAAGATCCAGAATCACGCATAGGTCGACCGCGCCAGCTGTATGATGGTGCGCTGCCACGCGATTATGTGAAACTTGATAAACGATAAAGTCTGAGTATTATGTACTCATAAGTGAGACTTTAAAACCTAAGGAGAAAAAAATGACAATTAGTAACGCAGTAACTGCTTTTGCAGGTGTAATGATCATTATCAGTTTATTATTGACGCACTATGTTCACCCTAACTTTGTTTGGTTTACGGTTTTTATTGGTTTTAATTTATTCCAGCAATCATTCACTGGCTTTTGTCCAGCGGCAATGATTTTCAAAGCAATGGGATTAAAAAACAGTTAATCACAATCATTGCTGACCACTTCAATGTGGTCAGTGATAGAATACCTCTTTGAACGTTTTAGATCTCTATTCATGACAACAGACAATCGTCTACAACAACTCAGCCAATGGATTCACCAAGAAACACCTAATGCAACGATTGAAGTAGCCTCCGCTGATGCAAGCTTTCGTCGTTATTTTAGGGTTGCAGACAATGGTAAAACAACCATTGCCATGGATGCTCCACCAGAACAGGAAGATTGTGCCCCTTTTATCGATGTCACTCAGCGCATACGAAACACAGGTGTGCATGCGCCTGAAATTATTCGACAAGATTTAGAAAATGGATTTCTGCTACTTGAAGATTTAGGTAATACTCCCTATCTTGATCGTTTGTGCACACAAACAGCAGACAAGTTATATGGCGATGCAATCAGTGCTCTCCTTGAAATTCAAACGGCAGATACACAGGACTTACCTGAATATGATGATGCTTTGTTGCAACAAGAGATGCAATTAATGCCAGAATGGTTTCTACAAAAACACCTTGGTATTACACTTTCAGATGAACAACAAAAAACGATCGATAGAATACTGGCAGTGATTGCCGCGACTGTACTCCAACAACCTCAAGTCTTTGTGCATCGTGATTATCATTCGCGTAATTTGATGATTCTTGAAGAGGATAACCCCGGTGTTATTGACTATCAGGATGCTGTTTTGGGACCAATCACCTATGATTTAGTTTCACTGTTAAGAGATTGTTATATCCGCTGGCCGAATGAAAAAATCAGTCAATGGGTGTTGATAAACTATAAGAAGCAAGCCGAAGAAAAAGGGCTATTAGCAAAGACTCAAGACAGTACTTTTATTCAATGGTTTGATTACATGGGCTTGCAACGTCACATCAAAGTGTTAGGTATTTTTGCACGCCTTAATCACCGTGATGGAAAAACAGATTACTTAGATGATTTACCCTTGACTCTGCATTATGTAATGGAAGTTGCTACTAAATATCCGCTGACTAGACCGCTTGTTAATTTATTTAATGAATGGGATATCCCTGAGAAAATTGGTTTACCAAAGTGATGGTGAAAAAAGCCATGATACTGGCAGCAGGTCATGGTACCCGCATGCGCCCATTGACAGATCGCACTCCAAAACCATTATTAAAAGTGGGCGGCAAACCTTTAATCGTTTGGCATATTGAAAAGCTCAAACAAGCAGGCTTTCAAGATATTATTATTAATATTGCTTGGCTAGGCGAACAAATTCCAAAAGCATTAGGAAATGGCTCACAATTTGGTGTAAACATTCATTACTCTGATGAACAAAACGAAGGGGCTTTAGAGACAGCAGGCGGAATCATAAAAGCACTGCCGTTATTAACAGAAAAAGACGATGAACCCTTTTTAGTGGTGAATGGCGATGTTTGGTGTGACTATCCAATCACTAATAAAAGTCCGCTAATAGAAGGGAGGCTTGCTCATCTAATTTTAGTGAATAACCCAGAGCATAACCCTGATGGTGATTTTTCACTAAAAGAAAAACAGCTTAAAGCCGAAGGCGATTCTAAATTTACTTTCAGTGGAATAGGGTATTACCATCCAGATTTATTTAATCAACTGCCTCAAGGGAAATATCCATTGGCTCCGTTGCTACGAGAGGCTATGCGAGAGAATAAGGTAACAGGAGAGTTCTACTCTGGTGATTGGCGGGATATCGGCACGCCAGAAAGATTGGCTGAATTAGATGCTTTTTTGAAAAATGGCACCCCCCCCTTTTTTACATAATTGTAATCAGGGGAGTTGTATTGCTAGTTACTTAGATAAAACAGTATCAATCGTAAGGTCTACTTTCTGACCTGCTTTAATTGACTTCTTTTCGGTATAAAGATCACCATTTTGGGAGATGGGTTGACCTGATTTTGATACTCTCGCACCCACAATGACTTCTGCAAAAGCAGAGAGTTTTAAGTTTGGCATCATCGCCATTGAATCATTTAACACAATCGTTGCAGGTAGGTCTTTTACTTGAATTTTAGCGGCAGCTAAGGGCATGGGTGGTCCGCTCATTGCTTTGGCATAAACAAAGACTAAATCTGTGGGGTTAGCTTGGTTTTTCATTGCTTCAGATAGTGATATGGATACGGTAATTTCTTTGCCAGTGTTTGCCACATCATTGACGACAGGGCTGGTACTTTCTTTTGGGGAGTTAGCTACCGCTGATAAATTTAATGTTTTCTTTTGCTCGTCTGTTAACTGCGACACCGCATTAGCAATTAAAGAATTAACCTCTTCACGTTCACTGGGATTGTCTATTTGTAATAGTACTTTTTGCCAGCGTTTAATTGCAACAGGGAAGTTCTTTTGTTGGCTTGCTGCCATGCCTCCGAGCCACAGGCCCGTTCTATTATCGGGCTCTATTTCTAACGCTTTATTGATTAACTCAACAGGGCGGCCCGCTATTTCACCATTACTTTGCATCGCCATAGAGTCTGCTAGTGATAGCATAATATTGGCAGCATTTGGCTTTGCTTTTAATGCGTTTTCATAAGCTTTAACTGCATCAGGGTAACGCTTTAACACCATATAAGAGCGACCAAGCATATACCAGCCTTTAGCGTTGTCTGGCTCTGCCTCTAGCTTTTTTTGTAAGCCTGCGACCATGGTGTCAATATCAGGTGTGCCATCTGCTTTTTTTGGTACTGATTGAGCCATGGCTTTTTTGGGGTCTAACTCTTTAATGTAATGCTTATTACCTACCTTGTTGTAAACGGGGATGGCAATAGCAGGGATCAATAAAGCAATAAATAAGGTGCTTATCCATGAAGACTTAGAGCCACTTTGGAGGAGCTTCTCATCTGAGTCAGTCGTGTCAGAAAGCAGTGACTGTTCGAGTTCATCGCGTGTTGATTGATAGTCTTCATTAGTAAGCTCGCCCTGTTCAAAACGCTTTTCTAATTCTCTTAATTGTTCGTTGGCAATAAATATATTTTGCTCACGACGACCATCGTGCAGGTTGCTGTGCTTATTTAATAAGGAGGGTAGAACAAAAGCAAATGCGATTAATAGGAGTATCGCGGTTATTATCCAGAACATAGTTTATTTGTCTTTCTTTGAATTGGGGGGGGGATTAGATGAGAGTAGTTCACGCATAGACTCACGGTCAGTATCACTCATCGTTTCTGTAGATTTGGCTTTTTGCTTTCTAATCATTCTGAATAGCAGAAATAGACTTAGAAACAAAAATATAGGAGGACCGATCCACAACAACATAGTTTGTTTCTTTAAAGGCGGCTTATACAAAACAAAGTCACCATAGCGAGCCGTCATATAATTGACGACATCTTCTCGTGAGCCGCCTTCAACTACCATCTTATAGGTTTTTTCGCGCATATCAGATGCTAGTTCCGCATTAGATTCAGCCAAGTTTTGGTTTTGACATTTGACACAACGTAATTCGGCTACAAGTTGATAGTAGAGTGCTTCTTGTTGTTTGTTCTTAAAAGAATGGAATTCGATTTTTACAGCAAATGTCGAGACCGCAAACACGAGCGAGAGAAGAACTAGAATAGAGCGATTAAGATTCATCCTTTTTCCTCACGAAGTTTTTTGATTAGAGGAATCAATGTTTCATCCACTGCTTTTTGATAAACAGGTCCAGTAAACTTATAGCGAACAATACCTTTCTTATCCATAACAAATGTTTCTGGTACACCAACCACACCCCAGTCTAAGCCTATGTCACCCTCGGTATCAATAGCTACGGCATAATAAGGGTTGCCTAATTGTTGTAGCCACAACTGGGCTTTATTGCCATGTTCTTCTTGACCGTAATCTTTATAGTTTAAGCCAATGGTGGGTACTTTTTCCTTGTCGATAAAGCGCGTTAGAACAGCGTGTTCTGCGCGACAAGAGTGACACCATGATGCCCATAAGTTTAGTACCCAGACCTTTCCCTTCATCTCTTTTGCTGAAATTTTTTGTTCAGAGCCATCTGCTGAAGCTTTAAGACGTGGTAAAGAAAATGGAGGAGCTTGTTGCCCTATAAAAGGTGAAGGAATGATTTTCGGATCATTATCTAAGCCAAAAAGCATTAAGCCTACTAAAGCAGCAAAGGCAAATAATGGAATAAAGAATTTTGTATTCATTCTTGTGTTGAGTGTAGTTGAAGTATGAGGCTGTGAAAGTTCGCAGCCTCTATGGCACCCCCCCCTTTTTTTGCATATTGCACAGCACGGCATAGACCAATTGTTAAAATAAGGGGGGGGTGCCATATAACTGTTTTTAAGGATGCAGTCATGCTACCACTCCATCTGAGTTTTGAGTTGCACTCTTTTGATTGCTGCTTCCATCATCTTTAACTGGCTCAATAGAAATTTTTCTCATTCTGCGGTAGCGTTTATCTAATGAAGCGAGGAATCCACCAAGTCCCATGAATATCGCGCCTAACCAGATCCAACGAACGAAAGGTTTATGATAGAGACGGAAGCTCCAAGCATCTTTACCCAGTGGTTCTCCTAAGGCTATAAATAGGTCACGTGTAAAGCCTGCATCAATGCCAGCTTCTGTCATTGCCATAGCGTCAGGGCCGTAGTCGCGCTTTTCAGGGTATACCGTTGTTACAAGTTTTCCATCTTTAGTGATTTCCATGGTTGCACGGTTCGCGCTGTAATTTTTACCTTGGTGAGATTTAACGCCCAGAAAGGTATATTTATAACCCGCCATTTCATAGCTTTGCCCACTTTCTAAGCGTACATCTTTTTCTGTGTCATAAAGTGATACGACGGTAATGCCAACCACGGTCATTGCCATGCCAATATGGGCGGTAACAGAGCCCCAGCTCGCCAAGGGTAATTTGAAAGGTGAACGACCAAGGCTTACGACCCACATCAATGCCGCAAGAGTTATCCAACTTGCTGCGAATAAGCCCAGCGTTGTTTTGATATTAAACTCAGATACTAATAGCAGCGGTAAAACCAAAGCGATGACTAAACTGGCTGATAATGGAATCCAAACTTTCTTAAGAATTCTTGCGGGTGAGTCTTTTTTCCAGCGTAAAAAGAAACCAAATCCCATCACGCTGAATAGTATGATTGCTAAAGGAACCATGATGAAATTAAAATAGGGAGGTCCTACTGAAATCTTACCTTCGCCAAATGCGTCAATGATTAATGGGTATAAAGTACCTAGTAAAACAGTGGCTGTCATTACGAGTAAAATCACATTGTTTACGAGTAAACCTGATTCGCGAGAGATCACAGAGAATGAGCCGATTGAGCGAAGTTTGTGCGCACGAAAAGCGAATAAAATTAATGATGATCCGATTACCGCCAATAAGAAAAATAGAATGAAGCGACCACGTTCAGGGTCAGAGGCAAATGAATGTACCGAGGTCAATACGCCAGAGCGAACGAGGAATGTACCTAATAAACTTAAAGAGAAGCCAAGAATAGATAACAGTATTGTCCACGTTTTAAAGCTGGCACGTTTTTCAGTTACCGCTAGGGAATGAATAAGAGCAGTGCCAACGATCCAGGGCATTAATGATGCATTTTCTACAGGATCCCAGAACCACCAGCCGCCCCAACCAAGTTCGTAATATGCCCACCAACTGCCTAAGGCGATGCCTAGTGTTAAAAATACCCAAGCGATATTCGTCCATGGTCTTGCCCAGCGTGCCCATGAGGCATCAAGCTTGCCACCAATCATCGCTGCCATAGCAAAAGAGAAGGCGACTGATAAGCCCACATAACCCATATAAAGCATCGGTGGGTGAATAGCTAAACCAAAATCTTGCAAAAGGGGGTTTAATTGGCGACCTTCAACAGGAATGCGAATCAAGCGTTCAAATGGATTTGAAGTGTCGATTATAAATAACATAAAGCCAACACCGATCAGCCCCATAATACTTAATACACGCGCTAACATAATAGGTGGAATGCCTTTACTAAAGAAGGCTACTGCGCCGCCCCATACCGATAGGATTAAGCCCCACAGTAATAATGAGCCTTCATGCGCGCCCCAAAGTGCTGAGACACGAAATATTGTTGGCATTTGAGTGTTTGAGTTGTTTGCTACATATTTAACTGAAAAGTCATTGGTGATAAATGCATAGAGCAAACAAAGAAATGAGACAAACATAAAGAAAAGTTGTCCATAGGCTGCAGGTCGGGAGAGTGAAAGCCACTGAAGTCGAATATTTGATGGTATCTTTGAGGTTAAGAAACTAAACCCCCAAGCTGCTACAACTGAACCAAGAATAAAAAGAATTATTTGTGGGATTTTAACTGCAACTACAGCTAATGGCTTTTCTAGGAACCACCAAATAGCGGTAAATAAGACACTAGCAGCTAAACAAAATAGGAATGTTTTCCAAAGAATCCCAAGAAGCTTTTCCCACGAGAACCACTTCAAGTCACCACTGAGCGAACCTATTAGTGGAAATATACCCTGAACAACAGCAACGGATAGGGCAAGAATTAAGGCAAAATGCCCAATCTCAGGAATCATAGGGAGCCTTCCTTTGCTGGCGCCTCATTAGTTGGTGAGGAATGCTCTTTATTAAGTACATCTTTAAGCTCTGCAGGCATGTACTCTGAATCATGTTTGGCGAGTACTTCTTCGGCGATGAAGAATCCTGCGTCATCCATTTTACCTCTAGATACCTGACTTTTACCTTCTTGAAATAGATCAGGTAAAATCTTATTGGTTACTACTGTGATTTCATTGCCACGATTATCCATTACTACAAAACGTGCTTCTAATAATGTATCACTACGTTCTAGGCTTCCTTCTTTAACTAATCCACCGAGGCGAAAGGTTGTGCCTGTAGGGACTTCACCGGCTAACACCTGTTCTGGGGCATAGAGATAATTCAAGTTACCCTCCATTGCCTTACTAATTAGTGCAGATGCTGCACCCACCGTCACTAATGCCATTAATACAAAAATAATTCGTTTATTTCTTGGTTTCATATTATTCACCGATTGTTTAGCTAGGCTGCTGCCTTTCTTCGAGTCGTTTAAAACGCTTTATTTCTTGTAAAGCTGAACGTCGTTTAGAAATTAAAAGGATAGGTTCAAGTAACATCAGAACAACTGCTGCACCCATGGCACCTAAGATAAAAGGTGCGTAATTGCCAAACAATTCAGACATCAGTTTGTCTCCTTAAGTTTAGACACCCAGCTCTTTTTTCGTTCCCTTTGTAGAATGATATTTCTAACACGCATAAAGATAGTTGCAAAACTATACATCCAAAAACCGAGTGTTGTCATTATAATTCCGATCATGATATTGGGCTCTATATTCTTCATGGATGATTCTTGATGCAGTGAAGCACATTGATTAGGATCAGGACAATTAACGGCAGAATAAATAACAGGAACTAATGCTAAACCAACTAGCGCTAATAAGGCAGATGCCTTGTCTGAGCGGCGAGTGTCCTCTATCGCAGATTGTAGGGCAATATAGCCGATATAAATAAATAGAAGAATGAGAAATGTTGTAAGTTTAGGATCCCAGTCCCACCATGTTCCCCAGCTTGTTTTGCCCCAAATCGCGCCTGAAATTAACGCAATTACAGTCATGATAGTTCCTGTAATTGAGGTGGCGGAAGCCATCATAAATGATAAGCGTGTATTAAAGACTAGGGCGACCAATGCCCAGAAAACCATTACAATATAAAGCCACATCGCCATCCACACCGACGCAAGATGGACAAAAATTATTCGATAATATTCTTTCATACCATTATCGAGCGAATCAGGTGTTTTTAAAAACCCCCAGTACAGTCCGATGGCAATACATATGATTGCGGCGATCCAGAAAAAAGGAATCACCTTGCCAGCCAATGAATAAAAGTTCATTGGAGCTGCATATTTAAACCAGTTTATTTTCATCTATAAATCACAATGTATTAATGAGTAGAGTCGTTTATATCAAGAGGGTCAAGGATATAGATTTAACGCTTATTGCTCAATACTCTTGTGCACATTTCTATATGTAAAGTATACCCATTTAATGAGTTAAATTATTAACATAAGGCAACTTTTTTTGATTTGTGGGTTATTCCAATGAAATTTTCAACGCAGAGGCTGTTGCCCAAGGTGAGAAAATGATGGAAAGCAAACCAAAAGCAACTAGCAGTAACAAATAGGGTTGAATGCTTAATCCTTCTATCATGCTAGTCGAAATTGCACCTGATCCATATACTAATATAGGGATATAAAAAGGTAGGACGAGTAGCGAAACTAAGACACCGCCTCCACGTAATCCCAGTGTTAACGCCGCCCCTATTGCACCTATCATGCTTAATACGGGGGAGCCAATTAATAACACCAGCATCATGACTTTAATCGTCTCAAAAGGAAGATGATAAAACAAACCGACTAAAGGTGATATTAGTACCAACGGCAGTCCTGTTAATAGCCAATGCGCTACCATTTTTGCAAGCACCATTGTCGATAATGACTGTGGGGCGAGAATGAATTGTTCCAGCGTACCGTCAAGGTAGTCACTGGCGAACAAACGATCGAGAGCTAATGTTGATGCTAAAAGTGCTGCTATCCAAACAACACCTGGGGCAATTTGCTTTAAGAATTTATCTTCTGTTCCTACACCTAATGGGAATAAACTAATAACGACGATAAAGAAGAAAAGCACGGTAAATACTTCGCTGCGACGACGAAGCGCTAATAATAAATCACGTTTTAATAAAATCCAAAATGCATTTAACACGATGATTTTTCTCCAAATGAATTTAGAGAGAGTCGTCTGATTTCACCAGAGGTTAAAGGCACTTCTTGATGTGTTGTTAAGATTACCATTCCGCCATTATCAACATGCTTAGCAATAATAGATTGGAGTAATTCTACCGCTGCAATATCGAGTGCCACAAAGGGTTCATCAAGGATCCATAAGGTAGCTTTACTAATTAATAGTCGGGCGAGTGCGACACGTCTTTTCTGCCCCTGTGATAACTGACTAGAAGGAAAGTCTTCAAAGGCATACAAGCCAATAGTATCTAATGCTTCCATTAATTCACTGTCGTTTGTGTGATCACCTGCTAGCAGGCAATTAAAACGCAAATTTTCTAATACAGTTAAATCTGCCTTGATGGCATTTAAATGACCTAAATAAAGTAATTCACTGCGAAAAACTTCGTCTTGTTTTTTAATGGTTTTTCCTTGCCAGAGAATTTCACCTTTATCAGGGAGGTATAAGCCACACAATGCGCGCAATAACGTCGTCTTACCGCTGCCGTTATATCCTTCTAGCATCATTAGCTGATGCTTATCTAATCGGAAAGATAAGTCAGAGAATAGTTCACGGTCACCGCGAACACATTGTAGGTTGTTAACTTCAAGTGTCATGTGCTGAGGAGTCTATAACTTGATGGTTTGAGTAGCAATGGATTTATATGCCAACTTAATCAGGTTCTCTTTAAGGAGAGGTACTTCAAGTTCAATCAGGCACAAACTTAAGCACATTACCATTAATACAATAGCGTTTATGGGTTGGAGCTGGACCATCGTTAAAAACATGACCTAGATGAATACCTGAGCTTGCGCTGCGAACCTCGGTGCGCGTCATGCCGAATTTACTATCTGAGTGTAAGGTAATGGCATTTTTTGCAGGATCAAAAAAACTGGGCCAGCCTGAGCCGCTTTTGAATTTCGTTTTAGTATAAAAAAGTATTTCACCTGTAATAGGATCAATGAATTTCCCGGGTCGTGTTTCATCAAGGTTCGCACCAGTAAAAGGGCGTTCAGTACCATTTTTAAAAGCAATCTCTTGCTGTTTTGAGCTAAGAAGATGAGAACCTAGCCACTTCCAAAAGCGTTCTTTTTCGCTGTTGTAACCTGTATAGCGAGAAATTTCTATACCTTTTTCAAACAACACAATGGTAGGTGTGGCAAAAAGGGTTTTTTGCAGTTTCCACTTATCTGGAGCTTGAGTGCTTAATGTCGTCGTAATTTCTGTTTCTGCTTTCCAAGAATTTAGTATTTCATCTTTGAATTTGTCACAAAATGGACAGTCCTTACTTTCAAAAACAATCAGTTGTCGTTCAAAATTTAGTTTATCTGAATTTAATGGTTTTACAGGTTTAGAGAATTTTCGTTTAGAGCCTGGGAAAACAACCTTGGTTCCTTGTAAGGCACAGTATCCATTGGGATTCTTCACTAAATAATCTTGATGATATTCTTCAGCAGGTGCGTAGTTTTTCAGTAGTGCGATTTCAGTTGTAATCTTTGGAAGCTTCGCTTTAGTCAGTTCTTTTTGATAAATATCCTTTGTTGCAAGCGCTAGTTTTTTCTGGTCATTATTGTTGTAAAAAATGGCACTGCGGTAAGTTGTGCCAATATCATTACCTTGACGGTCGCCTTGGGTTGGATTATGTGTTTCCCAAAAGGTCGCTAGAATGGTTTTTAAATCGACGATCTCATCATCAAATGAAACTTTAACGACTTCGGCGTGGTTACGTACCTTTGTATTACCTGATCTAATCCTGTTTTCATGATTGATAATGCCCTTATACGTGGCATTTTTGAAATCACCCCCAGAATAACCACTTTCGACATTTTTTACCCCCGGAATTTTAGCCATATATTTTTCTGCGCCCCAAAAACAACCCATACCAAGGATGATAGAGTCAGTTTTGGCAAATGCTGTGTTATTAAGCAATATGATAAGTGAAAAGAGAATTATTTTTACGGCATTTTTCATGTTGCTTCCTTAATTCAATGAATATTGATAGAGCTTCCTCTATAACAAGTATATTATACGCAATTTTACTTAATGTAGGTTGCTATCATGGAAGGACTTTTTACCATTGAGAATTTATTAACGCTGGGTATGCTAGTGATGCTACAGGCTGTTTTAGGTTTTGATAATCTATTATATATCGCGCTTGAGTCAAGAAGAGTAGAACCAGGAAAACAGGCACACATTCGCAAATGGGGAATTGGTTTAGCGGTGTTGTTGCGAATATTCTTGTTATTTGCCTTATTAAAGGTCTTAAGTCTATTTACAAACGAGCTATTCTCACTCGATCTTAAAGGATTTATCGAGGGGCGCTTTACTTTAAAAAGCGTGGTTGTTTTAATTGGGGGTGTATTTCTAATCTATACTGCGATTAAAGAAATTTCCCATATGATGATGCTTGAAGAAGATTTAAACAAAGAACGAAAACTATCTTCTTATGCTTCTGTATTGTTTTCAATCGTCATTATGAATGCAATTTTCTCTTTTGATTCAATACTAAGTGCTATGGCATTGACTAAAAACTTCTATATTATGGCGACGGCTATTCTCATCGGTGGTTTATTAATGATTTTCTTGGCTGATAAAGTGACTGAATTTTTACAGAAAAACCGTATGTACGAAGTCGTTGGCTTATTTATTCTCTTGCTAGTTGGTGTCATGCTCCTTTCCGAAGGTGCTCATGATGCACACCTGCATTTGTTCGGTCATGAAATTATTGCAATGAGTAAAAGCACTTTTTATATGGTGATTTTTGTCATGGTTATTGTAGAAATAGTGCAGTCACGTTATCAAAAGCGATTGCTAGGTTTGAAAAGAAAAACTTGATCAATAACAGAGTTATCAAAGAAACTATTAAAAATAGTTAATTTATCATTAAAATAATTTAGGTTTTGTTGTACTATTGGTATTAAGGAACGAAATTAATTTCGATGTTAATAATGTCGAATACGGGAGTTAATTTGTTGTTCCTTAAGAAATGCTGCTTACCCCGAATGCAGGAGTTCAGTTAAGTTCTCTTGTGGGAGTTAGACTTTATCAAAATAGTGCTAACTTATTTCACAAAATACAGTATTTCTAGGGCTCAATACAATAAGGACGTATGCTATGAAATACACTGCTTTTAAGTGCATGATTTTTCTGTTGCTAATGAATGTTTTTACCATTCAGGTAGGAGCCGAAGGATTACAAAATTATTTACAAGATACAGAGGTAGGAGCAGACTCCGCATCTTTAGCCGATTCAGCGCCTATTGTAAAAGTATCATCAACGCCTTTAAATTCAAACGAATCTATAATGAAAATTATAGAATTAGTGGTGGCTGGCGTTGTCGCATCAGCTCTGATTATTTCACTTTTAGTCTTATTCTTAGGTCGCTGGTTAGCAAGAAGAGATAAAAGCCTGATACAAAAATATCGAACTGAGGCCGAGCAAAATGTTAATCATATTACATCAGCAACTAGCTCTATACGTGAATATGAGAAAGAAACTACCCAGCTCATTCAAGAGATGGAAGAGCATAAGTCTGAGTTTTCTGTACAAAAAGATGTGATTGATATTCAGACTAAAGAAGTACAAAAAGCAGCAGAGAAAATCAAAGAGCAAGAAAAAAAGTTAGCTGAACTCTCTGATAATGTCACTAAGAAAGTCGAAAAAATTCAAACACATTGGGATGACCAACTAAAACAAACAATCTCAAGTACCAATAAATTACAGAAAAATTTAGACGAAAACCTCAATACGGTTAATGATGGTGTCGTCAAAATGCAACAACAAAAAGACCTATCTCAGGATATATTGAAAGACTTCTTAGAGCAGCATGACCAGCAGGGTAACCTAGTGCATGAAAACTCAGAGTTGTCCTTGAAAGTAAATAGTAAGCTTGAAGAGACTTATAAAGAGTCAAATAAATTAATAAAGCTTTTAAATAAAAATCAAGATAAAGTTGAAAAAGCACTTAAGAACTTTAACGAAAAACTTACAGGGTATGAAGAGCAGGCTTATGAGCAGTTCGACACCAGCTTTCAGGTCGCCGATTTAGCGCGTCAGGAATTATCCGCAAATATCGAAGAAAGTCGTACTCACATGGAAACCATGCGTCGCCAAGAAGTACAAAGCCATACTTTGAATTCACAAACTAAAAAGAATCTAGAGTCTCTTGATTATTCAAAAATCGTTAAAATATCTAATACTCTAGATAGCACTCAAGATATGTTCAACGAGATGCATAGTAAGGTAGAAGACACCAGAAGTATGCTTGATGAACTGAAAGAGATAGAGACAGATATTAAGAAAACAGCCAGTAAGGTTGAAAAAACAGTAAAGATAGGAAGAGAAGACCCAGAGTTATCTGATACTGATACACAGCAGATCGAAGATATCATTACAGATATGGGTGAGGAAAAAGATTTAAGGGTTGCAAAGGCTTCAGGGTCTGTAGCAGGACAAACATTGGAAAATTCTTCTAATAAAATAGATACTAAAATAAAAACTGAGACTGAAGCTGAAAAAATAGACGATCTAGATGATCTTGAAAAAGATAATACGACTATAGAGCTAACTGACTACAAAATGGCAAATGCTAAAAATCCCATTCCTTTCTTCAGGAATTTAAAGCATAAGTAGTATTGTTAAGATTTCTTGATATAAAAAGTGAGCCATCCTTGGCTCCCAGTTGAATATTCCTTAATTGGCAATTATAGTTATACTTAATAAAGTACTATAATTACCTAGTGTCAATCCCTGACTAGCAACTGGTGCGTCCTTATTTTTTAAAACACCACTCTCTGTGGCTGAAAGGGAATATATCAGTCCTTTATTTTTTTTGGGGTCATTGTCGTTATAAACGGTTGGTGTTTTGCGATATAGAGTATAAGTAAAAAAAATTAACCTTTATTGCTCTTCTTTTAAAGTCTATTTATACTTTTCACCTTCAAAAATTTTTCTTAATAAACCTTGATTTAAACGATGCGCGGGACTTTTTGCTGTGATCTTCCCATGAATATGTCCACCTGATAGCATTAGATCACCAACCAAATCGAGTGCTCGATGTAGTATTAATTCATCTTGCATGCGAAAGCCGCCTTTATTGATAGCTTTATTACCTACCAGAACCACTGCGGTATTTGTGTTTGCACCAAGACAAATAGGATCTTTTTGAAAGCGTGTTAGTTTAGCGAGTAAGCCATTTTTTAAACGCCCAAAGGTTCTGGCATTTGCCATTTCCTCTTTGAAATTTTCAGGAGTGATTTTACCACTCCAATAAAGACAACCAAATTTTACCAATGTAATCGTGATATCAAGGTATAAGGCATCGGCTGGTTCTATGCTGATACTGCGTTGGTCTTCCGTGAATTCTACTTTTTCTGTGATTTTGAAAATAGATCGGGGCTTTTGTTGTTTGGTGATTCCTTGATGGCTAATCTTTTCAATAAAAGGTTGTGCGCTACCATCTAGAACGGGGATTTCATCTCCATCTACCTCGACAATTATATTGTCGATGCCACAGGCATAAAAAGCAGCCATCAAATGCTCAATGGTTCTTACATGGTGCCCATTCTTTGCAACAATACAGGTACATAAAGGCATTGTTTTGGTAGATTGCCAATTTGCGGGTATCTCAGTGCCTACAGCTTTTTTATCAATTCGTTTAAAAACTATGCCATGATCTACGGGAGCTGGTAATAATGTGATTGTATTTTTTTTAGCAGTATGAAGCCCAGGCCCATGAAAACTCAAAGGTGCTGACAGTGTTGCTTGTTGATTGTTCATTCAGTTAATAATGCGAGCCTAGTTGATCTTAGTATATCTGTATCAACAACTGTGAACAAATAAATTAACACCTCCCTTATGGGCTCAATCAGAGAACCCTTAAGGAAATTTTGATCAAGTCCAATTATTGTTAGCTAGCTTAATTCTAATCAACGTAATCAAATCTTCCTTAAGGTGTTTATATTACATATTTTTGATTATGATTTAGCTTCCTCGGGGTACATTTCAGTAACCGGGCCACAGATTAGCTCATCTGGAGAATATATAACCGAGGTATCTTTGTTGTCATAATTTAAGTTGTGAAGAAAGTGGCGAATACAGGCTAAACGCGCACGTTTCTTATCATCAGATTTAACCACAACCCAAGGTGCATCGGCCGTATCAGTATTAAAAAACATAGATTCACGTGCCGCTGTATAGTCGTCCCACTTATCTAGTGACTCAACATCAACTGGGCTTAATTTCCATTGTTTCACAAGATCATGCTTGCGTGAGTGGAAACGACGAAGTTGCTCTTGTCGAGTTACAGAGAACCAATATTTGAATAAGATCGTTTCAGAATTAACCAACATACGTTCAAATACAGGTGCCTGGCGCATAAATTCTAAATGTTGGTGTTTGCTACAAAAACCCATCACAATCTCTACACCTGCACGGTTATACCAAGAGCGGTCAAATAAAATCATTTCACCTTTGGTGGGCAGATGATCAACATATCGTTGAAAATACCATTCCCCAAGCTCTCTTTCTGTCGGCTTTTCTAAAGCAACGACCCGTGCAATACGAGGGTTTAAGTGTTCGGTAAAGCGTTTGATTGTTCCACCCTTACCTGCTGCATCTCGCCCTTCAAAGATAGTGACAATTTTTTGGTTCTCTGTCCTTAGCCATTTTTGTACTTTCAATAACTCGATTTGTAAGAGGCGCTTTTCACTCTCATATTCTTTGGTTTTCATTTTAACGGCATAAGGATATTCTTGTGCAGCATGGCTGATTTTAAGTAGATCCTTACCTTTAGTGAATGATTTTGAGTTCATGACCTTGTCAGAATCTGTTAGCCCTATGAGTAATTTTTTTGCTTCAGTTTTAGATATTGGCTTGTCTTCTTTTACAGGTGCAGATTTTGTAACAGGCATGCTGGTCTCCTAGTTCAAATAATTATTCATATAGTTATAGTACAAATATATACCTGTATAGCGCAATTAGGTATGATTTAAAGCAATTTTTAATAAGGTTTACCTTTAAATGGCTGAGAGAATTCAAAAAATACTATCCCGAGCGGGCTATGGTTCGCGTCGAGAGATCGAACGCTGGGTCACAGCAGGAGAAATTACTGTTAACGGTGTAGTAGCAACAGTTGGTCAGGCAATTAGTGAAACGGATAAAGTCGTCTTGCGCGGTCAGTATTTAAAGCTATCAAATAAGTTAAAAGCACGACCACAGGTTTTACTTTATCACAAGCAAATGGGTGAAATTTGTTCACGTAATGATCCTGAAGGTCGTCCTACTGTGTTTGATAATTTACCTAAGCTCAATAGTGGTCGTTGGATACAGGTAGGTCGTTTAGATATTAATACCGATGGATTATTGTTGTTTACCACAGATGGTGAACTCGCGAATCGTTTAATGCACCCATCCTATGAAATAGAACGCGAATATGCTTCAAGGATTTTGGGGATTGTTACCGAGGAAATCATTGAGAATCTTAAAAATGGCGTCATGCTGGAAGATGGTAAAGCCAAATTTAACAGCATAAAATTCGATGGTGGGGCAGGTGCGAATAAGTGGTTTCACGTGACTTTAAAAGAAGGCAGGAACCGTGAAGTGCGTCGCTTGTGGGAGTCACAAGATCTAATTGTTAGTCGGTTAAGGCGGATACGCTATGCCAGTATCGAATTAAAAAGATCCTTAAGAGCAGGTGAGTTTGAAGATTTAGATATTAAACTGCTGCGTAAGCTTTATGAAAGAGTTGAACTAACACTTGATGAAGAAAACTTCCTAGCTAAGAAAGATTATTTAAGTCGAAAAGATAGAAACAAGAAATTTAAGTACGGTAATAAATCCTCAAAGGGATTTAAGAGAAAACGCTGATATATTAATCTAGGAATAGCAATTATCCAAAAAAGGGTGGGGTGCCATATCGTTATTTTTTGCCAATCTTTTTATCAAATTTAATCATAGCATTTGCATGCGCTTTATTGATTAACGGAAGTATATTTTCAAAATTATTTCTTGATGGTGAAAGTATACAGACCCAAGACATCCAAGCATATATTGGATGTGGCATAAGCACATCAACTTGGGTGAAGTCGTGCCCTGTAGTTACAATTCCACCTTTCTCTGGAGGTTTTGGCTTGTCTCCAAATTCTGCGATGTAGTCATTTTTAGGAATGCCGATACTGAGCCTGAAAATATTCTTTCGTGAAAGATCAGAAGATTTATCATTGCCACCATCCTTTTCTTTGATAGCGCAGAAATAGACGCCATTTGGTAGCTTATTTTGAGGGTTATAAAACAGAGATGTTTCGCCCCAACTGCTTTTTGGTTTTACGTCTTCAAGCTGGCTGGTGATTATTTTGATAATATCGTCAGGTGTCATATATTTCTTAGATGAGCAAGCTTCCTTAGTTAACTGGGTTATTCTAGGATAAATGCCCCACTTTAACCATAATTAAAGTTTCTTCCTCTACTCTCGGAAAGTGGCTGCTCATATGTGGACTACGAATCCAACTACCTGTCTTGTACTCACCGTGTTCATCAATAAACGTACCCTTTAGAACAAGAACCTCTTCGCCACCAAAATGCGTATGCTGTTGGAAAATTTCATTTTTGGGCCACCACACTAAGGAAGTACTTTCGGTATTGAAAGCATGTAAAGGCATCACTTTTAGATTGCCGATACCATCACTCCACGTTCTATCTTCTGGTTTTATAACGACTTGTTGAGCATCATCCTGTTGAAACTGATCAAGCTTAACAAAGAGCGTACAACCTTCTTTAGTAAAAGGTTTATGGTTAGAGCCAGGTGGATTTCTAATATAAGTTCCTGCTGGATAATCACCATTTTCATCTGAAAAGACGCCATCAATGACATAAAGCTCTTCGCCTTGAGGGTGACTATGTCTTGGGAAGTAAGAACCTGATTTAAATTTTACAAAGCTGGTGGTATGCCCTGATTCTGCTGCCTCTCTTTCTAAGGCTATTCGAGATACGCCATCTGCTCGACTAGTCTGCCAGTCTGCATTATTCAAACAGTGCTTAGCGACTTTCGAAAAGTCCATATTTAATTGTATGCCTTGATTCATCTTTGATTCCTAGAGACCTGATATATGCTGAGGTCTCTCCTAGTTCGTTTATTGCTTTCGGAACTCCTCAACAGGTAATCCAGCAATTCCCCAGTTGTCCATGTCTACTTCATCAATAATCACAAACGTGGTGGCAGGGTTTTTGTTTAGTACCCTTTCTAGTAACTCGGTCGTTCCTTTTATTAACTCTGCCTTTTGCTCGGCAGTTGCACCTTCTTTGGTGATTTTAATATTCACATAGGGCATTTTAACTCTCCTTCGTTGATTTCATGAGTCGATCAACGAAGGAGAGTGGTCAGACAATTACTCCCAAAATTGATCTATTGTTGTTAACTAATTAATCCTTCCGCGCGCTTCGCTTCTTGCACGCTTTTACGATTGGTAATTTTTTCTGAATATGCACTTATATTAGACCATTTTTTAAGGTCAATACCTGTATGTGCTGTCCAGCTAGCAATAACGAACATATAAATATCTGCGATTGAGAATTTATCACCCATTAAATAATCTTGTTTAGAAAGTAAATTATCCAGATAATCCAACTTAGATTCCACATTAGCAACTGCTCTTTTTTTCTCCTCATCACTTACATCTGAGAACAACCCTTTATGAAATTCAGAGGTTAAATAATTCAAACGCTCATGCAGTTTTGCGCGCTCAAAAGTGCCATTTTCAGGCACTAAACCTGACTCAGGTGAACTATCAGCAAGGTACTGCATAATCGCCACACCTTCAGTTAAAGTGTCGTTATTGTCTAGTTGAATAGCAGGGACGTAACCGTGTGGATTGATTTGTGTAAAGTCATCACCATGCTCTGTTTTCTTATTGGCAAAATCTACTTTTACTAAATCAAAATCAGTGCCTGTTTCTCTTAACACTATGTGTGGCGCAAGTGAACAAGCACCTGGACTATAAAATAATTTCATGTTTTTCTCCTTTAGTTATGTGAACAACGAGAAGAAGGTTACATTCAATGGTTACTAAAAGAAACTATATAACATTAAAATACTTAATGATAAGTTACCAATTAGTAACTAAGGGGTACTTATGGTAACCTGGTTTTTTCGTAGCAAACTATTCGTGTGTGACAGATGTCTTTGAAAGTTAGAAAAAACCAAGCTCCTACGCCCCGCTGCCCGCTGAGCGAGTGTATGTCGATTATCGGAGGGGCTTGGACAGTTAATATTATCTGGTATCTCAGTGCTGGACCGCGTCGTTTTAATGAACTTCGTGTTGATTTACAGGGTATTTCTGCAAAAGTTTTGACAACGCGATTACGTGAATTAACAGAAAAAAAAGTTATTCATCGTGAAGTAAAACCAACCTCACCGCCTTCAGTAGAGTATTCACTAACAGAAGAAGGACGTGGATTAATGCCTGCGATTGAGGCGATTGTTAAGGTTGGTGAAAAGCTTAAAGGTACGGGTAAGTGCGAGTTGAGAGAGTCATAATATCAATGTAATTATCTAAAAAAGGGGGGGGTGCCATTTAATTCTTTTTAATATTTTTATTCGGCATTAGAGGCGCAAGTACCAGCACTAAATAAAGCGTGTTTAAAATAGCATTTGATGTAACCCCCGAGGCGATTGAACCAACGCTGTCTATGATGTACCAAATGACCATTGCGAAAACTGTTGTACGCAAAATAGGTTTATTATTCTCTTTTATTGCAGGTACAACAATTCCTCCTAGAAATATTGAGATGGCAGCTAGCAATCCAGCTGCAATCGAAGTTAACCATTTCGTATTGCGATCAAGCGAGCTTGACAAATTATCAATGGGCCAATCTGAAATATCAAGGATAAAACCTGAGGGAAGATTTATAGAATCATAAGGGGCTAAGCCCCATAGAACGGAATAGATCGCAAAAATAATAGCTGTCGTCATCATCATGTTTGCTCTGAAATTAATACTCATATTTGTCTCCACTGTCAAAACCAAAATATTAAATGTGAGCTTGGATGAATACAATTACCTCATAGGTAACGGCTTTAGTTAAGTTATTCTGAGATAATATTAATAGAGGTGCCCTTAAATATGATTAATAAAAAAACAAATAAAAATGCTTTTGGTGAAGTGCTTAAAAAATGGAGAAAGCTTCGTCGCTATAGTCAGTTACAGCTTGCGATAGAAATTGATGTTTCTAGTAAACATATCAGCTTTTTAGAGACAGGGCGCTCAACGCCAAGTCGAGAAATGATATTGAGAATTGGGTCATTTTTATATTTGCCTAAACGTGAGATTAATCAGGGATTGTTAGCGGCACGGTTTGCGCCAGAGTACTCAGAACTATCAAGTGGGCATGAAGATTTAAAGCCCATCTTCACAGCGATTCAAACCATGATAGAAAACCATATGCCATATCCAGCACTGGTATTAAATCAAAACTGGGATGTGGTCAATATGAACGAATCTGCTAAGACACTATTAGATGAAGTCGGTTATTCAGGTTCCAATAATCTAATAGAGGCGATAATTTCAGATGACCCCGAAACTTCAAAAATTATAAATTGGCATGAATCAGCTTCAGCTATTTTAATGCGCTTACGCTATGAAATTAATTTGCTCGGTGCTAATGAATATCTGGAAAACTTAGCGCAACAGTTGAGCAAACGCCTTGCTCCCGACAATGAATGGTTAGGCGTAGATGGTGAACAAGTCGCGATTTCAACACGTTTGCAGATTAAAGGTAAAAAGCTGTCATTCTTCTCAATGATAACCCAGTTAGGAACCGTTCAAGATGCAATTGTTAGTGAGCTTAAAGTAGAATTAATGTTTCCATTAGATGAGCAAACACGGGATTTCTATAGATAGAGACATTTATCAGATTTTTCAACGATCACTTTCGCATTTTACGAAGCTCTTTAAGCGTAATTGGTAATATCTTATTTGTTTCAAGGTCCACACTAACTGCTTTTTTAGATAGGCCATGTACTGTATCTTTGGCGATTATATAAACTGTTTTAATCTCAGCTGGTATTTTTACACCTGAAGTATTTCGTGTAAAAGGTTGTTCATTTACGTGTGGATGGTAAAGCGTTCTTGTTGCTAAAATTTTATTGTCAGGGGCTAATACCTGCCACTCATTTGCATAGTGATCCCAGCCTTCATCAGCATGTTTTAAAGTTACGGCAAAGGTCCAAGTTTTATCGTTGCCTTGATGTGCTTTTACATTCACGATATCAACTTCATTGGCATTTGCTATCGAAAATGTAAGTAATAAACAGCTTGTTGTAAAAAGTCTTTGTAACTGCTTAGCCAGATTTAAAATTAATTTCACTGTGTTCCCCTAAAGATTGAAGTTAGTACATTGTGCCTTGCTGTGGCATTGAGTTATTTGGATTATAGGGGAAGTTTTGAAAGAAGTTCTGATTAAGGGACTTATTCATAGTTCCTTTAAGATTTATCATTAAATTCCCTGAAGTGTATTTATCAAATTATGCTTTTATTTTTTCAAGATATATGACCAATAACTGATAATTTTGTTCCCCAAATAATCATTTTCGATGCTATTCTACATTTTTTATTATATTCAATTAACTCATGGATTCATCTTTAAAACAATCGGTTAAACAACAACGCGAACTTCTTACAAAGCTATTAGGCGAGACTTTATCTAAGATTGCTACGGAGTTATCCCCTTTAATGGGTGACTCAGATTTAATCAATGATTATTTGGTTAAATCGATCAGTGACTTACCCTATTGTAAATACCTTTATGTGTTGGACACTTCTGCAAAGCAAATCAGTGCAACAGTCAATCATAAAGGAGTAAAGCAACAAGATATGGGTCGAGATCGTTCAGCAAGACCTTATATGGAAAGTATGTTTATACCTCGCCACGGTGTTGATTTTGAATTGTCTGCGGCTTATATCAGTGCTAATAAAAAACGCCCTTCAGTAACGGGAGTACAGTTGATTCGTGGTGACAATGGAGAGAGATTAGGTTTTCTGGGGGTAGACTACGATTTGAGAGAATTGCCTCGTGATAATGAAATGTATGAAGAGCCACGGCAATGGCGCCAAATAAAAGGTGACCCAGCTATTCGTAGTGGTTTGTTTTTACAGCAACGCGTAGAAAGTTTGATGGATCCGAAGCTTGATGATGTTATGACTATACTTGAAGAACTGATGCTTGAGCATGGTGTATATCATTGTCAGATTCATTATTCGAGTAGTCGAGTCACTATATGGCATGTCGATGATCCATATACTTACCGAATTTTAACGATGGATGAGTTGTCTGATTCTGAAATATGCTTGGCTTATCCAAAGCATCCATATTTTGAAAGAAATACTGTTCCTAGCGAAGATATTATTAAAATATTTAAACAGTTTAGTGCCTTGAGATTTGCCGATGAAACCATTTATCTACGCTCTGGCTCACTGAATCTGGTAAACGGCTTTATTGGTTTGAATTTTTCCTGTGATGGTACACACTATTTGATTCACGACGATTTTTTAAATCGCGGATTAGAGTTTTGGTTTGGAGTTGGAATGGATGATAACGCAGGTAAGTTCGAATCATGTGCAATTTCAGATGATACAAGCAAAACAAATACAGGAATCAATATGAAAGAACTTGATGAGTTACTTGAAGAGATTGCTCAAAGAGGATGTTTAGAGGTTAATCAATTTATTAGTCAGCTTGATGCAGGTAAAATACCAGAATCACTTGATGGGTTAAGAGAAAAAGAACGCCAGTATATTCATGATGAATTAAAGTCGGTTATGGCAATTTATGATGGTGGGGTTTGTTCGATTTAAGGTCTAAGTCGTATATTCTGAATACGATTATATTAAAAACTCTTGGTTAAGAAATACTTAAAATAAATCTTTAGTTGAATTGTGGACTGATTGGTTCTATATTGTATGCATGAACGTTGGAAGACCCCTTCAATTTAATCCTGATAAAGCACTTGGTTCTGCCATGCAACTCTTTTGGAATAATGGTTATGAGTCAACATCCTTGCAGGATTTGCTAACTGCGATGAAATTATCTAAAAGCAGTTTCTATCAAGCTTTTAAGAGCAAGAAACAACTCTTTCTAAATACTATTTTATCCTATCAAGCCTTATTAGTTGATGATCTGCTCTTGCAACTGAAGCAAGCGGATACGGGTAAAGCATTTATTGAAAACTTATTCTCATGTGTGGCAGAGGAAACGGTTGGAGTGGATGCCCGTCGGGGCTGCCTATTGATGAATACTGCCAGTGAGTTCGCACAAACAGACGATGAAATTGCTGATCTTGTGAGTGAAAGTCTTGTGAAAATCACTGCTATTTTTGAAAGAGCCGTTGTACAAGCTCAGCAGGAAGGAGACATATCAGCCAATAAAGATGCACATGACTTAGCCGTTTACTTGCTGAGCAATATGAGTGGCTTGAAGAATATGGTGAAAGCTGGCGCTGATAAGGAAACAATTACATCAATAGTTGACACGATTCTATTGACTCTAGGAGACCCCAGCATAACTCAGGTGACGAGTAAAAATGACTAAAATCACTCTGTTTTTCGTTGTGAATCTCGCCAATAGCTCGCTATTAGCCACAATTCACGCCTCAAACAGAATAATTTTATTGCATTTTTCTTTCGCCACTGAGTAATGCTGAGGTCTCCCTAGATTAAAAAAAATTTAACCAAATAAGGACTGATCAGTCCTTATTTATCAATCCAACAGCAACATATATATAAACAGTGAGGAAACATAATGAAATTCGAATTACACACAGTTGAATCAGCACCAGAGTCTGTAAAGCCAGAACTAGAAGTAGCACAGGAGGCATATGGCACTATTCCAAATTTATATCGTGGATTCGCAACGGCGCCTGCGACATTAAAAATGTATCTTACTTTCAATAAAATACTGGGTGAATTTGCTAACCTAACGCCAGTAGAACAGCAGGTTGTCTATCTAGCCGTAAGCGTAGAGAATGGATGTACCTACTGTGTAGGGGCGCATTCTGTTTTAGCAGGTATGGCAGATATTCCAGAAGTAACTTTGCAAGAGCTTCGAGAGCAACGTCCCCTTTCTGATCCAAAACTTAATGCCTTGAAAGACTTTGCACTCGCTGAATTAGAGAGTCGAGGTTGGGTTTCTGAAGAGGCGATTAAGGAGTTTACTGCTGCGGGATATGATCAAAGACATGTGTTGGAAGTGATAACAATATTGGCACAAAAGACGATGAGCAATTACTATAATCATATTGCTCAAACCCCCTTAGATGATATGTTTAAATCAATGGAATGGGAGCAGAACGCTTAGGAAAAATATGTGTCTTCGTGTCTAAAGCGAGGATACATATGATTTAATAGTTACAAAAGGATCCTGTTTAGTAATTAATCGGGCAAATAAATCTAATTGTTAAAAAAAGGGGGGGGTGCCATTACATTTAATGATATGACTGCTACACTAACACTATGATTTCAATAGAACCCATTAGCATACTCAAACTCTGGCTCATTACTCAGTTAATCGTAGCCAAGGAAACTTTTTCTATCTAAATTTCAAAGGCTGCGGGAATCTCCCACAGCACGCTTGATTCTCGTAGTTACTTTCATCAGGAATCAAAATGTCATCTAATAAAAAATCACTATCAGAAGCATCGGAAAAACATCAGTTTCGAACTGGAATTTTTTTTGCGATTGTGGGTACGGCTTTATTTTCACTTAAATCCATTTTTGCAAAGCTAGCCTTTCAAGAAGGAGTAGATGCGACGACACTCGTCACTATAAGGATGCTAATTGCTTTTCCTTTCTTTCTTGTGATATTGATTTACGCTCTTAAAACACACCCAGAAAAATCCTCTTTATTAACTAAACGGGATATTTCTTCTATTATTTTATTAGGGTTTATTGGCTACTATCTGGCATCCTACTTGGATTTTCAGGGCTTGTTTTATATTTCTGCTCAGTTAGAGCGCTTAACCTTATTTACCTACCCGATTATGGTAGCAGTGCTTAGCTGGATCTTTTTTAAAGAGAAAATAACACTCAGGATTTTGATGTCGCTGTTGATCAGTTATATCGGTGTGAGTTTTTTATTCTTCAATGAGAAACCATCCGCATCATTAACAGAAGGGCAGGTACTCATTGGTACCAGTTATGTATTTGTTGCAGCGATTAGTTTTTCATTTTATGTGATTTTTAGCAAAGCATATATTTCAAGGTTGGGGAGTTTAATATTCACTAGCATCGCGATGTCATCCTCTCTGGTTTTTGTATTGGTTCAGTTTTTTGCATCACATGAATTAGCTGATTTAAACGTATCTGCCAGAGTATGGATTTTGATAGGTTTATTGGCAGTATTCAGCACGGTTATTCCAAGTTTCTTAATGAGCGAAGCCATCAATCGTTTGGGTGCAACTAAAACCAGTATTATGGGAAGTATTGGTCCAGTGGTGACGATTATCTTAGCCGTTAATTTATTAGATGAGCAATTTGGCTGGGCACAAACGATCGGTTTATTATTAGTTTTATTGGGTGTGAGTTTGTTGAGAAGCAGGTAATCAGTAACGATACTTATGGAGCCATTGATAGTGAATTCATCCTTTGCTACTACCATCACTGTGTCTCGCTTCGCGATCCTCTGCGTACTTTTTGGCTCTTGGTGAGCCTTAGAGAGTAACTCCCAATTCATCCCAAATCTCATCAATACGTTTCTTTACAGACTCATCCATCACAATTGGCTTGCCCCATTCGCGGTCTGTTTCGCCCTGCCATTTATTGGTTGCATCAAAGCCCATTTTAGAACCTAAGCCTGAAACCGGTGAAGCGAAGTCAAGATAGTCGATTGGAGTATTTTCAATAATCGTGGTATCACGTCCAGGATCCATTCGTGTGGTCATTGCCCAAATCACATCATCCCAACTGCGTGTATTAATATCATCATCCACCACGATGACAAATTTGGTATACATGAATTGACGTAAAAATGACCATACTCCCATCATCACACGCTTGGCGTGACCGGGGTATTGCTTCTTCATGCTGACCACTGCCATACGATAAGAACAACCTTCGGGGGGTAAATAAAAGTCTGTAATTTCAGGAAATTGTTTTTGTAAAATGGGAATAAAAACTTCGTTTAATGCAACCCCTAACATGGCGGGTTCATCAGGTGGGCGACCTGTATAGGTACTGTGATAGATCGGGTCTTTGCGGTGAGTGATGCGCTCAATAGTGAAAACAGGAAAACGCTCAACCTCGTTATAATAACCCGTGTGATCACCATAAGGTCCTTCATCTGCCATTTCATCTGGGTATAAATAACCTTCTAAAACGTATTCAGCTGATGCCGGTACTTGTAAATCTGAGCCAATACATTTTGTCACTTCGGTACGCGAACCACGTAACAATCCCGCGAAGGCATATTCAGATAATGTATCTGGAACAGGGGTAACCGCACCTAAAATAGTGGCGGGGTCAGCACCTAATGCAACCGCAATAGGGAATGGTTCACCAGGATGCTCTAACTGCCATTCTCTAAAATCTAAAGCACCACCACGGTGGGACAGCCAGCGCATGATGACTTTATTTTTTGCAATCACTTGTTGTCTATAGATACCTAAATTCTGCCGCGATTTATTAGGGCCTTTTGTAATGACTAAGCCCCAAGTAATTAACGGAGCAACATCATCAGGCCAGCAGGTTTGAATGGGTAACTTGCTCAAATCAACCTCATCACCTTCAATAACAACAGCCTGACAGTTGGCTTTTTTAACCTTCTTAGGTGCCATATCTAAAACTTTTTTAAACTTAGGAATGGAGCTAATTGCATCTTTAATTCCCTTGGGAGGAGAAGGCTCCTTAAGGCTTGCTAATAACTTGCCGACTTCACGCAAGGCAGTAACAGATGTTTCGCCCATGCCCATGGCTACACGCTCAGGCGTACCAAATAAATTACCCAACACGGGTGTATCAAAGCCTTTGGGATTTTCAAATAGAAGTGCTGGACCACCTGCGCGCAACACGCGATCGCATATCTCGGTCATTTCAAGATATGGGTCTACTTCTACGGTGATTCGCTTTAACTCACCCTGTGATTCAAGTTGAGATATAAAATCACGTAGGTCTTTGTATTTCATCTTTAATAGCTCTAGATTTATTGATTAATCAGAAAATAGTTTTTCTGCATGCAAAGTCAGCTGTGGATAAGGTATATCCCAGCCATTTTCTGTACAAGTATCTACACACCAGCGTTGGATGGCGCGTCGTAAACGTGTATATATATCGGCTACATCTCCTTTAAAATCGGCTATGACGACCAAGTTTAGCGATGAATCAGCGGCAGATTCAAATTCAACTCGGATGCTCTGAATGGCTTCTTTATAGTCTTCATCAGTCGCTTTTTGTATAATGGAGTCTTGTAAAATTTGGACAATTTCGTTGGTGCTTTGTTGTTGATGAGAATAACTAATACCAAAGGTTTCTTTAATGCGAAAACTCTTAGAAAGGTTCTTTGGAGATAAAGATAAAAAGTCCGCCATTTGGTAAGTGGTTACTGCACCGCCACGTTGAACTAACTGAATAAACTCTATAGATACCCCAATAATTTTACCCCGAATACCATCTTTTAAATGTACCCAATCACCTCTTTTACAAGGAAACCAAGGTTCATTGGACTCGTAAGGTCGAGAGCGTAAATCCACCAAGTCATCAATATCCACACGCTGTGATAGACCAGCGACAGGGTTCTCAAGTTGCGAATACATATTAATGTATTTAACTTTCCACGGAATCCCGTCCAGCATGATTCGTTCACCTTCACGCACGGGACCAATATTTAAAAATAGCTCCAGTTGCTTCCAGTACCGAGGTATAGCGCGTCCAATCGACCATGCCATCGCAAGAAAAAATAGTATGCCTAGGCTGAATAGAACCCAATCTTCTTCGAAGTAGAAGATAATCATTGGACTAATAATGACAAAAAGAAACGTAAAAAAGCGATGTAGTAAATCAATCACTCGAAATTGCACACTGCGGTATTCTGCGCTGTAGCCTTTTACTGTGTGGGTGATTATTTTATGTATAAGTCGTGAGATAATCAAAACGCCAATAATCGCAAACAATGCTTGTAACAATGTCCATCCACGACGTTGGAAAAAGTCTTTAAAGAAACTCTCAGATTTATCTTTAAAAGAGATCTCTTGTGCTTCTAGTTTAGTTAACTGTAATTCTTTTGCTTGTAATTCACTTTGAATAAAAACAAGTTGTTTAGACCAGTTTTTATTCATTTTTATTAATGCTTTTTTTATTTTCTTATTTTTATTAGCTCGATTAAGTGAGGCAATATTCTTAAGTGCTTCTTTTGCTATGGGCTCACGTTGTTGAAAGTATTCAATTTTTTCACGTAGTTCTGATTTAAGACGCACATCACTAGTGGCATGTTTCATCTCCTTGATTGCGGGTTCTAGCAGTGAGAATAATTCTTTTTGTAGGTTGAATGGCTCTTCTTGGTTAACCCGAAGTATTTCAAGGTCAGTATTGGCAGCAATATTTTCTAGGTTGAGAATGGTATCTTTGAGTTTTGCTTCAGTCGTTTTTAGTTGAATCTTAACATCTTCTTTATCGGTCTCTGTCGCACTAAGCTTTAACTCTCTTCTTAGTGTTTTTAAATCTTTACGGTACTGCTCTTGAAGTTCAACAAAGTTGAGTAAGGTTGAGAGTGTTTCTGCAGTTAGTTTGTTCTTTTGTATTTCTTGGGTTGTGTTGGTTGGGATTACTTCATCGACGGATTGAGCAATGGAGGGAACAGCCAAAAGCATTGCAATTAATATTGCATAAATAAACGGTGGAATTTGTTTATTAAAACTTAACATCGCTTAGAAAGTTAGCCCAAGGAAAGAAGTGATTATATTAGCAGGTGGCACCCCCCCTGTTTTTATCATTTTCAAACTATTTCTAGTTTGCTGAGATTTTTGTTAGTTGCAGACGAAAAAAAAGCACCCTAAGGTGCTTTTTAAGAATACTAATTAGATTAGCTTCCTTTTTTGATGAAGAAAGTGAATTCACTTCCATCTTCAGCAGTAGAAACTAGCTCATTGCCAGTTTGCTTACAAAAAGCTTCAAAATCTTTAACTGAACCAGGATCAGTTGCGATAATCTTAAGTGTTTCACCTACTTCAAGACCATTAATAGCCTTCTTAGCACGTAAAATTGGTAGTGGGCAGTTGAGTCCGCGTGCGTCTAGTTCTTCATTGAAATCGCTCATTGATTTCCGTCTCCTGTTACATTAGTAAAATCTGATATTCGCGTCGTACTCTATCATTAAAACACGACGTTCGCATCAACTTTATAGTAATATAGGGTGTACTAATTCAATTTCAAGATTAAACAACATTTGATTTTTATGCAGATAGAATTTACAAAAATGCATGGTTTAGGAAATGATTTTGTGGTGATCGATGCCATTAATCAATCTATTTCATTAAGCATTGAACAGATTAAAGCCATATCAGATCGCCATTTTGGTATTGGTTGCGATCAGCTATTGCTTGTTGAAAAGTCAGGTGTTGAAGATGCAGACTTTCGTTATCGAATCTATAACGCAGAGGGGAGTGAAGTAGAACAATGTGGCAATGGCGCGCGCTGTTTTGCAGTCTTTGTTCGCGACCAAGGCTTAACAGATAAAACAGAAATCTCGGTTGTTACTAATAGCGGAAAAATCATATTAAAAGTTGAGTCAGAAGGTGTTGTCAGGGTTGATATGGGTGCCCCGATATTAAATCCGCAGGATATTCCTTTTGTTAGTGATAAGCAGGCAACCACTTATACTCTCAATTTAGAGGGTGGTGGCGATGAAAACAAAATCACCTTTAGTGCTGTTTCTATGGGAAATCCTCATGCTGTCATTTTAGTTGATGATGTAGATAAAGCTGGGGTTGAACGTGTGGGGAAAGCAGTTCAAAAGCATCCTTATTTCCCGCATTCGGTAAATGTTGGTTTTATGCAAATAATAGATCGAAGCACCGTTAAGCTACGTGTTTATGAAAGAGGTGTTGGCGAAACGCAAGCTTGTGGTAGCGGAGCTTGTGCCGCTGTCGTCGCGGGTATAAAAAGGGCTCTGCTTGATGCGACGGTGGAAACGCAGTTGCTGGGTGGTAATTTATCAATTCACTGGGAAGGAAATCAAAATCCAGTTATGATGAGTGGACCGACTGCAACTGTTTTTAAAGGCACCATTACGCTTTAAAGGCCTATGCGGTGACACATTTCAAGGAAAGGGGAAAAGATGAGTTCTGAAGTTAGTAAGAAAAAAGGTGCTGGGAAAGAAACCAGCACAGATGCATTTATGACTGATGCATCAATGGATGAATCTGTAATCGCAGAATACCTTTCATCTAACCCAGATTTTTTTCAACGGCATTCAAGCCTTCTTGAAACTATTCAAGTGCCTCACGACACAGGGACGACCTCGCTTATTGAACGGCAAGTTGCTGTTTTACGCGAAAAAAGTCGTGATTTAGAAGAGCAACTCAATGGCTTAATCAGTGCGGCTAGGGGTAATGAACAAACCGTTACCAAACTTCAACGCTTTACCCTTGAACTTATGCGAGCAGAAGGTGTTGATGATGTTATCGCTACTTGCCAAGAAATTCTACGCCAAGACTTTAATGCCGACTATGTGACGTTAAAACTTATTAGTAACGATAAAGGCATACACTTCATTTCTCCAGAAAATAATGTGCTGGATAGTTTCTCAACTTTGTTTGAAACCCAAAAGCCTGTTTGTGGACGCTTAAAAGATCAGCAACAGCAATTTTTATTTGGTGGAGATGCTGAAGTAAACTCTACTGCACTCATTCCACTTTTTAGTGCAGATAAAACGGGCATTCTTGCATTAGGAAGCAGTGATGAATCACGCTTTCATCCTGGTATGGGTACGGTATTTATTAGTTATCTTGGTGAGTTAATTTCAACCAGTATCACTCATCATAGTAAAAGCTAACTGTTGAAAATGTGACTGACCCGATCAAACAATTTGAGGAGCATTTACAATACGAAAAACAATATTCGCCTCACACCTTAAGTGCCTATAAACGAGACCTTGCGCAATTTAAGCAGTGGCTAAAAGAAACAGATCCCAGTTGTAAAAGTATACTCAAAGCGGATAGTTTACATATTCGAAATTGGGTTGCGAAACTACATCGACAAGGCATGGGCGGCAAAACACTACAACGTAAACTCTCATCGCTACGAAGTTTTTATCAATTTTCCATTCGTAAGAAACAGCTTACAATCAACCCAGCAGTTGATATTCGCGCACCCAAAACAGGTCGTAAATTACCTGATACTTTAGATGCGGATACGCTTACTCAATTACTTGAAATTCCTGGTGATAGTGTTTTAGCGATAAGAGACCGCGCTATCATGGAATTGTTTTATTCTTCTGGTTTACGCTTATCAGAATTAGTAAATCTCGATCTTGAAAGTATAGATTTGAGCGAAAATATTCTAAGCGCATTAGGAAAGGGTAATAAAACTCGCATATTACCTATTGGCAGAAAAGCATCTGAGGCGATTCAACGCTGGCTTAAAAAACGCAGTGATCTAGCAAAGCTGGAAGAAAACGCATTATTCGTAAGCAATAGAGGCACGCGTATCAGTACCCGCTCAGTACAACAACGTCTTAATTTCTGGCGTAAAAAGCAAGGGCTTGAACAGCATATCCACCCACATAAACTACGCCACTCATTTGCTAGTCATATTTTAGAATCATCAGGTGATTTAAGAGCAGTTCAAGAGTTACTAGGGCATGCAGATATAAGTACTACTCAGATTTACACCCACTTAGATTTTCAACATCTAGCCAATGTTTATGACAAGGCACATCCGCGGGCGCGTAAGAAAAAGTAAGCTAAACCTGTCAATTGTTTAAAAAGGGTGGGGGTGCCATTGAAGAAGACTTTATAACTTTTGTATATTTTTAGTGTCAGTTTAATCAGAGAACCCTCAAGGAATATAGCGCAATCCCTTTAGACTCCTGAAATTGATTTGCAATAAATAAATGGATTAGAGATAACTTTATGGAAAAAGTAATTAGATCAACTGGTTTAACATTTCTACTTTTTTTATTTATAGGCACTTTTCAAGTTAGCCATGCTGAATCTCTCTGGCAGCCTGTTTCAAAATTACTCAATGAGCAAAAGCTGAATAAAGCTATTGAGAAAATTGACACATTACTTAAACAAGAAAAATCAGCAGGGCATAATAAAAACTGGCGACAAGCGATTGTGTTGGGAACAGAAATTCGTACCCAACAAAATAATGTCGAAGACGCTGTGAATTATATTTTGGGGCAAGATTGGCCAAAGGATAAGGACTCTACCTTAATACTTAACTTGCATTTAGCGAAGGCGTTGATGGCTTACGTGAATCGTTTTAATTGGAAAATCCAAAATAGAGAAAATATAAAAAGTAGCAAACCGTTGTCGCTTAAGAAGAAAAGTATGGGGCAACTCAATACGGATATTAATACTGCTTTTACTCTTGCTTATAAGCTGGCTTTAAAGGATAGCAAAAGACCTTTAAGTTTTTATAAAGTTGAAGGATTTAAAGGAAGCGAAAGCTACTTTAGTAAAGAAAACTATCCGCCAGAAGTACGTGGATCGATTGTTGATACGGTTATTTATTTATGGGTGGATTATTTAAGGCAGTCTCAATTTTGGAGTGCTGAACATTCCAATCAATCAGCTAAGTTATCAATGAAGAAATTATTGTCATCTTCTTATCAAGTGGATCATAGCGATAGTTCAGTACACCCAGAAAAACGAAGTGCCAGCTTGCTCTCTCTGTTAGAACAACGCGAAATCAAAGCGAATCGTCCAGAAGCAGCAATGGAAGCGTTTCGTCAAAAGGTTATATTGTTGGATGCGCGAAAGCGATCAAGTGAAGATACGGATTTATTTATTTCGACATTGCGAAAACGTATTGAGCAAAGTGAACAGTCACTTTCTTGGGTGAATGCCTTACGCAGTAGCCTTGCGGATATTTTAAAAGATCGAGTGTCTGATACAGAAAACAATATCAAGAGTATTGCGGTGTTAAAAGAGTGCTTATCACAACATAAAAAAATTCCCGTCACTCAGTTTTGTAAGCACCAACACAAAGAAATCACTAAGCCTGTCTTAAGCATCAACTCTATGAAAGTAGATGGCTTAAATAAACGCTCAATTCTGCTAGAACATAAGAATATCGATACGCTTTATTTCCGGGCATGGTCGCTTAATGTAAAACAAGCGTTAAGTCAAGATATGCAGACAGATGCGAGAAATTTAATTACCTCTAAGAAAAAACCAGCAATCCAGTGGCAACAAAAAATCACTCGAGGTAAGGATTATAAATCACATAAAACATATATCACACCACCGATTCAGCAGCACGGTTATTGGTTAATTGCCGCCTCATTAAAACCTGATTTTTCAATCAAGGATAAAAACAATGTAATTGTTAGTACTACCTTGAGCTTGTCACGTTTAGTGGCAGATAGAGTCGCATCAGGAGGTGAGCTAAACCTTAGTGTCTTTAATGGTGAGACAGGGCATGTTGCGCCAAAAACAAATATTCAGTTGTGGCAAGTCAATTATGGTCAAACAGCTAAGTTTATTGCATCAACTTTAACTGCGAATGATGGCACGGCAAAACTCACTACGGTGAACAGCAAGACTTATAAACTGGTATTAAAACGCGGTAATGATTTCACTATTTCAGATCAATTTTATAGTGGTTATAGCTGGGATCATGATAACGCACTACTGAAGAATGCGCTGATTTTTACAGATCGTGCTATCTATCGTCCTGGACAAAAAATTCTCTGGAAAATTATTGCATATAAAGGTGATAGTAAAACAGAAAACTATACTGTTTTCCCGCAAACAAACGGTTTTGTGGAACTTAAAGATGCGAATGGCAAAGTGGTTAAAAAAATTAAGGTCAAGACGAATCAATACGGTTCTGCGTCAGGTGAGTTTATTGCCAAAGAAGGTTTGTTATTAGGGCGTTGGAGTCTGTCATCAGCATGGAATAATCGCGGTAAAACAATTCGAGTAGAAGAATACAAACGTCCAACATTTAAAGCTAACTTTGAAGAAACAAAGAAAATTTTACGCTTAGGAGAAAAGGCAACAATCACTGGTTCTGCGAAGTATTATTTTGGTCAAGCCGTCACTGAGGGTAAGGTTAAATGGTCTGTGAAGCGCAGTGCTATTTATCCTTGGGAGCACGGGAGTTCTGGAGGTCACGTGACACCCGAAAAGCACGTTGCAAATGGTACACAGCAGCTTGATGAAAAGGGGCTATTTAATATTGTATTTGAACCAGAAGCGGCTGTATTTCCAGAAGAGGGAAAGCCTAGTAAAACACTAGTATATAGCTTTGTTATTAATGCAGAAATCACAGACTCTGGAGGAGAGACACGCCATTTAAACAAAACCTTTAAGATTGCAAAATCCAGTATTAAGGTACAAATATCACAGGATCATAGTTATGTGCTGGCAGCGAAAAGTTTTGATTTATCGTTGCAGCGATATGACTTAAACGATGTACCAAGGGCAGGAGTAGCAAATTGGACTTTACATCAGATTAGTCAACCTAAAACACCGATTATGCCAGCGGATAAAATGATTAGAATAAGTGAAGCAATATCCAAATATGCAACCAAAGGGGATCGTTTGTCGCCACGGTGGAGTAGCTCAGATGATGAAAATAGCCATATTAAGCAGTGGAAAAATGCACAGATAATTTCTAAAGGCTCGCTAAATCATGCAAAGAATGGCAGTGCAAAAGTCACATTGCAGGGCTTGAGAACGGGTCTATACCGCTTTAAATATATCAGTAAAGATAGCGCTGGGAATCACTATTCACAAGATGAAATTATTCGTGTCGCGAATACAAAACAAACAACAATGATGTTGCCTACGGTGTTAGAGGTGAGAAATATTTCTGTTGAAGTGGATGATAAAGTACAAATTCTGGTAGGTTCTGGTTTTAAGCAATCCCCTGTCACCTTAGAGGTCTATCAAAGAAATAAATTACTAAAACGCCGTCTTCTTCGTGGTGGAATTAAACAGATAGAATTTCCTGTACAACGTGAACACCGTGGTGGATTGCGTTTTATGCTAACCATGATTAAAGATTATCAAATATTTCGTAAGCAAGTATTTGTGAATGTTCCTTGGACGGATAGACATTTGAATGTGTCTTTCACAACCTTCCGCGATAAATTACAGCCTGGACAGAAAGAGACATGGCGAGTTAGTGTAAAAGACGCTAATAATAAACCGCTGGAAAAGGGCGCGGTGGAAGTACTTGCTTCGATGTACGATCGAAGTCTAGATTTATTTGCAGCGCATTATCCCGCCACAATACAGTCACTTTATTCAGATTGGTTTAATGGTATTTCTCAACAAAGTAGCCTTGGGGTTCAAGGTGCTGTTTATAATAAAGCGATTCAATTACCTGATGAACCCAGTCTTTTTTCAGAGGTTAATCTTAATAATGTATGGCAGATGGTCGGAATCAAACTCATTGCACCGCCGAATATTGTACATCCATCCCCCATGGCAGCACCTCGTAGAGCACCCGTAAGAAGAATGGCACTTGCCGCTAATGTACATGCTTTACAAAGAAAACTTAAATCAGCTGATTACTACAACGGTCCAATTGAAGGCGTGGTAAGCGAAGGAACAAGGTCGGCACTTAAGAAGTTTATGAATCGAGGTAATGGCGATAATGGTGGTGATAGTAGTTCAGGCGATGATCTCGATAGTATTGAAACACGCACCAATTTTAATGAAACTGCTTTTTTCTACCCGCATTTAGTGTTGGAGAATGATGGTTCGGTTGCCTTTGAATTTGAAGTGCCAGAATCATTAACACAGTGGAAGTTTTGGGTGTCAGCTATCAGTAAAGACTTGCGCGGTGGAACTGAGTCTGAATTTGTAACGACCAGCAAAGAGTTGATGGTTAGACCTTATTTACCTCGTTTTTTAAGGGCGGGAGATCATGCTGAAATTGAAGTGCTAGTGAATAATAATAGTGATAAAACACTCACAGGAAAACTTGATTTTGATGTTCTTGATGAGAAAACCAAGGAGTCTATTGCAGATAGCTTTAAGCTTGAAAATACATTACGTGACTTTACAGTGAGCGCTGGTCAAAGCACAAATTTACGCTTTTCAATTACCGCACCAAAAGATTTGGGCATGGTAGCAATCCGTGCTAGAGCAAGTGCCAGTAATGGCACAACAAAATTCGGTGATGGTGAACAACGGCCATTGCCTGTCTTGCCCAGTCGCTTTAATTTAAGCCAAAGTCGCTTTACCGCTTTAAAAGCCAATACGACTAAAAAGCTCGAATTCAAAGAGCTTGCACAAAACGATGATACTACGAGGATTAATGAAAGTTTGGTGGTGACGATTGATGGTCAGTTGTTTTATTCAACTTTAAATGCTCTGCCCTATTTGACCGAATATCCGTATGAATGTACGGAACAAACCATGAATCGTTTCTTATCAACTTCGATTATTAGCTCGGTATTTTCAAAGCACCCCGCACTTGCTTCAATGGCGAATAAGATGAAGCAACGAAAAAGTAAAAATGAAAACTGGGATACAGTTGATAAAGACCCAAACAGCAAAATGTTGTTGGAAGAAACGCCGTGGTTAAATCAATCAAAGGGTGGAAATGATGATGACAAGCTTCTTCGTATTCTTGACCCTAAGGTTGCTAATGCACAGCACAAAAAAGCATTGCTTAAACTACGAAAAGCGCAAACTGCAAAAGGCGGTTTTCCTTGGTGGGAAGGTGGCCCTGATTCGCCTTATATGACCGCATATTTATTGCGTGGATTTTCGCGTGCGTTGGAATTTAACGTAGATATTCCAAAAGACATGGTGCAAAAAGCATGGGGTTATTTACATAAACAGCATGAAAAAAAGCTTCCTGATAGCTTGGATGAGCATGTTAATGAAATCACTTTTGTTAACTACGTGTTGTCATCTTATCCCGATAAGAGTTGGACGGGTAAAGTCTTTAGTGAAAAAGAAAGTGCACAAATGTTGAATGTTTCCTATCGTCACTGGAAAACCATGCCACCCTTATTAAGAGCATTCTTATCATTAACGCTACATCGCGCAGGTGAAAAAGACAAAGCAAAATTGATTTTCGATAGTGTTATGGATGCAGCAATCACTGATGAAGCGCTTGGAACCTATTGGAAAAAACAACAACGCTCATGGCTCTGGTATAACGATGAGCAAGAAACCCATGCCTTCATGTTACGCACTATGTTGGAGCTTAATCCTGAAGATGAGCGCCGCCATGGCTTAGTTCAGTGGATAATGCTAAATAAAAAATTAAACCATTGGAAATCAACCCGTGCAACCGCCGAGAACATCTATTCACTGGTGCATTATTTACAAAAAGATGGGCAGCTAGGTAAGGATGAAAAAGCGCTTATTAAAGTAGGAAAATCATTAGAAAAAATACTGCTGTTTAAGGTCAATGAATACACGGGTGCAAAAAACCAACTACAGGTGAAAGTCGAAAAAATAAAACCAGAAATGGCAAATATCATTGTGGAAAATAAAAGTAAATCACTGATGTTTGCCTCAGCAAGTTGGCACTTTTCAACGGATACACTTCCCAAAGAGGCACAGGGAGATTTCTTTAAAGTCAGCAGAAAGTTTTTTAGACGAATCCGAAAAGGCCGTGATTGGGAACTGCAGCCACTAGCAGAAGGCGTAAGCATCAAAGTCGGTGATCAACTAGAAGTCCAACTTAATCTATTTGCCAAACACACCGCTGAATACGTGCATCTACGCGCTCCTAGAGGTGCAGGATTTGAACCTGAAGATAATACATCAGGCTATCGTTGGAAAAATCGCGCCTCTTATTACGAAGAAATCCGAGACAGTGGCACTAACTTCTTCTTCGAGAGATTACCTGCGGGGGAGTATCGTTTTAAATATCGTTTAAGAGCCACAACTGCAGGACAGTTTAGAGTAGCCCCAGCGACGGTGCAGAGTATTTATGCACCTGAGTTTAATGCTTATTCTAGTGGCAAGAAGTTGGGAATTGCTTTCTAAGGCTCACCAAGAGCCAGAAAGTACGCAGAGGATCGCGAAGCGAGACACAGTGATGGTAGTAGCAAAGGATGAACTCACCACATTCACACAAATTACAGGAAATAAAGAGGCTTACGAGCTCACCAAGAGCCAGAAAGTACGCAGAGGATCGCGAAGCGAGACACAGTGATGGTTGTGCAAGGGATGAATTACAAGCGATTAAACAGACTTACAATCTTGCAAAAAGGGTGGGGGTGCCATATGAATGTTTTAGTTGATACAGCCCTTCTGCATGCACCTTGAAGATAATATTTAGATAGTTTGCAGTTCTAATGCAAAAAACGATCATGGCAACCTCTTCTTTAAGAGTGTACTCTATGCAAAATTTTAAAAGGAAGTGACTTGTTATGGCGCAAAAATATAAAAGAATACTACTTAAGCTAAGTGGCGAAGCATTGATGGGTAAATATGACTTTGGTATTGATGCGGATGTTTTGCTTGAAACGGCTACAGAAGTCGTTTCGCAACAAAAAAGTGGCACACAAGTTGCGTTAGTTATCGGTGGTGGCAATATTTTTCGTGGTGCGGGTTTAGCTGAAGGTGGAATAGATCGAGTAAGTGCCGATCAAATGGGAATGCTAGCCACGGTGATGAATGCTTTAGCGATGCAGGATGCGATAAAGAAGCAGGGTGTTAATTGTCGTGTCATGTGTGCTTTAAAAATTGACCAATTGGGTGAAGAGTATTCTGCACACAAAGCAAGAGAATATTTGGCAGATGGGGATGTTGTTATTTTTGCTGCTGGTACGGGTAATCCTTATTTTACGACAGATACAGCGGCTAGTTTACGCGCGATAGAAATTCAGGCTGATTTATTATTAAAAGCGACTAAAGTTGATGGCATATATGATTCAGACCCAATGAAGAATTCTGATGCAGTACGTTATGCTGAGTTAAGCTTTGATACTGCAATTTCAAAAGAACTGGGTGTAATGGATCTTACCGCGATGGTATTATGTCGTGAGAATAAAATGCCACTATGCGTATTTAATATGTTTGAATCAGGTGCATTAGATAAAATTGTTAATGGTGATAAGCAAGCAGGCACACTGGTTAATGTTTAGTGCAAGGAAGATAAACTAGACTAAAAGATATAAAAAGGAAGGAAGACAATGATTAATGAAATAACAAAAGATGCAGCAAGCCGCATGCAAAAAAGCATTGAGTCTTTGAAAGTAGGTTTAGCAAAAGTGCGTACCGGTCGTGCTCACCCTAGTCTACTAGAGCATATTGTGGTTAACTATTATGGTAGTGACACGCCATTGTCTCAAGTAGCTAGCATTGGTGTAGAGGATGCTCGAACGTTAACGGTAACGCCTTGGGAAAGAAATATTGTACAGGATGTTGAAAAAGCGATCATGAAGTCAGATCTTGGCTTGAATCCAAATTCTGCGGGTACAGTCATTCGTATCCCAATGCCACAATTAACTGAAGAACGTCGTCGTGATTTGGTAAAAGTGGTTAAACATGAAGGAGAGAATGCTAAGGTAGCTATTCGAAATATTCGCCGAGATGCGAATTCTGACTTTCAATCATTGGAGAAAGAAAAAGAAATCTCTGAAGATGAAATGCATGATGGACAAGGCGCCATACAGACTATGACAGACCAATACGTAAAAGAAATAGATGCTGTTGTTGATGTCAAAGAAGAAGATTTAATGAAGGTTTAATTGACCATCATGGATGAAAATATCGAAATACCACGCCACATTGCTATCGTTCTTGATGGTAATGGTCGCTGGGCTAAAGCAAAACACCGCCCACGTTTTATGGGACATAAAAAAGGTGTAGAGGCTGTTCGCAACATTGTGAAAGCCTGTTCTACTTTAAAGGTTGAATGCTTAAGTCTGTTTGCATTCAGTAGTGAGAATTGGAAGCGCCCTGAAGATGAGATAAAGAGTCTGATGAGTCTTTTCATGATGGCGCTGGAGCGAGAAGCGAAGTCTTTAGCCAGAAACAATGTGCGCTTACAAATAGTCGGAGACCTCAGTCATTTTTCTGAAAAGCTCCAAAAGAAAATTAAAGAAGTGGAAGCCTTAACGGAAAATAGTGACGGTTTACGCTTAGTTGTCGCAGCTAATTATGGTGGTCGCTGGGATATTACAAATGCTGCAAGATCTTTGGCAGAGAAAGTTAAATCAGGCGAATTAACTGTTGAACAAATTAACGAAGAAAGTATTACGCAGAAGGTTAGTACTCAAGGTATTCCTGATCCTGATTTATTCATTCGTACGGGTGGAGAAAAGCGAATTAGCAACTTTTTGATTTGGCAAATGGCGTATACCGAGTTGTATTTTACCGACGTTCTATGGCCTGACTTTGATGAGACTGAATTAGATAAAGCGATTAAAGATTTTTCCTCGAGGCAGAGACGCTTTGGAAAAACTAGTGAGCAGGTTATCGCTGATAAGAAAAATAATAATTAATAGAAATACTTAAATCGCTTTTCCCCACATATTTTCTTTATAGGATACTAAATTTATGGACTCAGTACTAAAGCAACGCGTCATTACAGCAGCTGTTTTAATCATTGTTGTTATTTTAGCGGTATTATTACTACCCAATGTTTTGTTCGCACTTCTTGCGATGGTGGTTATTATTAGCATCGGAGGCTGGGAATGGTCACGCTTGGTTGCATTTGAAGACTTCCACAGAGGTTTGTTTGTAGCGTGGTTATTAGTTAGTGCCTTTGTGGTCTACAAATGGGGAGATTTACGTTGGGTTCTTATTGTGATGGGCGTTATATGGTGGGCTGGGATACTTGTGTTACTTAGCATGTATGAACAGGGAACTGCACTTTATAAAGATAATAAGTGGATACTGCGCGTATCTGCTTTATTTGTTTTAATCCCTGCTTGGATTGCACTGGTTACCTTGCATCAGCATCATCCATTGTTAGTTCTATATTTGATATTTCTTGTTGCCGTTGCAGATAGTGGAGCTTATTTCACGGGTAAAGCAATGGGTAAAAATAAACTAGCGCCAGAACTCAGCCCAGGAAAAACCAGAGAAGGTATGTTGGGAGGTTTAGCAGGTGCAATAGTGTGGGCGATATTGGGCGCATGGTTTTTTGATTTAGGTGCGCGTGATTGGTTTTACTTTATATTCTTATCCGTGGCGGTTGCATTGCTTTCGGTTGCAGGTGATCTGTTTGAAAGTTTGATTAAGCGAGAAGCAGGTCAAAAAGATTCTGGAAATATCCTCCCTGGTCACGGTGGGATTTTAGATAGGATTGATGGCTTGATCGCCACTTTGCCATTATTTGCATTAGGAATATTCTGGGGTGCTGTGCAAATATGAGCGCTTCAAAAGGTATTTGTATATTAGGTTCTACAGGTACTATCGGTGTCAATACACTGGATGTAATTGCTCATAATAAAGATAAATTCCATGTGGTGGCTTTAACTGCCAACCAAAATTCTGAAAAGTTATTGCAGCAATGTTTGGAATTTCGCCCAGAATTTGCTGTTATGGTTGATGAGAAAGCGGCTAAACAGCTGCGTCAGCTATTTAAAGATGCAGGGTGTAACACAGAGGTGCTTGCTGGAAAAAAAGCCTTAGAAGAAGTTTCACAGCTTTCTCAAGTAGATTATGTGATGGCGGCAATCGTAGGTGCAGCAGGTTTATTGCCTAATTTAGCAGCAGCTAAAGCAGGCAAAAGAATATTACTTGCGAATAAAGAATCATTAGTCATGTCAGGACAATTATTCATGGATGCTATTCATGAAAATGGCGCGGAATTATTACCCATTGACAGTGAACACAATGCTATTTTTCAATCCATGCCTGCATTAGTTAATGGACTCCAATTAAAAAAGGGTGTCACTAAAATATTACTCACAGCTTCTGGAGGTCCTTTTCGTCAACGAGCAGTAAATACACTTGATGAAGTCACGCCCGAACAAGCTGTAGCTCACCCTAATTGGGTAATGGGGCAGAAAATATCAGTAGATTCAGCCACCATGATGAACAAAGGTCTGGAAGTGATTGAAGCATGTTGGTTATTTGATGTGCCAGAAGAGCAAATCCAAGTGGTGATTCACCCGCAAAGTACTATTCATTCAATGGTCTCTTATAATGACGGCTCTGTATTGGCGCAAATGGGAAATCCAGATATGCGAACGCCCATAGCCTATGGCTTATCCTATCCAGAACGAATTGAATCAGGTGTAGAGCAGTTAGATATATTTGATGTTGCTCGCTTAGATTTTGAAAAACCTGATTTTGAAAGATACCGTTGTTTGCAACTTGCCTATGATGCACATCGTGCAGGTGGTTATGCGACGATTGCTTTAAATGCTTCCAATGAAATAGCCGTGGAAGCATTTTTAGGCAAGAAAATTAAATTTACAGATATACCACTAATCGTAGAAAATGCACTGCAGGAAGCCCCTTCAGGGACACCTCAACAAATAGATGATATACTATCGCAGGATTTAAGTAGTCGTGAGAATGCGAGTGTATGCGTAAGTCGTTTGCATTAGTTTACTTAAATCTATTTTTAATTTTATTACCTAAATAAATACTGACTAATTATGATAGTACTAATCTCTCTGCTCTCTTTTCTTGTTGCCATAGCTATTTTGGTGGGAATACACGAATTTGGACATTTTTGGGTTGCTCGCAAGCTCGGAATTAAAATCATCCGTTTTGCGATTGGTTTTGGTAAGCCGATCTGGACGCATAAATCTAAAGACAAAGATGGTACAGAATATGTACTTGCCGCTATCCCCATGGGTGGCTATGTAAAAATGTTAGATGAGCGTGAAGGCGATGTTGATGAAAGTGAAAGGCATCGTGCATTTAATACCCAGCCTGTGTGGAAACGTTTTTTAGTGGTTCTAGCTGGCCCAATGTTTAATTTCTTTTTTGCTATAGCTGCCTTTGCGGCGATTCAGATGATGGGAATAGATTCTGCCCGTCCTTATCTCGGCGATATTCAACCGCGAACCGTGGCTTCACAGTCTGGCTTTGAATCGAAAGATTTAATTACTGCAATCAATGATGTGAAAACTGAGTCACAGCGTCAGGTTAAATTGACACTGTTGAATGAATACTTAAAAAACCCTAACTTAAAAATACATGTGACAACCCAAGCAGGCAAGCAAGCAATACGCCAGTTGGATTTAACAAATGTAGCTTTACTTGCAGATGAAGGTGATTATTTTGCTAAAACGGGTGTAAGTTTTTGGCAACCACCTCATAGCACAATGATTGGTAAGGTTATGCTAGATCAACCTGCTGGTATTGCTGGTTTTAAGACTGATGATAAGGTTATTAGTGTTGATGGAGAAAAAGTAGTTAGTGCCGCATTCTTTTCTGACTATATTAACTCCCATGCAGGAAAAGCAATTAAAGTTGAAGTTGATCGTAAGGGTGATATTCAATTATTAGAATTAACGCCACTAGTCACTGAAGTAGAAGGTGTATCCAGAGCACGAATTGGTGTAGGCCTCTCGCGAAAATTTACGGATAAAGACTTAAAGGACTACCTGTTCGTTCGTGAAGCTCCTTTTTTCGAAGCACTAAAATTAGGTGCTATCGAAACGTGGGATATGTCAATTATGACGCTTAAGGTGATGGGGCGTTTAATCACGGGTGAAGCATCACTGAAAAACATCTCAGGACCAATAACTATCGCTAATTATGCGGGACAAAGCGCGTTAATCGGGTTTTCTGCCTTCCTCAGCCTATTAGCTATTGTCAGCTTAAGCCTTGGAGTGTTAAATTTATTACCTATACCCATGCTTGATGGAGGACATTTAATGTATTACATCATCGAATTGGTCAAGGGAAGTCCAGTTTCAGAACGGGTAGAAGCTGTTGGAATGCGAATAGGAATGAGTATTGTAGGTGTTCTAATGGTAGTGGCTATATTTAACGATATTGATAGGCTGATTAAACTTATTTCTTAATTCGTTACAATAGGGCAAAATCTGAGCAATAGTCTCGGAAAATAATAAGATAGGGTTTATAAAATGAATAAGAAAATTCTTCAAGCCTCAATGGCAGGCTGTTTGTTTGCAATAAGTCATGGCGCATGGGCTGATAGCTTTATTCTTTCAGACGTTCAAGTAAGAGGCTTAGAGCGCATTACAGCTGGCACAGTTCTGAGTAACATACCTGTTACGGTTGGTGAACAGTTTGATGACCGTATGACGGCTGATCTTGTTCGATCTCTCTATAAAACCGGTTTCTTTGATGATGTTCAAGTTAGTCGACGCGGAAACGTTTTAGTCGTAAAAGTTCATGAACGCGCTGCCGTTGGAGAAATTGAAGTTTCTGGTAATAAAGCGATTGAAACGGATGCACTACTATCAGCGCTAAAGCGAGCTGGTGTTGCAAAAGGTAGACCTTTGGATCAATCTGCTTTGAATCGCATTCAAAGGGAAATTAAACAGCAATATATTGCACGTGGTAACTATGGTGTAGATGTCACAACGAAGTTAGATAAGTTACCTCGAAACCGAGTCGCGGTAAAAATAAAAATTCATGAAGGCGCTGTTGCTCGAATTAAGCGAGTAAAAATTAACGGCAACAAGGCTTATCCTGAAAATACCTTGAAGAAGTTACTAGAGTCTGGAGAAAAAGGACGATTTGCTTTTTTCAGTAGTCGCGATAAATACGCTAAAGAAAAATTAGTCGGTGATATTGATAACCTTACTTCGTTTTATAGAGATAGAGGTTATTTAAACTTTGAAGTAATTTCTACTCAGGTTTCTCTTTCAAAAGATAAGCAATCCGTTTTCGTTAATATTAATATCCATGAAGGTGATCAATACCGAATCGGTAAAGTGAAAATATCTGGAAACTCAGGTTTGCCAGCTAAAGAATTAAATAAATTACTGACCTTGAAAGAAGGGCAAGTGTTTTCTCAAACAGCACTTGCAAAAACGAGAAAAAATATTAAAGCACGTTTAGGTAAAGATGGTTTTGCTTTCTCAAACATTGGTATTCTCCCTCAAGTAGATAAAGTAAATAAACGCGTAAACCTTATTTTCAAAGCAGAGAAAGGTCAACGCACTTATGTAAGACGTATCAATATACGTGGAAACTACAGAACCAAAGATGAGGTGTTTCGTCGTGAAATGCGCCAGCTAGAGAGTTCTTTTCTTTCTAAAGAGAAAGTTGAGCGATCGAAGGTGCGTATTCAGCGTTTGCCATTTGTTCAGGCGGTTAAGATCGTTACCTCTCCTGTCGTTGGTAGAAGTGATCAGGTTGACCTCGATGTTGTTGTGAGTGAACAGTCTTCTAATCAATTTAATGCGGGGCTTGGTTTCTCTGATAGTCAGGGTTTACTCTTCAATATTGGTCTTAAACAAAATAACTTTATGGGTACGGGTAAAAGTGTATCTGTTGCAGCGGCTAATAGTGAGTCAACGCAAAGCTTTAGATTTAGTTACAATAATCCATACCATACAGTAGATGGTGTAGGTCGTGGTTTTAATGTTTTCTTTGAAAAGAATGATGCAGATGAAGATGACGTGTCAGACTTTAGTAGTGATACTTATGGTGCAGAACTTAATTATACCATTCCATTAACTGAAGATAACTCATTGCGCTTTAGTTTAGGTGGAGAACATCGAGAGATTAAAACCACATCAGGAACACCAGACCATATCAAACAATTCATTGAAGATAATGGTGATAACTACAATAATATTCTAGGTAAATTAAGTTATATTCATGATACTAGAGATCGTTTCTTATTCCCTACAAAAGGTTTGAGAAATAGTATTTCATTAGAGTTAGGTTTGCCAGGTAGTGATCTTGAGTTTTATAAACTTCGATACAAAGGCTCTTCTTATCATCCTGTTACGGATAAAATCACCTTCGCTTTAAAAGGTGGTCTTTCTTATGGTGATGGTTTTGGCGATACAACAGGCCTACCATTCTTTGAAAGGTTCTATGCTGGTGGTATCAATACCGTACGCGGCTTTGAAAATAACAGTCTAGGGCCAAAAGATTCGAATAATGATTCTGCTGGTGGTTCATTTAGTGTCAATGCTAGAGCTGAGTTGTTATTCCCAGTGCCATTCCTTGATGATGTGAAAGGCTTGAGAATGAGCGCATTTGTAGATGGTGGTAATGTATTTGAAGATACGGATGCATTTGAAGCAGATGATATTCGTTATTCAGCGGGTGTAGCGGCTACTTGGATGACACCGCTCGGTGCGCCATTAACCATTAGCTACGCAAAACCTCTTAATTCAAAAGATGGTGATGAAGAGCAGAAATTACAATTCACTATTGGAGCAAGTTTCTAAGCTACTACTCACTTTGTTAAGTTATTTTGAGGCTCCTTAGGGAGCCTTTTTTATTTACAGAATTAATTCCCCGAGTATTGTGAATTATCAAAATAAAGGGGGGTGCCACTGCATAAAAAATGGACTATTATTCGGGTGAATAGTCTTTCAAGGTTTATGAAAATGGATACTACATTTACAGTTGCAGAGGATGCCCCCAAGCTTCCGAGGACACCTTGGCGATTTGCTTTATATTTTTATAAACAGATGCCTTTTGCTTTGTTGGGAATCTTCTTATTCGAAGCGGCTCAGGCAAGTTGTACCATCTCATTACCCTATGCGGTAAAAAAAATTATCGATGCAGTGACATTGGCAAATGAAACGGGTGTTGATGTTTTTCAAGCAGCCTATGATCCGCTAATATTTTTTGCATTACTTAATTTAGGTATTGTACTCTTCAGTCGTGCCAGTGGGGCTATCTTAGTCAGTAGTGGCCCCAACTTACGCGGAAAAATAAGAAAAACAATTTTTCAGTATTTACAATTTCATTCACATCGTTACTTTGTTTCTCACTTCGCTGGCTCCTTAGCAAATCGTATAGCCGAAGTTTCAACAAGTTGTATGCATGCCTTGTGGACAATTGCATTTACATTCTACCCATTGATTATCCAATCAATCGTGGCACTAATCATTCTATTTAATAGCAGTGAAAAGCTAGCATTAGTGCTATTCGTTTGGCTTGCTATCTATACGACTATTTCAATTTATTTAGCCAGACAATGTCAGGTTTATTCTAAGGAATTTGCAGCGGCACGCTCAAAAGTAAGTGGTAAAATTGTAGATTCTGTCACCAATATGATGAATACTAAAATGTTTGCCCGTGGTGAATTTGAAGGCGACTATATAACGGACTATATTGATTACGAAATTGTCCATGCCAAGCGTACCTTTTGGTATATGGAGAAAATGCGATGGTTTCAGTTTATATCAGCAATGATTTTGATGGTTGCGATGGTCTCTTACGCCTTAAAGATTTGGTCCGAAGGTGGTATGACTGTGGGCGAATTTTCAATGGTTGCAGGAATTGCAATCATGTTAATTGAGGCAGCGCGTGGACTGAGCCGTAGTTTTCTGGAGTTTTTTGAATATATTGGCAATATTTCAGATGGTGTTTCTGTTTTTATTCAACCACATGAGATTATCGATAAGCCAGAATCGAAAGAACTAAAAGTACTGGCTGGAGAAATACGGTTTAGTGAGGTGGATTTTACTTACCCTGAAGGCTTACACGTTTTTGAAAACCTGAATGTGAGCATCAAAGCAGGTCAGAAAATTGGTTTGGTTGGGTTTTCAGGTTCGGGTAAATCTACATTTGTTAACCTTTTGTTACGATTGTTTGAACCGAATAATGGCGTTATCAGTATAGATTCACAAAATATACTGGAGGTAAAGCAAGACAGCTTACGTGAAAGTATATCCATGATTCCTCAAGAGCCAATGTTGTTTCATCGTTCCTTGATGGAGAATATCCGTTATGGGAAATTAGATGCTACAGATGAAGAAGTCATACAAGCGGCAAAAGATGCTAATGCACATGATTTTATTTTAAAAAGTGGGGAAGGTTATGAGTCATTAGTGGGTGAGCGAGGGGTTAAATTATCAGGCGGGCAACGCCAACGCATTGCAATTGCCCGTGCGATCTTAAAAGATTCTCCTATTCTAGTATTGGACGAAGCCACATCAGCACTCGATTCAGTAACTGAGCGAAAAATTCAAAAGGGACTAGAGAGTTTAATGCAACAAAAAACAGTGATCGTTGTTGCACATAGGCTATCTACCATTTCTCATTTAGATAGGATTTTAGTCTTTAACGACGGTAAAATTATTGAAGATGGCAGTCATGATGAACTTTTGAGAGATAATTCAGGACATTATGCAAAACTATGGAATATGCAGGCGGGTGGTTTTCTGCCTGAGTAATAATCTATTTACTTCACAGTCTGTAATGGCACCCCCGCCCTTGTATGTTAACTCTCAAGATCAGTTGAAAGCATTTTAATAAAATTATTCTATCAGCTTTTCTTTTATTATGAAGAGAGTTATTAGGAAGGTCGTCCCGCCCTTTTTTAACAATTGACTATTGTTTATTTGATGAGAATGCCCCAGGTTCTTTATCATGTGCTGTACAAACACCACGGTCTTTAACCCCTGATAAATAATCATAAAAAGCACCTGTTTCTAGATTAAACCAAACAATGCTGTATTTATCCTGTGCCGATGGCTTCAATCCTGCTAGAACAGGGTAGTCACATTGAGTAATCTCTATAGATGTATCAATCTCACGCCAGTAAATTTCGCAGGGAGCGATAGTATTAATTTTAAAGGTATAAAAGCCCATGTGGCTGCTGCTATTGACAATGCATCGATACCATTGAGGGTTTGACTGGTCTGATGAGGCTACTGAAAATGTGCATAGAAATAGAATAGTTAGTACAAACATTCTTATTCTCATCCTGTTTTCTCCATCTTCATTTTTAAGGTTGTAATCGATCTATATTCCAGCTTTGATTAACTCGGGTATACTCAAACCGATCATGCAAACGATTCACACCACCCTGCCAAAATTCAATGGTCTCAGGGACAACACGATAGCCACCCCAAAAATCAGGTAAAGGGATTTCACCTTTAGTAAACTTATTCTTCATTTTAGTTAACTGGCTTTCAAGGATTTGACGTGAGGTAATGGGCGAACTTTGTGCGGATGCCCAAGCACCCAACTGACTTCCCTTGGGTCGCGATAAAAAATATTTTAGCGATTCGGCTGTACTTATTCTTTCAGCTTTGCCATTTATTTCAATTTGTCGCTCTAATTCTGTCCATGGGAATAATAGAGAAACATTGGCATTCTCAGCAATCTGTTTCGATTTTTGACTATTGTAATTGGTAAAGAAAACAAAGCCTTTTTCATCGAAAGTCTTTAGTAGCACGGTGCGTTGTGTTGGTTTACCATTCGCAGAAACAGTGGCAAGACTCATCGCAGTAGCATCTGGAATATCAGCTTGTAGTGCTTGATTAAACCATTTCTCAAATTGCTTAATTGGCGATTCATGAAGGTCTATTCTGTTTAAGCCACCTTTGGCATATTCACGTCTATAATCACCAATGTCCATATAATTTACTAAGCCTCAAGGTCTTCCCATCGCTGGTACTTTGTTTTAAGTGTAGCATTGATTTCTTGAAGTTCATCGGTGACGGCGGCAGTTTTTATATGCTCTTGTTTATAGAACTCTGGATCAGCCATTTTTGTTTCTAATTTTACGACTTGGCTTTCCAACTTTTCTATTTCTCTGGGTAATTTATCTAACTCTTGTTGATCATTAAAGTTGAGTTTTTTTGCTGTTTTGTTTTCTTGATTTTTTTCGTCAGCTTCAGTTTTAGATGGGTTTGAATTTGCTACTTTCTTTTTGCTTTTCTTGGCATCTTTTTCAACGTTAGGTCTTTGTCGTAGCCAGTCATCATAACTGCCAACATATTCAGAAATTTTACCACTGCCTTCGAAAACGTAACAACTGGTGACCAAGTTGTTGATAAAGGTGCGATCATGGCTAACAATCAGCACGGTTCCCGTATAGTTGAGTAATAATTCTTCGAGTAGGTCGAGTGTCTCGACATCTAGATCATTGGTTGGCTCATCGAGTACTAAAACATTCGCAGGTTTGATAAAAAGCTTGGCTAAAAGGAGTCGATTTCGCTCGCCACCTGAGAGTGCATTAACAGGTGAGTTAGCTCTATCTGGCGTGAACAGGAAGTCTTGCAAATAACTAATTACATGCTTTTCTTGTCCATTCACCATGACTTTATCTGCACCACGGTCAAGGTTGTCTTTTACTGATCGACTCTCATCGAGCTGGCTTCGTAGCTGATCAAAATAGGCAACTTGAAGATTGCTACCTTCGATTAACTTACCAGAATCTGCTTTTATTTCACCTAAAAGAACACGTAATAATGTCGTTTTACCTACACCGTTAGGTCCAATTAAACCGATCTTGTCACCACGTTGAACGAGGGCTGAGAAATCATCGATTAATACACGACCATTAGGTAGGGTGTAATTAATATTTTCAACTTCTACCACACGTTTACCCGTGCGTTCGCCAACATTTACTTGCATCTTCGCCGAGCCTTGTTGCTCACGACGTTCACCACGTTGGTTACGCATTTTTTCTAGTGAGCGTACACGACCTTCGTTGCGGGTACGACGTGCTTTAATTCCTTGGCGAATCCAGATTTCTTCTTGTGCGAGCTTTTTATCAAAGCGCGCATTTTCTAATTCTTCGGCATGTAATGTTTCTTCTTTACGGCGTAAAAAATTATCATAATCACCTGGCCAGCTAGTTGCTTTGCCTCGGTCAATTTCGATAATGCGGGTGGCTAATCGACGTAAGAAAGAACGATCATGGGTAATAAATACAAGCGAGCCATTAAAGCTTAATAAGAAATCTTCCAGCCAAACAATTGCCTCAATATCCAGATGGTTAGTAGGCTCATCTAGAAGTAGTACATCTGGCTCTTGGACCAGCGCACGCGCTAATAAAACACGGCGTTTAATACCACCAGAAAGTTTTGCAAAGTCTACGTCAGGGTCAAGCTCTAAACGTGATATGACAGTATCAATGGTGTTTTGGAAATGCCAGCCGTTGCAGGCTTCAAGTTTGTGTTGCACCTGTTCAAAGCGCTTCATCCAATCCTCTGATCCGATATCATCTTCTTCATTGAGAGCATGGAATTTTGATAAAAGCTCACCTGTTTCAGCCAAACCAGAGGCGACGACATTATAGACGCTACCCGATATGTCACGAGGAACTTCCTGTTCAAGTTGAGCAATGACAGCACTGCTTTGAACAATAATCTCACCAGAATCGGCTTTAATTTCTTTGTTGAGCACTTTCATTAGGGTTGATTTTCCAGCACCATTGCGACCGATCAAACAAATACGTTCATTAGGCTCTACAGTTAAACTGAGATTATCAAGGAGTGCGGGACCACCAAAACTGACTTGGATGTTTTTTAATTGGATTAAAGGCATATTAATTGATTACGTTTGTCTACGTTCTTAAAATTTCGCCGCTGATACTATCACGAATTGTACTGGGTTTTTGAGATTTACCCAGCTCTCCTTGAAGAATCATGCTTATTTTATGACCGAATTGTATGGATATTTCTTCTACCGTTCTTGCAGGATCTTTTCCGCTAATATTTGCACTGGTTGAAATAATTGCAGAACCTAAGATGTTACATAATTCACGCGCTAGAGGATGTGTTGTTATTCTTACAGCAAGGCTATTAAAATCACCTGTTAACCAAGCTGGCGCTGTATCAAGAGCAGGATAAATATAAGTGGTCGCACTGGCTTGTGTAAATTGACGTTGCTTTTCTGAAAGTGGTTTTAGGTATTTCTGAACCTGAGAAAAATCAGAAGCTATCAGTATCAGCCCCTTTTTTACAGAGCGTTTTTTTATCGACAATAATTGATTTACAGCTTCTTTATTATCTGGATCGCAACCAAGTCCAAATACAGCTTCAGTAGGGTAGGCGAATACATTGCCACTTTTAAAGTGTTCAATGATATCCCGTGGGTTTTGCGTGTATTGCATAGAAACGTTCTAATGGCACCCCCCCCTTATTTTAACAATTGCTTCAATTATCAAATTAAGGGGGGGGTGCCATACAGGAAGTGTTGTAACTATTTTTATGAGTTCTACGAATACCATCACAGTCTCATTAATTTATTTTTTCTTAGCGACTTTCTTTTTAACTGTTTTCTTCTTCGCTGCTTTTTTCTTCACTACTTTCTTTTTAGGAAGCCGTTCTACCCATTTACCATTTTCATAATAAGCTGACCACCCCGTCGCTTTGCCATCTTTATCCGTTCGAACATATTGTTCTTTGGTTTTACGTGCATAACGTACAGCGGCTTTATTACCGTCAGGGTCTTCTACAGGAGCTTCTGCTAAGTAGTAAAATTTAGATGAAATACGATCTTTAAAGCGAAGTAATTCTTCAACCAAAGGAGCGCGAGTTTCGCGTGATTTAGGATAGGTGCTTGCGGCTAAGAATAGTCCAGCGGCACCGTCACGTAAAATAAAGTAAGCGTCAGATTTTTCACACTCTAATTCTTTTATATGTACTGGATCTTCTCTTGGTGGAGCAACCTCGCCATTGCGCAGAATCTTACGTGTGTTTTTACACTCATCTTCATTGCTACACTTCATGTATGGACCAAAACGACCTGTTGTCAAGTGCATGTCTTTACCACACTTTTCACACTCTACGATTGGGCCATCATAGCCCTTGAGCTTAAAGGTGCCTTTCTCTACTTCATAGCCATCACATTCTGGATTCTCACCACAAACATGTAATTTTTGCGTCTCGTCGATGAAGTAACTTTTCATTGCCGAGTCACATTTTTTACAACGCTTTCTTGCCATCAGCGCTTCGGTTTCAGCATCTTCATTGTTAACGTCGATAGATTCTTCGGCTGGAACAAGGTTTAATGTTTTCTTACAGCGTTCTTTTGGTGGTAAGTTATAACCATCACAGCCTAGGAATACGCCAGTTCCTGCCGTGCGAATACCCATATTGCGACTACAGTCTGGACACTCAATTTCAGTAATCACCATCTGATTGGTTTTCATGCCGCCTTTTTCAGGTTCTTCTTTAGCTTTATCTAGGGTGGTTTTGAACTCTTTGTAGAAATCATCCAGTACGTCTTTCCACTGTAATTTCCCATCAGCAATGCTATCTAACTCTTTTTCCATTTCGGCAGTAAAGTCGAAATTCATTAGTTCTTCAAAACTGCCTACTAAACGTTTGGTAACTATCTCACCCATTTTTTCAGCGAAGAATCGGCGTGAATCAACCTTTACATAGCCACGGTCTTGAATAGTAGAAATAATCGATGCATAAGTTGATGGACGACCAATGCCACGCTTTTCTAATTCTTTTACCAGTGATGCTTCTGTATAACGTGGAGGTGGTTTGGTAAAGTGCTGTTGCGGGTCAAGCTCTACAAGGTTAAGTGTATCGCCTTCTTTCATATCAGGTAAATCAGGCGTGTCTTTCTTGCCTAAGGTGGGTTGTGCTTTTGTCCAGCCAGCAAAGCGTAGTGTGCGTCCTGATGCATTTAAATGATATTGACCTGCTTGAATAGTGAGACGTGTTGAATCATATTTTGCAGGAACCATCTGACAGGCTATAAATTGGCGCCAGATTAATTCATAGAGTTTTTTAGCACTATCATCAACATCTTGTAAATCACTGGGTACTACTTTGGCATTAGAAGGTCGAATCGCCTCATGCGCCTCTTGCGCACCACTTTTAGAGCCGTAAAAATTAGGTGTTTCAGGCAAATAGTCACTGCCATATTTTTTAGTGATTAACGCACGCGCCATTTCCAATGCATCTTTACTTAGATTGGTTGAGTCAGTACGCATATAAGTTATGTAGCCACGTTCATAGAGGCGTTGCGCTAAGCCCATCGTACGTTTAACACCAAAGCCAAAACGGGTGCTGGCAGCTTGTTGTAAGGTGGATGTAATAAAAGGTGCTTTAGGTTTGCTAGAAGTAGCACGATCTTCACGTTTTAACAGTGAATAATCCGATGTTTTTAACTTGCTGACTGCTTCCATTGCCTGTTTTTCAGTAACAGGTTTGAATGGGTTGCCATTATCTTTAGTGACTTCTACACGTAAAGCTTCGCCTGTCTTTGTCGCTAGGTCGGCATGGATATCCCAAAATTCTACTGGATTAAAGGCATTGATTTCATGTTCACGATCAACAATTAAACGTACCGCTACGGACTGTACACGACCAGCAGAAAGACCACGACCCACTTTCGCCCACAATAGGGGAGAGACCATAAAGCCAACAATACGATCAAGAAAGCGTCTTGCTTGTTGTGCATTTACACGGTCAATATCTAAGTGTTCGGGTGATTTAAATGCTTCTTGAATAGCACTTTTGGTAATTTCATTAAAGGTAACGCGTTCGAAACGGTCATTATCACCACCAATAACTTCGCGTAAATGCCAAGCAATGGCTTCTCCTTCTCTATCCAAGTCCGTCGCGAGATAGACTTTATCTCCTTTGGCTGCTAATTTTTGCAATTCAGCGACGACTTTCTCTTTGCCCGGAAGAACTTCATACTGTGCTTCCCATCCATTCTCAGGATCAATTCCCATACGCCGGACTAGGTTGTCAGTATCACGTTGTTTCTTAAACGCTTCTTTTTTCTTATCTGACATGCCTTTAGTTAACTGAGCTAGAGTGGGCGCTTTCTTTTTACCCTTAGTATTACCACCACCGCCTTTGGGTAGATCACGAATATGACCCACGCTGGATTTAACGATGAATTCTTTTCCAAGGTATTTATTAATGGTCTTCGCTTTAGCTGGCGACTCCACAATGACGAGTGATCTTCCCATAATTTTTTAAATACCTAATTAATAGAGGTGCTCTTTTAAGGTTAAAAAATGGAGAACAATACACTGGAATGTTAAGAAGAGTAAAGCGGGAATTTTTTAAGAGGGGTAGATATGTACGTAATAAAGGGAGGGTTATGATTGTAAGTGGTAATTTTTAACAGCGGGTAAGGTTGGCAATTATGTAAAAAGAGGGGGGGTGCCATTAGATGTTGTGAAGGTGTATTGGTGCAGAGTTTTATCTTTTTATTCAGAACAAAGCACTTATATACACACAGAATAAGTACATTTGACTACTGCTCAGTAGAATAGTGATCATTCGAGTACGAAGTGATGCAGGTTTAACTGAAAAAATGAAGACTAGATTAAATTATCAATGGTAGACGGGTGTTTCTTCGCCTAATGCCACATCATCCATCCAAATATATTCTGCTTCAGAGTCAGGTTGGTTAAGTAGCAGCATTAATATAACCCACTTTAAGCGACTGAGATCAAACTCCTCATCACCCAGTGTCAATACACGATCAATGGCACGTTCAAACATTTCTGATGTTAATACACCTGAGTGCCTAAGTGATACCAAATAGTTTTGAGATTCTTGGTCTAAAAAACGCGCCTCATATTTCGAAAATTGTCTGAATGAGTTGTTGTTTGGCTCAGTGAGGTAGATATCACCATCGTCAGCTAGGCTTTCAAGCCAGTCAAACGCTTTTGTAATGCGCGCTTTAGGGAAGCCTGCATTTTTGAGTTCACCATGTAAAACGTCACGGTTTTGAGCGACATCCTCTGTCTCTGCGTAATTGTCAAACAGGTAAAAAAGTACATCCAATGTATTTTCTTTCATGTGATTGGGGTTCTCAATTTAAAACTAGAATGCATTATGGGTCGGGGGAGCATGCTAAGTTTTTCACTATTTACAGGGGTATATAGCAAGCTATTCTATAGCAATAGCACTGTTTTGTCACTTGAGGCTCTTAGCTAACAGATGGCAGGTCACTTAAGGCGCATATACGTACCGCTACCCGTGGATGAGACGTAGTCTTGCAATTCCAACATTAATAGCATGGCCGAAATAGATTCTGTGCTGAACCCAGTTTTGATGACGAGATCGTCAATAGGGACTGGATCAAAGCCCATTTGATCGAGTAATTGTAAATATTCATCGTCTAGTTCACATTCTGAATTCTTCTGATTGGTATCCGTTGTAGGTAATTGAGTGTTAATTACGGTGTTGGATAAACTATCAATTTCTATTACCGAAGCCATTTCTTCCATAATATCTTGACCTGTTTCAACTAATTTAGCACCTTGGCGAATTAATTGATGGCAGCCTCTTGCTAATGGATTGTGGATAGAGCCGGGGATTGCAAATACTTCACGGTTTTGTTCGCCTGCTAATCGTGCCGTAATTAGTGAGCCACTTTGTTGGGCAGCTTCGACGACTAAAGTGCCGTAGCTTAAGCCGCTAATAATACGGTTTCGTCGAGGAAAGTTACGTGAGTCAGGATGGGTGCCAATGCAAAACTCACTAATGATCGCACCTTTTTCTACAATTTTGTGGGCAAGTTCACGATGTTTGGCGGGATAGACTCGATCTATGCCTGTTGCTATAACAGCAATTGTGGGTGCGTTGGCATCTATAGCGCCTTGGTGTGCCATGCCGTCAATTCCGAGTGCGAGTCCGCTGGTGATACAAAGCCCTGTAGAAGATAAATACTTGGAGAACTCATAAGCACTGGAAATACCGCTTTGAGTGGGGTTGCGACTGCCCACTATAGCGAGTTGTGGGTCATTGATAATATCAAGATTACCATGAATATAAAGTACACAAGGAGGATCACTAATTTGTTTTAAAAGCTTGGGGTATTGTTCACATTCAAGGGTAATAATATGGTGCTTATCAGAGGCGCTTAACCATTCAATATCTGCTTTTGAGGCATCAGAATCCTTTTGCTCGATGATACTATTTGCAATTTTTTGGGAGATGCCTGCTTGTTGAATTTTACTTGTGTTGGAATCAAAGACCGCAGAGGGTGAGTCAAAGAAACGGAGGAGTTTCTGAAAGTTTTTCGGACCAATGCCTTTAACTCGCCAAAGAGAAATCCATGATTCAAGTTCATCTGTGTTTTTCATAAGGTGCCTGAATCAGTGCAAATTCTAATAAATATAACATAGCTCTTTTTGAATTGAGTTAACTACTCCCACAAAAAAGCCCTTATCTAAATAATAAGGGCTTTTAAATTTCATTCTAAATATAAATATAGTTTAAGGATTACCAATTTTATAACCATTTTTAACTTCATGGTGCGCATCAGTAATGACCGCGTAACTGATATTATCCAGTACCTTATAAACAATGGCTGTTGCCGAGCGTGCTGGAGGGATTCCAACTTTAACGGCTGGCTCTAAACCAAAGAAGTGTGTTTTCTTAACTCTTTCATGTGGGTCATCTACCACTTTCCCTGGTGAGTATACACCGAGTGTATAACCGATCTTGATACCATCTCTTGCGCCTTTGTTAACGGTGACAACCTGCGTTTGCCCAGTGATCATTTGTGCGTCAAATAAGGAGATAATGGTGCCGCGAATTTTTTTGTTCGGGATGGAAATGGGGGCGTTGAGTGTGTGCGTTTGATCTTTAACATACATTAAACGATCGCCACGTCTGATCTCACGCTTAGAATCAGAAACGGTTGCTGTTGCGACTTCTGCATTGATTGCAGCTTGTTCTATTTCTAAGAATCCTGTGTAGGCAATTTCACGCCCAAAATTTATGCCAGTCTCAGGGTCGTAGATTTCTTTTCCGACATTAAATATTGCGTATTCTCCACCTGCATGGCGGTCAGCAAGGTTTTTAACGTAGACAGTCTGTCCTTTTTCTATCAATAAAGTGGCATCGCGACCATCTACAATATAAGGAGAGTTGTTGATTGTGTCTTGATCAACGACTTGTGGCCAGACTAAAAATGGCGCCAGTGTTGAAATTGGGTCGCCTGAGCCTTTGCGTTCAATGCGCATCTGAGGAACCAGTTTTTCTACTACTGATCCTGCAATTTTTACTGTTCTCTTGCCGCCTTCATAAATATAAAGAACATCACCAGGGAATATTAAATGAGGATTTCTTACCTTTTGGTTTACATCCCAAATTTCTGGCCAGTAAGATGGGTTATTCAAAAACTTATTTGAAATTCCCCATAATGTATCACCTTTTTTTACAGTATAACGTTTTGGCGCATTTGTTTTAAAGACAGACTTAGTGACAGTGCGTACAATTTTAGGTTGGTATTTGGTGTCATGAACACGGTTTCTATGGTCGCCATAATAGCTATCATATGGATCCATTTTTTTAGCAATGGGTTGCTGAGCTTGTTGTGAAGCACCTGGGAAGCCAGTGTTCATATTGCTACAGCCACTTAGAATAGATAAAGATAACACTGACACAGATACAAGTGTCAAAGGTGAAAGATTAAAAGACATGGAAACCCTCTTCATTTTTATTGTTTGTTATTTTTTGAATAGATACCTTGTATAATATCTTATCCGCTCTATCAAGGGGCATTGTTTTCAGACTTACGGTATAGATCGAACATGGCACTATTAAATATTTTACGTTTTCCTGATAAGCGCTTACGCACTAAAGCGGTGCCAGTGAAAGAAGTTAATGACGGAATTCGTGCGTTTCTCGATGATATGTTAGAAACAATGTACGACGCGCCTGGGATTGGTCTTGCCGCGACGCAGGTTAATGTACATCAACAAATTGTGGTGATTGATGTCTCAGAAGATAAAAATGAGCCTTATTGTTTTATCAATCCCGTGATTACAAAATCTGATGGTGAAGAAGTCTGTGATGAAGGTTGTTTGTCTGTACCTGAATTTTATGCCGAAGTGCAACGTGCTGAAACGGTTACCGTAGAAGCGCTTGATCGCGAGGGAAAACAGTTTGAATTAGAAGCCGATGGCATGTTGGCTGTTTGTATTCAGCATGAATTGGATCATTTGAAGGGAAAGTTATTTGTTGATTATCTATCCCCACTTAAACAAAAACGATTACTTAAAAAGCTAGAGAAACAAGCGAAGCAAGAAGCTTGAGCCTGAGTTAATAATACAATGAATGACAATATGCTAAAAAAGGGGGGGGTACCATCTGATAATTCATTAAGAATAATCTATGCGGGCACGCCAGATTTCGCCGTCCCTGCGTTAAAAGCCTTAATTGATTCACAGCATGAAGTTGTTGCTGTTTATACCCAGCCAGATCGTCCTGCAGGTCGTGGAAGAAAGTTACAATTTGGCCCAGTGAAACACGTTGCAATAGATGCGGCAATTCCCGTTGAACAACCCGTATCGCTTAAAGATGAAGAGGCACAGAAAATACTCGCAAATTACGATGCCGATGTGATGGTGGTTGCTGCCTATGGATTAATTCTTCCCCAAGTTGTTTTGGATATGCCTAAATATGGTTGTTTGAATATACATGGTTCATTGCTGCCGCGTTGGCGGGGTGCTGCGCCGATACATCGTGCGATTCAAGCAGGTGATAAGGAAACCGGTGTGACCATTATGCAGATGGCAGCAGGTTTAGATACGGGTGATATGTTATTAAAGGTGAAGTGTCCGATTACATCAGAAGACACAGGTCAAACCATTCACGATAAATTGGCGAATGATGGAGCGGATGCCTTATTGCAGGTACTAGCTAATCTCACTGAGCTAAAACCAGAAGTTCAAGATGAGTCGCTTACAAGTTATGCACACAAATTAGAAAAATCAGAAGCCGAAATTGATTGGACTAAATCTGCCAAAGAAATCGATCAAACCATTCGTGCTTTTAATCCATGGCCTGTGGCATTCACCCAATACAATGGAAAACCATTGCGAATTTTCATGTCAAAAGTTGAACCTGAGATGAAGTCTGCTGAGCCAGTAGGAACGGTTATAAACGAAACAAAACAAGGAATATCCATTGTCACAGGTGATGGTGTACTTTCTTTATCAAAACTGCAATTGCCAGGTAAAAAGGCAATGGATGTTCGTGACTTCTTAAATGGTCGTTCTTTATTAGATTGTAGGTTGCCGTCTTGAATATTGCTTGGTTAAACGATTGTAGAGTTACAATTGTTAAAATAAGGGGGGGGTGCCATTATACAATACACCTGATAAGCGATTAAATTGGTACAAAAAAAATATAACTCACGCGCTAGCGCAGCAAAAATTCTCCAATCTGTTGTTTATAAAGGTCAGTCTTTAAGTGCGCTCTTGCAAAATGAAGATGATTCATTAGTCAGAGACTTATGTTATGGCAGTTTGCGTTGGCATGAGCCACTTTCTGCTTTAATTAATGAGCTACTTTCAAAGCCACTAAAGACAAAAGATAAAGATGTAGAGTGTTTAATTCAAATTGGTCTCTATCAAATTATCTACCAAAAAACACCAGATCATGCGGCTGTTGGAGAGACGGTTGAGGCTTTAAGGAGCCTATCAAAGCCGTGGGCTAAAAAATTAGTCAATGCTGTTTTGCGAAATTATTTGCGAGAACAAGAAAGTCTTCAAAAAGAAATCAATAAAAGACAGGTGGTTAAATATGCTTTCCCACAGTGGCTAATCCATCAAATAAAAGCGGCTTGGCCTGATAACTGGGAAAATATCCTGCATGAGTCCAATCAACGTGCGCCGATGACCTTGCGGGTTAACCTTAAGCATCAAAGTCGCGATGAGTATTTGCAGAGACTTAAAGATGAGGGGTTTGGAGCAGAAAAACTTAATGATGTTAAAACGGCAATAAAGTTAGATAAGCCCTGTAATGTCTTTGATTTGCCTGGTTTTGCTAATGGTGATGTTTCAGTGCAAGACGGTGCAGCCCAGTTAGCCAGTATTTTATTGGACTGCAAAGACGGTATGACGGTTCTGGATGCCTGCGCGGCACCGGGTGGTAAAACAGGGCATATTCTAGAAAGTGCGAATGATTTGGATGTGATAGCAGTTGATAACAGCGAAATGCGTTTAGAGCGCGTCACCCAAAATTTAAAGCGTTTAAAATTAGAAGCAAAAGTGATTACGGCCGATGCGTTAGATACAGAGGTTTATGCCAGAGATAAACAATTTGACCGTATATTACTGGATGCGCCTTGCTCCGCAACAGGGGTTATTCGCCGTCACCCAGATATTAAAGTGTTACGGCGAAAATCAGATATTGATGAGCTGCTGAAGCTTCAAGGTGAAATGCTAGAGGCTTTGTGGGATAAGCTTAAGGTGGGTGGCGTGCTTTTATATGCTACCTGTTCAATACTGCCACAAGAAAATGAACAACAAATAACAGCATTTATTAAAAATCACAATAATGTAAAGGTGCAACCGACAGAAAAGGCGCAAGGGCAGGGCTGGCAAGTTTTTCCGGGCGATGATTCGATCGATGGATTTTATTATTCACTGCTTTTCAAGTCAGAATAAACAATTGATTGCTTGAGTCAGAACTTGATACGTTTTTCTATTCAGTTTTCATTCATGTTATATTTTCTATACTAATAGGAATAGATGTTTTTTTATTTAATAAAATAATGTACTATGAATTTTGTACAGCTAATAAATTCTAATAATAAGCAAAAAATGATTGGGGAAAATCAAAATTGCTCACCAATAACTCGCAAACCTGCGCTTAGATTCCAATCTAAGCACGTGTGAAAACGGGTGTTATAAGAAATTTAAATCAAGTGATTTACCATTGGGAATCTACACAAATGAAAAATAAATTTAAGACATACGGCTTATTTGGCGCCACACTTATCTCAACATTATTGAGTACTTCTGCCTATGCAGCGACTTTAAACATCGTTACTTCCTACGGTGACTCAGGCGGTAACGCTGGTAATTTAAATGTTCAAGGCAATCAAGTAAATGGTAATGATATTTGTCCTAATGACAATACATATGCCAATGGCACGCCGGGCTGTGATATGTCCGCAGATGTTGCTTACAGTGATAATGGCACGGGCGATCCTAGTGATGATTCGTACGCTGGTGACTTGATTGTTAGAACCAATGATATTTTTAATGTCAAAGTGGGCTACAGTTGGCTGGGAAATGCTGGTGGAGCTGAAGAAGAGCTGACATTAACGGGTACTTTACCCGCAGGTAAAGGTTTTATCTTTGAGGGAATACCGGGTAGCTGTGATCAAACAGAAAGTAGTCTTTCTGCAGATCGTAAAACAATCTCTTGTGTTCGCAAAAACTTTGATACTAATGATACGGGTTCATTTGCTGAAGATATGGCATTCCCTGTTCGTGTTGAAGGTGATGCAGCTAACGGTAGTATCCCAGGTGACATTACTTTTAGTGTGAATGATCCAACTAATTCTGGCCCTGTAAGCGATGGTGTAGAGGATGGGTTAGCGGCTAACTTGTTAAAAGTGACGGCTTCTCCTCGTTGGAATATTGATAAACATAGTGGCGCAGGTTATTACACAACTACTTATGGCGCGGAAGATGAGAATGGTAATAAGGGTTGGGTTCTTTGGTATCAGTTCTCAATTGAAGTAGATGAAGTTGATGGAGAAACAGATTCTGCCCCTGGTAAGCTTGGAAATGAGGCATTAAACGGCGGTACTGATGCGACAGTGTCTTTCATTGATGATTTAGCTAATATTTCTCCTAATGCAAAATTAGTAACATGGGATGCGAATGGACAATTCACGCCAGCAACAAATCCATGTGATATGGATTACAACACGAACAGTGATGAGCCATATTCATATTTTAATGCTACTTACCCAGACCGTAGTATAAAGGTACCATTAAATACGATGTCAGTCAGTTGTACACCTGATGCTGGTGACCCAACTAAGATCAATGTAACAGTTGACCATATCGATGGGACATTAACGGATGCACCGATTAAGAGTGTCAACGGTGGTCTACTTCCAGTAAATCGCGCAATTGCGGCTATTGGTGTTATGCGAGTATTTGTGCCTATTAGTGATGTTGAACTAGGTGAAGATGGGCTTGCAAATACAGCAGATGATGGTCAACTAGTAACAACTAATTGTTTGACGGACTTTAATCCTGTTGGTATTTCAGGTGGCGCTAATTTTGGTAATGGGTCAGAAAGTACAGTGGATAACTGTCGTGACCTTACGCTTTATGCAAATAGAGGCTCGTTTGATAAAAGCTACCGTAAAGGCTGGAGCGATCAAGCGGTAGAAATCCTAAAATGGGGGGGCGGAGGATGGTCATTACCACCTACGGATGCATCTATTGTTAATGCAGGTGATGGTACAGTAACGCCAGGCGGTGTTTTTGGTACTTACTCTGTTTACAATAATACGGGTGGTTCAGCTATTAGTAATCCTGTTGTTTGTGATGTTATTGATACAGAAACCTATGAAATGACTGTGATTGATCCGCTAGCGGATAATGCAGGAACTATGCTGGATGATACTATTCATGCGGTAGATTTAAACTATTCGAGTACAGAAAATGTACCTGGTCTTAGCATAGAATACGGTACAGGCTACGTGGGTAATTGGCCACCTGATCCAAATGAAACACCTGCAACTGGTGTTGATGAAGTGGTTGCAGAATGTAACGATCCTGGTGTTTGGTATCCAGATTATGTGACTGCACAAAACTCAAATACAGGTCCTGTTAGTAAGGTAAGAATATCAGCGCCTTCATTGCCACCTGCACATTTAATGGCAATGCGAATTAAACATACTGCACGTTCAACCTATCTCAGTACTAAAAATGGTCACACAGCAGGCGATCCTATCCCAAATAATGAGTTATTGATTAACCATTCTTCGTATAAAAGTGGTTTGAGTGGTGATGTTTATAAATCAGGTTCTTATATTCCTCATGATGCTGATAATGCTCCTGAGAATAGAGCAGGTGACCGTTTAATAATGGTGCGTGCAAAGGCAAGAATATTAAAAGCGTTGGAACCAGCAGCGGTTAGTCCAGGTAGTGATGTTACAGTAACATTAACACCAAGCTTTACGACTGATGGTCCTCAGCCAGAAGTTGATAATGTAACTATTGTTGATTTAATGCCAAGAGGACTTACTTATACCAATGGAACAACAGTCGGTACTTATGGGGATTCGGCAACACCTTACGGAGAGCCACAGATAATATCTCCTGTAACTGATTTGGACTGTACTACTCATGCTCAAGACTTAATGGACAACGGGCAATCCTGTGGTACATTCGGTGGAGATAATGGTGATGTTATAGGTGGTCAGTCGCTATTAATCTGGAACTTAAGTAATCAAATTACGGGAACGACTTATGGTGATATTGTATTCCATTCTATTGTAGATGTTGATGCGCCTACTGGTGTGTTAGCGAACTACGTACTAATAGACTCTCCTTCGGATTCCAGTGCGCCTTCACAGCGTATCTCAAATGCGAATACAAATGATTCAGTTCCTTCTTCGTTGCTTCCTGTGAAAAGTGTTATTACGCCTTTGCATGAAGTAAATAACGGTTCTGTTTTAAACTGGATGAAGTTTCAATTAGGTTTAAGAAATGGTTCTGCAAATACATTAACGAATCTTGATGTGATTGATATTCTCCCTTTTAATGGAGATGGCGTTGATGGTAGTTTCACGTATACGCCGCAGGATGGAACAACAGTTCCTAGAAAGCGTGAGCCTGCAACAGACTTCCAAGGAACGTTTGAATTTGATGATGTAACATTTGATAAAAATACAAACAATCTAGGAGATGATCAATGTACTGGTGAGCCAAAGTTTTGGTTTACTAATGTTGATCCGTTGTTAACAACGCTTGATGTTAGTCCTTTACATGCATCAAATGATATCAATGGTGCTAATACTGCTGAATGGTGTGGTGGTGATGCCACAGCAGCAGCTTCTTTAGCTAGCTGTGGGTTTGCTAAGTCTGCTGTAACTGCTGTTCGAGTAACTGGCACTGATATGATTCCTTCAGCGACTTGTTTTATTAATCTAATCTATGCAACAAATGGTAATAAAGAGGATGATGTTTATTCAAATACATTTGGTGCAAAAGCTGTCGGAGTAACTAACGGTGTTCTTTCAAATACAGTTTCAGCACGCGTTTTTGCTAGTTCAATCGGTGATGAAATTTGGCACGATAAGAACAACGATGGTGTCTTAGATGCTGGTGAGGCCTTAGATAATGTTACAGTGAGGCTAACACCTCCTGCAGGCATAGATCTTGGGAATGGAGCAGGTGTAGCTATAACAACTACAACAGATACTGATGGTAAGTATTTATTTGATAACTTGCCAGCAGGTGATTATAAGGTAGATGTTGTTGAAAATACGTTACCAGTACATCTACAAGGTAACAACACAGTTGACCCTGATGGTGGGGATGACTCAACATCTGATGTGACTTTAGGCGAAGATGAGGATAATACAGTACAAGATTTTGCTTACTATGTACCTATTGGAAGCATCGGAGATAAAGTTTGGAATGATAAAAACAATGATGGTGTATTTGACGCTGGCGAAGGATTAGGTGGTGTGACAGTAATGCTTGTTGCTCCAGGTATTGATTTAGGTGCAGGTGTAGGTAATCCAATTACTGTAGATACTGGTTCTAACGGAGATTACTTATTCCCTAATCTTGTTGCAGGGACTTACACTGTTACTGTGGATGAAAATGATTTGCCTGCATCACTGCAAGGGAAGAACACAGTTGATCCTGATGGCGGTAATAATTCTACATCAAGTGTGAACTTAGGGGCAGCTGAAGATAACCTTGCTCAAGACTTTGCATACTTTACGCCAGGCTCAATCGGTGACACGGTATGGCACGACAAGAACAACGATGGTGTTTTAGATGCCGGAGAAGCTCTTGCAGGTGTAACTGTAGAGTTAACTTTGCCAGATGGATCAAAAGTAACGAAGGTTACAGATACAGACGGTAAATACTTGTTCTCTAACTTACCTGCTGGCGATTACGCAGTGGAAGTGAAAGACAATACATTACCAGCAGCACTTCAAGGTAAGAATACGCAGGATCCAGATGGGACGAAAGATGGAAAATCATCGCTAACATTAGGTGAAGGCGAAAGTAATCTTGACCAAGACTTTGCATACTTTGCGCCGAGTTCTATAGGCGATACTATCTGGAACGATAAAGATGGTGACGGCGTGTATGATGACGGTGAAGGACTTGTTGGTGTAACCGTTGAGTTGACGCTACCTAATGGTACTAAAATCACGAAAGTTACTGATGCTGATGGTAAGTATCTGTTTGAAAATCTACAGGCAGGTGACTATGCAGTGGAAGTCAAAGAAGATACATTGCCAGAGGGCTTACAGGGTAACAATACAGTTGATCCAGATGGTGGCAATGACTCTAAGTCAACATTAACTCTTGGTGATGGAGAGAGTAACCTTGATCAAGACTTTGCTTACTTTGCGCCAAGCTCAATCGGTGACACAATTTGGCATGATATCAACAATGATGGCGTTGTCGGTGAAGGTGAAGGTTTGGCAGGTGTTACGGTAACATTGACTCTGCCTGATGGAAGCACACAAACGACCACTACCGATGAAAATGGCAGTTATCTATTTGTAGATCTTCCTGAAGGTGACTTCATTGTAACGGTTGATGAATCGACGCTACCTGAAATATTGCAAGGTAATAATAGCCAAGATCCAGATGGTGCAAATGATTCTACTTCTACCGTGACACTTGATGGAACTGGCAGTAACTTAGATCAAGACTTTGCATACGTTGCATTAGGTTCGATTGGAGATACGGTTTGGAATGATGTTAACCATGATGGTCAGTTTAATGAGGGTGATATTCCATTATCTGGTTTGACTGTGACATTGACACCGCCAGCTAATAACGATTTAGGTAATGGACTCGGTGAGCCAATTGTGACGACTACAGATGGCAATGGTAATTACTTATTCTCTAATCTACCAACAGGAGATTACACTGTGTCTGTTGATGCACCAGCAGGATTAGCGAATACAGTAGATCCAGATGGAGGCTTTAATTCTACTTCTGCATTAAGCTTGGCGGAGGGTGAGAATAACCTTGATCAAGACTTTGCTTATTCAGATGTTGGCCATATCTCTGGTCAAGTACTGCATGATAGTACGGGTGATGGTAATGGTGACCAACCTATAGCAGGTGTAACATTGAACTTAATTGATGCTGACGGTAATCAGATTGGTACAACAGTTACAGATGCTGATGGTAACTACTCATTTGATAATCTAGTACCAGGTGATTATCAGATTGAGCAAGTTCAGCCTGCAGGCTATAACTCAGTCTCAGACACTGGTAATGGTGATCCAGAGAATATTATCTCTGCAATTACAGTAAACGGTGGTGGTTCAACAGCAGCTGCAAATGATTTTGTTGAGGAAAATGCTGTTTCTGAGCCTATACCAACGCTTAGCGAATGGGCATTGTTATTACTCATGATGATGCTAGGCTTTGTTGGTTACCGTCAGGGATTGACAAGAAAGGATTAAGTTTTAACTAAACTTAGATAAATTAAAGGTGAACTTCGGTTCGCCTTTTTTGTATTAAAAGTAATGGCATCCCCCCTTTTTTTGATAATTGTAATAGTTCAAGCGTTAATGAAAGAATATTAAGCTGGTTATCTATAAGATTTGACCCTTAGTCTGGTGTGTGTTTTAGCTTTGAATTATATCGTTTAACCTTAGTGTGCCTCTATTCATTCAGTAATAGTTTTATAACGGTGCGTAGTTTTACTGTTGTGATCCGAGGCTTCAAACCTTTCTATCTTACCAATGATTAAGCTAGAAAGGTTTGAGGCTTCGGTATTTTGTATAAAAGTATCACTGATTAAATAGAGGCGCCATCTTAATTAAACTATGTAATCTTAAGTAAGTAATATGAATAAGGCTTCAATAATAAAAAATATCAGACAGGCTAAACCAGAACATATTGAATGGATTAAGCAGGCTAATAAGCTTATTCAGGGTTTGCCTCAAAATGAAATTCATAAGCCAGTTGAATGCTCAGAATGTAATTTCACCCATTGGTATGAAAAAGAAGGTCATAAATTAGTAAATATACCGCAGCTAAGAGCTTTAGAAGAACTTCATCAAGATATACATAAGACTTATACAGCAATTTACTACATAACGTTTGATCGTCGGAGAAAGCCTCGAACGACCCTAATTACGGAGGGCGCTGAAGTACCCGTAGATGAACGTCCTTTTCGTGATAAAAAGCTTAAAGAGCTAGAGAAGAAAACAGTTACTATGATTCGCTCGCTTAATGAGATTGAAAAGAAAGTTGAAGCGATGACTGATCAGGACTTTAATAATGGTTGGTTGATTTAGCCATTGATAATTCCAAATTTAAGTTTAATCACTCTTATTTCCTCTCATATAATAGAATCATTATGATTTCTATAGTATCACTGTAAAATCCTTAGTTTTTATATAAGCTAGATAACCAATATGACTACATCTACACAACAAATGTTTGATAAAGCAATTGAGCTTTATGATACAGCGAATAAAAAAGATCCAAATTTAGATACAGTTGATGGAAAAGAGATTTCAAAAGAATTAATCTATTCTCAGCGTATGCTCGATATGATTAATCGCTTTAAGCCAGATGCTGATGATGTAGCTAAATTGTCGGTTGCTGCTCAACATATTGAGCGTTGGAAGTCACCTCGTAGTGATTATCCTATGAATCGAAAAGGTTATCACTTGTGGCGGACTAAGCTATATAAGTTTCATGCAGATACTGCAGCTGAGATACTTGAAGAGGTTGGATATGACTCTGAAACCATTGAACGTGTGAAACTTGCCATTGGTAAAAAGAATTTAAAGACAAATGTTGATACGCAAATATTAGAAGATATAGCCGCATTGACGTTTATAGAGCATTATATGATGGCGATGTATATTAACTTTCCGCAATATGACGAAGAAAAGTGGATCGATATCATTATTAGAACATGGAAAAAAATGTCACCTGACGCACAGGAGTTTGCTTTATCAGGAAGTGTAAAACTGCCTGAAGACTTAGTTCCTGTCATTCAAAAGGCTATTGCTAAAGGTTAAGGTGAGTTCTTAGGTGGAGAAGGATGAGTTCCATGAATACCTTCGCAGCCTCAATGGCACCCCCCCCTTTTTTGAACAATTAGCCGCGTCCACGATAGGGGGGGACATTTTGTTCTGGTACCCAGACACCTTTGGGAATCACGCCTTGAGCAAAAAATACATCAATAGGCATGCCACCTCGTGGATACCAATAGCCACCAATGCGGATCCATTTTGGATTTATTTCAGTGATCAAACGTTTTGCAATGCTAACGGTGCAATCTTCATGGAATGCACCGTGGTTTCTAAATGCGCCAAGAAAGAGCTTTAGTGATTTACTTTCAACCAATTTTTTATCGGGGATATAATCTATCATCAGGTGTGCAAAATCGGGTTGACCTGTCATAGGGCACAATGATGTGAACTCTGGTGCAGTGAAACGTACCACATAATCAACATCATCTTGCGGATTCTCAACACTTTCTAGAATAGCTAGCTCAGGTGATTCAGGTAGTTGGCTATTTGTTCCAAGCTGTTGAAGGTTCTGGTAAATATCTTTATCACTCATGTTTTATGCTTGGTTAAGCTTCAGGAGTAAAGTTGTCGATAGCCGAGCCACCATCACCGAGTAAGAATTTTTCCATCTCTTCTTCTAAAAACTTTCTGTCTTTTTCATTGATTGGCGATAGACGATATTCATTCATCAGCATAGTTTGATGATTAACCCATTCTTGCCACGCTTCTTTTGAAATGTTGTCATAAATCTTCTGCCCTAAATCACCAGGGTAAGTCAACCTATCAAGACCTTCTGCTTCTTTTCCCAGTTTTAAACAATTAACCATTCTAGCCATTTGTAGTTCCTTTTAATAATTCTATAAGTTTAGTAACAGGGGCTGCGAGCCCACCGCTGAATTCTGTATTGATGTTATACCAGAGACTTTCACTATTCTCCATCACACCCAGATTAATTGGGGCTTTTGGTTGAATAATCAAGGCTTGTATATGTAGTTTAAAATGACTGAAAATATGGGTCATGTTAGTTAGGCTTTCAGAGCTTTCTAATGATTCATTATAATGTTGGTATAACCAATCATTTGCAAGGTCACTGCTATCAAACTGAGGAAAGCACCATAAGCTACCCCAAATGCCAGTAGGTGGACGTTTTTGCATAAAAATATTCTGTTGTTTGTCCATTATAATTAACATTATCATGTTTCTTTCGGGTAATTTCTTTTTAGATTTTTTCTCAGGATATGTAGTTTGGGATTGAGATTTATAGGCTAAACAACTTTTAATTAGCGGACAAGTTTCACATTGAGGTTTGCTGCGAGTACAAAGTGTTGCGCCTAAATCCATCATTGCTTGGCTGTAATCTGCGTTACGTTTATTAGGTAATTCTTGTTCTGCAAGCTCCCATAGTTTTTTCAAAACTGAGGCTTTACCTGGCCAACCTTTAACCGCGAAAAAGCGACACAATACTCGCTTTACATTACCATCAAGAATAGCATGAGGCTGACCATGGCTAATTGATAAAATAGCGGCAGCAGTAGATCTTCCGATACCTGAAAGACTTTGCATTTCATCCAGTGACTTTGGAAAGTTACCTTCGAACTCATCACTCACCTGTTTGGCAGCTTTATGCATATTACGCGCACGAGCATAATAACCAAGGCCTGACCAATGTTTGAGAACATTATCTTGGCTAGCATCCGCCAACGTTTTAACATTCGGAAAACTCCGCATGAATTTATGATAATAAGGAATAACTGTTTTGACTTGAGTTTGCTGTAACATGATTTCAGATACCCAAACTCGATAGGGATTTATATTCTGTTGCCATGGTAAATCTTTACGACCATATTGATCGAACCATGTGAGTACTTTATTGGAAAAGTCACTCATGAGATTTAGAGATGCGCCCTAGATGCTTTTGAATAATATTCGCGCAGTCAATAGAATTAGACTGCAAACAAAAATGAGGAGCATCAATATATTCCTGACTTAAGTTGGGGAAAAGTAAGTTGATGGTTTCTAGTGACTCTTTTGGCACTAATCTATCTTTGTAGGCTTGAATGTATACGGCAGGGATTAATGAAGCATCAAGTTTAGTTGGGATTCTATTTATTTCATTTAGTCGAAAGCTGATTATATCTGCAGGGAGTTTTTGGATGGTTTGCTTAAGTAGCTGTATTGTTTCTTTAGTGGCAGCAGAGTCGAGTAAAAATATTTTAATAATAAATGTAGGAATTTGAAAAGAGAGCAACAACTTAATGGGCAAGTATTTTAGCAATGACAATAAAATAGGGCGTGGACTTGATAAAAAGCTAGCAATAAAAATTATTGATTTTAAATTCTCAGGCTTTCTCAACGCCACTTGGTAAGCAATGTAACCTGAAAATGATTCGCCAACTAAAATATACTCTTCATTGGGTAAACGATCAGAAACATATTCATAAAGCTCTTGATAATTCAATTTTTGATCTATTGGGTAAGATATTATTTGTGTTTCAACTGATTGGGTAAACGCCTTTATTAAGGGCTTAAACAATAGCCCTGTTCCATCCAGTCCTGGTAATAAAACAAGTTTCATAGTGACTTATTTAGTATCTCTATAAACCATTTAGGTCTCATTCGACCAAAATCAGTTCTAATATTGTTTTTTAGTCTGTTACTCGAATCAAGCACATATTCACCAGAGTCATCACGAATAAAAACCACCCAATGCCAGTAAGGTTTGTCCGCTTCAAGATGCCACTTTATTGATAGTAGTGCACAGTCTGGCAATGATTCCCAACTGTGAAACGAAACTTCTTGAGAGTGGGTGTTGATTTTAAGTGTATTCAGTAATTTTCGAATAGGATCTGTTTGTGACCACAGCTCTTTATTATCTGCTGAGATGCCTAGGTTCTTTGCGATTTTCTTTGCTTTTATATAAGAAATACCTGCAATTGCGGCAGAGGATGCAATGGCACACCCCGTTTTTTCTTCTTGTAGAACAGGTTCCATACTAATAAGTTAAGAAGTCTTGAATAGACTTAATCAGCATTTCCAAAAATAACTAAAAACTTAGTATGAATGCTAAGAGGTTTCCGATCAAGAGACTAAATTAGTCACTCACATTGTCAGTGGTATTTTCAGTAGCTATTTTTGATAAGCTTTCTTTAAGGAATCCTTGAAACATATTTGATTTTTCTATTTGTTTTGCGGCTAATAAGTGACCTGCTTCATTCCAGTGTCCATCAGTTGGGTACTCAAACTTCTTTCCAGTAGCAGCATACTCTTTAATAAAAGCAGGCTGCATATCAATTACTTCATAGCCTTTGTCTAATGCTTCTTTAGTAAAATATTTACTCATAACTGCATAATAAGAACTATCTACTTTTTTTAGGGCTTCCGATTCATACAGTTGTGGTCTTATGCCATCAAGAATAAATAGAATTTTATTACTTTCTAGACCAGTTAATTTAGGAAGTTCTTCAAAAAATCGGTCGACAACTCTATTTGAGTCGGTAATTCGTTCTATATTGTATTCTGCAGCAGTATTACTTATATAAGTTCTTGTTCCTGTGTCAGCTTTGCTGAAAACTTTTTCAATTTTCTCATAATTCAATTGAAGATTGAGGACAAGGTAACGGACAAATGCAGACTTTCTGGCAATAGTTCTTAATGGACTAGGTTCATAATCCTTCCTAATTAAATCCCAATTTTCTGTGTTATGTGCAAAATAGTGAAAGCCAGCTACATCTTGATATTTTGTTGAGCTGGTATCAAAGTCATTACCAATTATTATGAAAACAAGTCGATCAGAATTAAATTTTTCAGTGGCATATTTTGCATAGGCAAGATACGTAGATAAAGGCGCACCTGAAGCACCAAAGCTATAAACCCTTCCATTATCTTTAGTGATGCTTGAAAGTACGCCATGCATTGAATCTTCGTTTTTTACTTGATCAGCCTGAACATAGCTATCTCCAATGACACTTAATAACGGTGAATTATTTTCTGTTACATAATCTTGGTCATTTAAAAAGCCATAGTTATTAATATGCTTTTTGGAGATGGTTGAGAAATCTGCACCAAGAGACCAAGTAACGTCTCGATTTTCAGTGTATCGAATAATGGGATTACTAGCATTCACAGCTAAGGCTTCAAATGAATCCCTAACAGGTAATAATCTGAAAACACCTTCAAGTATAAATAAGGTCAACAAGGTTCCAAAAAGTATAGATAAAATAGGTAATAGAATCTTATTTCGTATCATTACAACTCCTTTGGTAGTACTTCTTTTTTATATTTCAACACCTACAAAAGAGGGTACCCATAAGTATATTTTTCCAATGAGTAAATTGTAAGTAAACCTCATCAATGAAGGTGAGGTTGATTAGCAATTAGGCAGCCATTTATAAGTTTAAAATAATGTATAAATGAAAGGTGCAATTGCCGAACCTTGAGCTAATACTAATAAACTACCCAGTATGAGCATGATCAAAATTATGGGAGCTAACCAAAACTTCTTGCGTTCCTTCATGAATGACCAAAGGTCTTTGAGCAAATCTAGCATAGTAAATTCCTTTTTATATCTTCTATTTATCTATATTTTCTTTCTATTAAAATGGTTTCTCTAGATGCTTTTTATCTCTCACAGTAGATATTCTTCGGTATGTATCTGCATCTTTTTCTAGTTTACGATTCATACTGTCTTTGCCAAAAATCTTGAGTAGTAACCCGATTGGAAAAATTAGTAGAAAAAACATCGCACCTAATATGATTCTAGTATTTATCCAGCCCATGATGCCGCCAAATTTAAGCCAAAACTTATTTACAGGTCTTAGTACTTCAGGTGTTGCTATCGCAAGCAACCAGAAAACTGCCAATACAATGAATGGCCAAATGGGCCAGGTTTCACTGGTTTTATCGGTTATCCATGGTACTAGTAAGCCAAAAATTAAGGCAAACATAGAGCCCATGATAAAGCCAAATTTTCGAAGATCTGTGGTTGTAACTTCTGCGGTGTTAATTTCTGTAGACATAGTGTTTCCTAATCCAGTGCAAACTCATTTCGCCAATCACCCTCTTCTTTCCACTCAGGTTGTTTGGTTTTATCAATGATAATATTTTCCATTACCAGATAATCCATTTCCGTTCGCATAAAGCAACGGTATGCATCTTCTGGCGTATTAACAATAGGTTCGCCACGTACATTAAAAGAAGTGTTAACCAATACAGGACATTCTGTTCTTTTTTCAAATTCATCCAGTAAATGGTAGAAACGTGGATTTGTTTCTGGATGAACTGTTTGTACTCTTGCCGAGTAATCAACATGCGTTACAGCAGGAATTTGTGAACGAGGAATATTTAGCTTGTCGATACCAAATAATTCATCTTGCTTATTTGATATTTCAGTGCGTTTATCTTTTTTAACGGGAGCAACAATTAGCATGTAAGGACTTGGTCCTTCATGTTCAAACCATTCAGAGACTTTATCAAACTTCACAACAGGTGCAAAAGGTCGGAAGGATTCACGATATTTAATCTTAAGATTCATCACGGTTTGCATTTTAGTACTTCGCGCATCGCCAATGATTGATCTTGCACCTAAAGAGCGTGGACCAAACTCCATGCGCCCTTGGAACCAGCCAACAACTTGTTCACCTTCCATAATTTCTGCTAACTTCGGCATAAGTTCATCATCATCTAATTCGGTGTAAGAAGCCCCTATTTTATCCAGATACGCCTTTATTTGCTCATTACTGAATTGTGGTCCAAGGTACGATCCTTTCGTTGCATCGGGTGTTTGAACAATACGCGGTTTTTCCATGTATTCATGGTATACAGATAAAGCGGCACCGACGGCACCACCAGCATCTCCAGCCGCGGGTTGAATCCAAATTTCTTTAAATGGACCTTCACGAAGTAAGCGTCCATTGGATACACAGTTAAGTGCTACACCACCTGCGAGACATAAATAATCCATTCCCGTTTCTTTATGAACAGATCTACCTAACCGCAGTACTACTTCTTCAGTTACCCATTGTATTGAGCGGGCGATATCCATTTCTTTTTGGGTTAATTCACTCTCAGGTTGACGTGCTGGTGATCCGAATAAATCTGCGAATTTTTTATTGGTCATGGTAAGACCGGTCGCATAGTTAAAATACTTCATGTTCAGGCGGAAAGTACCGTCTTCCTTTAAGTCTAGTAGGTTATCAAGAATCAAATCGACATATTTTGGTTCGCCATAGGGAGCAAGTCCCATTAACTTATATTCACCTGAGTTGACACGAAAGCCTGTGTAATAAGTGAATGCGGAATAAAGCAAACCCAAAGAATGCGGAAAATCAATTTCCCATTGAGGTGTTAATTTACTACCTTCTCCAAGCCACATGGATGTAGTTGCCCACTCACCGACACCATCCAAGCATAAAACAGCTGCATTTTCATAAGGTGATGGGAAGAATGCTGATGCGGCATGGGATTGGTGATGTTCAGTGAAAAGTAGGCTGGGTAATTCTTTTTCACTAAGACCAAACACTGAAGATAACTCTCTTTTAAGTGTTTTCTTTAGGAAAAGCTTATCTTTTAACCAAATAGGCATAGCCGAAAGGAAAGAGCGAAAGCCATTTGGTGTATAAGATAAATAGGTTTCTAATAAACGTTCAAACTTAAGAAGTGGTTTGTCGTAGAAAACGACATGTTCAATATCAGAAGCGTTTATACCTGCTTCTTGTAAACAATATTTGACAGCATTTGTTGGAAAAGCTGGGTCATGTTTTTTTCGTGTAAAGCGTTCTTCTTGTGCTGCTGCAATGACTTCGCCTTCACAGATGAGTGCGGCAGCACTGTCATGGTAGTAAGCAGCAAGGCCTAGAATATATTTTTTTTTCATATTAGTTGTTCTTCTAATAACACTGAAAAAATCAATGTAGGTTATTGATGAATAAATATTGTATTCAGAGATTCATAAAAACCACAAAGTTTTGGTGATTAAAGGCTTTTATATAAAGACAAGGTGTATTATTGCTTCAATTAGTTAAATTATGTATCGGGAAAAGGCTGGCTTATGAGGAGGTGTTTTTTCAATGGTTTTGTCTTAAAAGTCGTATTCTCCTGCGCTTTTATGCTATGTTTGCAGGATAATAAAAATATAAATACGGCTAATAAAAGATATAAGAATTCAAGGAGAAGATTATGTCAAAAGACTTAAATGCGCAGGCCTATTGGAAGGCCAATATCAGACTCGTACTATTTTGCTTAACCATTTGGTTTATCGTTTCATATTTGTGCGGAATTGTTTTTGTAGAGCAACTTAATGAAATTCGCTTAGGTGGATATAAGCTGGGGTTTTGGTTTGCTCAGCAAGGTTCAATATACACGTTTGTGTTGCTGGTGTTTTTCTATGCTTGGCGGATGAATGCACTCGATCGTAAATATGGCATGAACGAGGATTAAGCATGGACTTACAAACACTAACCTACTTTGTAGTGGGTATGACTTTTGCGTTATACATTGGTATAGCCATTTGGGCTAGAGCTTCTACAACAAGTGAATTTTATGTGGCAGGAAAGGGTGTTCATCCTATCCTGAATGGTATGGCGACAGCCGCAGATTGGATGTCAGCAGCTTCCTTTATTTCAATGGCGGGGCTTATAGCTTTTAATGGTTATGGTGCCTCTGTTTTTCTAATGGGGTGGACAGGTGGCTATGTACTGCTGGCGATGCTTTTGGCTCCTTACCTTAGAAAGTATGGAAAATACACTGTACCAGAGTTTATAGGTGATCGTTTTTATTCAAAAACGGCACGTATAGTCGCTGTGATTTGTTTAATTCTTGCTTCAATAACCTATGTAATTGGACAGATGAAAGGAATCGGAGTGGCATTTTCGCGTTTTCTTGAAATGGACTTTGATACGGGTTTGTATGTCGGAATGGGGATTGTTTTCTTCTATGCTGTTCTAGGTGGAATGAAAGGTATTACTTATACCCAGATCGCACAGTATTGTATTCTTATATTTGCTTATACTGTGCCAGCTGTATTTATCTCTATGAACCTTACCAATAGTCCTTTTCCACAAATTGGTTTAGGGTCTGAAATGGTTGATGGTACTTATTTATTGGATAAGCTTGATGCTACTTTAACGGATATTGGTTTTAAGGAATACACGACCTCAGTTCTTGGATCTAAGCTCAATATGTTTGTTTATACATTGACTCTAATGATTGGAACGGCCGGATTACCGCATGTTATTACGCGTTTCTTTACTGTTCCAAATGTAAGAGGAGCTCGCTCTTCCGCTGCTTGGGCACTCGTGTTTATCTCTTTGCTTTATACCGTAGCTCCTGCAGTTGGCGCTATGGCTCGTTTAAATCTAATTCAAACTATTCAGCCATCGGCAGGTGAAAATCTAGTTTATGCAGAACGTCCGCAGTGGTTTAAAAACTGGGAAAAAACAGGGTTGTTAAAGTTTGAAGATAAAAATGGTGATGGAAAAATTCAATACACTGCTGATAAAGCTACCAATGAAATGGTAAAAATTGATCGAGACATCATGGTACTAGCAAACCCAGAGATAGCTAAACTACCGAACTGGGTTATAGCTCTAGTTGCCGCAGGAGGACTAGCTGCTGCGCTTTCAACCGCTGCGGGTTTGTTGCTTGCGATAGCATCCTCCATATCTCATGATCTGTTAAAAGGGGTGTTCAGACCCAATATTTCTGAAAAAGGGGAGTTATTAGCCAGTCGAATTGCAATGGCGGGAGCCGTGCTTGTTGCAGGGTATTTAGGCCTGCATCCGCCCGACTTTGCCGCAGGTACGGTTGCAATAGCCTTTGGCTTAGCCGCATCCTCTTTATTTCCTGCCTTAATGATGGGGATCTTCTCAAAACGCATAAATAAAACAGGCGCGATTGCGGGTATGCTCGCTGGTATCGGTGTAACATTGCTGTATGTATTCCAACATAAAGGTATTATGTTTATTCCAGGTACCTCCTTCCTTGGTGGTATGGAGAAGGATTGGTTCTTTGGAATATCACCCAATGCATTTGGTGCTGTCGGAGCACTTGTTAACTTTGTTGTTGCTCATATTGTTTCAAGAGTAACCGCTGAAGTACCTGAACATATTCAGGCATTAGTTGATAATATTCGTGTTCCAAAAGGGGCAGGATCAGCTCAAGAAGATATGGAAAATATTTAGTTTTTTATTTTCTTTAGAGATGATAAATCTCTTAAAAAAAGGCTCCTTTTGGAGCCTTTTTTTGTTTAGGTGAACTATAGTTATAGTGAGGTCAACGCGAGTACGCGTGGTTCTTTCTGTATATAAAAATAAATAGGACTTATTCATAGTCTCAGTATTCAATACTTATGATTTAAGCTCTTTATTTTCATAATCCTTATTTATTACCTAATCTCTAATTATGACTAAAAAAATTAAAAAGTTAATGGTTGCTAATCGTGGTGAAATTGCAATTCGCATTTTACGTGCTGCTTCAGAACTCAATATCACAACAGTCTCAATTTATACCAACGAAGATCGATTTTCACCACATCGTTATAAAGCCGACGAGGCTTATCAAATAGGTGCTGATGATGATCCTCTCATGCCTTATCTCAATATAGAGGGTTTGATCAAGACAGCTAAGATAAACCAAGTCGATGCAATTCACCCAGGCTATGGTTTCCTATCTGAGAATGTTGAATTTGCACGTCGTTGTCGTGAAGAAGGAATCATTTTTATTGGCCCTGCTCCAGAGGTCATGGAACAACTGGGGGATAAAGTACAAGCAAAACAAAATGCTATTGATGCCGGTATTCCTGTTATAGACGATAGTAATGAACCACTGAATTCACTTGATATTGCAGCAAAAGAAGCTGAACGTATCGGTTATCCGTTGATGATTAAAGCAGCCTCTGGTGGTGGTGGTCGAGGAATGCGGATTTTACGTGTCGCAGATGAATTAGCTACTGCTTATAATGAAGCGCGCAATGAAGCGGCTAAAGCATTTGGTGACGACACCGTATTCCTAGAAAAATACCTAGATTCACCGAAGCATATTGAAATCCAGATTTTGGGGGATAATTACGGTAATCTGGTGCACTTATATGAACGAGATTGTTCGGTTCAAAGACGCTTTCAGAAAGTGATTGAGATGGCGCCCAGTGCAACTTTAACAGAAAAAACGCGCAACAAGCTTTATGAATATGCCTTAAAAATTACCAGTCACGTTAACTACAGTAATGCGGGTACGGTAGAGTTTTTAGTAGATAACGAGGAGAATATTTACTTTATTGAAGTAAATCCTCGTGTTCAGGTAGAGCATACAATTACAGAAGAAGTCACTGGAATTGATATTGTGTGTAGCCAGATTCATATTGCCGATGGTTGTAAACTTTCAGACCCGGAAATCAATATCCAATCACAAGATGATATTTCAGTGCGGGGTTTTGCTGTGCAATGTCGAATCACGACGGAAGACCCAACTCAAAATTTCAAACCTGACTTTGGTACCATTATCGCGTATCGAAGTGCCGCTGGATTTGGTATTCGTCTTGATGCAGGTGCTGTTTATGCGGGTGCAAAAGTATCCCCTTTTTATGATTCAATGCTGGTTAAAATATCAGCATCTGGACGCACACTTGATGGCGCCATCAGGCGTGCCCATCGTGCTTTACGCGAGTTTCGCATTCGTGGCGTAAAAACCAATATTGGTTTTTTACTGAATGTACTTGATCATCCCACATTTCGTGCGGGTGAGGTAAAAGTCACCTTTTTGGAAAAACATCCTGAACTCTATGATGTTCCTACTCGTCTTGATCGTGGCACAAAAACACTGAGTTATCTTGCTAATATTATTGTCAATGGCAATTCTGATATAAACAATCCTGACCTTGATCGTAAATTTCGCAAACCAGTGATTCCTGCGTTTGATACGTTATCTGATTATCCAGAAGGAACTAAAAATAAATTAGATACTTTGGGCGCTGATGGTTTTGTCCAGTGGATTAAAGATCAGGATAATATTTTATACACCGATACCACTTTGCGGGATGCACATCAGTCCTTGTTAGCAACACGCATGCGCACCAAAGATATGCATAAAATTGCTGAAGGGTTCGCAAAAAATCACTCCCAACTATTTTCACTGGAAATGTGGGGTGGCGCAACCTTTGATGTTGCTATGCGATTTTTGCATGAATGTCCTTGGAAACGCTTGCGCTTATTGCGTAAAGCTATTCCTAATATATTATTTCAAATGTTATTTCGTGGTTCTAATGCGGTTGGTTACAAAGCCTATCCAGATAACTTGATAGAAAAATTCATCATTGAATCATCGGAGCAAGGCATAGATGTATTTCGTATCTTCGACTCGCTGAATTGGATTGAGGGAATGCGAAAGTCTATTCAGGTTGTACGCGAGCAAACGGGCGGAATTGCCGAGGCTACTATTTGTTATACAGGCGATGTACTTAATACCGATTCCAGCAATAAATTTAACCTGCAATATTATCTTGATCTGGCAAAACAACTCGAAGACGCGGGTGCACATACACTGGCACTTAAAGACATGGCAGGTTTATTAAAGCCCTATGCTGCGGAAGAGCTGATTCCAGCACTTAAAGATGCGGTTGACTTACCCATTCATTTACACACCCATGACACCTCCTCAATGCAATCCGCAACTCTGCTTAAAGCGATTGAAAAAGATGTTGATATTATTGATGCCTGCTTAAGCTCGATGTCAGGTTTAACTTCTCAGCCAAACTTGAATTCATTGATTGCTGCGATGCAGGGGCAACCACGTGAACAAGTATTTAATTTAGATTCGCTCAATCAATATGCCAACTATTGGGAAGATATGCGTGAAGTTTATTATCCCTTCGAGTCTGGCTTAAAGGCGGGAACAGCAGAAGTTTACGATCATGAAATACCTGGTGGTCAGTATTCCAACTTACGCCCACAGTCAATTGCATTAGGGCTTGAAGACAAGTTTGAAGAAGTGAAAGAGAACTATGCAGTCGTTAATAAAATGTTTGGTGATATCGTCAAAGTCACGCCGTCTTCCAAAGTAGTGGGTGACATGGCTATCTTTATGACATCCAATGGTTTAACTGAAAGAGATGTGATGGAACAAGGAGGTTCATTAGCCTTTCCAGACTCAGTACTGGATTTATTTAAAGGTAATCTGGGGCAAACTGAAGGAGGATTCCCACAAGAATTAAGCAAGCTGGTGCTTAAGAATGACAAGCCTTTCACGGATCGACCTAATGATCATTTAAAGCCTATCGACTTTGATAAAGAGTTTGTTATATTTCAGGAAAAGTTCGATGACAGGCGCACCATGTGTGATTTTCTTTCTTATATGATGTACCCAAAAGTCTATGAGGATTTTTATCAACATCATGAAAAATACGGAAATATCTCAGTTTTGCCCACTGTTGCATTTTTCTATGGCTTAAAGCAAAGAGAAGAACTCACGGTTGAATTAGGTCGGGGCAAAGTGATTATTATCCGTATGCTTTATGCCTCACCACCAGATTCTGGTGGCATCCGTACGGTCACCTTTACGCTTAACGGTCAGACTAGAAGTATCACCATTCGTGATGATTCGGTTAAATCTACCAAAAAGGTGAATCGTAAGGCAGTCGAAGAAAATGAGATCGGTACTCCTATTCTTGGGCGACTAGCAGCAATTGCTGTAGAGCAAGGGCAGGAAGTTGAAAAAGATACCCCTTTATTTGTAATTGAAGCAATGAAAATGGAATCTACTATCACTGCACCATTTTCAGGAAAGATAAAGAAAATTTATCTTGAAGAGGGTGAGATTCTTGAGCAGGGAGACCTTGTAATAGAGTTTGATTAGTCATCTAAGCCTCATAAGCTCTCGTAAGAAATAAAAAACGGAGAAATTAAATGCCAAAGAAAGACAGTGTTACTTTAATCGATAACCGTACTGGAAAACAAATAGAACTAGATCTGTTAAAACCAAGTTGTGGTCCAATGACAGTAGATGTGCGCAGCCTTTATAAACAATTAGGTTATTTCACTTACGATCCTGGATTTATGGCAACGGCAAGTTGCTGGAGTAATATAACTTATCTTGACGGTGATAAAGGTATTCTTGAGTATCGTGGCTACCCGATTGAACAACTTGCAGAAAAAAGCACTTTTTTAGAAACAAGCTATCTACTTCTCAATGGTGAGTTACCCAATCAAAAAGAGCTTGAAGAATTCACCTTTTCAATAAAACATCACACCATGTTGCATGAGCAATTGATTCGATTCTACAGTGGCTTTCGCCGTGACTCACACCCAATGGCAATTATGGTTGGAGTGGTTGCTGCTCTATCTGCCTTCTATCATGATGATGAAGATATTCATGATCCTGCAAATCGTATTGATGCAGCACATAGACTTATCGCAAAAATGCCAACCATCGCCGCTTGGAGTTATCGTTACGCTATGGGTATGCCGTTCGTTTACCCTAAGAACTCATTAGGTTTTAGTGAGAACTTTTTGTATATGATGTTCTCAACACCCTGTGAGGAATACCAAGTTGACCCTTTGCTATCAAAGGCGTTAGATATCATTCTAATTCTCCATGCAGACCATGAACAAAATGCGTCAACTTCTACGGTGCGTCTAGCAGGCAGCTCTCAAGCTAATCCATTTGCTGTGCTTGCCTCTGGTATTGCATCACTTTGGGGACCTGCTCATGGTGGTGCTAATGAAGCCGTGATTAAAATGTTAATGGAAATTAATGATTCAGGGAGACCACTTTCATACTTTGTTGATAAAGCAAAAGATAAAGATGACAGATTTAGATTAATGGGATTTGGTCACCGTGTTTATAAAAACTATGATCCTCGTGCAAAAATCATCAGAGAGATTTGTCATAAAATGTTAGAGGATGGGCAGTGTACAAATCCTGAGCATCAGAAATTACTGGATACTGCAATGGAGTTGGAAAAAGTAGCGCTTGAAGATGATTATTTTAAATCAAGGAATCTGTATCCCAATGTGGATTTTTACTCGGGTATAATTTTTCTTGGGATGGGAATTCCACTTAATATGTTTACTGTATTATTTGCAGTAGGTAGAACCGTGGGCTGGGTATCACAATGGAATGAAATGATGGGTGACCCCCAATCTAAAATAGGGCGACCTCGTCAGTTGTATACGGGTTCGGTTAATAGAGACTATACCGATTTAAACAATCGATAATGATTTAGGGACGAGTGATTAATAATTTATTTAACTTATTGTTTATTCGTTCCTTGGTTTATTACAATTGTTCAAATAAGGCGGGGGTGCCATATTCATTTTTGGTGATAAATAATTAAGGCTAAGATGCTGACATATAAGTATTTCATTATATAATCATGTAATTCTTGATGTTGACATAGGTCAAGTTATGTACCATCCTTTAATTGTACAAAGAATCCTTCAACCGCTAGAAGGAGTATGGTCGGAAATAAGGAGGATGCTCCCCCCGAATACCGGCATCTAAGGTCTACTCAATTTGAGTAGACCTTTTTTATTCAGACTATTATTCAGCACCATGACGTAAAATTGCCAATGTTCTTGGTACATAAATATCGGCAATATCGGTTGACTCAAATTCAAGCTTTATTTCTGGTAACACACTTTGATAAATCTCATTCTCTTCAGGTACTTCATCTTCGCGGCGCTCTTCAGCGATCATTTCAAACTCTAGAGGCAGTAAATTCTTATTAAGGTTTTCAAATGACTCCTGTGGCAGACCACTTAATGTAAAGGAGATTGATTCGCCATGCTTTAAGGTTTTATTAATTTTATAATGATAATCTTTGGTGGTCTGGGTAACGTCTTTATCATCATCACCACCATTTACTGCAATTAGATTTAATACGGTAGCCCCAAAATATCCAAGTATAATATCAAGTGCAATATCACCATTATCTTTTTCATAAAGGTAATAACTAAAGTCCATATCTCGCTGTAGTGATAATCTTACAAGGTCATCCAGATCAATCTGATCAATATCAGTGACTTTACAATCTAATATGGATAGCCATGCAGATGAATATTCCTTTAAAAAGCCACAGAATTGATAGTTATCATTTTCATCTTGAACGGATACAACAACACGTTTGTTAATATAGCGTTCGAGTATGGGATTATAAGAATTTCCAGCTGCAGAGAGTGCAGTAGTTCCCATTTTCTTTAAATAATCACTCTGTGTTGAAAACACTGTATTAGTTGCGCTTGTACCTTTCATGCGACTTAGAAAAACACTCAAAGCTTCACCAATCGCATCATTGAACATATTAAAGAATATTCTTGTTTTACGTTTGATGATGTGAAAAAGGCTTGGGCAACTAACAACTTCTACTTCGTTTTTTCGTAACAGCTGATTTTCCTTTGATAGCTCGCTATGGTTTCTATATATCACACGTATTTTATCGATATCATCTCTGTATAAGATGTAAGAATTGATAGGCGTTCCGATAGAGTTCGTGGCACCACGAGAGAAAAATAACTCCATGCCATTAGAATATACTTGGGTTTCCCCCCAAATCTTTTTACTATCCTGCATTTCGATAGTTGAATGAAAGCCCTGTAAGTCTTTTAAGACGCGGTCTTTATTGCGCCATTTCATTATATTGGAAAATAAAGCACCTAGAAAGATGAAGCCTACTGTTAGTAAAAATATACTATCCATGTTTTACATAACCTTTTTGAAGAGTTCTCATACGCACATAGATAGTAGTTTACAGTAACGCGTATTTACCAGAGATTAATCAAAGTTTTAGAGAGGGTCGCAAAAGGCAGACAAATAAAAGCCAGACCGAAGTCTGGCTGAAAGTCCCACAATAAGTAAGGGGTAGACTTATGTGGGTAAGAGCCCTAAGGCTCAAGGGGCTAACAACGTATATAAACTTGGGGGGCAGGTTATGTTGTTAGCAAAACAAGGTTTGTTAGTAGATTCGAATTTTATAAATGGTAACTCCTCATGTGTCGGAGTAATATCTCATAGAAGTACAACTCCGTCTTGCTTAACCCGATGAGTCACATGATTTTCTGATAAAGGGCTATTTTGAAAGAAAGATTAATATGAATAAACATAAAATGATCGCTATTTTAATAGCTCCTTTTCTTGCCTTAGGTGGATATATCCTTGCTGATATTTACAGCACAAATAAAGATGCAGATTCTGATAAAAAATTATTTGTGACTGATGTTTGTCGACCTGTAACGGATCAATGTGAAATCTTAGGTGTTGGTATGGAAATGCATTTAAAATTTGAGGTGACACCGAGAATTCAGCGTTTATTACCTATTAGGCTGTCTTCAAAAACTTCCTTAGATGATGTAGCTATTTCTTTGGTCATAGCGGGTGTAGAGCAAGCGCCAATGAAGATGAAAAATATCGATGGCAAGAAAAATTGGGATATCGATCTGATGCCGTTCGAAGTTATTAGTGCTGATAACTTAGTGGTTCGTCTTGTTGTTTCATATAAAGCTGCTTTGCACTTAGTTGAGATCCCCGTTGTGTACTGAGATCTTCTTTATAAATTTTCCATGTTTAAATAAAAAAGAAATAATGAAAACACAAAATACATTTTTACAGCTTCGTGATCACTTACAATCACAAATTGTAGGTCAACATCATTTAATTGAACGGTTATTAATTGGTGTTTTGACAGGAGGACATATTTTGCTTGAAGGTCTTCCTGGTCTTGCTAAGACGACTGCTGTTCATGCTTTAGCTAGCGGTATTCATGCCTCTTTTCAACACATTCAATTCACTCCCGACTTAATGCCAGGTGATTTAACGGGCAGTGATATTTATGATCCTAAGGAGGGTGCATTTCGATTTATTGAAGGGCCTTTATTCCATGAAATTGTTCTGGCCGATGAGATTAACCGTGCGCCACCAAAGGTTCAATCTGCACTATTAGAGGCAATGCAGGATCATAAAATAACCGTCGGTGGCGTAACGCGTGACTTAGCTGATTTATTTTTAGTGATGGCAACACAAAACCCTTTAGAACAAAGTGGTACTTATCCTTTACCTGAGGCACAGCTTGACCGGTTTTTATTACATGTTGTATTGGACTATCCGAGTCCTGAAGAAGAGTTGTTGATTTTACAAAGAGACCAAAAACTACACTTTGGTGAAGATCAATTTGAAACTAAACAAACACCTTTACAACCAGAAATAGTATTACAAGCTAGGCATGAAGTCTCTGAAATTCATGTAGAAACAAGTTTGGAAGAATACATGGTCAAGTTGGTCGGTATGACGAGAAACCTCAATAAGATTGAGAATGATTGGGCTGATTACTTACGTGCAGGTGCTTCGCCACGAGCCACGATCGCCTTGCTCCGTGCAAGTAGTGCATTAGCCTATATTAACGGTCGTGATTATGTAATACCTGAAGATATTGTCAGTGTTGCTCCTGATGCATTACGTCATCGTATTATTCTTAGTCATAATGCAAAAGCTGCTGGAATTGATGCTAACAGGATCATTGAACGGTTACTTGCAGAAGTTGTGATTCCTTAAATTACCATCTCTATTAGATATGAAATCAGAACCTATATTGTCAGCGCAGGATATTACTGAGCTTCGACTGCAAGCAAATCAGTTACAAGGTGAGATTACTTCATCACATAAACTTGATTCAAGAGAAGCAGGGTGGCTGCCGACCAGTGCAATGGGTAGTGGTATGGATTATGCCGAGAGCCGACCTTATCAGCAGGGTGATGAACCAAGAACGATTAACTGGCGATTAAGTGCGCGCAGTACGGAGACCTATGTGAAAAACTATCATATGGAAGCACGCCCTAGTCTTTGCATTGTGCTGGATCAGCGTAGCACAATGATGTTTGGAACTCGTACTCGTTTAAAGTTTACACAAGCACTTCGTTTGGCAATTGTTTTAGCCTTTGCAGCAGAGCAACACCGACTTCAATTAACCATCATGCTATTGAACAATTCATCCGAATGGTTAGAGTTCAATAGTGCAGATTCTTTTCTAGCTGGGGTAAATAGTTGTAAGTTGTTACAAATAGATGATCGAACAGTTGATAATCGGGGTAAAATTGCTCTTGTACTGGAAAACTTAAATGAAGATATAGATAAAGGTTCGCTAGTCTATTTAATTAGTGATTTTAGAGATCTGGATAAATCGCACCAAAAGCAGTTATTTCAATTGCAAGCTAATAACTTTGTACAAACAATGCATATAGTGGATCCAGCAGAACTCAATATTGAAAATAAGGGGGGGGTGGCATTACAAGATATGCTGGCGAATGCGTTGCTAATGTTAGAAGAAGATAAATTTTCAGAAATGAAACCCAATCATGCTTTGCAACAATATAATGATAATATAAAGCAAACCTTATTAAAGTCAGCCGTTCATTATTCTTTGGTTTCTACCACAGATGAAGCTTTGCACTCCAAAATTATGTTTCCTTTAGGTCATTAAACTAAAAGACCCTATGGATAATAAAAGCCCAATAGAAAGTCTACTCAGTGAATATCTTGAAGGCTTAATTCTTCCTGAAAAAGCGATATCTACTCCACTCATTGTTTGGTTGTTACTGGCTACTTTGCTGTGCATTCTTCTATACAGTCTTTGGAAGTGGTTAAAGTTTCGCAAGCTGGCTAAACAACGTGCATTGAGAGACCTAAAAGCGATACACAAAGGCTTATTTAGACAAGAAACAAGACTGGTTGCATTCAAACTTGCCAAGCTCTTAAGGCAAGGGCTAAACGTTTCTCGACTATCTTTGTTTCACCCCCAAGAAGTTAATAAGTGGGAAGGTTTTAGAAAAAGGATCAATGCCGCCTGCTATTCAACAGAGGTGTTAGCAGAAAGTGAACTCCAAGAATTAATACAACAAACCGAATATTGGTTGATTAAATCGTGAATCTTTCTAGTTTTCAGTTTATTCATTGGCAATGGTTATGGCTAATCCTAATACTTTGTGGAATATTGATTTGGTGGTATCAACGCAAAGATGGCATTCAAACACAAGCATCTATGATTGACCTTGATTTGTCAGCTTATCAGCGTTTTTATCATCCTTTAGTAAAACAACTGATTGAAAGCTCTGAAACGTCATTAAAACCTAAGGTGTTTTGGAAGAAAGCAGCATTTTGGTTACATCTAATTATTTTTACATTATTAATAATAAGCTTGGCACAACCTGTTCTAATCGGAAAACGCTTACCTGACCCACCACCTGAGCGTGATATTGTTTTCCTTGTTGATACATCTTTGAGCATGCAATTAAAAGATTATCAGCAAGATGGTGTAGCCATTAAGCGTATCGAAGTATTACGTAGTCTATTGGATGAGTTTGTTGTAAAAATGCGTGGAGAGAAATTATCAATTATTCTCTTTGCGGAAAAATCTTACATACTAGTACCATTAACCAGTGATCAAAATCTCATCCGAAAAATGCTACGCCGAATAACAACAACGTTGGCTGGGCGCTATACCGCAATCGGTGATGCCTTGCTTATGGCGTTGAATGAAACACAAAATTCATCGGATAAGAAACGCCATAAAACCTTTATTCTATTTACGGATGCTGATGCTTCGCGCGGTGAGGTTACTTCAATGGCAGCCGCAACATTAGTGGCAGAGCATCAAATTCCTGTTTATACCATTGCCATAGGTTCCAGCAATAAAGATCCAGATAAAGACGTTTCGGGTGGATTATTTAGCACTGTTGATCTTGCTTTGTTGGAAGAAATTAGTGAGTTAACCCATGGCAAAAGCTATCAGGTGAATGACTCAGAGGCAATAAAAAAAGCATTACAAAGTATTTTAAAACAAAGTCAAAATGTGGCAATACCAAAGCCCAGTTTTGAGCAGGAAGCCTTGTATTTTTATTTTCTATTATTGGCATTATTGTTACTGGTTTTGTCACAAGCTATTAAGTTAATCCCTTGTTTCAAAGAATGTCGGGGGTCTTATGATTGAATTCAGTCTTAACTTTTTACAAAGCATCGATTGGCAGCGCCCCTATTGGCTTTTGTTGATGCTTCAGCCGTTACTTTTGTGGTTAATCATGCGCTGGCTGAGATCACGTAATCAACAAAACTACGCAGATAAACATTTGCTACCTTGGGTTTGTGTAAATAATAGTAAGAGCCTGCGGCAGAAAATATTTTCGCGTGATAGTGCGTACGTTCTAGCATGGGTCGGTTTTACTCTAGCGCTTGCAGGGGCTCGAGTGCCTGATACTAAATATTCTGGCTCTAGTAATGTCAAACTTGATGTGATGTTGGTAATGGATTTATCGCGTTCAATGTATGCCACGGATATTAAGCCTTCTCGTCTGCGTCGTGCTGTTTTAGAGGCATATGAGTTTCTTTCTCTGGCAAAGTCTTTGCGTGTGGGTATTGTGGTGTATGCGGCAAGGACGCATTTGTATGTGCCGTTAACGAATGATTTACATGCATTGAAATTCTACCTAAAAGATTTAGATTCGATGGTTTTACCGACTCAGGGGAGTGACTCGGTTGGCGCACTTCACTTTGCACAAAGGGAGTTAAATAAATCAAAGAGTAACACTAAAAGTATTATCTGGATAACGGATGGTGACGTAGATGAGAAACAATTAGAACCACTCCAGCAGTTAATCATTGATAGCAGTATAACTATTCATAGTTTAGGCATAGCAGCCAATGAAGGCGCATCTATACCTTTGCTCGATGGTACTTGGTTGAATGATAAAGGGCAGGGGGTAATAACAACGACTAAATTTGATCAGTTAACTCAATTCATTAAAAAAGGGGGGGGTGCCATATCCATTGTGAGCGATGATGAGTCTGACTGGGAAAATATTTATCAAGGTCTTTTAAAAGATATGAAGGTCACTCAAGAATCGCAGCTAGAACACTGGAAGCCGTTATACATGTGGTTTTTATTGCCAGCGATGGTTTTGTTTTTTATCGCTTATTTTCCTTCTTTTAGAGCTGCTTTAGTTTTAATTATTCTATCAAGCTTTATTGCATACAGTAGCGTAAGTGCAGATGAAGCATATGTTGAAACTCTTAAAAAAGGTGAAGTTGTTTATCAAACTGAAAACTATGAGCAAGCTAAGAGCATTTTTATTCAAGCTGTTTTACAAGCAAAAACAGAGAATGAACGTGCGATGGCATTGCATAACTTAGGAAATACTTTATTTCAGATAGGGAATTATAAGGCAGCTACAACTCTTTTTGAGGATGCTCTTCGCTATAACGCGGGGCAAAATGGCAGTGTCCAAAATAAAGAACTTAGCCATGAATTGCATGCGATTATATTAAAACGACGCAGTGCGTTATCGTTGCCTGGCAGAGGTGATGGACAATTGAACAATGGTATGTTGTTGGATGCGGGTCAGCAATCTCCCTCATCTTCTAAGGTGATAACGACAGCGATGACTGATGTTAAGTTACCAGAAATTCCTGAAGTGGATCTTAATAGATTATTAGCAAAAGGTTTATCAAGAATAGAGTTATTAGAAGGTAATGAGCAAGAACGCCAAGCTAGGCTTGAAGAGAAAAAAGAACTGGATAATGCCAGACTTTATATGCTGACGCTAAGTGAACAAACTGAGTCAAACACTAACCCACTTTGGAAGCGGATGTTTGAGATTGAAGAGGGCTTTGCAGCTTCTTTGAAAGTACCCGAAAAAGTGCCAGGGATTAAGTCATGGTAAGACTGTTTTTGGCATCGATGTTGTTGTCGGTAGTCAACATGCCGCTATATGCAGGGGGCGTGCAGGATGAATTGAAAATAAACCTTAGTCTCTCTAAAAACAAAGTTTGGCAGCGCGAGCAAGTGATTATTAATTTAGAAGTGATTAGTAAGGATGAGTTATCAAGGCTTGATAGTAGTGATTTTAAACTAGATGGTTTTACTGTTATTCCACTATCACAAGAAAGTGTTGAGCTTAATAATGCGCTTCACCTGCATCATTCGTGGCAAGTGTTTTCACAATCTGCTGGAGAACAAGCGCTAGTATTCTCAAATATTAAATACCGTCCGAATAGTGGAAAAGCAATTGTTTTAAAGCTTCCCCAGAAAACACTTTCGGTTAATGCCTTGCCGATTTATATTCCACCTAGCATGCCAGTTGGAAAAATAGAAATAAATAATGACTGGAAACTGGGCTGGAATTTATTCACTAATAGATTGTATCAGTGGGATATAAAAATTATAGCAAAACAAGTTGCACCTGAAACTCTACCTGCTATTTCACGTTTACTACGTTCAACAGAAGAGATACAAATACTCCCTTTTAAAAAGAATAGCATTAGCCAAGTAGATTCAGCATATGAAATTAGCTATCAAGTCCCTTTTAAGGCGTTGAGTTTAGGCAGGCTCCATTTGCCAAAAGTTGAAATACAGTTTTTTGATCCTGATTCGGGAACGATCCGAAAAGCATTGTTAGAGCAGCCTTTTGTGCTGGTGCTAAATCCTTTTGTGTTAATACTTATATCGATCTTATTGACTTTTTTTGTTGTACTCATGGTATGGAAAACATTTTTAATGTTTAAACGAAGATTAATAAGAAATAGAAAAATTAATGATGCTTTACTATTGCTAAAGCAGGCAAAAAATTATCAACAGATTCGCGCTGCGTTAAATGATTATGCGCTGGCTAAAGATTGGAAGGGGAATTTTACATTAGAAGAGTTTTCTCAATATCTTTCTCAAGATTATCAACAAAGCTCTCAACAAAGTAATAATGATACTAGACAAATAAAACAGTTGTTAGCGCAGCTACAAAATAAACAGTTTTCCACTAATCGGTACGATGGGATAGGTGAATTAAGTAGAGATATTTATAAGATGCTCCTAAGGTTCCATGCTTAACTTGTGTCAATGGCACCCCCCGTCTTTTTGCAAGATTGTATCTCAACAACTGCTCTCGTCTTAATAAGTATAATAGTAAGTGCGCTGAGGTGCTTGATACTGCGATAACTAATAATGGAGATGTAATCTGATAATATTCTATTTTTATAAAAATAACGCAAAAAAAAGGGATGCAAACGCATCCCTTTTGATCAAAGTGTCATTTAAAACATTATGAAATTTTCTGATCTAACTCACCAGAAAGATATTTTTGTGACATTTCATCAAGAGAGAAGATTTTAGTAATCTTACTTGCCTGACCTGCTGAGTTAAATGACTCATAGCGTGCCTGACAAATTTCTTGCATCGCATTAGTTGCTTCCTTAAGGAATTTGCGAGGGTCAAAGTTTGATGGATTGTCTTGTAGGTGTCTACGAACAGAGCCAGTAGAAGCCATACGTAAGTCAGTATCGATATTAACTTTTGTAACGCCGCTCTTAAGACCTTGTACAATTTCCTCAACAGGTACGCCGTAAGTCTGACCCATATCACCACCGTAATTATTGATGATTGATAACCACTCTTGCGGCACTGATGATGAGCCGTGCATAACAAGGTGAGTATTAGGTAAACGTGCGTGAATCTCAGCGATACGATCAATACGTAAAATCTCGCCAGTAGGCTCTTGCGTAAATTTGTAAGCACCGTGTGAAGTACCGATAGCAATTGCTAATGCATCAACGTTAGTTGCTTTAACAAAGTCTGCCGCTTCTTCAACTGAAGTAAGAAGCATGTCCATGTCTAGCTTTCCTTCTGCGCCGTGTCCGTCTTCTTCGCCCATCTCACCTGTTTCTAGTGAACCAAGACAACCTAGTTCGCCTTCAACCGAAACACCGCCAGCGTGAGCCATTTTAACAACTTCAGCAGTGACGCTTGAGTTGTATTCGAATGAAGCAGGAGTTTTACAATCAGCTTCTAAAGAACCATCCATCATGACTGATGTGAAACCAGACTGGATTGAACGCAAACATACTGCTGGCTCAGAACCGTGATCTTGATGCATAACAACAGGAATGTGTGGGTACATTTCGGTTGCTGCGATGATTAGGTGACGAAGGAAAGGCTCGCCAGCGTAACCGCGTGCGCCTGCAGAACCTTGCATGATAACGGGAGAATCTACCGCATCCGCAGCTTGCATGATAGCGTGTACCTGCTCCATGTTGTTTACGTTAAACGCTGGTAAACCATAGTTGTTTTCTGCTGCATGATCTAGCAGCTGTCTTAATGAAATTAGGGCCATTTGGTCCTCCTATATTAAATTGAGTTGTTCTAAAAAAATCGAATTAAAAATAATTTGTGCGCACATATTACAGGAAATAGTAATTCCTGAGCAAATCAACGTTTATATCCAAATTTACACATAGATGAGGGAAATGGATATATATTAACCATCTAAGTGATCACCAACACGGATGATCTTCATTTGATTGGTTCCACCATCTGTCCCAGCTCCCACTATATCGCCTTTTGTAATGATGACAAGTTCGCCTTCGCTCACCGTTTTCTCTTCGAGCAAGTGTTCCACAATTAGTCGATTAGCCTCACGAGGATTGGTTAACTTTTCGTGAATATGAACTGGATATACGCCTCGATACATACAGACTCTTCTACACGTAGATTTGTGAGTGGTCATTGCATAAATAGGAATCCCAGAACTTATGCGGGACATCCATAAGGCTGTCGATCCAGATTCTGTTAGGGCACCAATGCCTTTAACACCCATGTGGTTAGCGGTGTACATAGCTGCCATCGCAATACCTTCATCAATGCAGTTAAAGCGTTTTCCTAGACGATGTTTAGATTTTTTAACAGCAGCTGATTGTTCTGCTTCTTCACAAATCGCTGCCATTGCTGAAACCACTTTTTCTGGATGTTTTCCAACGGCTGTCTCACCTGAGAGCATTACTGCATCAGTACCATCCATAACCGCATTAGCAACATCAAATACCTCTGCGCGTGTTGGAATGGTATTTTCAATCATGGTTTCCATCATTTGAGTAGCCGTGATGACGGCACGATTTAATTGTCTGGCTCGCCTGATAATCTTCTTTTGCATCAAAGGTAAATTAGCATCGCCAATTTCGACACCTAAATCACCACGAGCCACCATAATCACATCAGAGGCTTTAATAATGGCATCTAGAGTAGGTTGTTCAACAGCTTCAGCACGTTCAACTTTAGCTACGATGGCAGCGTTACTGCCAGCATCTTTGAGTAACTCTCTGGCATAAACGAGATCTGCCTCGTTGCGTGGAAAAGAAATGGCTAAAAAGTCTACACCAATTTCAGCGGCATACTTAATGTCTTCTTTGTCTTTTTCACTAAGTGCTTCAGCAGAAATACCGCCACCGCGTTTGTTAATACCTTTGTTGTTGGATAACACCCCGCCTACAATAACTTTGGTGTGAATTTCAGTTCTGTTAACAACGTCAGTTACTTCAAGTACAATCCGACCATCATCGAGCATCAAATCATCACCCTTATAAACATCATTGGGTAATTCTTTATAAGCAATACTGACGCGTTCTTTAGTGCCAGCATTCTCATCAAAATTAGCATCAAGAACGAAAGATTCACCAGGAACCAATATTATCTTGCTATCAACAAAGCGATCGATACGAATCTTGGGTCCTTGTAAATCACCTAAGATACCAACTGACCAGCCTAACTTATCTGCTGCATCACGGACTAGTTTGGCGCGGTATTTATGATCTTCAAGTTCACCATGTGAGAAATTTAACCTCACCACATCAACACCTGCACGAATCATCGCTTCTACTGTTTCAGGTGTGTTTGTTGCAGGTCCCATAGTTGCAACAATCTTGGTTCTTCGCATGGTTTTTCGTATCATTGAGAATTCATTATCTTCGTAGTTTTAATAGTTTCAAAAAATTCAGTCTAAAAAGCCACAATAATTGTGGCTTTTTAGTTTATCTTTAACCTTTGGCGCGTGCTTCTAACATGGCAACGACAGGAAGCTCTTTCCCTTCTAAAAACTCTAGAAAGGAGCCGCCACCAGTTGAGATATATGAGACTTTATCTGCAATATCGTATTTATCAACAGCAGCTAAGGTATCTCCACCGCCTGCGACAGAAAATGCGTTTGATTCTGCAATTGCCATTGAGATTGCTTTTGTTCCGCTACCAAATTGGTCAAATTCAAATACGCCAACAGGACCATTCCAAACAATCGTTCCTGCATTTTTGATGACTTCACAAAGCTCTGCAATTGACTTAGGACCAATATCAAAAATCATATCATCGTCCGCAACATCTTCAACATTCATTGTAGTTGCTTTTGTTGATTCTGAAAACTCTTTGCCACAAATGACATCAGTAGGAACAGGAATGTCGCCACCGTTCTTTTGTGCTGCTGCTTTTAATTCTCTTGCTGTTTCCACAAGGTCTTTTTCATAAAGTGACTTACCCACGTTGTGACCTTCTGCTGCAATAAATGTATTTGCGATTCCGCCACCAACGATAAGCTGATCAACCACTTTTGAAAGTGAATCAAGAACCGTTAGCTTAGTAGAAACTTTTGCTCCACCGACCAATGCAACCATTGGACGTGCTGGATTATCAAGTGCTTTACCCAGTGCCTCTAACTCACCTGCAAGCAATGGACCAGCCGCTGCTGTTGGTGCAAATTGACCAGCGCCGTGTGTAGATGCTTGTGCGCGATGCGCTGTACCAAATGCATCCATTACATATACATCACATAATGCTGCGTATTGCTTTGAAAGTGTTTCGTCGTTAGCTTTCTCGCCTTTATTGAAGCGTACATTTTCAAGTAGAACTACCTGTCCGTTTTCAAGTGAAGGAGCGTTATCTAAGTAATCAGCAACAAGATTTACGTCTTGACCCAATAAGCCAGCCATGTGTGAAGCAACTGGAGCAAGAGAGAATTCATCTTCAGGTGAGCCTTCTGTAGGACGACCAAGGTGAGACATTACCATTACCTGTGCGCCTGCTTTTATAAGCAACTCAAGCGAAGGTAAAGAAGCGCGGATACGCTTATCAGAGCTAACCTTACCGTCTTTTATTGGCACGTTTAAATCTTGGCGAATTAGAACACGCTTACCAGAAAGGTCTAAATCAGACATCTTAATTACAGACATGGATGAAACTCCTTTTAAATTTTAGATTTATTAAATAAAAGTACTGTTATTACAATCTCTTTATTTAATAAATCTGTGGGCATGAACGAATCCATACCCACAAACTATTTTTTACCAATCTAAACCTGTGCAATTACTGGTTCAGATTGCGCCTAGTTGTCTTCAGATCGAGGCGGAGAAGTAGGAGCTTACAAATGTAAGTGACTACTTTTCCAACGAAGAGCTGGAGGCAAATAGGTGTGAGCTGAGCCAGTAATTTAAGCGACGTGCTCTACTAGACGCAACATATTACATGTGTAGCCGTACTCGTTATCGTACCAAGAAACAACCTTAACAAATGTATCATCCAATGCAATGCCAGCACCTTCATCAAAGATTGAAGAAGCACTGAATCCACGGAAGTCAGAAGAAACAACGCTCTCATCTGTGTACGCTAATGTGCCTTTCATAGAGCCTTCAGAAGCTTCTTTGATTTTTGCACAAATCTCTTCGTAACTTGCTGGTTTGTCTAATTCACAAGTAAGGTCAACAACAGATACGTCAACTGAAGGAATACGGAAAGCCATTCCTGTCAGTTTGCCGTTAAGCTCAGGCAGTACGATTCCTACTGCTTTAGCAGCACCTGTTGATGAGGGAATGATGTTTTCAAATACTGCACGACCACCGCGCCAGTCTTTCAT
>JAZGEM010000060.1:0-2881 GCA_036478745.1 Cocleimonas sp.
TGATGTGCCTCCCCACTTAAATTCACAAATTTAGGCAATGCCGTAGCAGACAAAATACCCAAAATAACAATAACCATAACCAGTTCAATTAACGTAAAGCCTTGCTGCTTATTTTTTAACATTCTCACCTCTATTCTTAACGATATAAAAAACAAGTAATAAAATCAAAATATTCTATACTTTCCTCAAGTCTAATAGATAATTCAATTTGTGCGAATAGAATCCCTATTTTTTGCTCATATTGTGATCTTAATCCTTTTTCCTAACCTTCCTTCTGATAAAAATATAACTATGAGTATTAGAACTTTTATTTTTTGTGATATTTGTAATCCACAAGGGATTAGAACCATTGAGTTTAGACGTAGCCCAAGAGAGGGTAATCGTAATGGTAGACGTCTATGTGATGGTCGTTTTTGGTTTGAAGGAAATTTATCTGCAGCAATAGAAAGTGGGTGGATCGATATTCCAGAAGGACAACATATCTGCCCAAATTGTAAAAAGTCACATAATGATAGTCAATAAAAGCAAGTGGAAAATAGAGTAGCCCGAATTATGAATAAATTATTCTATTTATCACTACTCATTCTTTTTTTTATAACACACAAAAGTTATGCTGAAAATATTTGCCCATCAGGAGGCACTTCAAATGCCGCTAGCGGAACAGTTTATGACTCTGGTGGTGCGAACGGATATTATTCAAACTATGACAATTGTGGTTTTTTAATCCAACCCTCTTCTTCTCCAACTAGTATTACACTAAGTTTTTCTCAATTTGCTGTCGAAACTAATTATGATTTTCTTTATGTTTATGATGGAACCAGTGCATCTGGAACTTTTTTAGGTAAGTTTACAGGAGGGTCATTACCAAATAATGTCACAGCTACTTCAGGTAGTATGTATTTGAGATTTGTAAGTGACTATATTTATCGCTATCAAGGATTTACTGCCTCATGGACAAGTACGACTAGCTCTACCTCTTGTGATGATGTAGAAGATGATTTTTCCAGTCTCTCATTTAATAATAATGACGGCTCTCAGAACTGGACAAATTCCTGGCAAGAAGTTGGGGAATCTGATGGAGTTTATGCAGGTAAAGTAAGAGTTAGAAGTGACCTTTGTACTTCCGGTTATTGTTTAAGACTAGGCACTCCTTCTGAAGAATACCCGAGTTATTATTCTAATCGTGGTGTGACAAGGCAAGTTGATCTTTCTGGTTATACATCGGCATCGTTAAGTTTTAATTACTTTACTGGAGTTAACAGCGGAAGCTCCACTGTTATTTTATCCATATCAAATAATGGAGGTACTAGCTGGACAGCATTAAAAACATATACTATTTCATCCACTAATATTAGTGCCAACCCAGAAAGCTTCGATATAACACCTTATATGTCAACAAACACTCAAGTGCGTTTTTTAGGTTCAGGTTCAAGTTCGTCTGTCTCTGGAATGTATATTGATGATATTAAAATTGACTATTGCCAACCTAGTGGCGGCAGTGGAGGAAGCGACACTCTTGCATCTACTTTTAACTGCGTAGAAAATGGAGCCAATAGTATTACAGGAAAGCTATACACTAAAACCACAATACAATCTTTTAGTTTTGATATTGCCGCTTTGCAAGATGCATCGACCCTTGAAACTAATTTTGCCAACGGGATAGATCATACCGTATCGATAGAACTAGTTGATGCACGTTCTGGTAGTTGTTCGACTTTTTCATCATTAGACCCGCCGGTCTCTCAAAACTTAACATTTACAGCAGCTGATTCTGGCACTAAAGCCAGTGCCAACATGAATTCCAGTACTGCATACCAAAACGTCAAATGCCGGGTTACTGATACCACAGCCAGTCCCTCGGTAGTTGGTTGCTCTATTGATAGCTTTGCCATTAGACCTACTTCAATGGTCATTACATCAAATTTAACGTATGACATTTCAACCCAGACTCCCAAAGCGAAAGCAGGTGAAAACTTTACCTTAACGGCAACCACAACGGCTGGTTATGACGGCACACCGAATATCAATAACTCAATTATCCAAGCCCATACTGGTGCTATTCAAACAGGGAGTATTTCAGGTGTTTTTAGTGCTGCCAATTCAGGGACAGGTATTGCTACAGGTACTACTTTCAAATATTCAGAAGTGGGGTTGCTACGTTTTAGCCCAGAAGGTGTCTATGATGATACTTTTACTGCTGTAGATCACAGTGGTGATTGTACAGATGACTTTTCCAATACCCCCGTTGCAGGGAAAGTTGGTTGTAAATTTGGTAATACGGCAACAAGTGCTTATTTTGGTCGATTTACACCGGATCATTTTGACGTTTCTCTAAACACACCCGTTTTTAACTCAAGCTGTTCCACTTTTACATATCTTGATCAGCCGATTATATATTCTGTTAATCCCATTGTCACACTATCAGCAAAAAATAGTTCAGATGTTACAACACAAAATTATACGGGGGATTATTGGAAGATTAATCCATCTGGTTTCATTCCTGTTTATGTTGAATCAAGTTATCCATTGATTACTTTAGACTCAACTCCGCCAATAGAGACTGATCTTGGCGATGGGACTGGATTATTAACTTTTGCAGATACTACAAGGGATATTTTACAGATCACAAAAGGCACATTAACCGCACCTTTTGATGCTGAAATTGCTTTAAGTTTTAGTCTTACTGATTCTGATACTATTACCGTAGCCAATGTAGACGGAGTTGCTCAAGTCAACCCGGTGACATATGGAGCGACCTCAGCAGGGAATGGTATAAGTTTTAGTGGTAGCAAAAATCATCGCTGGGGTAGAGTAAGCTTGGGTAATACTCACGGTTCTGAACTCACACCGCTCTCTGTTCCACTTTATACGGAATATTTTA
>JAZGEM010000061.1:0-3857 GCA_036478745.1 Cocleimonas sp.
ATTCCTTATGTAACATATCACCCGCATCCAGTTTTTTCACCACCCGCATAATAGTGACTCCCGTTTCTTCATCTCCGGCCATAACAGCTCTATGAATAGGAGCCGCCCCGCGCCAACGAGGTAACAAAGAACCATGAATATTAAGACACCCTTGTTTAGGCGTATCTAATACAGCTTGCTGTAAAATGATGCCATAAGCCACAACAACCATTAAATCAGCATCAAAGGAAGCGAGTTGCTTCAAATCGGCGTCTGTTTTTAAGGTTTCTGGTTGCAAAACAGAGAGCTGATTTTCCAATGCTAACTTTTTAACAGGACTAGGTGTTAATTTTCGCCCCCTTCCTGCCGGTCGATCTGGCTGTGTATAGACAGCACAAATATCATGCTTTGAATTAATCAACATTTGTAAAGCAGGAAGTGCAAATTCAGGGGTACCGGCAAATATAATCTTCATTACTATTTCTTAGTAAGTTAAATGTAGAATAAAAAAATGTACATATTTTAAACCACTCACTCAAATGATGTTCAATAGTACTCTGAAAAAAATACATTTTTCCAATTTCTTAAAGTAACGTCACTTTTTCAAGACAACAACAAATTCACGATTTTTTTGTTTGTCAATTAACTAATTCACAGTACAAGAAAAAAACCGGTCAAAAATTTCTTAATATGTGATTGAATTCACAAAATATTGTCACAAAAAAGCGACAGATTCTCAAATAAAACAATATTTGTGATTCATGTCACGTTATTTATGTGAAAACAACCTTATTCAAAACCCAGCTCTACTACTTATTTTTTTTTGGCGCACAATGTGCTTAGCTCTAAAATTGCAAAACAAATACTGGCCAAGTTCTAGATTTTCCACTAAAGCTTAATTAATTATCTTCTTTTTGGGTAATTAACTTAACTATTTAGTACTGGAATCTAACTTGGATAACGGCTTCTCTTAGCTAGGATAATCTACTAGAAAAAATAATGACAATGGAAAAATCTAAAAACAGTTACCTCACCAAACCCATCGACAAGCTTATTTTGATAAGCTTTTTAAACATATTCTCTTTGGGTACACTGGAAGCAATGCCGATACCGACCCCAGAATATACAGCAGATTTTGAATCTGAAATAAGACCCATTACAAGACAGAGTGATCATTATCCTCCCCTAATTTCTAGTGGCAATTCTCCACAAATTGTCACTGCAGAAAATGGGATCACACCAAGAGGTGGTACACAGATGATGAAATCTGTTGTAAATCGATTTACAAGTAATGTTAATTATCGTACCGAAGCAGTTGCCTCCTCATATCAAAATTTCAATGGAGAATTTGAAAAGGGAAAAGAATATTGGTTAGGTGTCAGTGTCTTTATTCCTGCAGACTGGAGCATGGATTATGGTGCAACCAAGAATGGCAGGTCACTTGAAGAAAGGCTGGCAGGTGGAATTATCCTCCAGTTTCATGATAGAAGCTATTTAGACAAATCATGGCGTTACGGTCTTCCTTTGGTAGTAAGGCATACAAAACAGGGCTTTATGATATCGAATAGAGCTGATGGATGTGGAAATACACGTCCGGGTCAGCAGACAAGACCAGGATGTGTACCAGGAACTCCACTTCCAAACTTTAAAAAAGAAAATATACCTATGCTGTTAGGTCAGTGGAACGACTTTGTCATGCATGTTAAGTGGTCTGATCAATCTGATGGCTTCATCGACATTTGGGTCAATGGCGTAAAGGAACTCGAACAAAATGGAGTGAATTATTATAGTGAGCACACTAAATACCCCTATTTTAAAATGGGACTCTATCAGTCTTCTTATAAACTAAAAGGCTGGTCTAAAGATGTAGTTTACAATGTTAATGAAAGAACGCTTTATCACGATGAATTGCGGATAGGAGGATCAGAGTCTAGTTTTGAAGAAGTGTCGCCCCTTGGATCTTTAGAGCCAGATTCCAGTGTTGCCGCCAATCCAACGACTCCAGATCCTAGTACTCCACTTGAAACACCCATTGACTCAGCCTCTGAAGAACCCAGTACGCCAATAGTAACACCCAATGAACCAACTCCAGCAGAACCTGTTAACCAAGGCAACAGTTCCACTCTTGTTTCACACTATACTTTCGACAATATTTCTGGGAATACCCTTTCTGACAATAGTGATCAAAACCACACCGCGACGATTCATGGCGCAACGACGACTACGGGTAAGAAAGGAGACGCTTTACACTTTGACGGTACTAATCAATATGTGGATGCTGGCAGCTTTGATGTCACAGGACAAGCAATGACAATTTCTGCATGGATAAAAGCTGATAACTTTACTACTAATGATGCTCGGATTATATCCAAGGCCATTGGAGTATTAGAACAGGATCATTATTGGATGCTGTCAACAATAGAAAGTAATGGTAGTAAACTTCGTTTTCGCCTAAAAACAGACGACCAAACAACCACTACAACGACATTAATTGGAACAAAAAACATTCCTGTTGGGAAATGGGTACATGTAGCTGCTGTTTATGATGGCACTAAAATGAAGCTCTTTGTCGATGGACAAGAAAATGGAAGCGTAAATAAAACAGGAACAGTTTCGACAAACCCTTTCATAGGGATCCATATCGGTGACAACCCTGCCACAGGCAATCGGAACTTTAGTGGAGCTATCGATGATTTACGTGTATACAGCCATGCATTATCAGCAAATGACTTAAACGAACTATTGACAGTTGTTAATAGTAGTACTAATGAAAGCGATACAAATAATGATGTAGTTGAAGTAATCACTAATACTGATTCCAATACCACTGAAACGCCTCTAATTTTCGATGATGGTTTTGAAAATGGAAATACTGGTTGGAGTGATTCTGGTTCTTGGAAGAAAGTGCCCGCAAATGTAGTATCCTCAAATAATGCTCGGGAAGGCAATAAATCAGTTCATTTTCTTGCCGTAAGCAATCAAAAACGCAGTGAACTGGTTCTAAGAAAAAATAAAGGCACCTATCAATGGGGAAAAGAATATTGGGTAGGTTTTAGTATAAATGTATTGGATGCACCAGACGGATACAATATTATTAGCCAACATCACTCTGCGCCCCATTTAAAAGAGGATGGTAGCGGAAGTGATTGGAGCTGTGGATCGGGAGGCAATTCTTTTACCTTACTTGCAAAAAATGGGAATTTTGATATTAGAACCTCAACTAATCCAAGTTATGCGACAAAACTACATAGTTCAGGTAATGCCTTATGGGGATCTCAACGTGTATCCAAGCCTTATCAACTTAATCAATGGCATGACTTTGTATTGCACTTTAAATATGCAACAGGCAATACAGGTTTTATGGAAGTTTGGCTGGATGGAGAAAAAGTCGTCAACAAGCACAATACCACTTCTGTTTATTTATACGATGAATGTGATAAACCAAAAAACCCTAAACAATATCAAAAAATAGGTTCTTATTACGGTAATGATAATAAGGCAGGCGAAATATTGTATGACGCCTTTCGCATTGGCAATAGTCAAGCCAACTATTCAGATGTAGCTCCAGGTAGATAATATATAACAGGAATTTTCATCTGAATTAGCGATGTAAGCTCTAGTTCTCTGTCATTAAGTCATGGACTTCTTCTCTTTTTTATAGTCGTCTACTTTAACCACGATATTGTATACGTTGCACGATCGTGGGTAAAGTACGCTCCTAATGAATGTAGGAGCAAAGTAGTAATGTCCGATTTCACCCAAGTTAAAATGTCCGCTTTTATTTTTAGAAAAGAGGCCATAATTGACCAAAAGGACATTAACAATGAGTCATCAAGAAATTGACAGAGTCGGCATAGTAGAATTAGTAGAATCCAAAA
>JAZGEM010000062.1:0-2204 GCA_036478745.1 Cocleimonas sp.
CCTGATGGCTCTACCTATAATGAGCAAGACACCTCCCCTACCTTAACTTCCGTCTAAATCTATAGGCAACAAACAACTTTTTCGCTTAAATTACATACACAGCGAATCTAATAATCGGTAAAATAAGCAGTTTCGCTTAAACTTTATCAATTATCCAACATGCGTACTACTCAATTCCCTCTTAGCACCATAAAAGAAATCCCTTCAGACGCTGAAATTGACAGCCATAAATTAATGATTCGAGCAGGCTTAATTCGTAAATTAGCTGCTGGTTTATATACTTGGCTCCCCTTAGGTTTAAGAGTTTTGCGAAAAGTTGAACATATTACGCGGGAAGAAATGAGTAAAGCCGGCGCGTTAGAAGTTCTAATGCCGGTACTACAACCTGCTGAACTATGGCAGGAAACAGGACGTTGGGAGCAATACGGCCCAGAACTTGCCCGTTTAAAGGATCGCCATGATCGTGATTTTTGCTTAGGCCCCACGCATGAAGAAATTATCACTGATTTAGCCAGAAGCGAACTAAAAAGTTATAAGCAACTACCCATCACTTACTATCAAATCCAAACGAAAGTACGGGATGAAATTCGTCCACGCTTCGGCATTATGCGTTCGCGTGAATTTATTATGAAAGATGCCTACTCTTTCCATTTGGATCAAGACTCATTACAACAAACCTATGATGTCATGTTCCAGGCATACAGTAATTTATTCGACACATTAGGTCTTAGCTATAGAGCCGTCATTGCTGATTCTGGCACAATCGGTGGTGCCGTCTCTCATGAATTTCATGTATTGGCAGAATCAGGTGAAGACGCTATTGCATTTTCAACACAAAGTGGTTACGCCGCTAATATTGAAAAGGCTGAAGCATTGATGCCTACAGATGAGCGTTCTGATGCAAACATTGAATTAAGTATCGTTGAGACCCCAAACCAGCATACCATTGAAGAGGTCAGTCAATTTTTTGATGTTTCTGCCCAACAATGCCTTAAAACACTAATTGTTAAAGGCGAAGATGGAAGTCTTGTTGCACTATTATTAAGAGGGGATCATGCTCTTAATGAACTGAAAGCTCAAAAAATCGAAGGAATACAATCTCCACTAGAATTTGCTAGTGATGAAGAAATTTTAGCCACTTGCCAATGCAAACCGGGGTCTATTGGCCCCATTGGACTTAACATTAAAATTATTATTGATCGAAGCGCCAGTTTACTAAGCGACTTTATTTGTGGTGCAAATAAAGATGATAAGCATTATAAAGGTGTTAATTGGGAACGTGATTTACCATTACCTCAAATTGAGGATATACGCCTTATCATGGAAGGTGACCCAAGTCCTGATGGAAAAGGCTCTATTACACTTGCTCGCGGCATTGAAGTTGGTCATATTTTTCAATTAGGTACAAAATACAGTGAAGCAATGAAAGCAACTGTAATTAATGAAGGTGGAAAAAGTCAAACCTTAATCATGGGTTGCTATGGCATTGGTATTTCAAGAATTGTTGCAGCAGCGATAGAACAAAGTCATGATGACAAAGGCATCATCTGGCCCGATAAACTAGCTCCTTTTCAAGTTGCATTATGCCCGATGAACATGCATAAATCCGACCGCCTAAGAGAAGTGGCTGAAAAAATTTATCAGGATCTTCTCAATTTAGGCATTGATGTCTTATTCGACGATCGTAAAGTACGTGCTGGATTCATGTTTTCTGATATGGAATTAATCGGTATCCCTCATCGCATAGTGATCGGTGATAGAGGTCTGGATTCTGGCATTGCTGAATATAAAGCACGTACTGATACAGAAACACAAGATATTGCATTAGATAATATCGTCGACTTTATAAAATCAAAACTTAGCTAACATGAAAAAAATACTAGCAGCAGGCTTGTTACTAGCAAGCACCCAAGTCTTTGCCGAAACAATCTTTGTTACCTTGGAAAAAGACAATGCCCTTGCAATTGTTGATGCCCCTTCAAACAAGCTGGAAAAAACAATCCCACTGGGGCAGCGACCACGGGGCATAGTGCTAAGTAAAGATCAACAACAACTCTACATTGCTACCAGTGATGATAACACCATACAAATCATTGACATTAAGACAATGAAACCCGTTGGCACATTACCCTCTGGCACAGACCCTGAGACCTTTGCCTTAAATCCGAGTGGAGATCAGCTTTATGTTTCAAATGAAGATGATA
>JAZGEM010000063.1:0-122584 GCA_036478745.1 Cocleimonas sp.
CCGTGCATTATCATCGCAGCTTTGCCGTATAGATCGATAATATAATCATCAGGAAGCAAGGTCGCACCGATTCTTTGAATAAACTTTTTACCGATTAAAAAGTCACGATTACCTTGAATAAAGTAAATTTTAGTGCCTTGATCTGAAAGTGATTTTAGCTTTTCAACAACAGGAAGAAAGGGTTTACCAAAAGGTAAGTCGATAATGTCATCCCCGATCCAAAATTCAAATAAATCCCCTAAAATATAGAGTGCTTCTGCTTTGTCTTGAATATCATCAATGAACGCGTAAAAGAGCTTGAATAGATGCGGACGGGAAGGATCTAGATGAAGATCCGATATGAAATAGGTATTTTTTGTTGTCATGGTGTTTACCTTCACCTATTCCTCTCCCAATGGGAGAGGAGGATGAAACTTACTTCTCAACAGTCGCCTTAATAATAGTCACTGCTTCTAAAGGTACATCACCATGACCACCATGGTTGCCTGTTTTAACCTTTGCAATTTCATCAATCACATCCATTCCATCGGTGATTTTACCAAATACAGCATAGCCCCAACCTGCAGGTGATTCACTGGTGTGATTTAGGAAATCATTATCTTTTAAGTTAACGAAGAACTGTGATGATGCAGAGTGCGGATCGTTAGTACGTGCCATTGCAAGCGTACCACGATCATTTTTCAGTCCATTATTTGCTTCGTTTTTAATAGATGCTTTTTTATTCGCTTTTTCACTCATATCAGGGTTCATGCCACCGCCTTGAACCATGAAATTAGGAATGACACGATGAAAAATCACACCATCGTAAAAGCCATCTTCAACATATGCGACAAAGTTAGCCGCTGAGTTAGGTGCTTTTTCAGCATCGAGTTCGATTGTCATGGTACCTTTACTGGTTTCCATTTTAATAATTGGATTTGCAGACATTTTCTCTCCGGTTTTAGTTTTGGATTCGGTTGCTTTTTCTGTTTTAGCTGGCTCTTGTGCATTACAGCCACCTAAAAGTACAAAAAAAGATACAAAAGCAATGAGCAATTGATTGGGTTTGATTACATTTATCATTTTATGCGCCCCTGATGATAATTCAGATAATTTCAAAGGGCGAATAATAGCGGAAAATAAAGGCTTCTGCTACTATTGCCATAATCCGTCACATCAAAGCCGAAAGTCTTAATAAAATGTTAAAAATCTACAATAGCCTAAGCAATAAAAAAGAAACATTTACACCGATTGAAGAAAACAAAATCAAGCTCTATGTTTGTGGCATGACAGTTTATGATCATTGTCATTTAGGGCATGCGCGTGTCATGGTTGCCTTTGATGTGGTATTTCGTTATCTAAAATCACAGGGCTATGAAGTCAACTACGTGCGAAATATCACTGATATTGATGACAAAATCATTCAACGCGCCAATGAAAAGGGTGAAAATTTCAAAAAACTCACCGAACGTTTTATAGAGGCCATGCACGATGATGAGCGTGCACTCGGCATTCAACCACCCACAGCAGAACCCAAAGCCACGGATAATATTGCAGAAATTATTGTGATGATTGAATCTTTAATAGAAAAGGGCTTCGCTTATCAAGGCGCTCTTAATGAGAAAGGTCAAGGAGATGTTTACTATTCAGTTTCAAAGTTTGAAGGCTATGGAAAACTCTCTGGCAGAAATATAGAAGACTTACGTGCGGGTGATCGCATTGCCGTCAACACCGATAAGAATGATCCTCTAGATTTTGTCTTATGGAAAATGGCGAAACCTGACGAGCCTTACTGGGATTCACCTTGGGGTAAAGGTCGTCCGGGATGGCATATCGAATGTTCTGCAATGTCGACCAAACTACTCGGTAATCATTTTGATATTCACGGGGGTGGGCATGACTTACAGTTTCCTCATCATGAAAATGAAATCGCCCAATCAGAAGCCTGCACTGGCGAAACGTTCGCTAACTACTGGATGCACAACGGCTTTATTCGCGTAGATGAAGAAAAAATGTCAAAGTCACTCGACAACTTCTTCACCATTAAAGAAGTGCTAAAAGACTTCAAAGCAGAAGTAATTCGCTACTTCATGCTCACCAGCCAATATCGTAGCCCACTAAACTACAGCACCGATCAACTCACCGCCGCAGAAGCTGCCTTAGATCGTTTATATACCGCAATGCGTGGGCTTAAAACAGGCACCCCACCTGAAAACAGCGCATACGAAAAACACTTTATCAAAGCAATGGATGATGACTTTAATACGCCCGAAGCACTTTCAGTATTATTTGAAATCGCAAAAGACATCAATCGTGCCCGTCAAAGTAATGATACGACTACAACCACAAACTTAAGCAGCTTGCTGATCAAGCTAGCCAATCAATTAGGATTACTCGAAGGAGATAAAGGAGACATAGAGAACTGGTTTAAGGGAATAAGTGATCCCAAAAACGGACTAAGTAACGATGCTATTGACACATTAATCCAACAACGACTAGATGCTAAGGCAGACAAAGACTGGGCTAATGCTGATAAGATTCGAGATGAATTACAAGAACAGGGTATTTCACTAGAAGATAAAGGTACTGAAACGATTTGGCGCAGGGAAAAGTAGAGGTTATTTCGACGTTTTCAGAGATCCCTGAACAAACATTTCCTTAGGTTTTTGATACTTAAACAGATCCGTTCGGCTAGGGTCATAAATTCCATGTTTAACAAAATTGTTTCTAGCCTGAGTCAAGCTAAGTCCATTTGGATTACCTTTATTTTCATCCGCATTGTGACTATCTTGACCATCATTCTCCCACCAGCAGACTTCACAGATTGCAAAGGGAGTAGGGTCATCTAAAGTCTTGTAACCACAGCAAGGGCAAGTAATCATTGGAAAAGGAGTGCCTTCAATCTCTCCTGTATAACTATTTATTTTTTTAATTGTGGTACTCAGGTATTCATTACTAACACCTTTCAATTCATCCTTGAGCCACATCATAAGGATACAGTCATAGCGTTTATTATCAGCGCTTTTGAGTGCTTGATTACTGCTGAATTCCTTTTGAATTTCAATGGGTAACACCTTCCAAGCAGCTAAATCTGAATAATTAGTATTCTGCAAAATTTGAAGCTGTATTTCTCGCTCCTCAAAGCGCATTTGTAGTAATTGTGAGTTGACTATTATTTCAATAACGTCATATCGTTTCATAGTAAATTCACTCATGGAAATGATTCAAGTAAACCAATAAATACAGAGCTATTCTCCGCAATATAGGCACCCCACCCCTTTTTAGATAATTGCTTTTTAAAGCGCCACAAGCGCTAAAAGTACATCGCTACATCTTCCGAAGGAAGTGTCGATGTTGGTCGAGTCTTACGTGATCTCCGCAAAGAAACAGTCCTAATAAAACCAATGAAATACTTAAGCCTCCGTCTATTCCTGCTTAAAAGGCATCACATACAATCTAAATATTAATGCCTCTGTTTAAGTTAATAGAAAGCGGCAAAATAAACTATAAAAGCTTTAAACCAAACTCGGTATATGTCGTAAATTTACGATCTACACTAATAAGCATAAGATCATTACAAATTGCCTGCCAAATTATCATTCGATCAAATGGATCTTTATGTTTATCTACACGGGCTAATTGATGATAACCAGAAAATTCTTCGGCACGAGCTTCAAGAATATTAATGCCCATTTTCTGTGCTAACTTAGGTAAGTCCTGAGGTAACACACCTGACAGGTCTAACTTACCTAAACCATATTTCAACGAAATTTCCCAAAAGCTTAATGATGATACATACACTTCATTTTCTGGGTCTTCCAATATTAATAGCTTATCATCAGAAACCTTAGTCGGATTAAAAAGAAGCCAAAGTAAGATATGTGTATCTATCAGGCATTTCATAATCCCAAAAATTCTTCTTCCGTTAACTCAAAGTCATTCTGAATGGTGAAATCAGCATCTTTAAGAATACCAAACTTTCTAGGAGATTTACTTTCAATATGCTTAGAATAAGGAATTAAAACGGCTACTTTCTTACGCTTTTTGCCAAATTCAATAACGTAACTATCACCCTCCGCTTCAAGACTTTGCAGGATTGAAGAGAACTCTGATTTGAATTTACCCACTTGTATGGTTTTCATTCTTCCTCCTGTTAGTTAATTAGTTAATGACAGAAACGATAATCTTTTCGTGACAAGTTGTCAAGAACATCGCAAGCTATTCTCATTAAGAGAGCTGTCTATTAAACAAAATCCCATAAAAAAAGGGGAGAGCCAATATGGCACCCCCCCTCTTTTTACACAATTGTAATAGCTTTTTGCTAATAAACCACCAACAACAATCTAAACATCAATGCTTCAGATTGCGCCTAGTTTGCGCTAATACAAGGTAGAGAAAGTGAGCTTAGCCTTTTATAACACAAAGGTAAGTGATCATTTCCCAACGCGGTAGTAGCGTAAACTAGGCGTGATATGAAGCATTAATCCGCTTGGTTGCGAAGAAAAGCGGGTATATCTAGGTAGCTTGAGTCCGTACCATTAGCCTGTGGTGCAGAACCATATACAGGTGCTTGATGTCCACCGCCAACTGCCATGCGTGGCTGCTCTAGTTCAACAGGTTGTAATCTATCATTACGCTGCTCTGGCGCAGGTACGGCTTTAAGCTCAGCACCGTGATTCTCTAGGCCAGTAGCAACTAAGGTTACACGAATTTCATCACTCATTTCTGGGTCAATGACGGTTCCAACAACAACAGTAGCTTCATCATCTGCAAATCCACGAACGGCTGCACCGACTTCTTCAAACTCGTGAATTCCCATATCTAATCCAGCAGTGATATTCACTAAGATACCTTTTGCACCTTGTAGGTTGATATCATCAAGTAGCGGGCTTGAGATTGCTGCTTCTGCTGCTTTTGTCGCACGCTCATCTCCGCTAGCTACGCCTGTTCCCATCATTGACATACCCATTTCACTCATTACGGTGCGTACGTCTGCGAAGTCAACATTGATTAAACCAGGTCGTGTGATTAGATCTGCGATGCCTTGAACTGCACCTAATAACACGTCATTAGCCGCTTTAAATGCGTCCAGTAATGTTGTGTTTTTCCCCAATGACGTCAATAGCTTAGCATTTGGAATAGTAATAATAGAATCAACATACTTGGATAGTTCAGCAATGCCATCATCCGCTGACTTCATACGCTTTGGCCCTTCAAATGGGAATGGCTTGGTTACAACGGCAACCGTTAATACGCCCAATTCTTTAGCCATTTCAGCCACAACTGGGGCAGCGCCTGTTCCTGTTCCACCACCCATACCGGCTGTGATGAAAAGCATATCTGTTCCTGAGATTAGTTCTTTAATGCGCTCACGATCTTCAAGTGCTGCTTCGCGCCCTACTTCTGGGTCTGCGCCTGCACCTAAGCCTTTAGTTAATGCATTTCCTAACTGAATCAGGTTTTTAACACCTGATCCTTCTAGTGCCTGAGAATCTGTATTTGCACAGATAAACTCTACCCCTTCAACACTTGCATCCACCATATTTTGTACAGCGTTTCCACCGCCACCGCCAACACCTATTACTTTAATATTTGCGTTTTGTGATTCCGTATCCATTAATTCAAACATAGCCCTAACTCCTTTTTATAAACTTCTGATGTGATTAAAAATAAAATGCTTCCTTCTAAAACATTTCCTTTGCTAAATAAAACTAACTTAAAAATAAGAAGATTGTCTAGCTAATGACAAACTCTTATAAATTACTTCCAAACCAGTTTTTCATCTTGTCCCATAAATTCTCTTGGGTAACATGAGAAAAACCATTTCCACCTGTAAACTCATTTTGCGCTGCCCCATAAAGCAACAGACCAACACCAGTGGAATGAATCGGGTCTTCAACTTCTCCTTTAAGCCCACCAACATTCATCGGCGCCCCAATACGCACTGGCATATGGAAAATTTCTTCTGCCAGTTCAACGGCTCCCCTAATTTTAGATGAACCACCTGTGAGAACGATACCTGCGCCAATACGCCCTTCAAATCCACTACGACGTAGTTCTGCTTGTATTAAAGTAAATAGCTCTTCATAACGCGGCTCAATAACGGATGCTAAAGTCTGTGTTGATAAACCTCGTGATTGACGCTCACCTATTCCTGGTACTTCAATGATTTCATCATCTATGACTAACTGACGAAGTGCATAACCATGATCAATTTTAAGCTTCTCTGCAAATTGAGCCGTAGTACGAACCGCAACAGCGATGTCGTTAGTGACTTGATCGCCCGCCACTGGAATAACAGCTGTGTGTTGAATCGCACCGTCTAGGAAGATAGCAATATCGGTTGTTCCACCACCAATATCGACCATACAAACACCCAGTTCTTTTTCATCCTTCTCAAGTACTGCATGACTGGATGCGACTTGCTCAAGAATAATGTCATCAACGTCAAGCCCACAACGCTCCACACATTTAATAATATTTTGAGCGGCACTTTGTGCACCCGTAATAAGATGGACATGTGCTTCTAAGCGCACCCCAGACATACCAACTGGCTCACGAATACCTTCTTGTTGATCAATCGCGTAATCTTGTGGTAACACATGCAAAATGCGTTGATCTGCTGGAATAGCAACGGCTCTTGCTGCATCCATAACACGCTCAAGATCACTTTCTGTGACTTCTTTATCTTTGATTGCCACAATCCCATGTGAATTCAAACTTTGAATATGACTACCTGCAATTCCTGCGTAGGCTGAATTAATATTCACGCCAGCCATCAGCTCGGCTTCTTCAACCGCACGTTGGATTGCTTCAATGGTTGCATCAATATTAACCACTACACCTTTCTTCATACCGCTCGAAGGGTGTTTTCCAATTCCAATAATTTCAACGCCACCCTCATCATTAATCTCGCCAATTAAAGCGACAATTTTTGATGTACCTATATCCAGCGCAACAACCATGCTTCCTTCATCGCTGACTGTCATTGTTATTTCTGTTAACGGTTTCCCCATCACAAATCTCCTAGTTAACTTCTCAATCTCTCTAAAGAAATTATTCTCAACCCTTAAAAACACTGTCGGCTGACAGCCCTTTTTTCCATTTGACTGCAAACCCATTGGTATAACGTAAATCTACAATACTGACTTTATCAATTACATCTTTCAAACTTTGTCTATAACCCACCATAAATCTTTTTAAACGTTTTTCTTGATGCTCACGCCCTATTTTCAAGGTCATGCCATTTTCTAATTTTATTTTCCATGAACCCCGTGCATCTTCACTAAATTCTGCTAACTTCACAGGAAAATCTTTCATCATTTCACGTATTTTTAAAAATCCTGTAGCCATATTTCGTCCTTTGCTTTCAGGGCTATAAAGAACAGGTAAACTACCTTTTTCATTATCCAATACAGCTTTAATAATCTCACCATTTTCCGCTAGCATTGCCTTCTCACCCCAAAAGGCAACAGGACGCTGCTCAAAAACAGTAATAATCAATTGATCTGGCCAAACATGCGTTAAAGATGCAGAGTGAACCCATTCATTATCTTCAATTTGTTGCTCTAAACCTTTAACATCTAACAAAAATAAATTTGTCTTAGTAAAAGATTGAATAATAGGCTGTAACTGTTTTTTATCTAATATTTTCAAATCACCTTTGACAATGACCGACTTAATCGTCAAATTTTCAGGGCTCTGAATCCACTTATAAGCACCCGCTAAAAGAATAACAGGTAGTAAAAATAACAGTGGCAGTACGACTCTTTGCCAAGAAAACCTTACTCTGTTTTTTATGCGCGTTTTTTTAGTAACACGACGTATTGCCTGTGGACGTTTTGCTTTTTTCTTAATCATTTCAATGCACCCCCGCTGTTTCTAATATTTTTTCGGTTAAATCGGCAAAACTCATGCCCTGCTGTTTTGCCGCCATCGGTACTAATGAATGATCTGTCATACCCGGACTAGTATTCACTTCAATTAACCAAAATGTGCCTGCATTATCCTGCATCACATCTACACGTCCCCAACCTGTCCCGCCGAGCACTTGAAACGCCATTTTTGATAATGTTTTTAAAGCATTTTCAGCTTCATCATCTAAGCCACAAGGACAATAATATTGGGTGTTACCTGAGGTATATTTCGCATTAAAATCATAAAAATCTGCATCAGCAACTAAACGTATTGGTGGTAAAATCTCATCGCCTAAAATCGCAATAGTGAATTCATTACCTGTTACCCATTGTTCTGCAAAAACTACATCATCAAACTCAGCAGCTTTTTCATATGCTACTTTTAACTGAGCCGCTTCGCTTACCTTACTCATGCCAATGCTCGAACCTTCTTGAGCTGGCTTAACAATTACGGGTAGACCTAATTTCTCCACAACTTGGGTAAAATCAGAATCTACCGTTAAAATTTCAAACGCGGGAGTTGGCAAACCCGAACCAGACCAAATACGTTTCGTCATTAACTTATCCATACTGATTGCCGATGCCATCACACCACAACCTGTATAGGGAATTTGTAAGATTTCTAGAGCACCCTGAATCTCACCATCTTCACCACTCGTGCCGTGTAATATATTAAAAACACGATCAAATTCATTTTCACGAAGCACATCTAAAACATCACGTCCGACGTCTAATGCATGTGCATTTATACCTTTTTCTAACAATCCATCTAAAACCGCTTTTCCACTTTTAAGAGACACTTCACGTTCCGCAGCCCAGCCACCCATGAGTACGGCAACTTTGCCAAACTTTTGATGCATAGCAGTGCTCATTACGAGATTGCTCCTTGTGATAACTGTGCTGGTAAGCCTGCTGAAATAGTTCCTACACTTCCCGCCCCTAAGGTCAGTAACACATCACCATCTTGTAATTGATTTTGTAATACTTCGATAATATCTGCTGTATCCGCCACAAAAATCGGATCTACATGACCACGATTACGAATTGCACGAGATAATGAACGACCATCTGCGCCAGCAATAGGATCTTCATTCGCTGTATAAACATCTAAAAGTACCAATACATCTGGTTCTGATAAAACTTGGGTGAAATCTTCAAATAAGTCACGTGTTCTGGTAAATCGATGAGGTTGGAACATCACCACCATACGACGATCTGGCCATGCACTTCTAACCGCTTTCATCGTTGCTTCCATTTCTGTTGGATGATGTCCATAGTCATCAACTAACATGACAGTTCCTTGATGCGTTTTGATGTCACCGTAACACTGGAATCTACGCCCTACGCCTTGGAAATTTTCTAGCCCATTTAAAATAGCATCATCGCTAACTTCTAACTCCGTCGCTATCGCTATCGCTGCTAAAGCGTTCTGAATATTGTGTTCTCCAGGCATATTCAAGGTAATATCTAAAGTACCTTTACCTTGACGCTCAACAGTAAAGTAGCTTTTTGTTCCATTGTAACGCACATTTTTAGCCCGTATATCAGCTTCAAAATGAATACCATAGGTGACGATTGTACGTGTGATTTGCGGTAAAATATCGCAAACATCTTCATCATCAACACACAAAACAGCCAAGCCATAAAAAGGTAAATGATGAAGAAACTCAACAAAAGTAGCTTTCAACTTTTCAAAATCATTGTCATAGGTAGAAAGGTGATCAGCATCGATATTTGTCACCACAGAAATCATTGGCTGTAACAATAAAAATGAAGCATCACTTTCATCTGCTTCAGCTACTAAGTATTCACCTGTACCTAGTCGAGAGTTACTCGCACTGCTGTTTAATCTACCACCAATAACATAGGTTGGATCAAGTCCACCTTCTGCTAATAAACTCGCAACTAAACTTGTCGTTGTTGTTTTCCCATGAGTACCAGCAACCGCAATACCGTTACTAAAGCGCATAATTTCAGCAAGCATTTCTGCTCTAGGTACAACAGGTATATTCTGTTCTTTAGCCGCGACTACCTCAGGATTATCCCCTTTAACAGCTGAGGACACGACAACAACATTCGAGCCTTCGATATTCTCTGCGGCATGTCCTATAAATATCTTCGCACCCAACGATGCAAGCCGATCGGTCATTGGGTTTTGATTCAAATCAGAACCTGTAATTTGATAGCCGATATTGGCTAGAACTTCAGCAATACCACTCATACCTGAGCCACCAATACCAACAAAGTGAACTTGTTTAATACGGCGACGGGCTAAATCATTAGGCTGCTTCATAATTTACCCCTTTATTTACTCCTTTACCTTTACTGATGTTGTTTTTAGTTACATCGTCTTTAACAGTGACAACAAATGTATCCCATTCTTCACTCGCCATAGTACTTTCAACTTCCTCTTTTAAATCTCTATCACCTTGGTCAAACTCATAACCTGCTAGCTCAGCACAAATGGCAGCCACTTCTTGTGTTGCATTGGGTTTTGCCAGTTCTCTTGCTTTAATACTCATTTCAATCAACTTATTACGATCACTGCAAAGATCAGCTAGAACCACTGACAATGAGTCTTTTGTCATGTCATTTTGAGGCATTAAAATAGAGGCCCCTGAATCACATAAGTATTTTGCATTTGCTGTTTGATGATCATCTACAGCATGAGGATAAGGAACCATAATAGATGCTAATCCTGCTGCGGCTAATTCCGCTACAGTTAAAGCCCCCGAACGACAAATCACCAAATCTGCCCACTCATAGGCTTCAGCCATATCTTCTATAAAAGGTGTTATTTCAGCCTCAACACCCATTTTCTCATAAACTTTTGTCGTCATAGCATCTTTATTCTTACCTGCTTGATGACGTACAACTGGACGCTTATCAAGAGGTAATTCACCCAATGCCATCGGGACAACTTCATTCAACGCTTGAGCACCTAAGCTACCACCAAAAATTAGTACATTGACACGTCCCCAACGATCACCTAATCGCTGTTTAGGGTGTATAAGGCTTGAAATATCTAAACGAACAGGGTTACCAATACCAATCGTATTTTTCACATTAGCAAATGTTCCAGGAAACCCCTCTAAAACTTTGTTGCTCACTTTACTTAATAACTTATTGGTTAAACCTGGAATAGCATTTTGCTCATGGATGACGACAGGCTTGCCCATTAAAGAAGCCATTAAACCACCAGGGCCTGCGACAAAACCACCCATTCCTAAAACAGCAGATGGTTTCACTTTTCTCATTATCATCATTGATTGAAATAGTGCTTTAACTAATTGAAAAGGTGCCATAAGCAACGTTAAAAAACCTTTACCGCGCAAACCATTGACAGATAAGTAAACCATGTCAATTCCTGCTTCAGGTATCACTCTAGCCTCTAATCCTTTTGCCGTTCCAAGCCATACCACCGGTATGTCTTGTGCCTGTAGTGCTCTAGCAACAGCAAGCCCAGGATAAACATGCCCACCAGTCCCACCTGCTGTAATAAGAATTGGACCTTTATCAAGTTTTTTATTAGCGCTATCGAGCATAACTCGCCCCACTTTTACCCTTTCCTCTATTTGTTCTTCGTGTCTGTTTCAGAGTTCTTTGTCTTTGTTTCTGCGCTTCTTTATCACTTACCCCAAATAGTGCAATTTGTGTATCTCTATGCACTCTCATCAATAAGGCAATCGCCATCAAGGTCACTAATAAACTACTTCCACCATAACTAATTAAAGGCAACGTTAATCCTTTAGGTGGTAATAATGCTAGATTTACGCCAATATGGAATAACACTTGAAAACCTACCCAAAAACCAATGCCATAAGCAAGATAAGCGGCATAGTTTAAATTGGCACGATCAGCTCTAAAACCAATCACAAATGCACGCTGTACAAACCATGCATATAAAAATAAGATAATCACAATTCCTACAAATCCCATTTCTTCTGCCAATACGGCAAAAATAAAATCATTATGTGCTTCAGGAAGATAAAACAATTTCTGTACACTGGCACCTAAGCCTGCACCGAACCAGCCACCATCTCCAACTGCCATTAAGGCATGTACTGTTTGATAAGCCTTACCCGATGCATGCGACCAAGGATCAAGGAAAGCCATCACTCTTTCGCCACGATATCCCATCATTACCAGTGGAATCATCACAGCAACCGCGCCAATAAATAACATCGCTAAACGCGTTAGTTTTAAACCACCTAGAAATAACAAAGCGATACCCGTTGCAGTTAATACAACCACTGAACCAAAATCAGGTTCTAACATCAGCAATGCATCAGTTAAGCCAAGAACCAACAATGGAATGATTAAAGGCTGGTATGAATTAGAATGTGCCAATTCCTTTCCATGACGTACTAAATAACCTGACATATACATAATCATGATTAGTTTCGCCATTTCAGATACTTGCAATGAAATAGGCCCTAAATTAATCCAACGGTGACTACCATTTACTTCTTTTCCAATCACTGGCAATAAAACAGCAACTAACAATAGCAATACAATAGGAAGTAGCTTTGCACCAAAGCGTTGCCACACAGATGTTTTAATTCGATAAATAAAATAAGCAACCACAAGCCCAAGCATTAGAAAAAGTACTTGTCGTTTTAAGAAAAAATACATATCGCCATAATTTCTTTCAGCAACAGCTACCGACGCTGACATCATAATAACTAAACCTAAGCCAATCAGTAATGCAACACTCAATAGCAAGCCACGGTCTACATAACGCTGCCACGAAGGCTGGAAATTAGAAACTAAATCTTTAAACATGATTTCTCCCACCTGCTTTTTTTTCTAGTCTACTTTCTAAGTCAGCAACTTCTTTAATGAAAACTTCTCCACGAAGCGCATAATTATCAAACATGTCGAAACTGGCACATGCCGGTGACAAAAGTACATTATCTTGTTGAGATTGATCTGCCGCTTTATAGGCTGACTCAACTGCTTCATACATATTATTTACAAAAATCACTGGTATTGAATCATCAATATTTTCAGCGATTAATTTGGCATCTTCACCCATTAAAATCACAGCGCGCGCACGTCGATTAATTTCCTTTTGAAGGGGTAAAAAGTCCGCACCCTTGCCCTGCCCACCTGCAATTAATACAGTTTTACGTGGCAGACCAGAGAGTGCGGCAAGCGTCGCCCCTACGTTCGTTCCCTTTGAATCGTTATACCAATTTACAGCTTTAATGCTGGCTAAATACTGGGTGCGGTGAATCATCCCAGGATATTCACGAAGTACATCCAACATAGCCACCATGTTTAAACCAGCCACTTCTCCTAGCGCAAGAGTAGCTAAAGCATTAGCAACATTATGTCTGCCAACCTGTTTAATTTCGCTTACTAGCATTAACTGTTGTTCGCCTTTTACTAACCACTCAGCATCATCAATTACTCGCAAGCCATAATGTCCTTTTTCAGGGGCATTCAGTCCAAAAGTAATAACGTTTTTCTCTTTACTTTGTTGAGAATATTTTTTCGCAAAGCGTATTGAATAAGCGTCTTCACGATTACAAACAATGTGCTCACAGTTATTATATATAACGGACTTGGCCTCAGCATATTTCTCAAGATCATTATCATATCGATCTAAATGATCCTCAGACACATTGAGAATAACCGCAGCAAGTGTCTGCAGTGAAGGTGTGGTTTCTAGCTGGTAACTGGATAATTCCAAAATAAATAATTCAGTATCAGCATCATCAATCAGATCTAAAACAGGTGTTCCTATATTGCCACCTGTTGCTACATTAGCACCTGACTTTTTTGCCATTAAATCCAGTAACGTCGTTACTGTCGTTTTTCCATTTGAGCCAGTAATGGCGACAACAGGTTTACTATTTTGACGAACAAATAATTCAATATCACCGATCACTTCTGCGCCAGCCTGCTTCGCTTCATCTATCTCTGCAGTTGCCAGCGCTATACCAGGGTTAACAATTAATTGATCTGCAGCCGACAGCCAAGATGTCTTAAAGTCCCCAAAATGACTCGGTATGTTTTTATAATCCTTAGCAAGATCATCAGCATTAGGTGGGTTTTCACGACTATCAACCACAGCAAAATTGCTATCTTGGTTCACCAAATAACGCACAACAGACATCCCCGTCGCGCCAAGGCCGACAACTACTGAGTCAAATGTTTGTTGAGGTGAGTTCATATTTTTAACGTACCTTCAAGGTGGCTAAGCCAACCAATACTAAAATGATGGTAATAATCCAAAAACGTACAATAATTTTAGGTTCCGCCCATCCTTTTAATTCATAATGATGATGAATAGGTGCCATGCGGAATATTCGTTTTCCTCGAAGTTTGTATGAACCCACTTGTAGGATTACCGATACAGCTTCTAGTACAAAAATTCCACCCATAATAAAGAGCACTAACTCTTGTCTAACAACTACTGCGATGATCCCTAAAGCAGCGCCTAGTGACAAGGCTCCAACATCACCCATAAACACCTGCGCAGGATATGTGTTAAACCACAGAAAACCTAAGCCCGCACCAAAAATAGCACCACAGAAAATCAATATTTCACCAACGTCTTCAACATACGGCATACCTAGATAGGTAGCGAATTTAACATTTCCTGCAACTAGTACAAATATACCTAAAGCAGCAGCCACTAAAATTGTTGGCATAATCGCCAAGCCATCTAAGCCATCCGTTAAATTCACCGCATTGCTTGTTCCCACGATGACCAAATAACTCCATGGGATAAACATCCAACCCATATCCATGAACCATTCTTTTACAATTGGAAAATATAACGTTGTCTCAACTGGCGTTTTAGCGACGACATATAAGTAAGTTACGGCAACAAATGCAACCAGTGACAAGCCTAAATACTTCCATCTTGATGCTAGCCCTTTACTACTTTTCTCTTTTAGCTTGAGGTAGTCATCGTAGCCACCAATAACACCTGAGCCAATCGTCACAAGCAGTACAACCCAAATATAATGATTACTTAAGTCTGCCCAAAACAATGTAGCCAATGTAATACCTAACAGAATTAGCGCACCACCCATAGTTGGTGTACCTGCTTTCACTTGATGTGACTGCGGTCCATCACCACGGATTGGCTGACCCATTTTTAAATTAGTCAGCGCCGTAATCATCCAAGGCCCCATTAACAATGAAACACCTAAAGCAGTTAAAACCGCTAGAATGGTCCTAAAAGTTGAATACTGAAATACATTAAATCCAGAGTAGTAGCCAGATAGCCATTCAAAGACAGGTATCAACATCTATGTACCTCCCCTTGATCCGCGCTGAGTGCATTTACCACGCGTTCCATTTGCATTGTGCGAGAACCTTTAATTAAGATCGTGGCATTCTCGTCCATATCGTTAGCAACATCTTCTTTTAGCGATTTCAATAACATATCCATTTCTTTAAAACTCTTCCCTTTTTCGCCAAACTCATAGCAAGCTTTAGCGCTGTATTTACCCAAACAATACATACGATTTATACCTGCTATTTTTGCTTTTCTACCGATACTTTTGTGCAATTTTTCTGCATTTTCACCAAGCTCTGCCATATCACCCAAGACAAAAGCCGTGTTTTCCCTTTGTGCCAGCACTTCAAGTGCTGCCATTGCTGAATCTGGATTCGCGTTATACGTGTCATCCAAAATCTGTGAATTATAAATGCCAGCTACAGGGGCAAGACGCCCCTTCACTGGCTGTAGAGATTCTAAACCTTCGATGATAGTGTCCAGTTTAATCCCCAAAGCGGTCGAAACCGCCGTTGCCGCAAGCGCGTTTAAAGCATTGTGCCTACCGAGTAATTTAAGATTAGCCCTAACCTTAAAATCACCCACTGTTATCATCAGACCCCCATCCGATAACAACTGACCACTTATTTTTGCTTCATTACTAATGCCAAACGTCACTAGCTCACGGTCTTTTATGGAATCTAACCCTAACCAATAATCTGCAAATTGATCATCTGCATTGATTATGGCGACTCCATGAGTTGTCCCCAACCCAATAAATATTTCTCCTTTTGCTTTTGCTACTCCTTCCAAATCACCAAAACCTTCAAGGTGAGCAGCGCCAGCATTGTTCACAACAGCGACGTCAGGTCGTGCTATTTTTGTTAAAAACTCAATTTCTTTAAAATGGTTTGCACCCATCTCTATCACGGCAAAATCATGTTCTTCGCGAATTCGTAATAAGGTTAAAGGCATTCCAATATCGTTATTTAAGTTACCATGTGTAGCCAATACCTTGCCTTTTAAAGACAAAATAGCAGCAATCATTTCTTTCAACGTTGTTTTTCCATTACTTCCAGTTAAAGCAACTAATGGTTTGGTATATTCATTTCGCCATGCACCCGCTAAATCAGCCAAAGCTTGTAAAGTATCCTTAACTACGATCTGAGGTAAATCACAATCAATCTTCTTATGAACCAGTGCCGCGCCTGCCTTATCCACTAAATCTGCAACAAAATCATGCGCGTCAAAACGCTCACCTTTAATGGCAATAAACAATTGATCTGGCTTCACTAAACGAGAGTCTGTAGCAACAGAGTCCATTGCCTTATCGTCTCCGTATAAGGCACCCCCCGTGTTTTTAGCTATTTGCGAAAGCGTCATCCAGTGGCTAGTCTTGTTCGTCATCAGGCTGCTAACTCCTGAAGAACTTTATTTGCCTGTTGGCGATCACTAAATGGAATCGTACCAGTAGCAAGAATTTGCACATTCTCATGACCTTTACCAGCAATCAGGACGGCATCACCTTGTTCTGCTTGACTCAAAGCAATCTGAATCGCCGTTGCACGATCATGCTCGACGATCACTACATTTGGTTTATCAAAACCCGCCACAATATCTTGCATAATTATTTGCGGGCTTTCAGAGCGTGGATTATCATCCGTGACGATTACTACATCGGCATACTGCTCGGCAACTTTCGCCATAATCGGACGTTTACCCGTATCGCGATCTCCCCCGCAACCAAACACACAAATCAAATTATTTTCTTGCTTATCATTCAAGTGTTCGCCTAAGGCTTTTAGTACAGCTTCTAGTGCATTGGGTGTATGTGCATAATCAATCACGGTTAAAAAAACTTCATCCGAGATTTTCTCCATACGCCCTGCTACTGTTTGCACTTGATTTATTTTCAACAGCCCATCTTCTAAAGTCTCACCCAAAGCTAACATTGCGCCCAAGGCTGCTAATAAATTACTGAGGTTAAATCGGCCGAGAACAGATGCTTTTAGTTCTCCTAGTCGACCTTCAAAATTCAGCTGAGCACTTACCCCTTGATTATTAAAATACGCTTTTTCAGCAACCAATGTACCTTGAGGATAATCATCAACTCTTCCAACACCATAAGGAATCACAGTGGCATTATTAGTAATGGCACCCCCCCCTTTTTTGGATAATTGCATAGCTTGCTGGTATATTCGCTGACCAAAGCCATCATCAAGATTAACCACCATGGCTTTTAAATTTGACCACTTAAACAACTGCTCTTTAGCTTCTGCATATGCTTCAACCGTGCCATGATAATCAAGATGATCACGACTAAGATTTGTTAGTACAGCAACATTAAACTCAACACCCTCTACTCGACCTTGATGCAAGGCGTGAGAGGACACTTCCATCGCCACATGTTGAATACCCTGTGACTTCATAGTAGCTAAATTCTTATGCACGCTAATCACATCAGGTGTTGTTAGACTGGCTGTTTGCAAATCATCCAAACGACCAATGCCGATTGTGCCCATCACAGCACAATCACTTAGTGCTTGTGCAATGAAATGACTGACACTGGTTTTACCATCTGTTCCTGTAATCCCAACCATATCCAATGACTGGCTTGGAAAACCATAAAAGCGGTTAGCGATTAAACCCAATTGATCTCTTAGATTTGAAATCTCTATTTGAGGAATAGCTGATTCACTAAGTGACACCGATTCATCAGACTCCCAAACAATAGCGACAGCACCCTTTTGAATAGCCACATCAGCAAAGACCAAACCATGTTGTTGAGTACCTTTTAATGCTACAAACAAAGCACCTTCTGTTACTTCACGGCTATCTAGCACCAGAGAAGTAATCTGACGATCTTCATCTGTTGTTACAGGTATAATACCTGCTAGTACTGCTGACAATGATTTAGCCCCAAACTGCATTTACAGAATTTCCTCCATCGCCAAAACTGATGGAAGGTTTATCTTTTTCTTTTGATGAGGCTTGGATTCTATATGCGGAATATTGTCTGGCGTGATATCCATGATTCGTAATGCATTTGCCATGATTTTAGAAAACAAAGGTGCTGCCAATCGACCACCACTAGCTTTTTCTACCTTCGGTTCATCGATCATCACCGCCACCACCAATCGAGGATTAGTCGCTGGCGCCATACCAATGAAACTCACGATCATATGATCTTTGCTATAACGATTATTCTTATACTTATGCGCTGTACCCGTTTTACCTGCAACATGATAGCCATCTACCGCAGCATTTTTTCCTGTTGCATTTGATTTAACCACAGCACGCATCATATCCAACACCGCATTCGCATTAGAAGCTGACATTACGCGTTGCCCCAAAGGCTTATGCTCTGTCTTAAAAATACTGACTGGATTCAAAACGCCTTCTGTAGCGAACACAGAATAGGCATGCGCTAACTGTAAAAGACTGCTAGACACACCATAACCATACCCGTGCGAAACACGATCAACACGCCCCCACTTATCGTAATAAGGCAACTTACCTTCAGCTTCACTATAAAAACCCGCATCAGGCTTGCGACCAAAGCCGACACGATTTAAAAACTTCCAATGATCTTTAGACTTCATTAATAAAGCAACTTTACTTGCGCCCACATTACTTGATTTAGCCAGTAATCTCGATAAGGTAATTGAACCGTAATTCTTTGGGTCTTTTATCGTCACCTTGCCAATTTTTAATTTACCAGGTGATGTATCGATAGACACATCTGCACCAATCGCACGCGCTTCAAGAGCAGCAGCAATAGTAATAGGTTTTAATGTAGAACCAGGCTCGAAGGCATCCACAACCGCACGATTACGATACAAATAAGGCTTGAGAGATGTTCGATCATTGGGATTAAAACCTGGCATATTTGCCATAGCTAACAACTCACCAGTCAACGTATCTAACACGATCACCGAACCCGACTTTGCATTCAGCTTATAGACCTCACCTTTTAATAATTTATAAGCCGCATATTGAATTCGGTGATCTATACTAAGGCGAACAGTCTCACCTGGAACCATTTCTTCTAGTTCTTCAATATTCTCAACCAAACGACCTCGACCATCACGTAACACTCTGTTTCTGCCAGAGTGCCCTGCCAAACGCTCATTCATAGAACGCTCAACACCTTCGATTCCCGTATCATCTATATTGGTAAAGCCCACCACGTGAGAGGTTGTTTCCGCCATGGGATAAAAACGTCTATATTCACGTTTTACATTTACAGAAGGTACCCCTAAGTCTGCAACTTGTTGTGCTAATTCAGGCTCAACTTGCCTTCCAAGATAAATAAATCTTTTACGAGAAACCTTTTCCATCTTCTCTTGTAACGCACCACTATCCATTGAAAGAACATCTTCCAACTGAGCCAGCTTTTCATCTAACTCCTGAAGATCTAAATCTGCAAGGCGTGCATCCTTATCACCTTCCAGGGCTGACTTTTTCAATATACGCTGCATCTCAAGCATCTTTTTGGGATCGATAGAAATAGAAGAAACCGGAGAGCTAATAGCTAACGCCTCCCCATTCCTATCAACAATCATGCCTCGATAAGGCGGCACTGTGACGGTTCTTAGCTGACGTTTGCCAGCCTGCTCCTTCAACCACGTTTGCTGAAAAACCTCAAGGTATGCCGCTCGGACAAGCAACACACTGATACCAGCTAAAAGCAGCAACATCAAAATCAAACGCCGCCCTCTATAGACTGGCGACACCTTCGCAATATTGCGTCGATATTGCTTTTTAGTCACCAAGAACCACCTTTGAAGTGGCTTCCAATTCCTCAGAAGATAAATTAAACAGACCTTGAGTATCCTTTATAACCAAACGATCAGTTGATTCTTTTACCATTTTGATCTCAGATGTTTTAGGCAAGGACATCCCTAAGTCCCAACGAGCATATTGCTCCACACGCACTTGATTCAAAGCTGTACCCTGCTCCAACTTCAAACGACTCCATTGTGCCGCGAGCCTATCTCTCTCTTTTTCAAGTTTATGCAGGTCAACATAAGCCGCTCTTGCCTCATGGCGATCAACCACAGTTTTCACACCCACCACAACTGACATGGCAAACAACACCAACAGTACGGGCAACTGCCAATTCGTTACTGAATCTATCGTTAATCTTTTACTTGTACTGATCGTTACTTTTTCAGAACTCATAACCTTTCTCCAATTCTCATGATTGCACTGCGTGAACGAATATTGTTTTGCACTTCATCTCTAGAGGGCTTTACCGGCTTTCCAATAAGATTGAAATCGGCTTCTGGTAATTGATCTTCCATAATAGGTAGACCACGAGGCATGCTCGGCGCACGAGAACCCGCCTTTAAAAAACGCTTTACGATTCGATCTTCCAGAGAGTGAAAACTAATCACAACTAATCTTCCTTTGGTTGCCAAATGCTCCTTCGAGGCATCTAGACATTCAATTAAATCTTCAAGCTCACGATTTATAAAGATACGTATCGCTTGAAAACTACGGGTTGCCGGGTGTTTTCCCGGTTCTTTTCTCTGTATTTTTTTTGGAATAGAAGAAGCTACAATGTCAGCCAACTGCAGCGTTGTACTGATAGGGGTAACCGCCCTTTTTTCCACAATATTTCTCGCTATCCTGCGAGATAATCTATCTTCACCATATTGATAAATCACATCAGCTATTTCATCTGCTGGCGCTTTAGCAATCCATTCTGCGGCACTCAATCCTTCACCAGGATTCATCCGCATATCAAGATCGCCATCTCGCATAAAACTAAATCCACGAGACGCATCATCCAACTGTGGTGAGGACACACCTAAATCCAACAACAAACCATCCGCCTGCTTTAAACCAAACTTGCTTAAAGCCAGTGGAAAATCTTTAAAGGATCCTTGCCAGACTAGAACCCTTTCATCACCTTCATAAACTCCCTGCGCATGAGCAATGGCAAGCGGATCTTTATCAATTAACAACATTCGACCCTGCGGGCCTAGCTGCTTTATTATCTCAGCAGAATGTCCACCTCGACCAAATGTGGCATCTATATAGACGCCGTTATTCTTAATATTTAGCGCTGTAACCGCTTCATGGAGTAGCACCGTTTCATGGTTAAAAACATCAGTCACTTAGCGCCACCATAAACTTACTTATAAAACTAAATCGACAATTTTCTTAAGGACTCATTACTCTGGATATTTATTGGCGCTTCTTTAACCATGACATCACAGCCTGCACCCCAACTATCTTCATCCCATAATTCAAACTTGTCGCCCTGACCTATCATCACGATCTTCTTGCCCATATTGGCATAGTCACGCAATGGAGCTGGCACCATGATTCTTCCTTGACCATCCATTACCACATCGGTGGCATAACCTAAAATCAAGCGCTTCATACTTCTCACGTCAGGATCAACATTAGGCAAATTCATTAATATTTGCTCTGTATCCAACCACTTCGCCATTGGATACAAAGCAAGGCAACGATCTCCATGATCCACCGTTAGAATCATCTCGCCCTTATGCTCGGAGCTTATTTCATCGCGATACTTAGTCGGAATAGCTATTCGACCTTTTGCATCTGCATTTAAATTTGAAATTCCTCTGAACACGTTTTTTGAATCACCTTGTTTTATTTAAAACTCATCAGCACGAATGAAGTGGCGTAAAACCTAAAAACCACTTTTCACCACATTATTCCACTTTTTACCAATATTATCACTTATTCACCACAAAACAAGGTTTGTTTTAGATAAAACCTCTTTAAAAGACAGATAGTTAGCTCAACTAGGTAGCAGAGTGAATTTGAAAAAGCAGTGTTCATAATTTAATTAAATAGATATAGATTCAAGTTAATGAATAACTTTAGATATGTATTGTTTTTGTTCTTTTAGTTTTTATTGTTCTTTTTTGTATTCTGAAAAATTAGCCATATATACATTATATATACACTAAATAGAGGATAAATACACACTAATTTCTTGCAAAAATATTAAAGTCTTATATAGTCCTAATCTATGGCAAAAAAACCTAATGAAACTAAGACGATTCGGATACAGGTATCACTGGATAAAATGTCTGCGGATATTCTTGAAGATATTGCGAGCTTTGGCCCATTAGGAAAAACAAAAACAGAAGTTGCGACAAATATTATTCAAGAATGGATAAGAAAGAAGTCGCTAAAAGAACTGGAAGAAATGAAGAAACTAATGGATCGCTGAGAATACCAGCATCGATTTGTTTAAGAATTTAAAACAGGCAATTAGAATAACCACTCCAATAAAGCAAAAGAAACTAATCCCATCACAATCGTCAAAAACATATGACGAGAAATTACAGCCACAATAAAAGCAATAATAGAAGCCAACATATGATGGTTTTGTAAATTTAAAGCTAACTCTCCATCGCGAATAAAAGCACTCTGAACAACTATCACCGTTAAAACAGCTATTGGCACAAAAACAAGCGCTTCAGAAACCACAGATGGAATTTTCACTTTACCTGCCAAGGCAAAAGGTAAGTAACGAGGCAGAAACGTTAACAATGCCATACTTAATATCAACATCCAGTCACTCATCGATATTACTCTTTTGTTTACGACTCACAATCAACGCGACAGTTATTGCTACGACCGATGAAAATAACAGCCCTGTTTGATGCGGCCAATCATAGGTTAATAGCGCACTAATAACTGCCGTGGATGCACATGCCCAGTCAGCATGGGTTTTCATGGCAGGCACGACTATCCCAACAAAAGCAACAATCATTGCCACCTCTAAACCCCAGTTTTCAATATTTGGAATTGTCTGACCCAATGTCATTCCTAACCAACTAAAAAATGCCCAGTTTATGTACATCGCTAAACTGGAGCCCAGATAATAAGCAATGAAGTCAGCTGTTTTTGGCTTGCTTAGTAGATAGCGACTCACAACGGCATAAGACTCATCTGTCAACCAAAAAGCCATGGGGGCTCTTAACCATTGTGGTACATTTTCAAGGTAAGGCATGAGTGATGCCGAATAAAGCATATGACGTAGGTTCACAACAAATACTGTGGTAACAATAACGGGAAATAACGCAGATGAAGCGAGAAGCGTCACTGCAATAAACTGAGAAGCGCCGGCAAAAACAAACAGTGACATTGCCATAACCAACCACTCTGACATTCCTTGGCTAATTGCTAAAGCACCGTATACTGTTCCAAAAGGCGCAGCTGCCACCAATAGCGGAATCATGTCACGTGCACCAGTCAGTGCTAACGAATAAGCGTGTTTCAAAACAGTTATTTCCTAACTAAAAATACAAGTCTAAGGAAATTAAGTAATAACGTATTGTACAATCCTGCTCTAAACATGAATCATTTTTTGATACGCTCCAGGCGCAACACCTTGGGATCGCTTGAAATGACGACTTAAATGACTTTGATCAGTAAAACCACAATCAACAGCCACATCAGATAAACGTACACCATGATGAATTAGCTGTTTTGCTTTTTGTAAACGACGCTGTATCTGATAGGCATGAGGTGGCAGACCAACCGTTTTTTGAAAAAGTCTCGCCAAGTAAAAAGGACTGAGTTGCGCGTGCTTAGCTAATTGTTGCATTGAAATGTTTTCAGAATAGTAAGAATCAATATAGTCACGAACACGCTTTACGGCTAAAGATTCATTTCCTAGACCAAGTAGAATGTTACGCTTATTTCCATGTCTTTGCAGGAGTTCTGCAATAGTCCCAAGGCATACCGTTTCTCGATGTAATTGGTTATCTGATTGATTAAGCAACGAGAATAAGAACCTCAGCTGCTCTGCCATATAAGGATCAGATACGACAGATTCTGAAAACCAAGGAGCATCCTTTCGCTGCCCATGAAATTCAGCGGCAATATTGCCTAACATCTCTGGCAGAGGGTACATTGCTCTATATGACCAGCCCTCCTCTGTCTCTTTGTACCCATCATGCACTTGATCAGCATTAACTAAAATAATACTGTCTTTAGCCGCAATATGATTTTCTCCTGATCGGAAGAAACGTTGCGCGCCTGATTCAATCACTCCAATACAATATCCTTCATGCACATGACGAGAGAAGCGCTGACTATGATAACGCGCTTGTAATAACTCTAAACCACCTAAATCATCTGCATAAGAGTACTCTGCTTTATTAACCTTATTCAAAAAAACACCCTCGTTCAAAATTACCTATTATTTTGCATACTCAATAAGAGAGACCTCAGAATAACTCAGATGACGAGTAAAAATGGCTAAAACCTTCCTGATTCACGTCTCAATCAGAAAAATTTTATCTCATTTTTCTTTCGCCTCTGAGTTATGCTGAGGTCTCAAGAATAAAACAACTATAGTTCACTCTATGAGAAAAGTACGCAACGCAACAATGATCGGCTGTATCTCGATTCTACTATGGGGGACTTTGGCTCTACTCACCCAATTAACCGAGGGAAGAATTCCACCATTTCAATTATTATCCATGACGTTTTTAGTCGCTTTCATAATGATGCTAACACGCTGGAGAATACAAGGTCATTGGGGAGTTCAATATGCTAGACAACCCATGTTCGCTTGGTTACATGGTGTAGCTGGGTTATTTGGGTACCACCTTTGTTACTTTTTCGCCATGCAAAATGCACCCGCCGTCGAAGTGAGTTTACTTGCCTATCTCTGGCCATTATTTATCGTTTTATTCGCATCCTTACTACCCAACGAAAAACTAAAAAAACAACATCTCATCGGCGCTATTATTGCACTTTCAGGATGCTGGTTTTTAATTGGTGGCAGTGGTGAAGGGTTTAATAGCATTTATCTCAAGGGTTATTTACTCGCATTTTCTTGCTCAGTAATATGGTCAAGTTATTCCGTAATCGGACGTACAATAAAACATGTTCCCACAGATGCCGTTGGCTGGTTCTGTGGAATAACCGCAGTCCTTGGTCTTATTTTTCACTTTGTTTTGGAAACTACCGTTTGGCCAAATAACGGCGTTCAGTGGATTGGTGTAATTGGCTTAGGATTAGGCCCTGTAGGTATTGCATTTTTTACTTGGGACTATGGTATTAAGCATGGAAACCTACAATTACTTGGCGTTCTTTCTTATTCTGCTCCATTAATTTCAACCTTCCTGCTGATTATAGGCGGTATTACGCAGGCGAGTATTTCTATATTAATCGCTTCAATCGCTATTAGTCTTGGTGCTTTTATTGCCAGCCGAACCAACTAAAAGATAAATAATGGAATATGATCGCTTTAAATTCTTATGGCACCCCCCCCCTTTTTACATAATTGCATTGGTAGCCCGCAAGACAATAAAGACTATCACTACCACTGCGAAGGAAGTGTCAATATTCATTAAATTTCACGCAATTGCCACAGTGACAATTTACTTGAATAAATTCTTAGGTGGCTGACCTATAATCATATTATTTTGCCATTGACTCGCTTGAATACTCTCAAACAATATAGTTTGCGATTGGCTCTTCTCATTACTACGATTTTGTTTAAACACAGGAGGTGTAGGACAATTACCAGTGCTTCTATAGTTTAATGCAGCCGATAATTGCGCCTCATCAATTGAACCTAGCGGATGATTTAAGTCATCATCTACCGCACAACCTGACAATCTAATACCTTCTACATCATTTGAATTGACGGGTATAAAACCTTCTGGATAAGCACCAAAACCTTGAGCGTTTGATGCACTAAAGTGGATACTAAAATAAGTTGTTGCGCAGTTATCCGTTGGATAAAAGCCATAGGGCTTTCCACAAGTTCTATCACCCATTAAAATAACTTCTACACCGACACCACGTAATGAATTAATGACCAATTCACTCGCAGAACACGTACTCGAACTGGTCAACACATAAACACGGTTTAGACCTAAATTGGGTAAGGTTTCATTGCTATCAACACCATAGTCTGAAACTTTCAAAGTAAATAAATTTGGGTCTAATGACTGTCGTGTGAAAGGGTCTATCGCCTGATGTTTATTATTAAACTGCACTCGGTTAAATACTTTACCCTTGGAAATTTCTGTATCGGCTATCATCGAGGATAATAACTGTGCAACAAAAACGGCACCACCACCGTTATATCGCAAATCCAAAACCAGATCATTCACTTTTGCATTTTTAAGCGTTATGACTGCATCTACGAGTTGTTCTGGAGCCGTACCAATAAACTCATTGAATTGAAAATAACCAACCTTACCAGAATCTGTATCAAATACTTTTACATTTTGCACAGGAACGGAAGTCACAAGACCTGATGTCAATGTAATCACTCTTGATTGCGTCGCACCACTGTCTAACACCCGAAAAGTATGACTTATCCCAGCAATTGTTGGAAAAAGTGCCTCATTAACGATAGCAATTTCAACTGGAGTTGCCACTCCATTTATAAAATCAAGCCCATCAACTTCTATTATTTTGCTACCTCTAAAAATCTCACCATCAGCAGATGAGTTTGGTTGCGTATAGGCCACCGCAAAATTTCTTGGGGTTCGACCAAGCACAGCTGTTTTAAAATCGAATTTTATACCATAACCAAAACTAACACCCCCTTGCGACTCTTGTGTGAATTCCTCAGTATTTTGAATAAAGTGGAAGTTATCTTTTGCTTTTCCTGAGGAAGTTGTAGCAAATGTTTTTAGCGTTTTAAAGTAATCAGAAACGTTACCATTAAAAAGTTCAGGGTCTTGGTCTGTCACCTCGTCATACCAAAGGTAAACATCATTCGTCCAAGAGCGCAGCCAGTTTTTTTCATCAAGCTCTGCCCCTTGAATATCTGAGAACTGAATTCCTCCTGCAATATCGCTTCGAGGACTTTCACATTTGTTTTTAAAAGTAGAATCTGGCTTGAAAACTCCTGATGCCCAATCATCAGAGGCTACAGGCTCAACTTCCACAGAACTGCCACCACCACATGCAGACAAAATTAGCCCAAGAAACAATAAAATTATTATATTCAGTTTACTCATTCGGCACTCTCAAGTTTTAACAGGGATAGATTATCATAAAAACTCATAAAGAGAGACCTTTGTACGAATCAGATATTAGTAGTTGCACCAGTAGTCTAGTAGGCATTCACCCATCTTCAGCCTATGGTAAAATAGTATAACCCTCAAAAAATAAAAATAGGCACCGTCACATGATAAACAAATCTCAACTTATCATTTTATCCCTAAGCTTAGCTTTCGCCGCACCTGCAATAGCAAAGATTTATAAGTGGGTCGATGCAAAGGGTAAAACACATTACACATCACAACCACCCTCTGTAAAAACACAATCAAATGAAGAGGTGAAGATAAAAAAGATACCAAAATCATCACTAACCTATCAACCGCGTATCGCGCCAGCACCTGTCGTGAATCTCGCAACAGACAAGAAAAAAAATAAGCCTGAAAAAGTCACCAACAAAAGACAGAATGCCTCTTCACAATGTAAAAAGCTCAAAAGTAAAACTCAAGATAAACTTGATTTAACCGCCAAGCTACTCGATATAGCTCGCGCTAAAATGCCAGCTCGTGAATATAACAAACAAAAAGAAGCACTTAGAAACAATCGTGAAAAACTCAATGGCTTTAGTCAATCAGAATGCATGTCTGACTATAGAAATAATCCAAAGAAAAGAAAGACCTTTGATTTCTATGCTAACCAAAAAGGCTTGCTGTAAATAATGCTAAGCATAGACTTGAAATGGCACCCCCGCCTTATTTGATGAATTGATCCACTCCTCTCTTCATATATTGGGTTCTCGACATATAAATATCTAAAGAGAAAGCTGAATAACTGTACTATTACTGACATTCTAACTATTATCCTCCTTTATTTAAAAACAGTTATTCTCAGGAGAAAAGTATGTTAGCTACTATGTATAAGAGCTTTTTAGGATCTAGTCCTAATTGGTTTAAAAATGTCATTATACTTTTTCTTGCGCTTAGTTATCCCATGATGTTAGCGCTAGGTGATATTGGCCATACTGTCATTGGCTGGGCGTTTATCGCCATGTTTATTCTATCCCTAGCAATGGCGTTAAAGTGTTATCCATTACAATCAGGTGGCTTATTAGCTATTGCAACCTTGGCGTTAGGTCTTACCTCTCCTGAAACCGTTTGGCATGAAATTCAAAGTAACTTAAGTGTGATTTTATTACTGGTCTTCATGGTCAGCTTTATATATTTCATGCAACCTTTGCTCATTTTCATATTCGGAAAAATCCTCTTAAAAATAGAAAATAAAATAGCGCTTTCATTAATGTTTTCGGTTGCAGCAGCGTTCTTATCTGCCTTCCTTGATGCATTAACCGTAACGGCTGTGCTGATCTCAGTATTTGTCGCACTCTATGGTGTCTATGAAAAAGTACACTCCAGTGTCGGCGTTGACTATAACGAAAATGAAACCTTCGATCGCAAAGAAATGGGTGGGGATTCCTTAGAAACATTCCGTTCTTTCTTGCGTTCTTTAGTAATGCACGGCGCCGTAGGTACTGCCTTAGGCGGTGTTATGACACAGGTAGGAGAACCACAGAATCTGCTCATTGCAGACAAAATGGGATGGGACTTTATTGAGTTTGCTGCACAAATGGCGCACATCACTATCCCTACACTTATTGCGGGTTTATTGGTTGTTGTTTTTGTGGAAGTTACTGGTATTCTTGGCTATGGTGCAAAATTAGAACCACACGTACGTGACATTCTAAAAGGCTATATTGAGAAACAAGATGCTGAGCGCACCGTTAAAGAAAAATATGAATTAGTTGTTCAAGGAATCTGTGCTATTTTGCTAATTGCAGGACTCGCTCTTCATATTATGGAAGTCGGATTAATCGGTTTATTGTTACTCGTCGTAGTCACTGCCTTTACTGGAATTATCGAAGAAGCACGCATAGGGCATGCATTTGAAGAGTCATTACCTTTTGTATCTTTACTGGTTATTTTCTTTGTCATCGTCAGCGTAATACATGATCAGCACTTATTTACACCTGTTGTAAATTGGGTTTTAGCACTGCCAGTAGACCAACAAGCTAAAGCATTTTTCTTAGCTAATGGTATTTTGTCTGCAATTAGTGATAATGTTTTTGTCGCCACAGTGTATATCAATGAAGTTAAACTAGCTTTTGATGCGGGTGACATCTCAAGGGAACATTTTGAAACGTTGGCTATCGCTATAAATACGGGAACCAACTTACCTAGTGTTGCTACTCCAAATGGCCAGGCAGCCTTCCTATTCTTATTAACATCGGCCTTGGCTCCAGCGATACGATTAGGCTATATGAAAATGGTAATAATGGCTTTACCTTACACTATCGCTTTAACAATAGTTGGTTACCTATTCCAATAAAGAAAACCCTGTTATCTCCTTTACAATAAAGGAGATGGCACCCCCACCATTTTTTGATAATTGTATTTATTAAGATTGATGATCTGTCATTTGAGCATCTAACGTTATTCTACCGTGACTGACTTAGCAAGGTTACGAGGTTTATCCACATCTGTCCCTTTAAATACAGCAACATGATAAGACAGTAATTGCAGTGGTATCGTATAAATTATAGCGGCGATAGATTCCGGAACTTCTTCCATTTCAATCATATGAATATTATCTTGAGCCGTAATTTTAGAGTTTTTATCCGCAAATAAATACAACACACCACCTCGCGAACGCACTTCTTCAAGATTTGACTTTAGTTTTTCAAGAAGCCTAGTATTTGGTGCTACTGCTATTATTGGCATTTCACTATCAACTAGTGCTAGCGGACCATGTTTAAGCTCACCCGCAGGATATGCCTCAGCATGAATATAGGATATTTCTTTCAATTTAAGCGCCCCTTCCATCGCAACAGGATACTGGTCACCCCGCCCAAGGAATAAGGCATTATTTTTATCAATAAACTGTTCTGCCATTTTCTCAATTGCTTCGTCATGCTCTAATGCTTGCTCAATTAATATAGGCAGTTTTTTTAGGTTTTTAACAAGTTCAGTCACTTTTTCAGGATTTTCATTTTTAGCTTGCAACAATAAACCAATTAATATCTGTAAGGTGACTAGCTGGGTTGTAAATGCCTTTGTTGAAGCAACCCCTATTTCAGGCCCTGCTATTGTTAGCAACGAAAAGTCAGACTCACGCACTAAAGAGCTTTCGTCAACATTACAAATACTTAGTGTGGCAAGGCAACCCAAGCTTTTAATTTTCTCAAGAGCGGCAAGCGTATCTGCTGTCTCCCCTGATTGTGATAGCGTTACAAATAACACACCCTCTTTTTGTGGCTGTCTACGATAGCGATATTCACTAGCAACTTCTACATTACAAGGAATATCTGTCATGCTTTCCATCCAATAACGAGCAATTAAACCTGCATGATAGCTCGTTCCACAAGCAATAATTTGAACCTCTTTAACCCCTGCTAGTACTTCCATTACATCTTTATCAGTATCACCTTTTACAATACATTCTTTAAATGTTTCACGTCCAATACGTCCTTCTAAAGTGCCCTGCACTGCCTGTGGCTGCTCATAGATTTCTTTGAGCATATAATGACGATATTCACCAAGTTCAGAATCTAGCGAACAGGCTTGAGATTGTTTTATTTCGCGCTCCACGCGATTACCATTTTCATCATCTATACTGATGCTATCGCGCTTAACAACAGCAACATCACCATTTTCAAGATAAATAAAACGACTGGTAACTGGCAATAAAGCTTGCACATCAGATGCAATAAAATTCTCACCTAAACCCACACCAATAACTAATGGACTACCTTGTCTAGCGGTGATTAACACATCAGGGTTTTCAATCGAAATAACACCAAGAGCATATGCACCTCTTAGTTCTTTAATCGTTTTTTTCGTTGCCTCTAATAAACTTGTATCATCACTTAGATAGGACTCTATAAGATGTACAATAACTTCTGTATCTGTCTCTGACTCAAATGTGTAACCTTTTTCAATTAATTGTTTACGTAGTTCTTCATAGTTTTCAATAATACCGTTATGCACGACTGCAACACGCTTATTACTCATATGAGGATGTGCATTACGCTCTGCGGGTTCACCGTGAGTAGCCCATCGGGTATGTGATATTCCTATCGTTCCGTCTTGTGGGTCTGCGACTACCTTTTTTTCTAACTCGACCACTTTTCCAAGGGCACGTGCACGATAAAGCTTAGATTGGTCATCTAATAAAGCTAAACCTGCTGAATCATAACCTCGGTATTCAAGTTTATGAAGACCTGCTAGTAAAATTTCTGTTACGGGCCGCTGAGCGATTGCTCCTACTATTCCACACATTTTTATTATCCTAATTTATTTATTCTTGTTTTTACTTTTTTTTTGCAGGTCGTTTCCAACCTTTTATATTTAATTGCTTTGATCGTGATAAAGTTAAAACATCATTGGGGGCATCTCTAGTTATAGTAGAACCTGCACCAATATTTGCCCCATCTCCCAAAGTCACAGGAGCAACTAACTGGGTATCTGAACCAACAAATACGTTATTTCCAATGATGGTTTGATGTTTATTTACTCCATCGTAATTACAGGTGATCGTACCCGCGCCTATATTGACACCTTCACCCATCGTTGTATCTCCGATATAACTAAGATGACTTACCTTACTACCTTCACCAACTATGGTTTTTTTGATTTCTACAAAATTTCCTATCTTGGCGTTGTCTTTAATTACAGTATCAGGACGTACTCTAGCAAAAGGACCAACGTCACAGTTATTGCCAATAATGGCAGAATCTAAAACTGAATTAGCTTTAATATTGACGTCATCAGCTATTTGACAGTCCTTAATTACACACCCAGATTCGATTGTGACATTATTTCCTAACGTTACATCACCAATAAAAACATTATTAACATCAATTGATACATCTTTTCCTGCTGTAATTTGACCACGAATATCACAACGTGCAGGATCAATTAATGTTACGCCTGCTTTCATAAGAGTTTCGGTTTGGATCCTTTGATACTCTCTTTCTAAGATGGACTGCTGCTTTCTATCATTTACACCCAAGACTTCAAGTTCTCTTTCACATAAAACCGTTGTAACGTTAGCGCCTTCTTTCACCGCAAGTGCAATACAGTCTGTTAGATAGTACTCACCTTGTGCATTATCAGATTTAATTTCTTTAAGCCAACGTAATAGGTCTTTTCCTTTAGCCGCTAAGAAGCCAGTATTTCCCTCATCAACTTTTCGCTGTTCATCTGTTGCATCTTTTTCTTCAACAATACTGGTCATCTTACCCGTGACTTCATCACGTATAATTCGTCCGTAACCAGTAGAATCCTTTAGCTTAGTTGTAAGAATACTTAAATCAGAACCATTTTTAATATCATTTTCTAATAGCTTAAGTGTTTCAGTTTTTACAAGAGGTACATCACCATAAGCAATGATAATAATCGCGTCTTCATCGATAAACTCTTTTGCTTGTAATACAGCATGGCCTGTACCTAACTGCTCTTCCTGTAAAGCCCAACGCAGATCATCAGCGGAGTTAATTGTTTCTTTTACAAGATCAGCCCCATGCCCATACACAATTGTAATTCTATCAGCATCTAATGTACGACAAGTATCAATCACGTGTTGTAACATCGATTTACCACCAATAGGATGCAACACCTTTGGTAGGGATGAGTTCATACGTGTTCCCTTACCAGCAGCAAGGATAATTGGAAATAATTTCATAAACAAAAAGGGTTATTGTTAATTAGTATTAGATTATAACCAATAACGATAGTTTGAAGTATCATTAAGTGATAGAACGCAAATTACTCAGGATGAATAACCACATAGATCACAACAAAGTTGCCAAAATCAATACGTTTTACACTTAGGTTTATATGGCGAAAGTTGTGCTCCCCAACGATATTCAAGCGGCGCATGTGGATCAGAAATCACTTTCCCAGATGATAAATTACGTCTAAGCTCCCTCAAAGGAATATAGTACTCCTCACCTAAACTCATCTGTACTTGGCAAAATTTATTTAATTCAGCAATCTCAGCTGGTCTAGGGTTTGTAGTGGAAAACAGTGTTTTTGCCCAACGTTGTGGTTGAGTCCAGTGCTTGTATTTTTTATTATTTTCATAGTGGCTTTTAACGGCATTAAAGAATGCTTTTAAACGTCTGTCACGAGAAGGAGTCGAATAGTTATTATATTCAGTTCGCGTCATACATTTACGACCCTTCTTTTTCATTTCCTGTAGTTTATATAAAGCATCATAAACAAACACAGCCCGATCATTTGCATACATACACATTGAAATTAGTAGTCTCAAGGTTTTTGCATCTGCTTCTTCCTTCTTTGTCCCTAAAGCACTCGCTATAATATCAGTAAACCTCACATAATCATGATCAACAGCTGCGGCTATTTTAAATTGCTCATCGTTATAACCCGGTTGCTTTTTTAATGACACCCTAATATTTTGAGGCTGAATAAAACGACGATAACCATCTGTTTTTCTTTTGGTATCTTCTGGCACATAAAATGGAAAAGATGGAATTCTATCAAGAAAACGGGGAGCCTTAGGTGTTGTTGAAGACATCACTTCAGCCACACCTGTTTCTGTGATATTTACAACCTGATATGCATGTACATTAGGCGCTGCATAAATATCACCTGGCTTAATATCGTCAAGCGCTACAGGAAATGTATCTCGTGCTAATGTTCGTGTACTTGTCATGTCAGCAATATAATCCATAAACTTACGAACACGCTTTTCTTGTGGGTACTTATCCCAACGTGTTTTGCCATTGCTGATCATTTTTCCACGTCTACTTGGATTATGAATAACAAAAGGCAACTTATATTCATAAGCGAAAATCAAACGCATGGCATAAACAGCATCTGCGCAGTCATGTGAAAATTTATAATAAATGGGCTTTTTTTCATTCATAAAGAACTCTTCAGTCCAATTATTTTTTACCCAATGCTGGTAACGCTTTTCCCAAACAGCATCCCAAGTATTTTCTGATTTCCAAACCATCGAAAATGAAGGAAAACAAAAAATAACTAAGCACAAAGATAATAGTGCTTTTAAATATAAGTTAGTACTATGTGTTTTAAAAACCATTTCAAGATATCCCCTTATCCTAATGATCAGTTTATTCTACAAAAGTTCCATGTCAATAATAACCTAGCCTTCATAAATAAAAATTTATCTACTAAGCTAAAGATCTCTTATTCTACGTAATTAAACATAATTTGGTTTCAAAAAAAATGGGACTAAGATTACTCTTAGTCCCATTTTTATTCTCTGAATAATATCAGAGAAATAAGTAGTGTTACAAAAAGCTTATCGCTTCATGAAACGCTGTAGTGCACTACGTGTACCTGGACCAACGATACCATCGATAGGACCTTTGTAGTAACCCTTAGCCTTAAGCTTACGCTGTAATGCATAAACATCTACTGGTGGAGCTGTTCTCTTAACCTGTTGATGTCTTCTTACAGGTCTGTTACAGCTATACTTATGAGAGTGACGAGCCATACGCTTGTTATACTTATGTGAGTGACGAACTGACTTAGTACAACGAGGAATCGCTGGATGCGTGTGTAACCATGGGTTATGACGACGTACTGGTGCGCGACGTACTGGTGCAGGTGCACGACGTACTGGTGCAGGTGCACGACGTACTGGTGCAGGTCTAGGTGTAGCCACAACTACTGGTGCTGCCTCTTCAACTTGCTGTTGAGAACCTGAAACCTGTGAACCACCTTCGATTTGTGACTGTGAACCACCAGCTACCTGTGAACCACCGTCCATTGACTGTTGTGAACAACCCGTGACAAAAACACCTGCCATTAATAATGTTGCAATAGAGAGTTGATGTTTAATCTTCATAATTTGTACATCCTTTACTACGTTGTTAGTTATAAAATTTTTAAAATGATGCATTTAGCATAAAATGCTCATACTTATATGTATATCCGCAGATTGATTATAGACTTAATTCTGTCTACATTCAAAATAAATGGTAAAAAAACAACATTTATTTTGGTTTTTCTTATAAAAGTTACTATAAACACGTGTTTCTTATGGGAAATACTCAAAAAAAATTGTTAAACAATAAATTTATAGTATAAAAAATACCCACAAATAGACTCAGAAATTAAAAGGAATAAAACAAATGGTAAAAAAACAACATATTTATTAAATCCACAAAGAGCTAACTAACACTCGACTAGCATATTTCATCACTAGTTTAAATTGAAAAATATATTACCTTAAAGTATTTCCAATTCTATGTATCATCTCTATCTGAGCTTTAGCTGCATCAAGTTCTGCTTTCACAGCCTCGTAGTCCATATCTTCTGGGTCTTTCCCCTGCAAGGCATTTTCAGCGCGCTGTTGAGCTTCTTTTGCAGCCTGCTCATCTAAATCTTCAGCGCGAACCGCAGTATCTGCTAATACTGTTACGATCGAAGGTTGGACTTCCATAACACCTCCAGCAACAAATATGGAAGCAAACCCATCATCTGTTTTATAGCGGAGTTCCCCAGGTTTTAAAGTTGTAATTAACTGAGTGTGGCTAGGCATAATGCCTAAATCACCCATTTCTCCAGGAGCAAATAGCTCCTGAACAACACCAGAAAACAAAGATTCTTCTGCGCTTACTATATCTAAATGCATTGTCATAGCCATAAAGCTTAATCCCTTAAGATTCCTTACTACCTTTCTCTACAGCTTCTTCAATACCGCCTACCATGTAGAAAGACTGCTCAGGTAAATGATCATATTCACCCTCAAGGATTCCTTTAAAACCTGAAAGCGTATCTGATAATGAAACATATTTACCTGGCGCACCAGTAAATACCTCAGCAACATGGAATGGTTGTGATAAGAAACGCTGTATGCGGCGAGCTCTTGCAACTGTTTGCTTATCTTCTTCTGATAATTCATCCATACCAAGAATTGCAATAATATCCTGTAACTCTTTGTAACGTTGAAGTACCCCCTGAACACCACGAGCAATTCCGTAATGCTCTTCACCAATAACTAATGGATCTAGCTGACGTGAAGATGAATCTAAGGGATCAACCGCAGGATAAATGCCAAGCTCAGCGATATTACGAGATAGTACTAATGTCGCATCTAAGTGAGCAAATGTTGTAGCAGGAGATGGATCAGTTAAGTCATCTGCTGGTACGTATACTGCTTGGAAAGATGTGATAGAACCCTTCTTCGTTGAAGTAATTCGCTCCTGAAGAGCACCCATTTCTTCAGCAAGTGTTGGCTGATAACCAACCGCTGAAGGCATACGACCTAGTAGTGCTGATACCTCAGTACCTGCTAATGTGTAACGATAAATATTATCGATAAACATTAATACATCACGCCCTTCATCACGAAAGTGCTCTGCCATTGTTAAACCTGTTAACGCAACACGAAGACGTGCTCCAGGAGGCTCATTCATTTGACCATAAACAAGGGCTACTTTATCTAGTACTCCACCTTCTTCCATTTCATAATAAAAGTCATTACCTTCACGAGTTCGTTCACCCACTCCAGCAAAAACAGATAAACCACTATGCTCTGTAGCGATATTATTGATTAATTCCATTAGTGTTACTGTTTTACCAACTCCAGCACCACCAAATAGTCCAATTTTACCACCTTTAGCGATAGGCATAACAAGATCAATTACTTTGATACCCGTTTCAAGAATATCAAGTGTAGACGATAACTCTTCGTAACTGGGTGGATCACGATGAATAGGCATGTGCTTATCAACTTTGATATCACCTGCCATATCAACTGGTTCACCAAGTACATTCATGATACGTCCTAACGTACCTTCACCAACGGGAACTTTGATTGGCTCTCCAGTATTGACTGTATCCATACCACGCTTAAGACCTTCTGCCTCACCCATGGCAATAGTACGAACTACTCCATCACCTAACTGTGCTTGCACCTCTAATGTCAGATTATTATGATCTGTCACTGTAAGTGCATTATATATCGCTGGAACTGCGTCACGTGGAAACTCAACATCAACTACAGGACCAATTACTTGAACAATACTTCCAGTACTCATCGTAGTACCTCTACCTTAAATTAAATTCTATTTACTTAATTGTCTGAAATATGCAGCTATTCAACAGCAGCTGCACCTGAAACAATCTCTGAAATTTCTTGTGTGATAGATGCTTGGCGTGCCTTATTATATATAAGTTTAAGCCTATCAATCATATCACCTGCGTTATCTGTTGCACTTTTCATTGCAACCATTCGTGCTGACATCTCACATGCAATATTTTCAACCACACCTTGATATATTAAAGACTCAATATAACGTTTCATCAAAGCATCAATAACGACTTTAGACTCGGGCTCGTACAAATAATCCCAATGATAATTCATTTCTTCATCTTCTGAAGCAACGATCGGAACCACTTGAGTAACTTTAGGTGACTGAGTCATACTATTCACAAACTCGTTTTCAACTAAGAACAAGCGATCAATACGACCTTCTTCATAAGCATCTAACATAACTTTTATCGTACCAAGCATATCGTTAATACTTGGTCTATCACCTAAGCCAGTTGTTTCTGCAACAACACCATATTTCTTAAATGAGCCTAAAGCTTTAGTACCAAAAACAGCAATATCAACTTCGACATTTTTTTCTTTCCAGTCGGCAATACTTTGAAGTGCCTTCTTGAAAAGATTCGTATTTAGACCGCCACATAAACCTCTATCAGAGGATATGATAATATAGCCAACCCTCTTAACTGACTCACGCTCCTTAATAAATGTATGTTGATATTCCAAATGACCGTTCGCCATATGACTTACCACCTGTTGCATTTTATTTGCATAAGGACGGGAAGCATCCATTCGCTCCCGAGCTCTGCGCATTTTTGATGCAGCAACCATTTCCATAGCCTTGGTAATTTTCTTAGTATTTTCAATACTACCAATTTGCGACCGTATTTCTTTAAGACCTGCCATAGCTAACTCCTATGCTTACCAAGACCCCTTGGATTTAAAGTCTTCAAGCGCACTTTTCATTTCAGCCGCTATATCATCATTATAGTCGCCAGACTTATTTAGATCGTTAAGAAAGTCTGTTTTTTCTGAACGAATATGAGAAAGCATTGCGGATTCAAAGTCACCTACTTTACTAACGTCTACATCATCGAGAAAACCTTCGTTAGCTGCAAATAAAGTAAATGCAAGCTCACCTGTTTTCAACGGTGAATATTGTTTCTGTGTCATTAATGCCGTTACACGCGCTCCACGTTCAAGCTGCTTCCTAGTACCCTCATCAAGGTCTGAAGCAAACTGGGAAAATGCTGCAAGTTCACGATACTGAGCCAAATCCAAACGAATACCACCGCCTAATTTCTTGATGATTTTAGTCTGCGCAGCACCACCAACACGTGACACAGAAAGACCCGCGTCAATCGCTGGACGATTACCCGAGTTAAATAGGTCTGTATCTAAGAAGATTTGACCATCCGTAATTGAAATTACGTTAGTAGGAACAAATGCTGACACATCACCCTCTTGAGTTTCGATAATTGGATAAGCCGTTAAAGAGCCTGTTTTACCTTTCACTTTACCGTTTGTATAACGCTCAACATATTCTGCGTTAACACGAGATGAACGCTCAAGAAGACGAGAGTGCAAGAAGAATACATCACCAGGATATGCTTCACGACCTGGGGGGCGACGTAACAATAATGAAACCTGGCGGTATGCCCAAGCTTGCTTTGTTAAGTCATCATAAATAATTAACGCATCTTCACCATTATCACGGAAGTACTCACCCATTGCACAACCTGCATATGGAGCAAGATATTGCATAGAAGCAGGATCAGAAGCATTCGCAGCTACCACAATGGTATAATCCATTGCACCAAACTCCTCTAACTTACGCACAACTCCCGCTACCGATGAAGCTTTTTGACCAATCGCAACGTAAATACACTTAACGCCTTTACCTTTCTGATTAATAATGGCATCGATTGCAACTGCAGTCTTACCCGTCTGGCGGTCACCAATGATCAACTCACGTTGACCGCGACCTACAGGAACCATGGAATCAAGAGCTTTGATACCTGTTTCCATTGGCTCATTAACTGATTGACGTTCAATTACACCCGGAGCTTGACGCTCAATAGGATTCATTGAAGAGGTTTCAACTGGACCTTTGCCATCAATTGGCGCACCAAGCGCATCTACAACACGACCCATTAGCTCTGGACCAACAGGAACATCTAAAATACGTCCTGTACACTTAGCTGTATCACCTTCGGTGATGCCTTTATAATCACCAAGAACCACTGCGCCTACTGAATCACGCTCTAAGTTCAATGCCAAACCGTAAGCACCATTTGAGAATTCAATCATCTCACCTGACATCACGTCTGATAAACCATGGATTCGAACAATACCATCCATTATAGAAACGATTGTTCCTTCTGTCTGTGCCTCAGTACCTGTATCAAAGCTTTCTATACGCTTTTTAATCAGATCACTGATTTCTGTGGGGTTAAGTTGCATACCTATATACCTTATACCTTTTTTAAATAGAGTTCTTAATGAGAGTTCTTAGTTAGCAATCTGAGCTGTCATTTTATTCAAACGAGCTTTGAGCGAACCATCAATCACCAAGTCGCCAGTTTTAATAATCGCCCCACCTAGTAGAGTCTCATCAATACTGACATTTAATTTAACATCACGTCCCAAACGTTTCTTAAGTGCTAAAGACATTTCCTCTTCTTCAGACTTAGTTAGTTTTTTAGCCGTTGTAACGGTTGCTTCAACAGATCCTTCCGCCTCATCTTTAAGTACTTCAAAAAGCACACTCATTTCAGGCAACAAGGATAAACGATCATTCTCCGCCAACGTTTTGACTAGGTTTTGTGCTTGATCATCTAACTTACCATCACAGATCTTAATAAAAGCTTCTGCGCCAGCTTGCTTGGCCATTTCTGGTTTAGCTAGTAAATCCACAACATTATCATTACTGGCAATAGCACCCATAAACCCAAGAGACTCAGACCATTTAGTCAAAGACCCAGACTTCTCGGCTGTTTCAAACACAGCACGTGCGTAAGGACGAGCAGCTGTAGTTAATTCAGACATAATATATTCCTGCCTTCCTATATCTGCTCAATTAGTTTTTTAAGAGCGGCTTTATGTGTATTCGCATCAATTTCTTTTCCAAGAATTTTGCTCGCACCCGCTACTGCTAACGAAGACACTTGAGAACGCAAACCATCTTTAGCGCGGTTAATTTCTTGCTCAAGCTCAGCATCAGCTGCAGACTTAACACGAGCAGCTTCTTCAACAGCTTTGACTTTAGCATCTTCAACCATCTGACTATCACGTGCCTTTGCTTGCACAATGATTTCTGCAGCCTGAACTTTCGCCTTTTTCAAAACTTCTTTAGCTCGATCTTCAGCTCGCTCCATATCAGCAAGACCTTTTTCAGAAGCTGCAAGCCCATCTGCAATCTTAGTGCGACGAGCTTCCAAAACTTCCGACACCGGACCCCACATATACTTATTTACCAACCAAATCAGTAAAGTAAATGCGAACACCTGAGCTATTAATGTGACTGTTATACTCACGACATATACCTCTTATTAAGCTTAAAATCCCATACAGGGACAATCAAGTAATCGTAATTACTATCCAAGAGCCTTAATAGCAGCATCAAGTGCGCCAACAAACGGGTTAGCAAACAAGAACCACATTGAGAATGCCAAGATTATGAAAGGAAAAGACTCCATCAAACCAGCAAAGATAAACATATTAGTCATCAATTGAGGACGCATTTCTGGTTGACGTGCAATACCTTCTAACGTTTTCGCACATATCAAGCCCCATCCAATTGCTGAACCAAGGCCAGCAGCTGCAAGGATTACACCAACGCCAACCGCAGTGTAGGCATAAATCTGAGCAATCATATCAGGTGTCATTATTACTTCTCCTAAGAATATAAATCTAAAAAATTAAAATAAAAAATTCAATCAAAAAAACTAGTGTTCATCAGCGCTTGTATGCGCCATACCCAAATACACAATTGTTAGCACCATAAAGATAAATGCTTGCAATGTAATAACAAGAATATGAAAAATTAACCAAGCAAGATCCAATACAACTTGCAATGGGAACCATATCAACAAACCAGCACTAAAAGTTGCGCCTAACGTTAACAAAGCAATGAGCAAGAACACCAACTCTCCAGCAAACATATTTCCAAACAAACGTAAGCCAAGGCTTAACGGTTTAGCTAACTCTTCTATCGTTGTCATTACAATGTTTGCAGGAACCGCAAACTTACCAAACGGGTGGAACAAGAACATTTTTCCATAACCCAACAAGCCTTTAACCTTAATATTGTAGTATGTACTCAAAGCAAAGACGGTCAGAGCCATCGCCATCGGTGTACTTAAATCGGTTGTTGGAACAATTTTAAGATAAGGTATACCAATACCTTGGGCAATCGATGGTAACAAATCAACCGGGATTAAATCCATGAAATTCATTAACCATACCCACAAAAATATGGTCAAAGCCAAAGGTGCGATTAAAGGATTATGACCAGGAAAAGAATCTTTAACCTGAGTTCCAACAAATTCCAAAATCATTTCAATAAAGTTTTGAAAAGGACCTGGAACACCAGCCACCAAGTTCTTTTTCACTTTATGCGCCATCCAAAGCATGAAAACACCTAATAGGATACTAATAATAATCGTATCCCAATTAAAAGTCCAAAAACCTTCGCCAGTATGTAAATTAGTCAGGTGATGTTGAATATATTCAACTGTACTACCAGAAGATTTCTCCGCTGCACTCACGTTAATACCTCTAACACTAAATTTAAATTCATGAATCTGTATAGCTTCACAATCACTTTCAACTCTACTTACCCAACACACCAGGTAAAATAGTGCCTATTAACCATACAATTATAGCTGTCAAAACTAAAGGCAAAGGCTCTAAACCCAAAACACCTATCCCAACAGCAAAAAATACCAATATAAAAACAAAGCGAACAACAGCACTTATGTAAGCAACCATAATTCCTTTTTTAGCATCAGTACGAGCAATTTCTGATGCTTTAATCATTGTCCAGCTCAAAGTCCAGATCAAAAAAAAACTTATAAAACCACCATAAAGAGCAGCATAAGCTTCATCTAATGAACGTAAATAAAAAAATACTGCCGCCAAACAAATAACTATTAATTGCACAACTCTTGTTTTGCGTACATTTTGAGTAACTACTTCAGCTAGAATAGACCTACTCACTTTTACTACTTCCACCATCTGTTTTATCTAAGTTAAGCGTCTCACCATCCCGCTCATTATTCTTGTTTTCATAAGTTAACAACTCATGAACTCTCTTCATTCCGCCTACTAAACCTAACGCACCAAAAGAAAGCATGAAAATTGGGGTTTTATCCAACCACTGATCAACAAGATAGCCTAAGAAAAAGCCTGCAATCACCATAGAAGCTAACATATTTCCGGCTCCTATCTGAAAAATACCTGTGGTCGCTGGCTTTTCTTTCTTCATCAATCGTTGACCCTTCATAAGGGTGGCAAAGTCTAGCACTCCCCTATAGTGAAAACAAGCATAGTCACCTCTAAATATTAGAAAACAATTAGTTAGATATGCATGCTAATTATTAACGCGATTTACCACAAACAAATATAGTAGATATTTTAAAAAAGTGTATAAAAAAATACCAAAAAAGTCTGCAAATAAATCCAATAACGAAAAATTTCTATTTGGTGTAAAAAACTGAAACACCTCAATTAACAAACCATAGCTCAATAAAGGTAAGCCCTTCCATAACCAAAAGGGCTTTCGTGATGATGTTAAATCCATTAATAAAGCAAAACAAAAGAACACAAAAACGTGGATGACTTTATCATTAATCTTCACACCTGGCGGAAAATCAAGTTTACGAGTCGCCACCCACACTCCTAACAACATCAAAGAGATGACCAGTAACTTTATACTCACGCTAAACCACTGAACACGTCTTAATTCACGCACCCATGAAACTATATGAAACATATATCTTTATTCTTATATCAAAAAATCAAGTAAATACTATCCACAAAAGATCTAAATTCCAAGAGGAAATATAAGCCAATTATTTTTTAATGCATTACAATGCATTTATGGATGTATCACATATTTTAGACGAACTAAACAAACCCCAGCGAGAGGCCGTTTCTGCAGGCTCTATTCCACAACTCATATTGGCCGGCGCAGGCAGTGGCAAGACGCGCGTTTTAGTTCACCGCATCGCTTGGTTAATCCAAGTAATGCACGTTTCACCCTTTGCAATTCTTGCGGTTACCTTCACTAATAAAGCTGCCGCTGAGATGCGCGGACGAATTGAAGGACTCCTAAGTTCACCCGTTGGTGGTATGTGGGTTGGTACATTTCATGGCTTATCTCATCGCTTGTTACGTCGACACTGGCAAGAAGCCAAATTATCACAGAATTTTCAAATACTTGACTCCGACGACCAACTTCGTTTAGTTAAACGCGTCATGCGCGAACTACAATTAGATGAAAAACTTTATCCTGCCAAACAATCCCAATGGTTTATTAATAAACAAAAAGATGAAGGCATCCGCCCACAATCTATAGATGACAAAGGCGACCTCACCACACGTCAGTTAGTGGAGGTTTATACACTCTACGAAGAAACCTGCCAGCGCGCAGGAGTCGTAGATTTTGCAGAGCTTCTATTACGCTCTTTAGAACTCTTACGTGACAACGCCAATCTATTAGATCATTACCAGAAACGTTTCCAGCATATTTTGGTAGATGAGTTTCAAGACACCAACTCATTACAATATGCATGGGTACGTTTACTTGCAGGAAATAATATCCCCCCTTTTGTTGTCGGTGACGATGACCAATCCATCTATGGCTGGCGTGGTGCAAAAATAGAACACATTCAAAACTTCTCTCGTGATTTCCCAACCGCCCTAACCACCAAATTAGAGCAAAACTATCGTTCCAGCGGTAATATACTCAGCGCTGCAAATGCAGTTATTGATAATAACGAAGGACGTTTAGGAAAAAACCTGTGGACAGCTGATGGGGATGGCGAAAAGATCCACCTTTATGCAGCTTACAATGAAATCGATGAAGCCACTTATGTCGCCTCCCGCATTCAACAATGGGTAAGCCATGGAAATTCACACCAAGATATCGCAATACTCTATCGCTCCAACGCACAATCACGCGTTTTTGAAAGCATCCTCAATGAAAATAATATTACCTATCGTGTTTACGGTGGGCAACGCTTCTTCGAGCGTGCGGAAATCAAAGATGCCCTCGCCTATTTACGCCTAAGCTCAAACCGTCAAGATGACCCTTCTTTTGAGCGTGTCATTAACCAGCCGACCCGTGGCATTGGCAATAAAACAGTTGATATAATTCGTGAAAATGCCCGCAACACAGGCACACCCATGTGGCAATCTGCCAATACGCTTCTGGAGCATTCTGTATTCACACCACGTGCTGCAACGGCAATCTCGGGCTTTATTGAATTAATTAACAATATGGCAAAAGACATTGATAATTTACCCTTAGATGAACAAGTTGATTATGTTATCGAAGCCTCTAAACTAAAAGACCACTACAAAAAGAAAGAAAAAGGGGATGCTGGACAAGCACGCATTGAAAACCTCAACGAACTCATCTCAGCTGCGCAGGGCTTTACCTACAAACCTGAAGAAGAACATCAAGACATGGATTTTCTCACCGCCTTCCTCGCACACGCCTCATTAGAGGCAGGCGAAGGACAAGGCGACGTAGGCGATGACTGCGTCCAACTGATGACACTGCATTCTGCCAAAGGATTGGAATTCCCACTAGTCTTTTTAGTTGGTTTAGAAGAAGGACTATTCCCGCACCAAATGTCAAAAGAAGAACCCGGGCGAATGGAAGAAGAACGCCGTCTTTGCTATGTCGGGATAACACGCGCCGAAAAACAACTGGTTATGAGTTATGCAGAGCAACGAAGACTCTACGGAAATACTCTCTACGGCGTACCTTCACGATTCTTAAATGAAATACCAGACTCTCTCATTGAAGAAATACGGCCCAAAGTAAAAACATGGCAATCAAACTACGAACGCGAAGTAAAGCCAAGACCTGCCGTACAAACAAATGAAACCGGCATGTCAATTGGACAACGCGTGTCCCATATTAAGTTTGGCGAAGGCACCATTACCGATGTAGAAGGCGCAGGAAGCCATGCGCGCGTGCAAGTGAACTTTGATAATGAAGGTAGCAAATGGTTAGTTTTAAGCTACGCGAATTTACAGGAAGTATAAAATTCTTATACCGATCTAAACAATGAATGCCTGAATACTAAAAATGAGACCTTAAGAAAAGTGCTGTAATAGAAGTAGTGGTTAATATTGCTACACATACTTTTTATAAAAATGGCACCCCCACCCTTTTTACAAGATTGCTAAACAACCTTATGGGACTCTCTTCTTAAGGTTCAAATAAGCAATTACCCCAATCAATAACAATAATGCAGCCCAAGCTATGATAGGCGGCACAATTCCATGGCTATGAGAGATTTGTGCCTGCACATCAATACTTAATATATTAACGGCATAATCAACAATAACTCCTGTAAGCAATGCCACCACGCCTACCCCAGATAGGTAGGCTATCAGTGATCGTCTTCCTAGCTCTTTGCCAATAATCCCCAAGGTAGAAATATTCGTCGCTGGCCCTGCCATTAAAAATACCATCGCTGTTCCCGGTGATACACCTGCTAATAATAAACCTGCGGCAATGGGTGTGGATGCCGTCGCGCAGACATACATAGGAATACCGATTAGCAGCATGATCAACATGGCTGGCAAGCCACTACCCCATTGGGCTAGAAACGTTACGGGCACAAATGTTTTCACTAGTGCCGCAAAGATTAAGCCTATTACCATCCAAAATAGGACATTATCCAATAGCTCTGTGAATGAATAAACAATACCTGCCCATGCTTTTTGCACGATACTTTTTTGCTTCGTGTTTATTTCGTTATGCGTCTCATGCTGATGATCTGAAGTTGCACAGCAACTATCAACAGCTTCAGTCTCTACTTTAGTTGAGCAACAACTCGCTACTCCTTTTCCTCTATCGGTGGATTTCATATTAGTAAGATTACTCTCACTTCTTCCCACCAAAAGCCCTGCTACAATCGCAGAAACAATCGCAGCAATAGGACGAACAATTGCCATAAAAGGTCCTAGCAATGCGTATGAAATTGATACTGAATCAATACCTGTTTCAGGCGTTGATACTAAAAAGGAAACTGTCGCTGATTTGGATGCACCTGCACGACGAAGCCCTAATGCAGCAGGAATAACCCCACAGGAACAGAGCGGCAAAGGCGCACCAAATAATGCCGCTTTAACGATGGCCAAAAAACCATTTCCACTGAGGTGTTTTTGTAAAAATGTGGTCGGAATAAAGGATTTTATCAAACCACCAATGGCTAAACCTAATACTAACCACGGCGCGGCTTCTAGCGCTATTGTTAATAAGTTATCAAGAAAATCAGTCATTATCAGCATCCAAAGCATTTAAAATGGTGCACGATGTCGCTGGTTCCAAACCACCACAGCAGACATTAACGACTTTTTGTAAAGCATCATGCATGCTTTGCAGTTCACTTATTTTCTTCTCGATTTGCTCTAGTTTCTGCTCAGCTATAGTCTTCACATCACCACAGCTATGTTGATCACGCTCAACACGTAGAGTGAGAAGCTCCGTAATCTCCTTCAGCGAAAAGCCCACCGACTTTGCTTTTTTTATAAAATTCAGCTGTTTGAGTGACTCTTTATTATATAAGCGATAACCCGACTCACTTCTTGAAACAGGATTGAGTAAACCCTGCGTTTCATAATAGCGTAACGTCTCAACTTGAAATCCTGTACTTTTTGATAACTCACCAATTCTCATTTAAATGCCTCCATACCGACCACTATAACCCTATAGTTAACTATAGAGTCAAATACCATTATTACAAGCCAGTCAGCATCAATGGCACCCCCGCCTTTTTTTGATAATTGCAGTTAGGTTAAGTCTGGATTAAGTCGAGACTAACTATAATGAGCCCATTAATAATAAAAAGAAAGCAGACCCATTCCTTATGAAATTAATCAAACAAGCAGTTTGCCTGCTCGTCATCCTTGTTTCACTTTCTGCTCATGCAGTTGAGAATCGTCTTTCGCCTCTTGGAATAAATACTAATGAAGTCATGGATATTAATTCAAGCGTGCCATTTGTTGATCTCTTCAAACTTGCCACACCTTTCGATGAAGCTCGCCCATGGTTAACGAAGGGCAATATTCAATATGATAGTGATGGCTGGCCATCAAATTTAAATGGCGGTCAAGCTGGCACTCGCTTTATCAACAACCTACCTGCTAAAACACTCCCACGTGGGATCTATACCGTCCTTTATAAAGGTCATGGAAAAATCAAATATGGCGGAGATATACGTCTTCTGCGTAGTTATTATGGTAAAGACCTTATTCAATTAAGACCGAATCACGAGCGTCGAATTACGGCTACATTAACGATTACGGAAAGCGATAAGAAGAATTACTTACGTGATATTCGTGTCATTATGCCGGGCGGCATCTGTAAAGATGCTCCAACTAAGTGGATAAAATTTAATAGCCAATGCGGCGCTAAGCCATTTTTGAAGTTTACGTCACATCATCCTAAAGTACTTTTTAACCCAGACTATGTAAATTTCATGAAGGACTTTCGTGTCATTCGTTTTATGAATATGGCAGGCATTACACGTAACAATCTTTCAAAGTGGGATCAACGCCCAAAAATGACAGATGCAACATGGGGTGGTAAAGAAGGTGTTCGTGGCGCACCACTCGAAGTCATGGTGGAATTAGCTAACCTGATAGACGCTGACCCTTGGTTTAGCCTACCGCATCGTGCCAATGATGACTTTGTCTTACAAACGGCTCGCTATGTTAAAACACACCTCAAACCCACTTTAAAAAGCTATATTGAATACACTAATGAAGCTTGGAATGGTTTATTCACACAGGCACATTTTGTAAAAGATCAAGGCGTTCACCAAGGCTTAGATGCTAATCGTACCTATGCTGGCTTTAAATATTATTCACGTCGAAGCGTAGAGATTTTTAAAATTTGGGAAAGAGAATTTGGTAATACCCAGCGCCTTGTAAGGGTTATGGGTGGCATGGCAACCAATGTACCAATGACGCATATGCTACTTGGTTACCAAGAAGCTTATAAACATGTAGACGCATTAGCGATTGCTCCTTACTTCCATGCTGATCAAAAAGCACAAAAAAATGTAAAAAGTGTTGATGATTTATTTGCACTACTAAAGTCACCGCGCAATAAATATTCAATACCCAACACGCTGAAAGTAATAAAAAGACAATCTGCCGTTTTAAAACATTACGGTATCGATATGATAGCCTATGAAGGTGGGCAGCATTTAGTTGCTTATAAAACGCATTCCAAAAAGGAAGGCACCAATCCCATTTTGATTAAAGCGAATAAAGACAAGCGCATGGCAAATCTCTATTATCAGTTTTTACAAGGCTGGAAAGAAGCTGGCGGAAAACTATTTGTCGCATTCTCAGCGCCACGTGAATACAACCATATTGGCAGCTGGGGCATTAAAGAATACATAACTCAATCAATCAATGAGGCACCAAAGTATCAAGGCTTAATGTACTTTAAGAAAAATAACCGTTGCTGGTGGAGAAATTGTGCCACCACTGGACCGATTGCACGTACGGGCAAACCAAATTACAACCCTGGCGCTGGCGTAATGGCAAGACGTTTTAAACCAGCACGTCCAATAACGAGACCTAGCGTCGTATTAGCAACAACAGAAAACCCTAAAGTTAGGCGTAGAGGGTTTTTGGATAATTAGTGTACTTGACCGCGCACTAGAACCCACTAAAAGTATATGGTTTTCTTGAATATATTAGAAGCATACTCTTAAAGCTTCTTCAGCAATAAGCTATGTTATATTCATAAGCGCTCCTATCATATGAAAGGCTCCATAAATATGAATAACTTCCTACTCGTTTCAATTATTGGCTCAATCGTGCTGACAATTTTAGTCAATCTGATACCGATACTATTTCCTAATGCTGCGGCAAAGATTCAAAAAAAGATCAAAGAGAATGCTAAACGCGCCATAGAACAACATGAAGATGACAAGCAACCACGTGTAAAAGTCTTCTTTCCATGGAAAGCAATGTTGATTGGTTCGATCGTGTTAACTGTTCTGGTTAATCTAGTTGGGCTATTTTCTCGTTAAATTAAATGTATTGGCACCCCCGCCTTTTTTGCTTTTTTAGGCTTACCAAAAGCCAAAAAAGTACGCAGTGGATTGTGAAGCAAGACACAGTGAAGGTCGATACAAGGAAGATGCACTCCCTCAATTCTTCCCTACAAATCATAAAGCGTACAAAATTTAAGCAGCACTAAACTTGCCATTAACAATAAATGGGATTATATTCCCATTTATTGTTAATCATTACTTATATCCCTATAAAGGCGTAACTGATGGTGACTCTATACAAATTACTTTTTAAATAACAAATATTTTTCGGGAGAAAACATGAAAAAAGTTACATTGATACTATCAAGCATTGTCGTTTTAGGCGTACTTCAAGGGTGCTCAGCAAAAACAGCTGGACAAGACTCAGCCTACCTAAATAAAAACAGAGGCGCAGCAGGCGCTCAAATCTCAACAGCAGAAGCTAGACAATACAGACGTCAGCAAGCATTAGCTGCCGATGAAGTACGTTTAGAAAATATGAAACGTCGTCAAAATACAGATGCTGTTGTTGAAGGTGCTAATGCTGCTAGCGCGGCAACCAGTGCGGCCCGTAATGTTAGATGGCTTCTAAAGGGCTGGTAAATAATTAGCAAGAATTAATCTTTTACTTTGAGGAACTAATACGATGAAATCTATATTTTCTATACTATTATCGGCTTTTATACTCACGGGCTGCGCGGGATCTAGTGAATACCCAACACATAATATCCCAGCTAAAACAACCCATGTTGCAGAAGAGAAGCCAGATAAATACCCTCACCCTAAAGAAGACTTAAGAACGGTCGTCGGCAAGGAAAATGGAAGCAGAAAAGCTACTGGGTATTATAACGGTGGTTATTATTACCCTTCTAGACATTACTACAATAGATACTATTGGTATTATCACTGATCTGTGTTGAATTAAGATATGCCTTCAAACTTTAGCTTGAAGGCATTCATCAAAATAAACACATACTTTTACATTGCGCATTACATTAAACCCGCGCAACAACCCCAAATGAAATGAAACAGTACGGTACTTAAGAATCTCTGATCAAGTTCGAAAACTACCTTTCAACCATTTGTTTACATTTCCACCAACGGGAATATAATCCCATTAATGGCAACATCTTTACATACAGTTCTATCTAAAGCGGTCATTCACATATTAAAACCACTCGTGAAGGTTTTAATGCGTAACGACGTTTCGCATGCGTCATTTACAGCGCTAGCCAAACAGGCTTATGTGGATGTTGCTTATAAGCACTTCTCTATTCCGAATAAGAAGATGACTTACTCTCGTGTAGCGGTTTTAACAGGACTAAATAGAAAAGAAGTGGTGCGCCTTAGCAAGACAGGAAATAGCACAGATTTATCGGGCGGGACACCAAACAGGGCTATCAGGGTCGTTAACGGATGGTTAAACGACCCTGAATTTCTAGACAAAAATAAAGACCCGTTGGTACTCAATATAAAAGGGGATGGCAACAGCTTTGCCACATTGGTTTCTCGCTACAGTGGTGATATTACCCGTGGTGCAATTATTGATGAATTAGAACGTCTGGGGATAGCTAAAAAAATCAACTCAGAACAGATATTTTTAAACCAGAAAGGGTATATCCCAGAATCTGGTGAAATAGAAAAAATCGATATTCTCTCTACCTGTACTTCAGACCTATTAAGCAGTGCAGTACACAATTTAGAACATGGAAAAGACGATGGACGTTTTCAAAGACAGCTCGTTTACAAAAATGTACCCACTGAAATTGCAGCACAGTTTCAGGAAATAAGCACCCAGAAATCATCGGCGTTATTAATAGACCTTAATAAGTGGCTAGGAAATAAACTCGCCGAAAGTAAGCACTATGAAATTCAATCAACTAACGATAATGACATCGTCAAAACACGTGTCGGTCTAGGTATTTATTATTTTGAAAACAAATCAGACAAGGAAAGCTAGGAAAGTATCCTTCACACAATATTAGACTATGAATGGAGATTCACAATGAGAAGATCAAGTAACAGTATAATCGATCAACTAAGAATTAAACCCATTGCACTCGCAATAGGAATATCAATTTTATCTGGCTGTGGCGGAGCAAGCAGCAGCGGTGAATCCACAGGCGATGGTGGTATTATTGGTACAGCAAAAATCCCAAATATTACAGCACTCTCTACCATAGAAGCTAAATCATCAAGTGGTGATAGGCAAACAGCTGCAATTGACGCAAATGGTAAATTCAATATTGAAACCACTAATGGTGAAATCTACTTGCTACGAACAAAACCGCAGCAAAGCGCCAGAGCTATTATTGTCGCTGGTAAAGAGACGAGCGAGTTTTTCTACAGTATTGCGCATACTGATGCGACAAATGAAATTACCCGAAATATTCACCCTTTCACCGATCTTATTATCAGAAACTGGTTTGCAACCCAGTCTTTAGATATTGACGCTGAGTTTGAAAAAGCGGGAGCCATTACCGACCTACCTAGCCTCGCTGAAATCAATGCGATTGAAACTGAAATCGAAGGCATCGTGTCCCAGCAACTGATTAACGCAAATATTACTAATGGTGTCGATTTATTAGCCACACCTTTCGATATTAATAATATTGGTTTTGATAACTTCTTAAACAATAATATTGTTCTCATAGAAGACGAAAAAGTCACTATCACGTTTAATCAAAACAATGGAAATGCACAGGGCGTGAGTGTTAATCAACTACCCATCTCTACTGATTTTACTGATAATAATGACAACCCACCAACCACACCAACAGGGCTAAACGCACAAGCAATCGACGACACGACAATAGCATTACAATGGAATGCATCAACCGATGACAAAGGTATTTCTGGATACAATATTTTCCGTAATGGCAGTCAAATATCTACCAGTTCATTCCCATCCTTTACGGATACAGATTTAGACATCAATACTAATTACAGTTATCGCATCCAAGCGATTGACAGCAGAAATCAACTTTCCGATCTATCCCAAGCAACCAATCCGATTGTTTTAGCTACTTCTACTCCACCGCAAAATACATTTGATGGCACTTACAATGTCACCGTTATCTCGACGACTGTAGCCAGTATCTGTGGAAATGCCTCAGGTACTTACACACTCACAAATGGAACAGATATTACGGGTAGTGTCAGCAATGGCAGTAGTGTTTTCGATGTATCAGGTACACGCAACATATCTACTGGTGATGTCACAGGTGGCTTTGCTTTTGTCAGCGGACAACAATTTGCAACCTTCACTGGAATCATTGATGAATCAACATCAAGAGGCACCTTTGAAGATATCAATGGATGTGTCGGAACATGGGAAGGTATTAAAGCAAATTAGTTTTTTAAAAGGAAAAGTATCGTAAAATACACAACACAGCAACTTAAGCGTTCATTTCTCTATCGAGCAAGAGAAAGGGATCCACCTGAAGACACAATAAAGTCAACCGATCAAATATTAACAGGCTAGTAGCTTTCTATTTTGTTAGCTAGGGACACACAAAGAAAGTTGAATGAGAGCTTCCCACGAGAGAAAATTATTCAATTTTTTAACTAAAAAGGAGAAAAATGAAAACATTAAATGAACACAATCTCACGGCATTATTAGCTGTTGCATTAACCATGACACTGACAGCCTGTGGTGGTGGCAGTGATAGCACTCCTCCAGATAACTGCCCAGGAATTGATAACCCATCTCAACTGGATACAGACGGTGATGGCGATGGTGATGCTTGTGATAGTGATGATGATAACGATGGTTATAGTGACCAAATTGAAGCAACAGAAGGTACGGATCCAATCGATGCCAATTCAAGACCGCTTGATACGGATAATGATGGCAACCCAAATTCAACTGATTTAGATGATGATAATGATGGTTTTAATGATGCTGATGATCCTGCACCACTCGATGCATCTGTTCCCGGTGATTTCTCTACACCTGAAGCCATTATTAACAATCCTATTATGAGTACCGCACTGGCTCAAATCCGAGACCAAGGTATTGACCTTCGCACAGAACAGGGTCTAAACCCTCCCGACCTAACAGGATATTATATCCGAGCAGATGATCATGGCGTGTTTACCGCAACCAGTAATGGCGCTGACATTGGTCGTGGACTAGTTGGCGGGGAATCTCGACTTACCAACAAGCCCAGTAACTTTATCGACCGTGCTGGTGTTAGTTTTACAAGCAATCAACCTATTTCATTTGGTTTGAGTAAAGGTTCTATCATTCGCGGTGAAGGTAATAATTTCACCATTTACTCACGAGGAAAAGGGACGTGTACTGAAGCTAACTCAGACTATGACACTTTCTTTGTAGGCATTGCCTCATCAACACTAGACCCTGCTAGCGGCGACCTCTTATTAACAACCAGTATTAGCGTAACCGTTGACACAGAAGGCGCATTAACCTCAGCATGTGCAGATCGCATTGTTGCTAATAATGAGACAGAGGGTAACTGGGCTGTAACCACTTACAATCGCAACAGCCGAGTTGATGTCAGCGAGTTACAATTTATGTGTGTTGATGAAAATGTCGGCTATGCGCCAACTGAAACATGGACAGACAGTAACGGTGCATCTTGTTCTTGCACAACGGATTATCTCGTTTCTTGTCAATAAGTTCATCTGTAATCTACTCTTAATCATAACTTAAGATTTACAAATGAATCGAGTATCACTGAGAGTATAGAGTGTATAGCGCTCTATACTCTTTACTGGTTAACACACTATTATCACTGTAATGGCACCCCCCCCTTTTTTGCATAATTGATGTAATTTAAAAACAAAAAAGCTACACTGGGGTTATGAATCATGCACACAAAATAAAAGAAGAAGCCATTACAATAGCCGTTTTCATTACTGCTATCTGGCTCATATTTCTGCTCGATCGATTCTTACCCTTAGAGCAACTCGGCCTAATACCGCGCACATTTAGTGGCTTATTTGGCATAATCAGCATGACATTCCTACACATTGATTTAGGACATATCATCGGCAATACTTTTCCACTCGTTACTTTACTCGCCCTACTCGCAGGTTCTCGTGCAGATAGCCGCAAAGTTGTGCTATTCGTTACGATTCTCGGTGGTGTTTTACTCTGGATATTTGGACGAGACTCCATTCACATCGGTGCCAGTTTGCTAATTTTCGGCTTAGCCAGCTTCTTAATCATTTCAGGAATACTTGAAAAGCGCACTATCCCAATGATAATCAGCGCAGTCGTCCTGCTATTTTATGGCACAACCCTACTCAGTGGAATATTACCTTGGCAAACAGGTGTTTCTTGGGAAGGACATCTTTTAGGTGGAATCGCAGGCGCCATAAGTGCTTGGTTGTTAGTAAAAAAATAAAATTTATACCATAATGAATGACACCCCCTATTTTTTAAGCATTTAATCCGTTAGAATCTCGCTTCCCCCGCGCAATCAAATTAGGAAGAGTGTCCGAGAGGCCTATGGAGCACGCTTGGAAAGTGTGTGTACGTTTATCCGTACCGAGGGTTCGAATCCCTCCTCTTCCGCCAAACATAAAAAAAGCCCACCAGCGTTTTTCTGGTGGGCTTTTTTTATGTTTAACGAACAGAAGAGATAAGTTCTCAAATGTTCGAGCCGAGCGACAGCGAGACCAGCGACCGATAGGGAGCTAATCCCGACGGATTCAAACAGCATTCTTCTCATGAGCTTTTTTTATAATTAACGAACAGAAGAGATAAGTTCTCAAATGTTCGAGCCGAGCGATAGCGAGACCAGCGACCGACAGGAAGCTAATCCCGACGGACTCAAACAAATTCTTCTAAAACATAAAACCCAAACAAAAAAATGACCACTACCCGTGGTCATTAATCTAGAAACCTCCTTGCGTAGCACGCTTTTCTGTTTCTGCCGTTTTGCTTTACGGCTTTTTTCATGTGCCCCGCCCTTACGCATGATGGCGGCATGGGCTACGGGGTTTCTTCTACGGTGTAGTCTTGTAGGCACACCTATCTCCTTGTCGCTATGCGACGTTTGGGAGTGTGAACCAGTAGGGTTCTTTCACTCGTTTATGTAATTTACGAATCCTTTTTCTCGCAATCATTTTTCAGAGCATAAAAAAACCCTGAGGATTTGCATCTACTCAGGGTTTTAAATGTTCACACAGAGCTGCCGATATGAGCAGTTATGCAAATTACTGAGTGATGCTTAATTTTTTAGAAACTAAGCTCCCAGCATAATTGCAAGGGAGATTAGTTAATAATTCTCTGTTGTTTTAAGTTTATGAACATTAATATCTCCTGAAATTTAATTGAGAACCTGCAGATACAAAGCAATCTCGTTGTAAGTGGGCGCGGATTTTGCACCAGTTTAATCTACCTGTCAAATATTTTTATGGTGTTTATATGGCACCCCCACCCTTTTTACACAATTGGAGGGATTTAGGATAGAAAGACAACTGAACTAAAAGCGACCAAACTCCGCTTCAGTCAAGTTCCGCCACTTTCCTTCTTCAAGATTTTCATCCAGCTTTATATCAGCTATTTGTTCGCGATGGAGTTTAACTAAGTGATTTCCTACGGCTGCCATCATGCGTTTTACTTGATGGTATTTCCCTTCACTTATACTGATTCGTATTTGCTTGTTATCAATTTTTTCTACTACTGCTGGCAGGCAACGATTTTTCTCATCTTTTAGTTGAACCCCCACCTCTAGAATACTGATTTGCTTGTCAGTAATTTCATCGTGTAGATCAACCAAATAGATTTTATAATGTTGGTGTTTTGGGGATGTAATGCGGTGTAACCACTGACCATCATCGGTTAGTAATACAAGTCCCGTTGTATCAATATCTAAACGTCCTGCCACATGAAGTTTATCTGAATTTGCCACAAATAATGCATCGAAGATAGTTTGGTGGTCATTATCTTTATTCGCACAAACAATACCTGCAGGCTTGTTATACATCAAATAACGAAGTTGAGGTTTTGTGATTGAAACACCCATATATTCAACATTCGCATCTTCTTTTATATGATGTGCAGCATTGGTGATAACTTCACCATCAACTTTCACCTTGCCTTTTCTTATGACTATTTTGGCTTGGGAACGAGTAAAAGCAGTAGAGTTTGAAAGGAGTTTATCTAGGCGCATACTAAAAATGCCCTCTTCCGAGGGCATTAAACTGTTTAAGAAGCATATGGATTTCTGAGTATCATCGTGTGATCTCTATCAGGACCCGTAGAAATTATATCAATAGGTGTATCAAGCAACGCTTCCATACGTTTTAAATAGACCTTTGCCTTTTCTGGTAACTCATCATACTCAGTAACACCAAAGGTCTTGCTCATCCAACCTGCGTGCTCTTCATAAATCGGCTTACATCTCGCGAAGTCAGTAGTGTTTATTGGTGGAACTTCCATTTCAACACCATCTAATTCATATCCAGTACAAATTTTTATGGTTTCAACTTCATCTAAGACATCAAGTTTTGTCACACAAATACCGGTGATACTATTAATTTGCATGGCACGACGTAGTGCTACAGCATCAAGCCACCCACAACGTCTATCGCGACCTGTTGTAGCGCCTTGCTCATGTCCGACTTCAGCAATATGAGCCCCCACATCATCAAATAGTTCTGTTGGGAAAGGTCCAGATCCTACGCGAGTTGTGTAAGCTTTTGTGATACCTAGAATATAATCCAAGTCGTTTGGACCAACACCAGCACCTGTACAAACACCACCTGCAGTGGTACTTGAAGAGGTTACATAGGGGTAAGTACCATGATCTATATCGAGTAAGGTACCTTGTGCACCTTCAAACATGATATTTTTTCCTGTCTTGCGTAACTTGTGCAAGGTGTGCGGTACATCAATAATCATCGGGCGTAATTTTTCAGCCATGATAAGGCTTTCTTCTAGCACTTTTTCATAACTAACTTCTTCTGCTTTAAAGTAGTTCTTTAACGCAAAGTTGTGATATTCCATCACTTCTTTCAGTTTTTCGGTGAAGCGCTCAGTGTTCAACATATCACCTAAACGCAAACCACGACGCGAGATTTTATCTTCGTAAGCAGGACCAATACCACGACCTGTTGTACCAATCGCTTTATTACCACGAGCAACTTCACGCGCAGCATCTAAAGCAACATGATAAGGAAGTATTAACTGGCAAGCTTCAGATAACTTTAAGCGATCGGCAGCTGGAACACCTTCTTTTTCAAGCATTTCTAGCTCTTCAAGAAGTGCATCAGGTGCAAGTACCACACCATTGCCAATAATACACTCTACGCCATCACGTAACACCCCAGATGGAATCAGATGTAAAACGGTTTTCTTGCCATCGATAACCAAAGTATGTCCCGCATTGTGACCACCTTGAAAACGCACTACGGCTGACGCTTCTTCTGTTAAAAGATCAACTACCTTTCCTTTTCCTTCGTCACCCCATTGGGTTCCAAGTATTACTACGTTCCTTCCCATCTCAGATTTCCTTCTGATAAATGTTCAACTGACTATTTAATTTATTTACGAATTGACCATGCTATAAATCTACAACAACCCAAGCATCACCATGCTTTTCAATTGTCTGACTACAACCGTATTGTACGGCTGTAAATCCCGAGTCCTTATCCAACTGCCTGATGACATTAGCACCTTCTTTGCGTAATGTATTAATCAGTTCATCCAACTCTTTATCTAATGCATAAGGTGCCAAGATATAATTTTTTCTTGTGGTTTTTCTCTCTTCAATAAAACTAGCTAAGGTTCGTAAATCTGTACTAAACCCAATCGCTGGTCGGTGATTACCAAAGGCTTCTCCGATGCCATCATAGCGTCCACCTTGTGCGATAGAGTCACCTCTACCAGATAAGTATACGGAGAAAATAATTCCCGTATGATAGGCATAACCACGCATTTCAGAAAGATCTATATGAATTTTAACCTTTGGGAAATATGATTCAATAAGTTGACAAATCATTCCTAAATGGTCAACTGCATCAAGTACAGATTGATCTGCATCTTTTAATATTTCTCTAGCTTGCTGAAGAATTTCAATACCACCATTAAGGCGCGGCAATTGAGATAGCACTTCTACTTCAGCTTGCATTAGATTTTGATTCTCTAACCATCTATCAATTTCCGGAATAGACTTTCTAGCAAGCATACCAAAGTATTCATCTTGCTGTTGTTGATCCAAACCAATATTTTCCACTAAACCACTAACAACACGTACATGCCCTAGATCAAGGACTGAGCCAGTTACATCAACACTTTGTAAAGTTTCTAACATCAAAGAGATAATTTCGAAATCACTTTCAACACCTTCGTGCCCAAAGATTTCAGCACCCACTTGAACGGGTGAACGTGAACCACCCTGCTGAACACTTCGTGTCCTAAGTACAGTACCGATATAACACAAGCGGTTTACAGGTGCATTACTATCGCCTTTAGATAGGCGGTGCGCATCCATTCTCGCAACTTGGGGGGTGATGTCAGCACGTACACCCATCATACGTCCAGTAAGTTGATCTGTTATCTTGAATGTCTGTAAATCTAACTGAGTACCCATACCAACACGTAAAGACTCTAAATACTCAACCAGAGGAGGCATAACGAGGCGATAGCCCCAACTTGCATATAAATCAACCAACTGACGACGCAGAGACTCTAACTTCTCAGCATCATCAGGCAAAGATTCGTTAATACCATCAGGAAGTAACCACGTATTCATAGCAAAGACTTTTTAGCGAGTGATTTCATAAATTATGGGAGGATTATTAGATTAAATTAGCTAAGATAAAGTAATACAAGACCAGCAACAATACTTGCCAATCCAAACATACGCAAGGAACTTTCTGGAGTTTCAACCATAGTCTTGTATACTTTTTTAATGCTATCTGGACTAATAAACGGCAATAACCCTTCAAGGATTAATAATAAAGCAACAGCCGTAAGTAAGTCATGCCAATTCACGAATTACCTTAACCTTTACCCTTAAAAGCTGCCAATATCATCCACAAGACTACTGACCGTTCTGATTCTTAAAGTACTTAAAGAAATCAGCATCAGGCTCTACAACCATAATATCACCATTTTTACCTAATGACTTACGATAAGCACTTAAACTACGGTAGAACGCATAAAACTCAGTATCTTTCTGAAAGGCTCCCGCATAGATATTCGCAGATTTAGCATCACCTTCACCACGAAGTTTCTCAGCATCACGATAAGCATTTGCTTCAATAATAGTGGCTTCACGATCAGCTATTGCACGAATTTTTTCACCAGCAGCTTTACCTTTAGAGCGGAACTCTTGAGCAACTCGAACACGTTCAGACTCCATTCGAGCATAAACAGATAAACTCGCTGTAGGTGGAAAGTCGATCTGACTCACGCGCGTATCGACGATCTCAATACCTAGTTTTAAAGCAGTCTCAGCAGCTTTATCACGCATTGCGTCCATAATTTCACCACGCTCTCCTGTGATAGCTTCATGTATAGTTCGTGTACTAAATTCATTTCTCAAACCATCTTTCATAATACTTTCAAGACGATTTTGAGCACGACCAATATTGCCCTGTGTAGCACGATAAAAGTCACTCACATTTGAAATTCGCCATTTCACAAAAAAATCCACAACCAATGATTTCTTTTTGTTTGTCAAAAAGTCATCTGGTTTAGCATCTAAGGTTAAAATCAAAGTAGGAAACTTCTTGATATTATTCATCATCGGAATTTTAAAATGTAACCCCGGCTTAATATCCGTTTCAACAATTTCATTAAATTTTAATTTAATCGCTGTCTCACGCTCATCCACTGTATAGGTAAATGTAGCAAAAAATACTGCGACTATTGCAACAATAATTATGAGTATATTTTTCATTTAACGTCCCTGCCTTGTGCCACTTCGCGTACTATTACGTAGCTGTTGTTGCTGTTGTGCTCTTTGATTTCGCAATGCTTCCACCGCACCACTGGTAACAGGATTAAAGTCAGTCTGCTTTTTATCTGCTCCCGATTTATCGCCTAATTGATTCAAAGGCAAGTAAAGTAAATTATTACCTGACTTCGTATCAACCATCACTTTAGTAGAGTTTTCATAAACTTCTTCTATTGTTTCTAGGTAAAGACGATTACGGGTTACTTCTGGTGCTTTTTGATACTCAGTCATTAACTGGGAAAAACGTGAAGCATCACCTTCTGCCTTAGAAATCACCTGACTTTTATACGCTTGCGCGGCTTCCGTTAAACGAGAGGCTTTACCTTCTGCAACAGGAACAACTGCCTCCGCATAGGCTTCAGCTTCATGTTTATAACGCACTAAATCTTCCTGCGCCTTATTCACATCATCAAAGGCTTGTTTAACTTCTTTTGGTACAGCCGCATCATCAAGGTTAACTTTAATTACCTCAAGTCCTGAACCATATTTATCCAAAACTGTTTGCATTCCTTCAAGTGTTTCCAAGCCAATAGATGAACGATTTTCAGTTAAAATTGAGTCCAGCGTATTTCTGCCCGCTACTTCTCTTAATGCACTACGCATAACCTGAAAAATAGTCCCTCTCACTTGATTGGATTCTAAATCAGGAAGGTAAACATTAAAAAGATAGTCTTTAATGCTTTTTATTTTGTAATGAGCTGTTACCGAAAGATCAATGATATTTTCATCTTGTGTCAGCATATGCATGCGATCTTCTACTTTTCTTTGCTTATCAACATTGACTTTTTCCACTGTATCTATAGGACGCGGAAACTTCCAATGCAAGCCGGGATCAGTAATTTTATTAAACGCCCCAAAGCGGAATTCAACACCATTTTCTGCTGCATCTATAGTATAAAAACCAGTGGCTAACCATGCGGCTAGTAATGCAACACCAATCATTCCTAAAGCAGCAGTACTTGGCCCACCACGTCCAGCACCTGACCCTGATTTTTTATTACCGAACAAGCCACTGATTTTCTCGTTCATTTTACGCGTAATATCTTCGATGTTGTCTGTGGCATTTCCTGTAGGTTTGCCACTAGGCTTTCCTTTCGAACTATCACTTGACTTACCTTTGTTCCAAGGATCTTTATCACCACCTGGTTCATTCCAAGGCATATAGTTACTCCAAACAATTATAGTATTTTAAATATATGGATAAGATTGTAAATCTCAATAGTAGTCTAAAAACTAACCACTAAACTCCAAACCTGTGAATTGTACAACACTTGGAAAAAATGTGTAGTTTAACTTACATCTATATGATGATAATATTAGTATTTGTTAATAAACTATTTTATGCAATGCAACCCATCCTCCAAGATAACAATATAAATAATAGCAAACATCTACCTGACCTCAAATCAACTGAAGTCAAAAACCTGCAATTAGATACGGCTAAAGATTTAAACCTTCAGCCTTTCTTTTCAGACAAGTTAACATCTGGAGATAATGGGCCCGAACTTGCCATTATACCTTCTGGGCAATATGAAATGGGGTCGACAGATGAAGAATTTGGTCATCATCGACATGAATACCCACAACATTACACCAAAATTAATAAACCATTTGCGATTGGGCGCTTTACAATTACAGCTGAGCAATTCGAATTATTTCGTAAAGATACTGAATGGTTTCTAAGATCCGACCTAATCTGGTCTGAAGGAAAAAAACCAGTCATCAATATTCGTCCAGCAGATGCCTTACTCTATATTGACTGGCTCAACGAGAAAACAGGGGAGCACTACCGACTTCCCACTGAATCTGAGTGGGAGTATGCAACTCGTGCTGGCAGTACAACAGCCTTTCATTTTGGAGACGACGTTACCTGTAAAGAAGTGCACTTCCATTCACTGTTCCCGTACAACGAAGCCAAGCAGAAAAAACGCTGGTATTTGCCTCTCTGCTCACCTATGGCAACCACTTTAGAAGTTGGCACAAAACCTGCCAACCAATGGGGCTTACATGACGTACATGGTAACGTTTGGGAATTCACTGACTCACCTTGGCGAGACTCACATGTCAATAGTAATCGCGATGGAAGTGTTGACACGAGTTTCATTAGTTCGGCTATCGTAACTAAAGGAGGTTCATGGTTCGATGAAGCCGTTCATTCTCGTAGCGCTGCTCGTAAAAAGCGATTATTTGATGAAATGGATACAAATCTCGGCTTTCGTGTTGTTCGTGAGATAGAGTAAATCCTGTGGGAACTATCAATACAAACTTTGGGCGTTATAAACTACAAAGACTTCCATTAATAAAAAATGACAACTTACGTGCTTGGGATGCTGCTGATGAGTTATTGTTGCAAACCCTATCTAACGAACACTCCAAACACCTTCAAACACAAGAAAAACCTATACTTATCATCAATGATGCTTTTGGTGCGCTGAGTACCGCATTAAACACAACAGCTATTCACAGCTGGTCAGACTCCTACTTAAGTCACTTAGCAACCCAACACAATCTGCAACTCAACCAAATTACAGCTCATATTAAATGCATACCTGTAAGTGATGAGCCTCAGGGAAAGTATGATTTAGTGATTATCAAAATTCCTAAAACATTGGCGCTTCTGGAAGACCAGCTTTGTCGACTGAAACCATTCCTCTCTACTGACAGCATCATCATTTCAGCGGCAATGAGTAAGCACATTCATACATCAACACTTAAGCTGTTTGATAGCATTCTTGGAACGACAACCACTTCACGTGCCACGAAAAAAGCACGTTTGATTTTCACCAAAAATGATAGGTTGAAATATCCTCCTTCTCCTTACCCGAAAACAATAGAGGATGATAAGTACAATTTAACACTTGTAAATCACGCCAATGTTTTTTCAGGTAATAAGTTAGATATTGGAACTCGGTTTTTAATCGAGAATCTAGAAAACTGCCCACCCGCAAAACATATCGTTGATCTTGGCTGCGGCAATGGTGCACTCGGCATAATGATGAAGCGACATCAACCCAAAGCTTATATAAGTTTTATCGATGAATCATACTCGGCAATTACTTCAGCTAAAGTTAATTTCAAATATGAATATCAAAATGAAACATATAAGGACGCCAGCTTTTATATCAGTAACAGCTTCCAACAATTTACTGGCGATAAACCAAATTTAATCCTATGCAACCCACCCTTTCACCAAGAACATAGCATCGCTGATCATATAGCTTGGCAGATGATTAAACAGAGCTACCAACAATTAACCTCAAACGGGGAAATCTGGGTAATAGGAAACAGGCACCTCGCTTACCATGTAAAACTAAAGAAGGTTTTTGGTAACTGCAAAACAATTGCTTCAAATAAGAAGTTTGTGATTTCAGTTGCACAAAAAACTTAAACAAATCAGACTATATTTAAATATAGGCTAAGGTTCCTGTATATTTAGAGCTCTATTCATGTATATAATCGCGAGGGAATCTACAATACAAAGCACTGAATAATAAGACTAATCAAGAGACAATGGGGCTATTTGTGCATAGAAAAACAATAATTTGGTTAACGCTTCTTATAGGGATGTTTTTTACTCACGCTTCAGTATATAGTCAAAACCAGCAAGCTGAATTTTTACAAGCCTATGATGTACTCCATAAAGGAGGGCATTATGATAGCGATCACCTTAGAGGATACATTCTTAAACCTTATCTTGATTATGAGCGAATTAAACAGCGCTTAAAAAAAAGCAGTGATCAGACACTGATAGATTTTATTCAACAAAATCCTCAGTCTTTACTCGCAGATAATATTAGCAGCGATCTTTTAGATCGCTTTGCAAAACAAGGTAAATGGCGATCTCTTCTTAAGTATTACCAAGATGGTCATGGCGGCACTAAATCTAAGTGCAATGGACTTGAAGCAAAAATCCGCACAGGACAAAATATTCAACAAGCACAACAAGATGCGTTAAAAGTCTGGCTATCAGGTAGTAGTCGACCCAATAGCTGTAACTCTTTGTTTTCGCTTCTCAGAAAAAAAGGTGCGATAAATGACGCTAACACTTGGCAACGCATTGCTTTAGCAATGGATGCTGGCGGAACACGCTTATCAAAAAGCCTGGCCAAATATACAACTAACCCCGCCCTTGTCTCTTTATGGACAAAACTACGCAAAAGACCTGCAAAACATTTAAACAATAAATTACTTAACAAAAAAGATGTTCGAACCCGACAGGTTATAAGCTATGGAATTAAACGTCTTGCAAGAAAAAACACCAGTAAGGCGAGCAAGCAATGGACTAAATTCCAAAACACTCATCACTTTACGCCAATAGAAAAAGCCGATATTGAGAGCAATCTTGGCGTGAAACATGCCTATAATCACAGTCCTTATGCATTACAGAAACTAGTCGTTATCCCAGCAAAACTCCGCAGTGAAGAGGCCAGCTTATGGATGGCTCGAATGGCTTTACGTCAAGGCGACTGGAGTAAGCTCCTCAATGCTATATATGGAATGCCTGCCGAGCTTAGAAAAAAAGATATTTGGCAGTATTGGCTGGCCTATGCCGAAAAAAAATCACGTAAAAAAGTAAGCGTTAACTTACATAATTTAGCAAAGAATGCGTCCTTCTATGGGTTTCTAACAGCAGATGAATTAAATCAACCCTATGAGAGATTAATGCAACCAAAACGAAATTGGGCTGCACTGACGCCTAAAATCAAAAGAATCCCCGCGATACAACGAGCTACAGAGCTATTTTCCCTTGGCATGAATGATTTAGCTAAAAAAGAATGGTTCTGGACACTTAAGAGGTTAAATAAACAGGATAAACTAGCGGCGGCAGCTTACGCTCATGAAATCAACCAACCTTTTCTAGGCATTGTGACCGTTTCTAAAACAAAAGATTGGAATCAGACTGATTTACGCTTCCCACTTAAATACCAATCCTTAGTAAAACAATCCGCCCAAAAACACAGAATTATACCAGCTTGGGTTTATGGTATTATGCGTCGCGAGAGTGCTTTTGACCCTATTATTGTTTCTAGTGCCAATGCCAAAGGTTTAATGCAAGTACTACCAGCAACAGCTAGAGGTGTAGCTAGAAAACTTGGAATAAAGTCTCACCGAACTTCAGATTTATTAATTCCAAAGAAAAATGCAAATATTGGGGCTGCTTATTTAAGTCAAATGTTAAAACGATTCAAAGGCAACTACGTCAAAGCCACAGCAAGCTATAACGCGGGACCCCATCGAATCCCTCGCTGGGCTCCAGATTTTAACATCTCCGCACCTCGATGGATTGAAAGTATTCCTTTTAATGAAACACGAAACTATGTGCGCGCTGTGATGTCCTATACCACCATCTATGACCATAAATTACATTTTAGAAATAGAAAAAATATGCGTCTCTCACAACGCTTACAATTGGTTGGCCCAAACTGATGTTTAAAGCTACTCAAAAAAAAGGTCATCAGGACGGCGTTGCATTGATAACCGCACTTATTATCACTTCTATTGCTGTATCGCTTGCAACGATGATTATGTATCGCCAGCAAATACAGATAAGGCTATCCAGCAATATTAGCCACCTTGAACAGGCTTATCTTTATGCAAATGGCATGGAGGATTGGGCTGCTACTATTTTAGAACGAAGCTTTAAAGACCATAAAGATTACGTGTCTCACGACGATGATTGGTACTCTGACACTGCATTAATTCTACCCATTGAAGGCGGTTTAATGACGGGCAAACTCATTGATTTACAATCTCGTATTAACATGAACTTATTAAATATTCCGCCACCTGCTAAAACCACTAACAATCAAAATACTCCCAATAGCACGAATAACCAAGGTGATGGCACTAACAATCAAGCGGGCGGTACGAATAACGAAAATAATAATCCTAAAATTCAACCAGACTACGCCAAGATTACGCGTAATCGCTTAATTAGATTAGTAGAAGATATTGACGAAGATCGTGACCTTGATTCCGCCGATGGTTTTGTCGATATTTTAAAAGACTGGATAGACAAAGATGATATCAACGGCAATCTTCTTGAGAAAGGGGATGGCAGTGGCTATGGTGCAGAGACATCTTATTATCAGTCACTAGACCCTGCTTACTACAGTGCTAATACTGAGCTTGTTAGCCCAACAGAACTTCGCTTACTCAAGAATATGAAAGAAAAGATATACCAAGAGTTAATAAAGTATGTCGCTACATTACCCAATAAACGCTCCAATAAAGATAATCCTGTGCCCATTAATGTTAACACCGCATCTGCTGAAGTATTAAGAGCAATAGGCTTTGCCAAAGATACCATTGAAAGAATCCAAGAAGCTCGTAAAGACAACCCATTCATAGACATCAAAGATTTTATTAGACGCTATGCACCAAATGCCATAGGCTCTGAAAACAACACTAATGCAAACAACAACAGTGGAAACAATAATCCCAACCTTAATAGCCCTAACAACAATACCAATGAATTAAATGTACAAAACTTAGGTGTAAATAGTAATTACTTTTTACTAACGGGTACGGTAGAGATAAATAATGCACGACTCTTCGTCAATTCGATTTTAGAGCGGAATAACGAACAAGTTTCTGTCATAATGCGCGACTTGAGTAATCCAAACACTATCACCAAAGTAAAAAAATAAATGCAGCTTTTAGTAATAAAATTAGACTCTCTTGATGCTAGTCCAAAATACGCTTTATTAGGGAAGAGACAAACAGAGACACAATTCACATCAAGTGACTGGAGAAAAATACGCTCATTGACCCGTGGTCGACGCGTGCTTTTACTTGTCCCTGATGATGAAGTGGTTTTAACATCAGTCAAAATTCCCAGTAAAAATAAAAAGCAGTTAATGCAAGCGATCCCCTATGCTTTAGAGGATACATTAGCAGAAGATATCGATGACTTGCATTTCGCTGTTCATGACAATCAAGATTTGGGAACCCAAGTAGCAGTCATTAACCGTCAAAAGCTTGATTCCTTCCTTGTATTATTGCGTGAAAATGGCATTGCTGTTCATTTTGCTTTACCACAGTTATTAATATTACCTTTAGAGAAAGGCGCATGGTCGATACAACTAGAAAAACTCCATTCAGAAACCAACAAAACTGTAAGTGTTCGTCTAAATGACTTTTATGGTTTTACTTGTGATGAAAGCCTTCTGACATTATTTCTTGAGCAGTTAGATACAACACCTCCAGAGTTTATTTTCACTAATATATCCAAAGATGACTTACCTGAAGAACTTCAAGAATACCCACTTAAAGCTATTGATGGCAATAGCATTCAATATAAAAGCGTTGCCAGCGCCCTTCCCTTAAATTTAATCACTGGCTTTGTCAGCAAAAAGCGTGAATCAAATGTAAACTGGAAAATATGGAAACCCACATTAGTACTCGGCAGTCTAGTGGCTACTGCATGGCTAGGTATTTTTGGTTGGCAAAATCAACAATTAACCAATGAGAGTAAACATTTAACACAGTCTATCAACAACATTTTCATTGCTACTTTCCCTAATAAGAAACATAAGGACAATGCAGTAGCGCGTATGCAAAGTGAATTAACCTTACTCAAACGCAATTCTGGTAAAACAATCGACTCCCCTTTACTTCTAATATCTCAAATTAGTCCCTTACTAAAACAATTTAAGGACGTATCATTACAAGAAGTACGCTACAAAGAAAATGAATTAACTTTTGTCATGCATTCGCCTAACCTAGCTCGCTTAGAGTCTTTTAAAAAAGATGCCGAAAAAAAGATGAAGCTTAAAGTACATTTAAAATCCTCAACTACTACAGCTAATAAGGTAGAAGCAATTCTCACTATTAAAGAATTGCCTGAATCAAATACAGCAACTAACAAACAAAATAACAAAGGGAGTGCATCATGAAAACATGGTACAACTCCCTATCTCCTCGTGAACAAGCACTAGTGACATATGGTGGTATAGTTGTGTTGTTCATTTTAATCTGGTTATTGCTAGTAAAACCTTTGTACGCCAAGCACATTAAGCTTAATAAGATAATAGAAAAACAAAAAGGTGATATTAGGTTAATGCAAAAACAAAGTAATCATGTTGAAAAATTGCAAATACAAAACAAGAAAACTGCACCCAAAAGCAGCCAAAATCCACAACAATTAATCGAGCGATCCTTACAAACGTGGCGATTAAAGTCATCGCTAGAACGTATGAATACACAAGGTTCAAAAGCAGTTAGACTAACATTAAAAAAAGCTAATGCAGATCGTGCTATGCGCTTTCTCTACGAACTCGAAAATTCTCATGGCCTAAGTATCAATAATATGATTATAAATACTTCTGGAGATGAGGCTGGCTTCACAGATATCCGACTAACAATTAAGCGTGAGGCGAAATAATGAAAAAAATTATTTTCTTAGGTCTCGTTTCGTTTCTACTCGCTACAATTTGGCAATTACCCTTATCTATCGCTAAACCCTACGTAGAAAAAATGGTCAACACCTTAAAGCTAGATAAAGTTAGTGGCACTGTTTGGCAGGGTAAAGTCCAGCACTTCTCAATTCAAAACACTAATCTAGGAAAAGTTAATTGGAATGTTCAACCACTCCAATCTATACTATCACTATCATTAAAGTCATCATTTAAAATTAAAAGCCCAGATTTATCAGCGCAGGGTATAGTGGCAATAACGCCTACTAAAACCCTCATTCTAAATAATACGGTTTTTGACTTAGATGCCAATTACATTAATACACTACAGAATAAAACTGTGCTTGCTGGAGATATCAGAGGAAGCATCAAGTACGCCAAGCTAGACCAACAAAGAAACTTGCCTGAAGTCGACGCACTTATTAATTGGCAAGGTGGAGCCATGCAATTACCCATCAAACTTGAGCCTGGTGATTACCATGCGGTCATTACACCTGAGTCTGATAAGTTAAATATAAAACTGACTTCCTCTGAAGCTCCTCTTGAACTAAATGGCAATATTGTTCTCAATAAAGAATGGCAATATGATGCTAATATAACAGCTAAAGCCCAAAAACCCGGTTTGCGTGCCATGCTTAATATAGCAGGTAAAGCTCAAAACGATGGCTCTGCTCTAATAAAACAAAAAGGCGATCTAAAACCTTTTATTAAATGAAGGATACTTATGGACAATACAAATCATCTTGATGATCTAGCAAAAAAACTTGCTGGCTTCATTCCTCCCTCACTACAAAATTTACAGTCTGATATTGAGAAAAATATGCGTGGTGGCTTAGAGAGTGGTTTACGAAAAATGAACTTAGTGAGCAGAGAAGAATTTGAAGTACAGACTGCTGTTTTACTTCGTACACGCGAAAAATTAGAGGCTCTTGAAAAAGTAGTAACCAAATTAGAGAAGAAAAAATGAAAAAAGGAATTTTAATTTTTGTATTCGCTGTATCGGCCTTTTTGCCAATCACGCATTTACAAGCTGATCCACATTCTCATGCAGGAAGAGGCCATAACCACCCCCTTCCTGCTCAAGGCGTTCGTCATAAACACGGTGCAGGAGCACTAGGGCAAGCGGCAGGTGGGCGGGCGGTAGCACCACAAGCTGCAACTAGACCCACGAACAACAGGGGAACTCCAGCAAGGCATGTTCCTAATAGAAGCAATGTGCAAAACAACAATGCTAATAAACAATTACAGCAAGCCTACAAAAGAAAAGACTACAGAAAAGTCTACCAAATAGCGTCAGGATTTGCAAAAAGAGGAGACCCTGCCGCCCAATATGTACTCGGCCAATTATTCCTACTTGGTCAAGGGCAGAGAAAGAATCCAAATACAGCATTCAACTGGTTTAAAAAGTCAGCTGCAAAAGGACATTCTGGATCGCAATATTTACTAGGCACACTTTACGCAACGGGTACGGGTACGCGTAAAAACCTTAACCAAGCATTTAAGTATTACAAGCTTGCAGCAAAAGTAGGTATTCCTGATGCACTTCGCAGCCTTGGCATAATGTATGAAAAGGGTGAAGGTGTTAAAAAACATATGCCGACCGCAATCAAATACTACGAACAAGCTGCAAACAAAGGTATTACTGATGTACAAATAATGTTGGGTGAGCGCTTTATAAAGGGCGTGGGCGTTCGTAAAAATCCCGCTAAAGGATTTAAGTATATAAAAATGGCTGAGAAATCAGGCGTACCTTCGGCAAGCTATCTATTGGGCGTACTTTATACCAATGGCGTAGGCACTAAGAAGAACCCTACCCTTGGCTTTAAACACATATTAAATGCAGCTAAACGTAATAATGTTGATGCACAATACGATTTAGCATCTATGTATGCTCAAGGGCTTGGCACCAAAAAGAATATGGGACAAGCCATAACTTGGTATAAGAAGGCAGCCAATAGAGGCGTAACACTTGCTCAACACAATCTTGGATTAATCTATCTACAAGGCTTAGGGACACGTAAAAATCCCAAAGAAGCATTTAAGTGGTTTAATAAATCAGCAAGGAAAGGTCTGCCTATTTCACAATATTTTCTTGGAGATTTGTATGTTGATGGAATCGGCACTGGAAAGAATCATAAACAAGCATTTACTTGGTATAAAAAAGCAGCTAATAATAAGTTACCAGCAGCAGAATATAGTGTTGGTGCAATGTATGCTAATGGCTTTGGAACAAAAGCTAATATTCAACAGGCAAAGAAATGGTTCCAAATAGCTGCAAAGCACGGTAATGTGAATGCCAAGAATGCGTTGCAAGTTCTTAAGAAAAAGGGTATTTAGTACAACCTATCTAAGGTTTATTACTAATTAATCAAAGCTATCTGCTTTTAAAGCATAAAAAAACCAGAGTTATTACTAACCCTGGTTTTTTTATGTTTAAACTTTACCCTTAAGAGAATTATTTTTTCTCTTGTTTTGTCAACATATCAACTATCTTCATCAAATCCTCATTACTACCTGCCATATATGGGCTGGTTCGGTATTTACCATTGATAATAACTGTTGGCACTGACTGTGCTTGTGATGACTCACCAATTTCCTGAGCACGTTTTATCTTAGCTTGAAATGCCATTGAGTTTGCTGAATTTATTACTTGCTCTTCAGTGTAGCCTTGCTGGACAAAGAATCGTTTAGCAGCATCTGGGGTGCGCAATCTACGCTTTTGTTCATGAATAGACTTGAATATTTTCGTCACTAAATCTTTTTCACCTGTGGGGTCAAGAATTTCTGCTATGTAATAGGTTTTTGCGTCCGCAGCCCAGCTAGGATTTAGCATAGCTGGGACCTGCTTAAACTCAACAAAATCAGGATGGTTTTTCTTGTATGCAAGCATGATAGGTTCTAAAGTATAACAATGCGGACAACCTAACCACATCAATTCCACAACCTCTACTTTCCCCATAGCAGAGTCTGTCTGCATTTCTGGAAAAATTTCTACATAGTGCTTACCTTCTTTAAATTTAGATGCTGAACTTGCAGCCTCTTTTTTTACCACTTCAGTCGTTTCTTTTACAACTTTCTTGATATCTACTTTTTTTACATCCACCTTCTTTGCATCTGATGAAGCAGTATCACATGCAGTGACTAGAAAAAGAGATGTCACAGCAAGAAAAGTTAATTTTTGTAGTTTTTTCATTTCCAAATAACCCTAATTTTATTTTTAGTTTAAGACCACATTCTTATAGCATAGTTCACAACACAGGTCAGCTATTTAAGATGCTCAACCGACCTATACAAATCATACAGGCATTCGTTTTAAACCAGACATAAAAAAAGGTGGTTACTGCCACCTTTTTATTACATATATTTCAAATGCTTAATGTATCTAGAATCACTCTCGTAATCCAGCAATATATTCTGCAACAGCTTCCATTTCTGCATCTGTCATTTTCAAAGCAATATTCTGCATCATTTTTCCTGTATCATTTGCACGTGCACCTGATTTAAATGTTTTTAACTGAGTAATAACATACTTAGAGTGTTGGCCTGAAATTTGTGGAAACTTTGCAGCTGGATTACCAGTACCTGTTGGACCATGGCATCCAGAGCAAGCAGCAACACCAGAAGATAGAACACCACCTCTATATATTGCTTCACCCTTTGCAAGCAACTCCTTGTTTGTAGCCGAACCAAGCTTGGCTTTTTGACTCGAATAGTAAGCCGCAAGGTGTATAACATCTTCATCAGAAGCAATTCCTTTTGCCATCGCTGACATCGTTGCATCTTTACGCTTATCACTTCTAAAATCATTCAACTGTTTAATTAAATAAGCTTCACCTTGACCAGCTAATGTAGGCCAATCAGGATTGGCGCTATTACCATCAGCACCATGACAAGCAGTACAAACTCCACTAACTGCTTTACCCTTAGTTGCATCACCACTTTGCACTTCACTTGCTGAAACTGTTGTACTCATTGCTGAAAATGCAATGAATGCTAATAATACTGTTTTTTTCATCTTAGCTACTCCTAAATACTTGTATACTTCGCTAACCAGAGTCTCTCTGGAGGATTGCGGCGATTTATACCACATCCTCCCCAAGACAGCAAAGAGAGAGATCAAGAATGACGAAATAACCGAGAAAACTGGAGAAATTCATTTAAAATGAATACTTTTTACCAACAAGCAAAGTTTTTTAAAAGTGCCAACACACCTGACACTCTACCACCTGAATTAGGTTTTGAAGTTGCTTTTGCTGGACGCTCAAACTCTGGAAAATCCAGTACATTAAATAGACTTTGCCAACAAAAAAGCCTAGCAAGAACCAGTAAAACCCCCGGGAGAACTCAATTAATTAATTTCTTCAGCTTAGCTGATGGAAGGTACTTAGTTGATTTACCCGGGTATGGTTATGCCAAAGTACCTAAAAAAATCAAACTCGAGTGGCAGAAGTTTATCGAAACATACCTCACCACTCGCTTTACCTTATGCGGACTGGTAATCGTTATGGATATACGTCGCCCTATGCTTGAACACGATCTAAGCATGCTTTCATGGGCAGAAACACGCAACCTCCCAGTGCATGTTGTTTTGAACAAACATGACAAACTTAGGAATGGTCCAGCTAAAAGTACCTTTTTAAAAACTCAACAGCAATTAAATAAATATACAAACAAATGTAGTGTTCAAATGTTTTCTGCATTAAAAGGACTAGGAGTTGAAGAGTTAAGCGAGCAACTTGATTCTTGGCTAGTACCAAATCAAGATCAGTAGAAAGCTGCCAACAGATGAGTTCCACTAAGACTTCATTTCAATATATGGCACTCCCCCCTTTTTTAGAAGATTAAATCGGCCCATAAAAAAACCCCGCTCAATAGGGGGCTATCGGCGGGGTCAAAAAACAGGTCTGGATTGGGGACACCAAACCTGTGTCCGCAAGGAAAATAAGGAACACCGGGCTTAAGTGTTCATATTGTTACTTTCCCTTGCTTGCGGATTTACACAGTAACGTTAAAAATGTTTATCGCTAACTGTTATTACCTATAAGACTATAAATCAGCTCTCATTACAAGCACAAAACTCGCAAAGCTGACAAAACCCCTTTATATAAGGATAGCTGGCAATTCAATTTTCTGCAAGTAGATACTTGTCATTTCATCTCCATTCAGAGTAATTACTTATCTTAACTCACCTGTTTCTGATTGATCCCAACCATTTAAGTAATCATTATCTTCAGGTTCTGACAATGGTACTTGCTTACCTAACTCACGATACTTAACATCACTGACTATACCCACTTCAGCCACTGCCTTCTTTAATAAACCGTCTCTCATATATTCCATATTTACCAGCGAGCCTCTACGTAAATTACCTATTACACTCTTCAAATATGAACTATTTGTTACTATCACACCGTTCACACTTGTGATGACATCGCCTTCTTTAATACCTGCTTTATCAGCGGGTGATAATAACACTACACCAGATATCAACGCACCCTGCCCATCAGGTAAATTGAAAGCTTTAACCAATGCCGGTCTTACATCTTGAATTTCAATTCCCAGCTGCCCTCTTTCAACTCGTCCAATTTGAATAAGTTGTTCTTGAATATTGACAATCATCGCAGATGGGATAGCAAACCCAATACCTACATTTCCACCTGAATTTCCACCAAGAATTGCTGTATTAATACCAATTAACTCTCCGCGTAAATTGACCAATGCTCCACCTGAATTTCCTGGGTTTATCGGTGCATCTGTTTGGATAAAGTCCTCATAGTGCTCAATTCCCAGACCCGTTCTCCCTAAAGCACTTACAATACCTGAGGTTACTGATTGACCTAATCCATAGGGGTTACCGATAGCAACCACAAAATCACCCACTCTAATTTTACTACTATCAGCTATTGGCATTTCAGTTAATCGCTCTGGTTGGATACGAATTACTGCCACATCTGCTTTTAAGTCTTTCCCAACAAGTGTTGCATAAAACTGACGTTGATCTTTTAAGGTTACAATGATCTTACCCGCCTTATCTATAACATGAGCATTAGTAACGATATAACCAGCAAGAGCATCAATGATAATGCCTGAACCTTTCCCTAATGGTGTTTTCTTTTGAGCAGGAACATTACTTCCAAAAAAGTGGCGATAGACTGGATCTTTAACGGGCGTAGAATGGGTATCATTTTCTGTTGAAATATTTACAACAGCGGGAGTCACTTTCTCTAACATATCTGCTAACGATGGCAGTGTTTTTCCATCGACGACTACAGGTAATTTTGCAACAACAATATTTCCTGCACTAATCGTTACAAATAATGCAATAAAAGCCAATATTTTATAAAACTTCATTATACCACCTATCTTTTATTATATGGGCTCACTCTCACGCAAAAACACAGTGAAGCATGTTTCACGTCTTTAATCTCCTATTAAACAGCCTTTACACACTAGGCATGCTCTCTCTCGCCTCACTGTTATATCTCTATCGTGGCTCCCAGTCAAATTTCTTCGACATAACGTCATAAAACTCTTTATCTTCATCCGTTTCAGCAGGCGGAGTTACAATTTGTAATGTTACGACCTGATTGCCAATAACCTTACCTGGCAAACCTCTCCCTTTGATCCTCATTTTTTTCCCTGAACTTACACCCGATGGGATTTTTAGTTTTAGCCGACCATCCAAAGTATCAATTGTAACTGTAGCCCCAAGTGCCGCCTCCCATGGCGCAATGGGCAGATCTAAATAAATATCATTATTTTCTCTTTTAAATTTTGGATGTTTTTTAATTTGAATTTTTAAATGTAAATCTCCACCGTGTGAAGCTTTACCCGTTAAACGAATTTTCTTTCCTTCTTCAATTCCTTTTGGAATTTTAACCTCTATATTCGAACCATTGGGCAGTCGTATTCGTTTATTATTACCTAGATATACATCTTCTAAGTCTACATTAAGGGTTACAGTTTCTGCTGGAGGCTTTGCTGGTCTTTGATTAAAACCACCTTGCTGTCGTGGATCTTGTTGGAATCCACCACCAAACATTGACTCGAAAAAATCACTAAATCCACCGTCAGCAGTTCTACCTGTATGACCACCCCCTGAAAACTGATCAAAGTCAAAACCACTATCCCACCCTGGAGGAGGATTGAAATTCTGACCGCTTTGCCAATTTGCACCTAACTCATCATACTGATTGCGTTTTTCTTTATCACCCAACACTTCATAAGCTTCATTCACTTCTTTAAAGCGCTCTTCAGCATTTTTTTCTTTACTCACATCGGGGTGAAATTTACGTGCCAACTTACGGTAGGCTTTCTTTAAATCCGCATCACTGATCTCTCGTTCTACACCAAGAATTTTATAATAATCTTTATATTCCATTGTAAGTTCTATAACCTAAAATTAATTGATTGAGAGAAAGTATAGACTTTCCTCAAAGTTACTCACTAAGATGGTATTACAAACACAAATATCAAGCCAATTAGCTTTAAAATGACACTTAAATAAATAATAATTTATGCTATATTTCACCAACATAAACCCTAAGGAGCTACTCTACTAATGAAAGCCTACAAATTCTTCATCGCCTTTGCTGCATTGTTTGGATTGATTGCCGTTGTTATGAGTACTATTAGTGCGCACGGTGGTGAGCATGATACAAGCTGGATAGCCTCTTTCTGTGAGCCCTGCTCTAATTTATCTACACAAGCAATTGAGTATCTCAACAAAGGCGTTCAGCTAACCTTCTATAATATTTCAGGCTTATTAACTGTTGGTGTTTTAGCTTCTTTACACCGTAACTATAAGTCATCTTTACTTAAACTCTCTGGGGTTTTCTTCACCCTAGGAATTCTACTGTTCTGTGGCAGCCTCTTCGCCACTGCTCTGACTGGAAATGCAACATTCACCAAGTTAACGCCCTTTGGCGGTGGCTCTTTTCTACTTGCTTGGTTCTTATTATTCTTTTTCGCAATCACCCGAAAAAACCCAGGAAAGGGAGATACTTAAGAAGCTTTGGCGAGGGGAAATACAATAACGTGCTCTAAATCCAAACTAACACCTACATCATCTCCTATATCATGACTATGATGGGAGTGTTCTAGCGTTAATACTTGACTACCATCTAATAGCTCTAATCTATAGAGGTAGTTAGCACCCCTAAACTCTCGACCAACAACTGTTGCTCTAAGACCAGAAGTACTATCTAAAATGACATCATCCGGACGTATAAACACATTGACCTTGCACCCAGGTTTACATTGATCTGGCACCTTCTCATGAACAGTGGCTATCGCCGTTTTTATACTGTGTTGACACAATACCTCACCCTCAATAAACACGCCTTGACCAATAAAATCAGCAATAAAAGCATTGGCAGGCTCGTGATATAGATCATAACCTTTTGCCCACTGAGTTAGTTCACCATCTTGCATAACACCAATTTTATCTGCCACTAAAAAAGCTTCATTTTGATCATGAGTCACTATAATCGCAGTGATATTTTCATGCTTTAATATATCTCTGACTTCTGTTGCTAACTCTTCTCTCAACTCCACATCCATACTGGAGAATGGTTCATCCATTAGTAACAGATCTGGTTTTGGAGCAAGCGCCCGAATCAATGCTATGCGTTGTTGTTGTCCGCCTGATAACTCATGTGGATAACGTGTACCAAAGCCACCTAAAGAAACCATTTCTAGCAGTTGTTTAACACGTGATTTTTTTTCGAATTGTTTAAGTTTGCGCATTCCAAAGGCTATATTGTCTTCAATCGTCAAATGTGGAAATAAAGCAAAATCTTGAAAGACCATACCAATATTGCGTTTCTCAGGCGCAAGGTGCGAGCCTGTGTTGCTAACGACTTTATTGTTTAGCAAAATCTCACCTTGCTTTAAAGGCTCAAAACCTGCGATCGCTCTTAGTAACGTTGTTTTACCACAACCACTTGGACCAAGAAAACACCCCGTTTCACCTTTTTCTAGCTGTAGTGACGCATTTTTTACAACCACATTATTACCATAGGCAACAGAAGTATTTTTTATCTCTAACATGATACTTTGCATAAACCCTACTGCTCTCCTGCACGTGAATTGTTTATTGCTTTACTTAATAATATAACAGGAATAATCCCAACTAAAACGATCATTAAGGCAGGTGTTGCGGCATCAGCCAAGCGTTCATCTGCTGCCAACTCATGGGCACGAACAGCAAGCGTATTAAAATTAAAGGGACGTAATATCAGCGTTGCGGGTAATTCTTTTAAAACATCAACAAATACCAAAAGTAATGCAGTAAGTACTGTGCCTCGCATCAACGGTATATGAATTTTTCGTAAAACAGCCATTGGCGATAGGCCCATTGATCGACCTGCATCATCCATAGTTGGCTTGATTTTTCCTAAGCCTGATTCAATCGCATTCACCGAAACCGCTAGAAAACGAACAGTATAGGCAAACAATAACGCAAAAATTGTACCTGATAAAATCAATCCTGTGGAAATATCAAAATTTATTTTCATCCAATCATGAATAGCACGATCCATTAAAGCAAATGGAGTCATCACACCCACCGCGATTACTGTACCTGGGACAGCATAGCCAAGCGAGGCTATGGAAACACCCGCATGTATCACTGGAGTTTTATACAAGCGTTTGCCATAGGCAAGTAATAGAGCAATTGAAACCGCGATTAAAGATGCACCTATTGCCAGTAACATCGTATTCAGCGTTAGACTAAAAAAAGATGCATCGATCGTTTTATCTGCTGTATTGAAAACCCAATAGAGTAATTGCAACGCGGGAAGGATAAATCCAAAAAACACCGGTAACAAACAAGCCAACCATGCGAAAAATGCAGCTCTCCCCTTGAGCTGAAAGCGCTTGATAGCAGAATATTTTTGCGAGGTATGATGATATTTCGCACGCTTGCGTGACCAGCGCTCTATCATTATCAGCGCAAACACAAACATCAGTAACATTACTGATAATTGTGATGCGCTGGTGCCATCCCCTACCCCAAACCATGTTCTAAAAATACCCGTGGTAAATGTACCAATACCAAAAAATGACACCGTACCAAAGTCGGCCAAAGTTTCCATTAGTGCCAGTGATAAGCCTGTAACAATCGCAGGGCGTGCCAATGGCAAGGCTACACGAAAGAATCCATTCAATGGTGTACTACCTAAAGTACGGCTAGCTTCCAGCACACCTACAGATTGTTCCAAAAAAGTGGCTCGCGCCATCATATAAACATAGGGATACAAAACCAGCGACAACATGGCAATCGCCCCGCCAATCGAACGCACCTCTGGAAACCAATAATCCCGAACCCCCCAATCCGTCCAATCACGAATTTGAGTTTGCACAGGTCCAGCATAATCTAATAAACCAGTGTATGTATAGGCAATAATATAGGCAGGAATTGCCAAGGGAAGCAGTAGCATCCAAGAGAAAAAACGTCGGTGAGGAAACTCACACATACTGGTAAGCCAAGCCGTGATAACACCCATGCTAAGCACACCAAAACTAACACCCAGCATAAGTATTAATGAATTAACAATATACTCAGTGAGTAGATATTCTTTAAGATGTTGCCAATTTTCATTTAAGGGTTGGAAGATTGCACTGCCAACAAACAAAACCGGCAAGGACATAATTAGTGCAATGGCCACTGTTAAGACGACCCATCGATTAGGTCTTTTCAGGAAAAAAGCTGTTGTAGGTTTGTTTTTTATGTGAATAAGTGACTTCATTCTGATAGGGTTAAAGCGAATAACAGAAATCTGTTTAATTGTAATGGGTTTGTATTTTACCTTAATATGAAATAAGAAGCATTATCATTTATCAAATAGTATTGATGAGTTTGATATGCGATTAAGAGACAGCTCTTATCTTATCAAGATTATCTCCAGCCAGCCCTATCCATTAACCGCACGGCTTTTGCATTATTTTTCCCAAGAATGGTTAAATTCAATTTATCTGCTTTGAAAGCCCCAAACCTCCTTAATGTCTCAGAAATTGGAGCATCAGGTACAACGGGGTATTCATTATTAACTTCTGCATACCACTTTTGTGAGTCATCTTTGACAAAAAACTCCAAAAGCTGATTGGCCGCTTTTATATGTGTCGCATGTTTAGTGATACCTGCACCACTAACATTGACATGCACACCTCGCTCGCTTTCACCTTGATTTGGCCAAAATACAGCTAGTTTAGCTGCCATATCTCTATCTTTTTCTTTTTTGCTATTAATCAGTCGCCCGAAATAATAAGTATTCACTAAAGCAATATCACAAACTCCTGCAACGGCTGCTTTGAGCTGATCGGTATCACCACCCGCTGGTTTTTTAGCAAAATTAGCAACCAGTTTTTTTGCCCAGTCTTCTGTGGCTTTCTCTCCATTCGTTTCAATCATAGAAACCACTAAAGACTGGTTATAGATATTGCCAGATGAACGCACGCAGAGTCGCTTCTCCCATTTAGGGTCAGCTAAACCTTCATAAGTCGACATCTCCTCAAGCTTGACTCTATCTTTTACATAGATCATCGTGCGAGCGCGCTGTGACATACCGAACCAAAAATTATCTTCATCGCGCAGATGTTTCGGGATTTTTTTCTTCAAGACTGGATTATCAATCGCTTGTAATACACCCGCATCTTTTGCTCTTTGCAATCTGCCTGCATCTACCGTAATAAATATATCTGCTGGAGACATATCACCTTCTATTTCAAGACGCTTTAACAAACCATCTGCTTTACCCGTGACCAAGTTAAAACCAATCCCTGTTTCTTTTTCAAAACGCTCTAGTAACGGAAGAATCAACGCCTCTTTACGTGCAGAGTAAATATTCACAATATCACCTTCAGCATAGGACATTGTTGAAGACAGCATTAATGTACTTACAATGAATATACTTGTCCAAAAAAAGGATATGGCACCCCCCCCTTTTTTTAACAATTGACGATCTGATTTTAACTGAATTACATTCATTGTAAGTACCTTTTTGAAGATTTATCTCTTGTGATAAAACTATACTTTTTCAAAGTACTCCAAGAGTCTTTGAACGGTAAAATATAAAGCGCGTATAAAGTATGTTGCTTATCCTGATTAACTTTTAAACCATAGACTAGCTTTTCTGCCTTATCAGAGAAACAGTGAGAACCAAACCATAAATCCCAAACTGAAAATACCACACCGAAATTTTTATCAATATGCTCTGATGCATAAGAGTGATGTATATGATGCTGAGCGGGAGATATAAATATTCGTTCTACAAATTTCCAATAATAAATTGGCACTGAACTATGCCTCAGGTTAGACCCAAGAATATTAAATAAAAATGTAAAGATGCTTGCACCGAGCACAACCACTAAAGTCACTTTATCACCAAAGAAAAAAATGAATGTTGCAACACAGAATCCTTGCACTAAAGCACCACGAATTGTAAATAATATTGCTTCAACAGGATGCGATCTAAAAACAGTAAAAGGATTAAGCGAGGTTGCACTATGATGTACTTTATGAAATGCCCACAATAGTGGAATTTTATGTAAGCAACGATGCAAGAAATAACGTGCAAAGTCATCAACAACGAATAAAAACAAAGTAAAGGCAATCGCAATCAATGCTGAAGAAAAACTCGTCTCAATTAAGGCTCGACCATTAAACAATTCATGAAGCCAGGAAAAAATTAATGATGCAACAGCTGCTTTCCCAAGTAATCGTGGTGACAACAAAGTCATCACCGCGCCGTTAATAATCATGAGTACATAGTCTGCTTTTGCTGATTTTGACAACCAACTAACAGGAGAGAATATCTGTTTTACTGAATGACTAAAACTCTCACCTTTAATTAACAATAACCACAACAGGGCGATTAAAAATGAAGAGAATAAATAACCCCAAAAGACACGTTTTTGAGGGTTAAAAAAGGCAGCCAACCAATCACTAAACACTAGTTGAACTGCCTGATCTATCATAGTTATATCCCTACTTGTGCTTAGTGATTAATCATTTTCAGCACTTTTACTTTTACCAAGTGACTCTATCAGTCCTTTCATTTCACCCGCAACATCATGCTTTTTAGCTTTTAGATCAAACGCATTTGCTAATAAGGCTTGCACCTTAATCATATGAACCATGTAATCACCAATTGATTTATCACCACCGGTTGTATAATTCCCTTTAGCATCAACACCTGTGACTTGATTTCCACCGAGAAGAACAGGACCAAATCCAACCAAACGGTTTAATTTAACAGCAACACCGCCAAGGTCTTTGCCGCTAGTTTGAAGAGCCATTGTGAAACCTTTCATTTCTGACCAATGTTTACCGTATGACGAGAATGCTTTTTTAGCATCGCCGTTTGTAGTAACAATTGCTTTTAGTTTTTGCAGATCTTTGTACGTTTCACCGGCATATTTAAACGCTGCTTCAGCAATCACTTTTTGCCAATTGGTTTTAATCGTATTGGCATACTCGTTTAATTTAGCTCTTTGTGAGTCTGTTAGAACAGTTGCTTTTGCAGAAGTAATCAGACTGCGTCCATCAATATAAGCTCGTGTAATAGTATGCAGGTAATTAGTTTTACCACTTTTATCAGCATCAGCAGCATAAGAGGCATGTGAGAAAATCATTTCTTTATAAAGATCTACCACGCCATCACCGTTAGCATCAGCTACTTTAATATCTTTCTTTTTACCAATATCTTTCGCATCTCCTACCTTAAGAGTCATAACGTGTGCAGGTGCACCAAAGTAACCAAATGACTCATCCCATACATGCTCTTTACCTGTGAATGGCTTACCTTCTTTGTAAGGCTTATCGTTTGGCTTATTTCCTACCTCTAATTTTTCATCAAGATAGTTATCCACTGCCTGATTATAAAAAATAGCACCCATTCCAAATTTTGAGATTAATTGTGGGTAGTTATACCCCGTTAATGGGTCAAAACCTTTATTTGTAACGGAAGTTTTATTGATCATAAATTCCAAAACTTCTGAAGCCGTCATTTGTCCAGGCCAGCTTGGCGCCGCACCTTTAAATGTTTTACCTTTGAGGTTTTTACCTTTTGAAAGGTCATCAATCAAGGTTTGCTTAATTTTAAAATCACCTTTGGTTTGCGGGTCTATAATTACACGACCTTCATCTTTTCCCGCATAATATGACATCATCTTTTTCTTTAACTCTGGATTCGCTTTACCATCCCCTTTAGCTGCTAACTTCTTTAATGAGTTAAGTAATAAATGACGTGCTATTTGTCCTTTATAAGAATTTGAGTCTTTAGCTTTTCCACTATAGTCTTTTACAGTAATTGGAGAATTTCCGTAAACTATAGCATCCGCCCAAGCCGACATAGATGTCATACTCGTGCCAACAATGACGGTTAAAGATAATATAATTCTATTAGTTTGTAAGGGCATTTTTTCTCCAATTCAGTACAAGTTAACAATAAGAGCAATGATAACTATTCTTATTTAGGAGAATAATAAATAAAGCCAGATAGACTGTCAATAACAATAATAGTTATTATTTGTATTTAGACAATAAATAGAAAAGGTGCTTACTGAATTGTGTAAAAAAGAGGGGGGTGCCATACAGAGTCTTTGACCAGATCCTATATTTTATATCTGTATACTTAAAAAAATTGAACAAATAGAAAGCTAGCCTTTAAACTCACCATAAAGTGTCAACGAATGCTCCATCAACTCAAAACCGTGCTCTTCAGCGATCTCTCTTTGTCTTTGTTCAATTATTTCATCGTGAAATTCTACAATCTTACCTGTCTTCATATCGACCATATGATCATGGTGCTCACCACGGTCCAATTCAAACACACATTGATCACCTTCAAAATTGTGTTTGATAATTAACCCTGCAGCAACAAACTGGGTTAACACCCGATAAACCGTTGCAATGCCAATTTTTATATCATTAGAAAGTAGCTGATGGTAGATTTCCTCTGCCCCAAAGTGCTGTTTCTCGGATGTTTCAAGGAGCTTTAATATTTCAACTCTAGGTCTTGTGACTTTTAAACCCGCCTGTTTAATATCATTTTTATCCATGAGTAGTGCCTTTTAATAATATAAAATAAAGGTGCAGTTTATATTAAGAAAGAATTAATCGAAAGTAACCATATATAAAAATACAATACTCTTGCATCCCAACACTAGTTCTGTCGACCATTTAATATTTGAAAGGTAACAGGATAATACAAACTCTACGCCTAGTTTCTTTTATTAATTATTGAGTATTTCATTCAAACCAGGGTTTGCACCAACTTGCCCACCGATGGCAATTTCTTCTTCAGTAGCATCTCTAACTTTGAGAATCTCTAATCTAAATAATACTTCTCGACCACAAAGAGGATTATTACCATCTACTGTTAATGATTTATCATCAACTCGTGTAACAATAAAGTTTTTAGGTTCGCCTTTTTCATTTTCCATGACAATGGTTAGACCAACTTCACGAAACTCTTCCGGTACATTGTCAACATGATCAGTAAAAACTAAAGACTCATCTCTAGGTCCATAAAGTTTGTCACAATCAATTGGCACCTCAATAACATCACCACTAGTCTTACCTTCTAGCTCACTCATTACTTCAGGCGATAACATGTTTTCTTCTATTCCGTGAACATAACCAACAGGAAATTCAATTGATGTATATACATCACCTGTTTTCTTATCAACAGTTTTATACTTTAATTCAACATATTTAAATCTTTGAATAAAATCACTCATACTCATTACCACCTGATACACAAGAGATCATCAAGGATCTCTATTTGGATTTTGTTCAGCATTCCTAAAGAATTATCAAAAATTTTATAAACGCTGTTTTGATCTGACTTACAGTTACAAACTAATAGTCTAAAAAATTGTCGCACCAAATATTTTAACTTCTTCAGTTTCTTTATTGGGGATTTTTTCATAGCCAAGCACTAATCTACCCAACCATTCCCCATCCATTTTTTCATTGGTTTGCTTATAAAGAACCGTTACATGTTCACCACGGCGAATCATGCCAAGATATTCACTATCTTTAGATAAGTTTTTAGTCAACTCACTTCTTGCAAATTGCTTACCAATCTCAACTTCATTTGCAGCAAGCTTCATTTCACTAGAGAAATTTCTTGTAAAAGCACCATAGTTTTTATTATTTGAATATTTAATTAAATCAATCCAAAACGCATCGGCGTACTTTAATATTTCTTCATCAGTATTTTCTATAATATTCATTTTCAACATTCTCCATTAAAACAATTTTTGTGCGTTTCGAAAAACGTCCAAAACTCTTTTAGCAAATACATTAATTTTCACTTAAGCATGCATTTGCTAGAAAAATTCTGCATTAACAACAATAAATAATTGTATCTTTATATCGCCAAAATAAAAAGACCAACATATATATGTTGGTCTTTTATCTCAAAATAAAGCTTTATTAAACTTTATTTATCTTCTTTCTCATCAACTAAGTGATACAGAGGAGCTTTCTCCATTGTGTATTCACCCGTCTCAGGATCACGACGAGAAACTGTTAATACATGCCAGTTCTCATCATCTAACTTCATTGCATCACCACGATAGTAGTAACCAGGCCAACGAGTTTCCTTGCGGAAAAGCGTATGCTGGAACACACTCTCAGAAGTAAGAAAACGATGCTTTAGTTCCCAAGCACGTAATAGCTCGTGAATATTTTCAGCAGCAACTTTTTCCAAATCTTCGCCCAGAATAAACATTTTCTTAAGACCGATTTGAAGAAGCTTTTCGTTCGTCATGTAGTTCACACCAAAACCACCACAGTACTCATCCATCATCTTTTGAAGACGATCAAGACCCTGTCTTGGGTTGATGTAATTTGGATTAACCGAACCTGCAACGATATCATTACGTCCGACAGTATAAACTTCCATCGGCTTGTAAATAGTTTCTTTAAAGTCAGCGATTTGCTTATCAGAAACAACAATACCATTTGCTTTTCCATCATCGATGTATTTACAAGCTGCTTTAGCTGCTAAACGACCTTCAGTAAATGAACCAGATGAGAATGCATGTGGTGTACCACCAACAGCATCACCTGCACCAAATAAACCTTCAACAGTCGTCATACGGTTATAACCCCAGAAATACTCATCAGGAGATACATCTTCAGGACCTGAACACCACGCTCCACAACCTGTTGCATGTGAACCCATTACATATGGCTCAGAAGTTGTTAGTTCAGGGTTTTCATATTTAGGATTAACATCGGTTGCCGCCCAAAGTACCGCTTGACCAACAGTCATACCTAAGAAGTTATGCCATCCAATCTCTTCAAGATGAGGATCTTGGAATGCTTCCATTGTTACCATGTGGATAGGGCCACGACCTGCATTTACTTCATTGATGAATGCATGGTTACGTAAACAAGTTGGAATTGGCTTGTGAGAGAAATGTTGGTTTTCCGTATCTAGATACGCTTTACCTACCATTTCTGTAAGAGCTGGGAACCACTTTGATTCATACTCTTCACCCAAACAGTTTTGAGTATATGTCTTAAGATGCAAGAAGTATGCTCCAACAGGACCATATCCATCTTTGAATCGTGCTAATACGATACGATTCTCCATCTGAGTCATTTTTGCGCCTGCGCCGATCATAAGACCATAAGCAGAACCAGATGACCAAGGTGCATACCAAACACGACCTGCACCTTCACCCACTGAACGAGGTTTAAAGATATTTGAAGCACCACCAGCACCACAAATTACTGTCTTAGCTTTAAATACGTGGTAGTTACCCGTACGTACGTTGAAGCCTACAGCTCCAGCAACACGGTTTTCTTTAGATTCATCCATCAATAAATGCGTAACACAAATACGGTTAAACACTTTATCTGCCGAGTTCTTTGCTGCTTCTGCAACGATTGGCTTGTATGACTCACCGTGAATCATAATCTGCCAACGTCCTTCGCGCAAATATGTACCTGTCTTAGTATCGCGCATGATTGGCAAGCCCCACTCTTCAAACTGATGAACAGCCGAGTCAACGTGTCGTGCCATATCAAATGCTAAATCTTCGCGAACCATACCCATCAAATCCATACGTGCATAACGTACGTGGTCTTCTGGATTGTTTTCACCAAAGCGAGTACCCATGTAACAGTTGATTGCGTATAAACCCTGAGCTACAGCACCAGAACGATCAATATTTGCTTTTTCAGCAATAACAATCTTCTTGTCTTGACCCCAATATCTAGCTTCCCAAGCAGCACCTGTACCACCAAGACCTGCACCAGCAACCAATACATCGATATCATCTTCTATAATAGTTTTGTAAGCCATTAGTAGTACACTCCTTCTTTCAATTTCTGACCGTTTGACTCAAGCGTATTTAAGCTATCTTTGCCATCTTTATCAAGCTGAATATATTTAGGCTCGTTATACAATAACTCACTGTCACGCATTTCCGCACTAGGAGCTGGCTCATTAGCAAGAATTGGGTGGTGTTTACCCCAAGGCTTAGTTGTAATTGGTGCAAGCAGATCCAAGTCTGTTTTACCGTTACGGAACTTGATACGCCAAGCGATAGTTCCTTTTTCTTCGTCACGATCCACTCGCACTGAGTGACCTAGTGGAGCGAAGTCCGCATAACCACGTACGTCAATTGCATGATGTGGACATGCTTTTACACATGAGTAACACTCCCAACACATATTTGGCTCAATATTGTAAGCACGTCGAGTAGTTGTATCGATATGCATGATGTCAGATGGGCAGATATCAACACAATGTCCACAACCATCACAACGAGTCATATATACAAAAGTAGGCATATTATTCCTCTCTTCTAGTTAATTTGTTAAATAAGTTAAATAAGTTAAATTAAATCTTAGTAATGGCGTGGCGCTTCACGCTTGATGCCAAGTCCCATATTAGGTGGATTTTCACCCATGTACTCAGGGATATCTGGAAATCTTTCCTGTACAGAAGAATCTGTCAGATCGAAATCTTCAGGTAAATTTTCTCTTGAACCGTCTGCTCTAGTAATACGCTTTTGGTAAGCTGCTGCAGGCTTAAAGAACATATGTGCAAACTTAGACCAAAGTACACTAGTAAATAATATAGTGCTAGAAACGATGAACAACACAAAGAAAAAGATTCTCCATCCCTGTACTTCAGCAGCCATCATTGCAGACCACAGTAGTGCAAATGTACATGTTGCTAGTAATGAAACGATAAACAGATCTGCTTGCGCTAACTGATACCATTTTTTAGATTCAGCTGAAACGTCAACTCGAATAGAGAACCAGAACCAGTAACCGCCAACACAAAGACTTAAAGCGCCTAGATGCCACAATAACGGCCAGATACCTGCACTTGCATCAGTAGGGTAACCGAATATCAATACTGCCGTCGAAAGCACGAAGAAAATGAAACCGTACATAGTCATCAAATGAGACAATCTTCTTTTCTGGTTAGAAAACTCGGCTGATGTTAATACTTCACTTGTCAGTGTTTTTAACATGAGGGCTTTTCGTTCACCACCGCTCACTTCACGTGTTGCTGATTTCTTTGCTTTTTCAGCATTTTCAAAAAAGTACTTAGCACTTTTCTTGTGCATCATATCAAGTATTGTTCCGCCAATTACAAACAAAACCATCAATACGACATAGATTTGCATTGCTGTTGGGGATATAAATGCTGAAAGCTCAGCAAATGGATTGGTTGTAAACATAATTGAGGTTCCTCGGTAAAATTAAAACTAAATTATCCACGGGCTTTATAGAATGGAGACTTAATGAATCTCTAAATAACCTAAAATACCAATAACATTTATTAACTGATATATCACCAATATTAAACGCACATATTAGTCGCAATCAGCTTAGCTATCTTCTAGATATTAAAGGCACTTAGATATTCCCTAAGAGGCACTCAAAATTTCCATGAATTTACTGTCGCATAATATACAAGCTTTTACTTATCATAAGAAATAGAATTTACTAATGAGGTAGAAATATTATCATTACAAAAAGCAGAGATTGCATTTCAAGCTTTTCTAGATCGTCGAGACTCCATCTTTACACAAATAAAAAAACAGACTTAGCAACTACAGTACAAAATAACCCTTTGCTAACAAGTCATAGCTCCTTGTATTTAAATGTAATAACCAGATAGTTTCATTCAAATATAATGTGTAATTAATATAGGCTTATAACTAAATATTGATCCCATTTATCTTAGCCTATTGTATTTAATGATCAATTTTTTGTCGCCTATGCTCTATTGCTTTTAATCAAAAAACTGTAATCAATAGTCATTACCAATTAGCTAATCAAGCATTTTTATGTGAAAACAGCAAAATGTACAAAACAGATAACTTCACAAGAGTAAGACCGAGACAACAACTATCAATCTTCTCTCTGTCTATTCTAGATAAACCATAAAACTCACTATTAAGAGAAAACACATTAAGTATTCAGGAAACAATATGACGTCTCTGATTAAGTAGATTAGAATTTAGTGCAGAAAAACTGTCATGGTTTTTCTCGAAGTGAGACGTAATACTCACTCTATTGCGCCGATCTTCATGAAAAATATCGGCAGTTTTAGCAAGCTTAGAAAAATTGGACTTGATCAGAGAGCCCATAAGTATGAACACGAATAAATCAATTATGCTGAAATAACTGATGAGGCTTGCTTCTTAGATACGAGCTGAATACTCGCCGCTTTAATAGTGATCTTTACGGAATGTGAACGACTCTAATTCTACCAACTCGACTTAATATTACTTTTTCCCTTAGATCAGAAGAACTTGGACCGACATCGAAAGTAGATGGACCTGTGGCACGACCTGCGTAATTAAAGCCTGCTGTTCCTGCAACTGAATTATCAATATATAACCCAGAGAGTTCATCTTGCACTTTAATAATCTGCTCTAAATCATCTGCTACAGCACCACCATCACAATTTACAGCGCCACCACCAAGCAGCTGATCCCCATCACAATCAAGAAATATAATCCAACCTTGAGCGTAATCTCCGCCACCTGTACAACTTGTTTGATTCGTACTAACACATAAAACAACATTATTTGCTCTTTTAAGAGCCTCACTTCTCGCTAAATGCAAGCCTGAAACCAATAGACTGGTTCCTGCTGCTACCCTATTACTTTGGATAAGGTTTGAGAAACTGGGAATTGCAAGGGATGCAAAAACACCCACAATTGCCATTGTAACTACCACTTCAATTAAGGTAAAACCTTTATTCCTATACGCTAACTTATTCATATTCTATATGCACCCAAAGGCAATTTAATGCCATACAATTTATATAACTGCTATTTAAGAACGATCCACCGTTCTTATTCTTCCTATTTTTCTAACAAATACATTTCTTCTTAGATCACTACTACTTACTCCAACCCTATACATGACCCTTTGTGGAGCAAATGATGCGTGTCCAACATAGTTAAAGCTAACTGCACTTCCACCACTAGGACTATCAATATATAAACCAGAAACTTGATCTTGCACCTTGATAATCACTTCTGAATCATCAGCTACAGCACCACCATCACAATTTACGGCACCACCACCGATCTGTTGATCTCCGTCACAATCTAGAAATATAATCCAACCTAGAGAATAATCTCCACCCCCAGTACAACTCGTTTGATTCGTACTAGCACACAATGTGATTGTATTATTTCTTTTTAGTGCTTCATTTTTAGCCAAGTAAAATCCAGAAATTAAAAGATTAGTTCCTGCAGAAACCCTATTACTCTGTAAAAGCCCTGAAAACCCAGGAACTGCAATAGATGCAAAAATGCCTACAATAGCCACCGCTACAATCATTTCAATTAGTGTAAATCCTGTATTTTTTCTTTTATAGTGATATTTTTTAATCATGATTTTAAGTCCACAAAGTGACACCAGTACTATTCAATTATTTATTTTTATTAATATGACCATTTGAAAGCTTTGTCGCCAACAATAGAGCAGATATAAACTTTAACTATCTGAGTATTTCAGGCAATATCCATTAGATCACATTCTATAAAGAAATGAGACCCCCTCTGATGAAAGGTAACTTAGCTACGATAGAACAACACATTAGCAAAGCTCTTAACAACTCAATACAGTTTCAAAGTAGTCACTCCGTTTCAGGAGGCTGTATTAATCAATGCTTAGAAATCACAGACTCCAATCAAAATAAATGGTTTATCAAAACCAATACTCATTCATCGTTAGAGATGTTTATTGCAGAAGCAGAAGGTCTAAAAGAAATCCTCAACAGCAAAAGTATCCGCACTCCAAAGGTGATTTGCCATGGAACAAGCAATGAAATAAGTTATCTAGTTTTAGAATACATTAAATTACAATCACAGCGTAAGCTAGCCAAAACAGGCAAACAACTTGCAGATATGCATAAGTATCATGCCAAAACTTATGGCTGGAAACGCGACAATACAATAGGCTCTACCCCACAATTAAATAATAGAAATAATAATTGGGTTTCTTTTTGGAAAAATGAAAGGCTGCTTTTTCAACTAGAATTAGCAAAGAATAATGGCTATTCAAATAAAGCTTATGAAAACTGCTTAAAACTTATAGAGAATTTAGCATTATTTTTTGCACATTATAATCCTAAACCTTCCTTACTCCACGGAGACCTTTGGGGAGGGAATTGCGCTAGTGACGAGAAGGGCAATCCAGTATTATATGATCCTGCTGTTTACTATGGAGATCGTGAAACAGACATTGCAATGACTGAGTTATTTGGTGGCTTCAGTGCAGAGTTTTATGCATCTTATAATGAGCACTACCCTCTCGACTCAGGTTATAAAATCAGAAAAAAACTCTATAACCTCTATCATATCCTGAATCATTTTAATATTTTTGGTGGAGGCTATGCTTCACAAGCAGAGAATATGACATTGCAACTGCTTGCAGAAATATAAAGCCGCCCAAAACTACTTTACTTGCTTTAATTTTTGTTTTAATAACTCACTAACACCAGCCAAATCAATTTCTGACAATACTCCTGCTGCCTTTTTAAGCTTTAAAGTGTTCAATAAAAAATCATAACGCGCTGATGTATAGTCACGCCGAGCGGAGAATGTTTCTCTTAATGAAAGCAAAACATCTACTGCTGTACGCGTCCCAGCCTCAAACCCAGCCTGTGTTGCACTTGCCGCTGTTTGTGTCGAATTTAATGCTTGTCTCAACGCTTTAACCTGTGCCAAGCCAGAAACAATGGTGAAATATGCTGCACGTGTTTGTTGAGTCGCTAAACGTTTTTGTAATTCGAGTTGTTGTTGTGCTTGATGTAATTTATGACGTGCTTCTCTTATTCGCGAAGAAATATTTCCGCCTTGATAAATTGGCATACTAAACTGTACACCAATGGATGCATCCAACCTATCCTGATCAATATGATCTTCCCCAAACCTTGATCCACCCGTTTGTTTTGCAAACAAGTCAAGTTTTGGACTTCTCGCAGCACGTTCAACATCAACCAACTTCTGAGCAACCTGAACAGCTTGCTCTGCCGCCATAAGCTGTTTGCTATTAACTATTGCAGATTTAGTCCACACTTCGATATTATTTGGCTTAGGAGTTAACAGAGGGATTTTATCTGCCGCGCCATTCAAACTCTTATAATAGCGAGTAGTAATAGCTCTTAACGCCTCGCGAGACACATCAATTTGCTGCTTAGCAATTTCAACCTGTGCATTAGTTAAGTCATAGCGTGCCTGCGCTTCTTTAACATCTGTAATTGCAGACCGTCCTGCGTCGAAATATGCTTTAACTTGATTAAGTTGACGACCAATAGCATTTTTCTCTGCTTTTGCAAAAGAAAGGTTGTCATTAGCATTCAAATATTGAAAGTACGCCTCAGAAACACGAATGATCAAATCTTGACCATCTGCCTCTAGTAATGCCTTTGCTTGTAATATTGAAGCATCAACCTGCTCAACCTGTGCTTCTAACTTTTTATTAATTAAAGGTTTAGTTATAGATAGTTCATAAGCTAAATTTAAAAAACCATCACCATCATCACCACGTAAGGTTCTACCCGTATATTGTAAGTTATAACTAGCATTCGCACCAAGATCAACACGCGGCTTTAAAGCCGAAAGAATTTGTGGTTTTGCCTCTAAGGCTGCCAGATACCCCGCTTCACTTATTTTCAGCTGCGCATCATTTACCTTGGCATGTTGGTAAACTTCTAACAGACTTTCTGAAAAAGCTGTTGCCATTGAAGCTACTAGGAAAGACCCTAAAACCATTTTAAAAGCGATATATTTTTTTACTGCGTATTGCATTATCACGTACTCCATTAATAACGAGAGCATAATGACTCTAAAACTTATAATCAATATCAGTGATGCATTATTGTTTATCTAATTATATTAATTAAAGGCACATCTAGAAAAACCACAATAGAATAACAGTAGTCAGTGCTACTGCTGTCATGACCAGTAAAAACCCACCAATACGTATACTTTGATCTTCTTCACGAATTTTTTTTACCGCCTTATCACGTAACTTTTCAATATGCTTTTCAATAGGCAGTCCTTCTTTTTTACCCTGATAAGCAGCGACACCGCCTTTGACATTAATTAATGGAATTAACAAATCTATATTAGCCCTAGCAACTAGCGCATTTTGTGTAGGTGAGAAGTAGTCTACTTTCTTCTTATCAACACGCTTAAAAAAATCATCTCGGCAAGTCTCAAGCATCGCTTGGTAGCTTTCATTTAACATCTCACGATTGCGCACTAAAGATAGCTGCAGTTCATTTACAGAAACATCAGTAGATGGCCTCATGACTCTCACCAAGTATTCTTCACCCTTAATTTTGAGTTTAAAACTACCCAGAGGAGCTGAATAATCGTCAATTACAACTTCAACACTCATTTTAAGTTTCCACACGTTTCACTAATTGGATAAGGAATACCTACATCCAATCTAACCGCTGTTAATTGCCTTCCCCAAACACAACCAGTATCAATAGCCGTAACATTCTCATCATTATAGTAGCCGAGGCTTGACCAATGACCAAAGACAACCCGCACGGGCAATTCTTTCCTTTGAGGATACATAAACCAAGGCACTTGTTTACTGGATGAGAGTTTTTTAATTTTAGGAACACCTTTAAGTTTAAAATTTAAAGAACCATCTTTAGAATTGCAGAAACGCATCCGCATAAAAGCATTCAAAATATAGCGATGACGTTGATAGGACTCTAAATCATTCGACCAGAGTTTAGGTTTATCGCCATAGACATTTCTTAACCATTCCCCAGTATCGCTACCCCTCAAAGATATTTCAATTTCATTTGCATATTTTTGAGCTTCTTCCAGACCCCACTGCGGTGAAATACCAGCATGAGCCATACAAAATCCAATAGACTTATCAACATGCAATACGGGGCAAAAACGTAACCATTCAATTAACTCATCACTATGCTTTGACTTAAGTAGCTTTTTTAATGATGGGTGTTTATTAATAACACCATAGCTCATAGAAATTAGACTGATATCATGATTACCGAGAACAGTTATAGCAGAATCACCTAAACCCTTAACAAATCGTAGTGTTTTTAAAGATTTTTTACCACGACTAACCAAATCACCCACAAACCAGAGTTGATCATCATTTTCTGAAAATTCGAGTTTATCTAACAAGCGCTGCAGCGAATCATAACAACCTTGTACATCCCCAATCGCATATATAGCCATACAACTATTTTACCTTTATTTCATGTAGAACACAGTATAAAGGATAATTTCCAATTCAATAATAATTTGGTGTATTCTAAACACCCTTTTTCACTTAAATCAAAATCAAAATGAAACTCATCACCGCAATAATTAAACCCTTTAAATTAGACGATGTGCGAGATGCGCTCTCTGAAATTGGTATTCACGGCCTCACTGTTACAGAAGTCAAAGGTTTTGGGCGACAAAAAGGTCACACCGAACTCTATCGCGGAGCTGAATATGTCGTTGATTTCCTCCCTAAAGTAAAAATAGAAACAGCCGTAGCTAGTGATGCATTAGAAACGGCTATTGATGCAATTATTAAAGCGGCCAATACAGGAAAAATTGGTGATGGTAAGATTTTTGTCTCAAATATAGAACAAACCATCCGCATCCGAACCGGTGAAACAGGTCAAGAGGCCTTATAAAAACATGAATTTCATTTCAAAGTCCTTCCTACTAGCTTCTACATTATTCTTACCATTCATAACACAAGCTGATGAATTAAATGCAGCAAACACGGCTTGGATCATGACAGCAACCGCATTGGTTTTATTCATGACATTACCCGGTCTTGCTCTGTTTTATGGCGGACTAGTTAAGAAAAGAAATGTTTTATCTATTCTCCTTCAGTGTTTTGCCATTGCTGGGATCGCCAGTATCGTATGGTTAGTCATTGGCTACAGTATTGCCTTTGATGAAGGCAATACTTATTTTGGTGGCTTAGGAAAAGTCATGTTTAACGGCATCGGCGAGGACACACTTAAAGGCGGTATTCCCGAATCTTTATTCGCTATGTTTCAAATGACTTTTGCCATTATCACGCCCGCACTGATTATTGGTGGTTTTGCAGAACGTACTAAATTTTCTGCGGTCTTAATCTTTTCCACTCTATGGATCATTCTAGTTTATGCTCCAATCACTCACTGGGTTTGGGGCGGAGGCTGGCTACAAGAAATGGGCTTATTAGACTTTGCAGGTGGAACAGTGGTTCATATTACCGCTGGAGTAGCAGCCTTAGTAGCTGCAATCGTCATTGGTCCAAGAAAAAAGATTGGCACACCACACAATATGACGATGACGGTTACAGGTGCTGGCATGCTCTGGGTCGGCTGGTTTGGTTTTAATGGTGGCTCAGCACTTGCAGCAAATGGTGATGGCGCGATGGCAATGCTAGTCACTCATATTTCGGCGGCAACCGCAGCCATTACTTGGATGGTTTATGAGTGGATTAAATTTGGCAAACCCACTGCATTAGGCACAGTCACTGGCATGGTTGCAGGACTTGGCACCATTACACCCGCCTCTGGTTATGTTGGCCCAGCTGGCGCATTAGTGATGGGCTTCGTTGCCGGAATCGTTTGTTTTCATGCCGTCATTATCATTAAACAGAAGTGGAAAATTGATGATTCTTTAGATGTTTTCCCCGTACATGGTGTCGGCGGTGTTATAGGAACACTGATGGCGGCCGTTTTTGCCTCAACTGAACTTGGTATTTTCAGCGGTCAAGGCTTCGCAAATGACAGTATCACATCTATCAGTCAGCAATTAGGAATACAAGCAATAGGGGTAGTTTCTACTTTTGTTTATACTGCTGTTGTCACCTACATACTCTTTAAGCTAGTCGGCTTAATGACGAATGGTTTACGCGTTGATCAAGACGAAGAAACGCAAGGACTAGATATCATAGATCACGAAGAACGTGGCTATGAACTATAAAAAAAATTGGAATTAAAATATTAATAAGAGAATAAAATATCCATAAAATTATCCTCATAATATTCATACTTAATTTTCTTAGCGCCTGTAGTACAGCTCGTTACTATGCACAAGGCGCTAGTGGACATATGGCTTTAATGAGCCAAAGGCAACCACTCACTGATATTCTTCAAGATAAGAAAGTGCCCTTAAAACGAAAAGAACAAATCAAGCAAGTTCAAAGCATTCGCAAATTTGCCCACAAAGAATTAAAACTTCCCAAAAATAATAGTTACACCAGTTACGTTGACCTCAAACGAGATGCTATTAGCTGGAATGTAATTACTACACCAAAATACTCAATAGATCCAATTCAAACCTGTTTTCCATTTACTGGTTGCGTTAGCTACCTACTCTACTTCTCAAAAGAACGTGCAGACGAAGTCGCTAAGCACCACCAAAAGCTAGGGCGTGATACTCATATCATCGCCTCACCCGCATACTCCACTCGAGGTATCTTTGATGACCCGATTGTCAGCACCATGTTTAAAGGCGGAACAAGCTCCATTGCACAGATTGTTTTTCATGAACTAGCACATCAACAACTCTATCGAAATAATGACTCCGACTTTAATGAAGCCTTTGCAAGTACAGTAGGGTTAGAAGGCACAAAGCTATGGTTAAAAAAGTATCATCCGCAAAAAGTTAAACCCTACAATGACTACCTGAAGAAACGAACGCAATTTTTTAAGTTACTACTCACCAGCAGAAATGAATTAAAAGCTCTATATAGAAGTGGCAAAAAAGACCCCCAAATGAAAATTGGAAAGCAGCACATTTTTAATCAATTACAACAACGCTACTCACTACTAAAGAAGAGCTGGCACGGCGACAAACGCTTCGACAATTGGTTTAAAGAACACCCCGTAAATAATGCAAAACTTGCCGTCATTGGCGTCTACTTCCAAAAAGTCCCAGAATTTAGTAAACAGTTAAAAGCACTCAACTATGACTTTGAGAAGTTTTACCAATACTATCTTAATAAAGAAGATTTACTTTAGTAGTCCACCAAGGGCAATAAAGTATATCGTTACAACCGCGCAGAGGTTGTAACGATGGTTGAGACTCATACACTCTAAACAAAGAAGAGTTAATTCAGATGTCACAAAGGAAGTGTCGATGTTGGTCGAGACTTGCGCGATCTTCCAAAGAAAACAATCCTGTAATACAACCATTTTGATACTTGAATGGCACCCCCCGCGGTATTTGGAGGATTGTAATGGCACCCCCGCCTTTATTTGAAGATTGAACGGCATGTTTTTAAGGACTAAAAGTTGGATGTCTTAAATCACTTTATTATAAAAGTTCTTTAGTAATGAGTAACTCAGGGCTTAACTTACAACTTACTGGCATTGGTACTTGACCCCAATTCCAATCAACAGTTTACACTTTTGTTATAAATTCTTTACAAAAATGTGAGGAAGTAGCGCTTCGTCTCCCTTAAAATTTTTTAAATACCTAGAAGCACAAACTCTAGGTTAATAACTTATATTAAGGAGATAAAAATGAGTTTAATCAAAACATCTACAGGTATCGCTTTAGCTCTTGCTGCAGCGACTACACTTTCAGCCTGTAGTGGAACACCTTCAACATCAAGTGGAGCTATTGCAACAGCAGATAAAAATTCCGCACATTGTCACGGCGTTAACAAATGTAAGGGTCATAATGATTGCAAAACAGCAGGCAATTCCTGTAAGGGACATGCTAGTTGTAAAGGACAAGGCTTTGTTAAGATGTCTGCAAAAGCCTGCGGTGACGTAGGCGGGACAGTTAAGTAAAGCTCTATAACTATTTACCACAACACGGGATTGGTCTAGTGGTACTAGCTTTTCTTTAACAAAGCAGGGTATGTACTAGTAATTTTTCTTTCCCTAAATACACACCCATTTGGGTATTAAAACTAAGGATTATAATTATGACAATTTCAAAAAAAGCTATGAGTATTGGTGCGGCATTAGCACTATCTGCTGCGGGCATGACAGCGATTTCAACAACAGCAACTGCTGATGGAATGAAAAAGAATGTACATTGTTATGACGTCAACAAATGTAAAGGTCACAATGATTGTAAAACAGCTGGAAATTCCTGTAAGGGACATGCTAGTTGTAAGGGGCAAGGTTTTGTATCTATGCCTGCAGCATCATGTGACCATATTGGCGGAACAACGAAAGAAGGCGGTTAATACTGTCGGCTGCCTCTTTAGTTTGATCGTTTCCTAGTCCTATAAAAAGACAGCCATAAGTCCTCAACCTGTGAAATCACTTGTTGAGGATTTTTCCACTAACACCTAAAACCCTAGATCATAAATAATGGGTAACTACTTTCAGGAAACAATATGACACGTCCTTTTCTCGGATTTGGTTTAGGTCTGCGCACAGAACACTATCAAACTATCTTAGATAATAAACCCGATGTCGATTGGTTCGAAATTCTCAGTGAAAACTACATGGTTCCAGGCGGTAAGCCATTAGATTTTCTCGATAAAATTCGTGCCGATTACCCAATGGTTATGCACGGTGTTTCACTGTCCATCGGCAGTACCGATCCACTCGATAAAACATACCTCAAACAGCTAAAACAACTTGCCACCCGCGTAGAGCCGTATTGGATATCGGATCACCTCTGTTGGACTAGCGTTAATCAACTCAATAGTCACGACTTGTTGCCATTACCTTATAACGAAACCACCATCGACCATGTCGCTGAGCGTATCCGTCGAGTACAAGATTATTTAGGCAGACAGCTGTTAATTGAAAACCTATCCAGTTATGTAAGCTATAACGAATCAGAAATATCCGAATGGGAGTTCCTTAATGAGATAGCCCGTCGTGCTGATTGTCATGTGTTGCTGGATATTAATAACATATTTGTCAGTGCGCATAACCACCATTTCGAGCCCACCGACTATATAAATGGCATTGACATTGATCGTGTTATGCAATTTCATCTTGCTGGACACAGTTACAATGGTTCAATGATTATTGACACCCACGATCATGATGTTTGTGATCCCGTCTGGGACTTATACGCCAAAGCACTACAACGTTTTGGAGCTGTCAGCACCATGATTGAAAGAGATGACAATATTCCTGAATTCAACCAATTACATGACGAACTTAAAACAGCCAAAAAAATCGCCATCCGCACCTTGCCTACCGAAGCGTTGACACTTAGCCAACCCCTGATGCGCGCAGAGAAGGCAGTCGTCTAATGACTCCGTTACGTGAATTGCAAGCGTCCTTTATGAAGTATTTACATAGTGAAGGCTCTCAATTAGGTGAAACCCAACATGCAGAAGGCTCTGAAATAGCGCAACACATTCAATCAACGCCCGATGCAACCGCACAACGACGGCTTGATATCTATGCCATTGGTTATCGTCTACGCTTAAAAGAAGTTATCACTCATGATTTTGATTGTTTACATGGGTATCTTGGCGATGATTTGTTTGATCAACTCTTGGAGTGTTATATCACTCAATATCCATCGCAACATCCTAGCTTACGCTATTTCAGCCAGTATCTAGGCGAATTACTCTCAACACAAAAACCCTTTGCCGATCATCCAGAAATAATAGAAATCGCAAAAATTGAACATGCCTTTAACCATAGCTTTGATGCCGCTGATTGCACCACGCTTAGTACTGAAGATTTAAGTGAAATTGCGGTAGAGTCATGGCCGACATTGCAGATAAGATTCCATGATTCGGTGCAACTATTACCCTGCAAACATAATAGTTTCGAAATTTGGAAAGCCATATCGGAAGAAAATGAGCCACCCGAATTGAAACAAGACAACACCACATGGCTAATTTGGAGAAAAGACCTTATTAGTCGATATCGGGCATTAGACGAAGCTGAGACCTATGCCTTAACAAGGCTGATAGAAGGTGGTACCTTTAGTGATTTATGTGAAGGTCTGCTCGACTACTTTGATGAAGTACAAACCCCCTCACAGGCCGTTACTTACCTGCAAACATGGCTGAATGAAATGATGGTATGTGGTTTTGTACTGCCACCAAAACAATAGGGGTGCTTTACTCAAGTAAAAATATTCCTAAAAGAATATCGCAAGCGTTCTGAACAAAAGTAGCGACAATCTTGTAAAAAACACGGGGGTGCCTTAATATCGAAGTCAAACTTGCTGAATCGAAAACCCATTATCAATGGCGTTCATTACGAATTAGGAGAAATAAAATGAGTGTAAATGACTGCATTCAATCCAGATTTGGCTTACCTACTGAAACGGGCAAGTCTGTCGAAGGGAACGAAACGATCAGTAATATCCTGTCTCGGCGAAGTCAACGTGCTTTCAAAACAGACACTGTCTCTCAAGATCTAGTAGAAACGCTACTCGCAACGGCATTTTCCGCGCCATCCAAGTCAGATCTCCAACAAGCAAGTGTCATTCATATACAGGACAAGTCAAAACAACAGCGAATCGCGAATGCATCTTCTAAAACACAATGGGTTGCTGATGCCCCTGTTTTTTTGGTTTGGTGTGGCGATAGTCGTCGTATTCGAAAACTAGCCGATTGGCGAGGACATCCATTTGCTAACGATCACCTAGATGCCTTTATGAATGCAGCTGTTGATGCCAGCATCTGCATGCAAACCTTTATTATAGCTGCCGAGTCTGTTGGTCTTGGTTGCTGCCCTGTGAGTGAGATTAGAGATAATATTCAGTTATTATCTGACGAATTAGAATTGCCCCAACATGTATTTCCTATAGCAGGTTTGTGCGTGGGTTGGCCTCTTCAGCAAACCAATATCAGTATGCGGCTTCCAATGACAACAACCGTCAAAATAGATACATATAATGATGAAAATTTAATTGAAGAAATAACAGGCTACGACAGCCGTAGAGAAAAGATTGAAAAGACCCTGCCAGAACAGCAAATGTATGTTGAAGATTTTGGAGTGTCGCCAAATTATGGTTGGTCTGAAAATGGCACACGACAATATTCGCGCCCAGCAAGAGATGACTTTGGGCGGTATGTACGCAGCCAAGGATTTAACCTTTCTTAAGGCTCATTTCCCTTGGGCTTAAATATTTCAGACAAGCAATTATTCAAAAAAGGGGGGGGTGCCATATACTTTGTATTTTATTAGTTATACGATAGTTCCAACAAACCTTTACTACCCACACAAATAAATGAAAAAGCAAATCAAAAAAAATCCTAACCTACAACTACTCTGGCCAACACCAATCTTAAGTAAGAAATTTGGTCAGCATCAAAAAGTAAATAAAGAATTATTGGAGCTTTTTTATAAACACCGCAAGTCTCATCAAACAACGAAATCATCCATGTTTGCCAGTAATGACAACATCTATGAGTTATATAAAGACGATCCTGCCATTCAAAAACTAGTAAAATTTATCATGGATGGTGTTTTTGAAATAGCCAAAGAAGTGAATGCGCCCTACTGGGGGCAACCCAAAAATATTGATATAGAAATTACAGGTTTATGGTTTCAAATGTCTAATGATCATGCTTTTCATGAAACCCATATTCACGGTAATTGCGCTTGGTCTGGGGTCTATTATGTACAATCAGGTGATTCTGATAAGTCACAATTGGACCACAAACCAGATGAAATACCCAATGGTGTAACCCGCTTTTACGGACCACATATGGAAGTGGGTGCTGGAGGACATGGCGAATTTGGTAATATGTATTTACAAGATGTACATTTTGATTCTTACCCAGAAGATGGAAAGCTTGTTGTATTTCCACCGCATATAAAGCATATGCCTTTCCCTTACAACGGCGAAAAAGACCGAGTGATTGTCTCTTTTCATGCACAAATTCACAACCCAGATGGATTTGATTTCGGTTATTCATTTTCATAATATTGTTAATTATTCTAAAGGTTACCAACCATGAAAAATGATAATTACTACCCTTTTTACGGTTGGTTATTAATTGTCGGCATTATTTGTTTTGGTTTCTTCTTATTATGGGATTTTGGTTTTCTACAAAAATTACTAAGTGGTGACATAACCTACTTATCTTCAATTATTTTAGCGCTCTTTTTCGCCATTAATATCTACTTAGGTTTTGGTGCATGGCAACTCTCAAAGCAATCACATTTTGCAAGCAATATAGACGAACACCCTAAGAGTTGGGCATCAGAGCACATCAAACTTTTACACTGGCAACGCAAACAATCAACGAATGAATCACAGGCATTACTCGCTCGACTGATAGAAAGAGTCCATCGTGGTCACACCACAGGCTGGTTCTTCTCCGATATTTTAATTCGCCTTGGTTTGATTGGCACGGTTATCGGCTTCGTATTAATGCTCAGCACCATATACCAATTCAAAAATAACGATATTGAGGCATTACAGTCACTGTTAGGCACAATGGGCAGTGGCATGCAGGTAGCGCTTTATACCACGCTAACGGGCTTAGGTGGAGCAATGTTAGTCAGTATTCAATGTCAATGGTTAGACCGCTGCGCAGATCGACTCATCAGTAATATTATAGAGTTAGGTATGCAGGACAAGAAATAATGCCAAGTCTGTACAAACAAAAAAAGAACACATCAAAAGTTGATCCTTTTATTGATTTATTATTTAACACCCTACTTGGTTTTAGTTTTCTCTTTATCGTCACCTTACTTTTTATTAACCCAAAAGCAGATCAAGCAAGCGTTGAAAAACAAGCCGAATACATTATTACCGCTACTTGGCCAAAACATTTAGAAGATGATGTTGATTTATGGATGCGTGCGCCTACAGGACACACTGTATCCTACCTTGCAAAGGAAGTGGGCTGGTTAAATTTGGAGCGCGATGATCGTGGAGAGTTGAATGACGTTCTATTCATTGATGGCAAAAAAGAAATTCATCCCATCAATCAAGAAATCATCACTATCCGCAAACGCTATGCAGGTGAATACATTGTTAATCTTTACTACTACACCGCAAAATCTAAAAAAACACTGCCTGTTGATATTCGCATCGACCGTATAAATCCTAAATATGAAACAGTGTTTAGAAAAACAATCACTCTCAAAAATCAAGACCAAGAAATTACTGCACTAAGATTCACCATCAAAAAGGATGGTGGGGTGCATAAAGTAAATACACTACCTGCAACATTGACACCTTACGCACTTGAACACATCCCTGCTCTTTTACCCGATGCAATGTGGGGAAGACCCAGTGAATAACTTAATGAATCACTATCTAATTCTGCTAACCATCAGCTACAGTTTGCTTTTTCTACTACTCGTATGGATGTGGTTTAATAAGAAGTTGAGTGTAAAAGGAAAAATCGCTCTGAGCTTACTACTGCCTTTTCTTTATTACTTTCACTGGCATGGATTACAGGAAAGCAAAGGCTGGCCATCTGATCAACACTTACCTAGCCAATTTGAATTAATCAGCGCAGATGTGGTTGAGCCAAATCAACTTAAAGAAGTGCTTGGAAATATTCATTTATGGGTTCGCCCCAATGAGAATGAATCCCCACGCGCTTATGTCTTACCTTACACGCGCGCACTTCACAGTAATTTACACAAAGCAAAAACTGCCATGTCTCACGGTCGCACTCAAATCGGCTTACTCTTTGATGGAAGCTCCAGAGAACGTGGGGCTAATATTGGGGGTGGAATGAAGTTACAGTTTAGAAACGCCCCTCGCAGACGTTTACCGCCCAAGAAATAAATCACTCTACGTTGTTCTTCTCACAAGCCCCATAATGTAAGTATGCTTAACAGTTCGATCATCACCCAACATCATTAAAGAAAAAAGACGTTCTTCTAAAGAATTGCAATGTCCTATTTTAAACTTTATCAGCTCTGTTGCCTGATAATCTAAAACAACAAAATCTGCTTCTTTACCTACTTCAAAGTTACCTATTTTATCATCCAAATCTAATGCTTTTGCCCCGCCTAAAGTCGCCAGATAAAATGAGTCAAATGCTGACAGACTGTTTCCTTGAAGTTGTTGTGTTTTATATGCCTCATTAATGGTTTGTAAAATCGAAAAACTATCTCCTCCCCCCACATCAGTACCTAAGCCAGTTTTTACATTATGTTGTTTTGCTTTGTGTAATTGGAACAAACCACTGCCAATAAACAGGTTTGAACGTGGACAAAAAGAAAGCGCCGAGTCCGTCTCAGCTAGTCTTTGCCACTCCTGCTCTTGAAGATGAATGCCGTGTGCAAAAACAGAACGTTTTCCGAGTAAATTGTAATGATCATAAACATCCAAGTAGTTTTTACTTTCTGGGAATAGCTGTTTCACCCACTCACATTCTTTTTTGTTTTCTGAAAGGTGCGTTTGAAAATGCACATCAGGAAATTCTTGCAATAAACGCTCTGCCATTTCCAATTGTTCAGCGGTGCTTGTTGGTGCAAAACGCGGCGTTACTGCATAACGTAAGCGATCTTTATTATGCCATTTTTCAATCAAATCACGACTTTGCTGATAAGAACTTCCTGGCGTATCAAGTAACTCATCAGGTGCATTTCTATCCATCATTACCTTGCCGCAAATCATTCTCAAGTTACGCTGCTGTGCTTCACTAAAAAAGGCATCGACCGATTGCGGATGCACTGTGCCAAAAACCAATGCCGTGGTTGTACCATTTGATAACAATTGATCTAAGAAGAAATCAGCAACAGTCTCCGCATATTCTGGATTTGAAAAATTCTGTTCTGCAGGAAAGGTATATGTTTCGAGCCACTCTAAAAGCTGCTCACCATAAGATGCAATGATTTCACATTGAGGAAAATGCACATGCGTATCGACAAAACCAGGAACGATGAGCGCATCAGGATGATCCGTTATTGCTATATCCTCTGGCAAGTCTTTAACTAAATCATCCGTCTGACCTAGCGCTTTAACGTAACCATTTTCAATCAGTAGCAGACCGTCTTCAAAATACTCATAACGCTCTTCATTTAAAAAGTGAAGGATTTCTCCACGGTGCGCACTTAAATTATTATCCATTCATCAATTCCTACTTTATGAATAAATCTAAAAGAAGCAAGACAAGAAACACACCAACATGGACAATAGCAATAAAAGACCATAAAGACTGAGAATCTAGAAACCGTTCAATATTGTAATTCCAACGCTCACCTCTAGCCCATGAAAGTCTTGAGCCAAACAATAAAAAGAATAATGAGAAAAATAATGCTAAAGGCCAAAAGTTAAAAAGCGCGATAGAATAGAAAAGCAGTGTTAACCAAAACCCATTAATAAATAACCATACCGGTGTGAACATAAAAGCACCGTAATTTAATGATTTATATATAGGGATTTCAGCAAAGTAATTAACTGTTTTAGCCGTCTGCTCACCTTCTGGGATGACACACACACGCCTTGACACTTTAAATGCAAACAGCAAATAATAAACGGGGAAAGCTAGAACAGCTAAAGCGATGAAAAAGAGACTAACCATGATTATCGATACTTAACGACAGAACTTGTATCATAAATTATTTCCGCACGCGCATCACGTAAAACCAATAATTCAGCCATCATCGACACCGCAATTTCCATGGGGATTTTTGAATTTAAATGAGATAAACCCGTGGGACAACTTAACTGTTCAAGCTCCTCTTTCGCATAGCCTTTCTTCATTAAACGCTGTCTAAACTTCAAACCTTTTGTGGATGATCCAATTAAGCCACAATAAGCACTATCTTTGCGTGAAAGAATGGCTTCGCACAATTCTTGGTCAAGTGCATGATCATGTGTCATTACTAAATAATAGCTATTCTCATGGCAGGACTCCACAGCAATATCTGCCTGTGTCAGTACGAGTTTTTCGATATGAGATTCAGATATTCCAGAGAACTGCTCAGGACGAGAATCAAACCATTTTACCTGACAGTCCACTCCTTCTAATATTTTAATCAGTGCTTTTCCAATATGACCTGCACCAAAAATAACAATATTAAAGTGACACGCAGGAAAAATTTCAAAGAACACTTTGACCACACCACCACAACACTGTTTTAAGTCTTTGCCCAAATTAAAACAATGTGACTGCTGAGTCTGCCCTTGACTCTCAGCTAAAAACTGACGCGCCATTTTAATCGATTCATGTTCTAATGCGCCACCGCCAATCGTGTCAAATAGTTGATCAGCCGTAACCACCATTTTAGAACCTGTATCTCGGGGACTTGATCCTTTTGTTTCCAATACCGTTATTAAAACATAGTCTTGCGGGTGACTTTTCAATAAAGATAGCGCATCTATCCAATTCATTTTTTAAGTCTCTCGATAGATGCCATAATATTTTCAGGCGTTGCAGGAGCCTCTAGTTCTATCGCCTCTTTTGAATCAGCTAAACTAGCAATCACCTGGCGAATGGCACACCAAACTGATATTGCCAACATTAAAGGTGGCTCACCTACTGCCTTTGAACGAAAAATCGTATTGGTAATATTGGGTGCATTTTGCAGTAATTCCACATTGAAAATCTCAGGAACATCATGCGCTGTTGGTATTTTATAAGTGGCAGGATTAGCACTGCTTAAGCGACCCTTTTGATCCCACTTTAAATCTTCTGAAGTCAACCAACCCATTCCTTGAATATAACCTCCTTCAATCTGCCCAATATCAATCACAGGATTAATTGAGTCACCCACATCATGCAAAATATCTGTTCTTAAAACCTTGCTCTCACCGCTTAATGTATCCACTTCAACTTCACTCACCGCCGCGCCATTAGCATAGTAGAAAAAAGGCTGCCCCTGTGCTTTAACTCTATCGTAATGAATCTGTGGTGTTTTATAAAAACCCGTGGCGGACAAGGATACTCTAGCCAAATAAGCCTGTTTAATTACATCCTTAAAGCTATTGTTTTTATTCGCTATTATTATCTTATTTTTTCTAAATACAATCTCACCTTTATCGCATTCATACTCTGCAGTAATGAAATTCAATAAGCGCTTTTTAAGTTTCTGAGCTGCATTTAATACCGCCATACCATTAATATCAGTCCCTGACGATGCCGCAGTCGGTGACGTATTGGGTACTTTATCCGTCTGTGTCGCATTAATTTTAATATTGTCCAAATCCACCTGAAACTCTTCAGCAACAATCTGAGCCAGCTTAATCATCAAACCCTGCCCCATCTCAGTTCCACCATGATTGAGATGAATACTGCCATCGTGATAGATATGTATGAGTGCGCCTGCTTGATTCATAGACGCTACTGTAAAAGAAATGCCGAATTTTACCGGGGTGAGTGATATCCCACGTTTAATAATGGGACTGTGTTGGTTAAACTGCTCAATCTCTTTGCGTCGAGATTGATACTTAGATTGCTCTGCTAAAGCATTGACAATATCAGCATGTTGTTCTGAATCAATACTTTGTCCATAAGGTGTTTTATCACCACTTTTATAGAAATTTACGCGTCTGATAGCCAAAGCATCTTTCCCTAAATATCGCGCGATATCCTCAATCACCACCTCCGCCAGCATCATTCCCTGCGGCCCACCAAAACCGCGAAAAGCCGTATGAGAAACAGTATTAGTCTTGGCGCGTAAGCCAATGATATTAGCGTTCTTTAAGTGATAGGTATTATCACAATGGAACATCGCGCGATCGACAATCGCGTCCGACAAATCAGCAGAGTGACCACAGTCAGCCGCTATTTTATAATCCACACCCAGTATTTTACCTTGTTCATCAAAACCCACTTTATATTCATGTTTAAAGGGATGACGTTTGCCCGTCATACGCATATCATCCTCACGCCCTAGACGACACTTAACGGCCCGCTGATTGCGTATTGCAAAGATAGCAGCGATAGAAGCCCAAGGTGCAGCTTGTGTTTCTTTACCGCCAAATGCTCCACCCATACGACGCGTAACCACATTCACATCAGCCATACTTAGGTTTAATACTTCAGCGACAAGATGTTGCGTTTCCGTTGGGTTTTGATTTGAGCTATGAATGGTTATACGATTATCTTCTTCTGGAATAGCCAGCGAAATCTGACCTTCCAGATATAAATGATCCTGCCCCCCTATTTCGAGTGAACCAGATATTTTATGTGGTGCAGAATCTATCGCTTTTTGTGCATCACCACAACGCATCCCATGCGCAGGTCTTACATAGATTTCTTTTTCAAGCGCCTCATCAAGATCAAGCAAGGGCGTTTCTTCCTTGTATTCTATCTGAGCAAAACTCACCGCGCGTTTAGCCGTCATATAATCTTTAGCAACCACCGCAAAAATCGGCTGACCATGATAATCAATTCTTTTATCTGTCAGCAATAAATCCCCCGAGAAGACAGGAGCAACATCTTGTTTCCCCGGGATATCTGATGCAGTAATAACATCAATGGCACCCCCCCCTTTTTTACAAGATTGTAAGTCTATTGAGAGAATTTCACCGCAAGCTATCGTGCTATAGCCAATAGCGACATGCAGCGTATCTTCGGGTAAATGAATATCATCAACGTAACGCGCCTCACCTGAAACATGCAGATCAGCACTATCGTGCTTATTTGATTTTCCAACTGACTGCCGCTCATTCATTAATGTCAGCTCCTAAATCTATAAATAGTCGATGCAGTAAATTTTGCGCCATCAATAAACGGTATTCACGACTCGCTCGCACATCATCAAGTGGTTCGTAGTCTGTTAGAATTTCAGCTTGAGCATTTGCTAATGTTATTGAATTTAACGGTTGATTTAAAAGTATTTTCTCACAATTTTGGGCGCGTAAAACAGTCGCAGCCATACCCCCCATGGCAATCCGACAAGAAACAATTTTTTTCTCCTCAGTCAGCTGAATATTAAACGCCACGCAAATCGCACTGATGTCATCGGCATAACGCTTACTAATTTTATAAACATGTAGGAAGTGATTAGGCTGAGATTTAGGCAATCGAATATCACGGATAAACTCGGCTTGCTGTAACACGGTTTGTTTGTATCCCGTATAAAAATCATCAATGGAAACCTGCCGTACCACATCTCCTTTTTGTAAACTTAATTGAGCATCTAAAGCCATTAAAACAGGAGGCATATCACCGATAGGTGAGGCATTAGCAATATTGCCACCAATCGTTCCCACATTACGAATTTGCACCGATCCTAATCGGTCAAGATGGGTTTCCAATGCAGGGTACTGCTTTATTAAAACGTCGGCACATTCCTCATATGTTGCAGCAGCACCAATGATTAACTCATCTTCATTAAGATCAATTGCCTTTAACTCTTTGACATTGGCGATATAAATCACCTTATCTAAAGATTTCAAGCCCTGTGTGACATCCAAAACCAAGTCCGTACCACCCGCAACTAAACGTGCTTGAGGTTGTTGCAAATAGTATTTTGAAAAGGATGAGATTAATTCTGGAATATAAAAAGAAGTTGAATCTGATGTTTCAATTGATTTTAAGCGTCTGATCGTTTCATCAGATTGTTCATCAAAACTATCACTATAAGGTACATCTAAAACAGCTTGTGCAGCATCAATGATAGGACGATAACCCGTGCATCGACAGAGATTTCCATCAATATTTTTTACAATTTCATTTCGATCTTTTTTCTGATAATCTTTGCTCATTGCAAACAATGACATCACAAAACCAGGGGTGCAAAATCCACATTGCGAGCCATGCTTATCAACCATTGCCTGCTGCACAGGATGGAGCGTTTCTTGATTATTTTTTAAGCCTTCAACCGTTATCACCTGCTTGCCATGTAATGTTCCTAATAGACAAATACAGCTATTCAAACTCTTATATTCCAATGATTTTTTATCATCTGCTATGGAAGCAATAACCACCGTGCATGCGCCACAGTCCCCCGAGGCACAGCCTTCTTTAGAGCCAACAAGTCCTCTATCCAAGCGCAAATAATCAAGCAAGGTAGTATCTGCTTGAAAGTCATCAAGATTGATTAAAGAATGGTTGAGGATGAATTCGATCACTAAGCACTCAAAGTTTTAGTAGTGACCAAAGAATAGCAGAGTTTTTTTTAATAAATCTATGCGGAGGTCTCATTCTATTAAGTTTTGCTTAATCAAAGGCATTAAAAATGACTTATGCTCCTGAATTTCATCTAGACTTAAACCACTCATTTCATACGGAAACACTAACCAATCTTCCGTTTGATGAAGCACAAAATCAGGCTTAATATTTACTGCCTTATATGAAGGACGTTGCCATAAAGTAGCAACTCTTACTTCCTGAGGCATATTTCTTTTTAATCGCGAGCTTAAACGTTGTATCACCGCTTCTATATTTTTCCCCGTGCTAAAAACATCATCCACAATCAACAATGAATCATCAGCATTTAAATGCTCAACCAAATAGCGCGTGCCGTGAACGCGAATATCTGAGACAGGTGAATTTGCCATTTCATGATAATAGGGTTGCCCACGATAGGATGTTCGTAGCGAGATGTGATTGGTTTCAATACCTAAGGTTTGCAAACACTCTTGAACATAAATTCCGACTGAACTACCACCACGCCAAAGACCGACGATGAAAGTGGGCTTAAAGCCTGTTTCGAAAACATTAACGCCCAATTTAAAGGAATCAAGAATGAGTGTATTTTCATCTAGGAATTTCTTTTTCATGATTTCAATCATATACTCTTAAAAGCAGATTCACACTTTAAATGCCAATAAAGCACCATCACTGAGAATCACCATGAATAAAGTCTACCTAACCGCACAGGGTTTACTGGAGGATTCCTTTAAACTCGCCCACCAAATACTAGAAAGCGGCTTCAAACCTACTTTTATTATTGCGGTATGGCGCGGTGGCGCGCCTATTGGCATAGCCGTTCAAGAGTTTCTCCATTTTCATGGCATACACGCGGATAATATCGCCATCCGCACATCTTCTTATACGGGCATTGATAATCAATCACGAGAAGTAAAAGTCTCTGGGCTAGATTATTTAATTAAGAATATTCAGCACCATGACAGGCTATTAATTGTTGATGATGTTTTTGATACAGGGCGCTCAGTTGAAGCCATTATTAGCCAATTAATAGAGCAAACTCGTCTCAATGCACCTAATGATATTCGAATTGCAGTGCCCTATTACAAACCCGAACGAAATCAAATTAGCATAGTACCCGATTATGTCGTACATGAAACCTCAGACTGGCTGAAATATCCGCATTCGCTGGAAGGTTTAACAGTCGAAGAGATGCAACAAAAACGACCTGAAATTTATGCCATTATTAAAGACCATCTACCAAATTAATGAACACCCTCTACCTAGCAAAAGATATTGAAAAGATAAACACTATAGGTTGGCGCTGAACTTGCGAAGCCCAACAAACGGGATAAAATTGGGATATTCGACGTTCCCCAGCAGTGAAAACAAAGCCATTACTTTAGCTTTATTGTGATATCCAAGCCAATCTCAACTTCCACACAATTCTCGTCATCTGCTTTACGATCCACCACAAAAAAAGCACTATTATCCTCAAGTGGCATTAAATAATGGTGCCAAACATTTTTATGATAATTCACACCCTGCGTCCCATCGCTAATAAACAATTCTACTTTACTCGCATCGAGTTGTTTTCCTTGAGGTGCGACTAATATCAAAAAAGGACTGCCACAAACAGGATAAAAAAGCTGACTGCCATAGGGATGATATTCCATCACTTTGGGCTCAAAAGGAAATGTAATCGCTTTAGTTTCAACCAGACTAATACAAGTGATACCGCTTTTTTCTGCTATGTCTATCTCGGCTAAATCACAATAACGTGTCGCTAAGCCATAGTTCATTGGAAATGTCTTTCGTGCAGATTGGGTATCAACCACTTCACCGTATGGCACAAATGCCTCTTTGTTGAGTGGCTTAGGTGTTAGCACTAACATGATTTAATCACTCCCATTAATCTAAGTCGGCTTACGCCACCATCTGGAAAAATATTTAAACGAATATGCGTGACAGTCCCGATATTCAGAATTTCATCACTAAAGTGATGCTCCCTATCCATTTCCAATTTTTGCTCAGGCAGTAACTCTGTCCAACTGATACTTTCGGTTTCTATATCATCCGAGGGGCAACACATACAAGCCGCCTGAATAGAACAACGATCAGGATAGTTACCTTTAAAAAAGGCCGTATCAACAATGATATTTTTTAGTTGCCCTGAATGACCCAACGCGATAATCATCCAGTCATGTCCCGGACCACGGCGACGTGCAGTCTCCCAACCATCACCCATATTTATTCCCTTATCAGGCAACAGTAAATTACTCATTTGGCCAAAATGTTCATCACTACAGGCAATCGCTCTACCGCCATTTAACGCAGCACCTAAGTCTTTAGTTTCATCACTCGCGACCTGATCCCAGTTACACTGTGGTTCACCATAAATACGCAAACGCGCCACCCCACCATCAGGATAAATATGCAATCGTACATGGGTATAAAGTGCGGAATCAGCAATCTTAAACGCCTTAATCTCATTGCCACTTATGGCGACTTTTTTGATCAGTGTAGTCCACTGCGTATCGTCATCGGGTGCATTATCACTATGACACGCTTGCAATGAAATTTGAGGTGGGTAGTTACCCGTAAAATGAGAGGTATCCACAACCACGCCATAAATAAAGCCAGAACGAGCAAGGCGCACATCACAATAATCATGTCCTTCTACACGTTTTCGACGCGATTCCCAGCCATCCATCCACTTACCATGGTCATCAAATTTATCATCGATAAAAACAGGATCAGTATCGTGTAGCATACGCTCCATCGGCGCAAAAAAATCATCAGTGGAATAAATAGCCTGTGCGCCTAAACGAGCAGAAGCTAGGTTAATATAGTTCTTTTTGAATGCGTTAATCATAGGTTCTCATTAATACAATTATGTAAAAAAGGGGGGGGTGCTTTTAGAGCGCCCTAGGCGTTAAAAAGTATGCAGTAAATCACCTAGTGAATTACTGTAGCTGGTTGAAACAAAGTGTAATTCCTTTACTTTCTCCTACCTTTCTCACCTTCTATTAAGGACGATGTTAATACTAAAAGCTTCTAAACGGGAAATTCTCTCTCCAGTGCTCAGCAATATCAATTCGGCGCGTTACCCAAACATTATCTTTAGTTTGTATATAATCTAAAAATCGAGCCAATGCCATAGCCCTACCCGGTCGCCCTACTAAGCGACAATGCAAGCCTATTGATAACATTTTCGGCTGTGTCTTGCCTTCTTCATAAAGGCAATCAAAGCTGTCTTTCAGGTAGGAGAAGAATTGATCACCACTATTAAAACCCTGCGGCGTAGCAAAGCGCATATCATTTGAATCCAATGTATAGGGTACAAACAATTGCTGTTTGCCATCAATGTCAGCCCAATAAGGCAAATCATCCGCATAACTATCCGCTTGATAACTAAAACAATCTTGTTCTGCCACTAATTGATGCGTGTTTGGGCTAGACCGACCAAGATAGAACCCAAGTGGTTTTTTACCCGTCACCGACGCATGAACCTCAATTGCTTTTTGGAGAAACTCACGCTCTTGATCTTTATGCATATGCTGATAATCAATCCAACGATAACCATGGCTGGCGATTTCCCAATCTGCTTTTAACATCGCTTCAACCACATCAGGGTTTCGCTCCAATGCCATTGCCACACCAAAAACTGTTACCGGTAATTGACGCTCAGTAAACAGACGATGTAAACGCCAAAAGCCTGCACGCGAACCGTATTCATAGAGAGACTCCATATTGGCTTGACGCATTCCTTGAATAGCGTCAACGCCTACAATCTCAGATAAGAATCGTTCAGAGGCATCATCACCATGCAAAATACAGCTCTCTGCACCTTCTTCGTAATTGATCACAAACTGAACCGCAATACGGGCTTTATTTGGCCATTTAGGATGAGGTGGATTAGCGCCGTAACCCACCATATCGCGTGGGTATGTCATTATATTCTCGCCGTAACTTGAACTTCTATTTTCATTTCTTCTCCAAGTAATCCCGCAATAAACATAGTCGCCGCAGGTTTTGCATCACCTAAATATTTTTTAAAAGTAGGCCAGCAAGGCTCAAAGTCATCTCTATCGGGGAAAATATAAGTCACTCTAACCACATCGTTCAAACAACTTCCAGCGTCTGAAAGTGCTTTTTCAATATTGATAAAACACTGTTCTGCTTGCTCAATAAGATCCTCTGAAATTGTCATGGCTTCATAGTCATAACCGGTACACCCAGAAACAAACACATAATCACCATCAACCACCGCACGCGAATACGCTATTTTCTCTTCAAATTCTGAGCCGCTTGAAATATATTTTCTTGTCATTTTTTACCTCTAGGGAGTCTTTAATGAGCGATACCAACGCCCTACTTTTTCTCGTTCTTCATCTGTCATTTTAGTCAAATTTCCCAATGGCATAAGATTTTGTGAAACCTGACTAAAAACGTTATCGGCATTGTTTTCTAAAACACCCTTCTTATCATAGGCTAAGCCAGCAGGCGGTGCAGAAAATCCAACGTGTGTTGGCTGAGTGCTGTGACAACTCACACAACGTTTTTGAATAATCGGCATAATGTCAGCCGTACTAATTAAAGCTGACTTTGCCAATGCTTTTTGTTTTTCTGGCATAGTCGCCATTACAATCATAACAAAACCGAATAACGCCGTGGGTAACATCCACATTGCCTTCGTCAAATACCGAACATTGTAATAATGGCGCACCAGAACCCCAACTGCAGCAACCGCAATAAGTATCAACCAGTTGTATTGATTACCATAGGTGCTGGGGAAGTGATTACTAATCATAATAAACAGCACAGGCAAGGTCAGATAGTTATTATGGCGTGAGCGTAACAAACCATTTTCACCATATTTTAGATCAAGCTCGCGCTTTTCTGTCAATGCTTTCACCATTTCTTTTTGTGCAGGAATAATCACAAAAAATACATTTGCGACCATGATCGTACCGATAGCAGCACCGACATGAATATACGCTGCCCGAGGGCTTAAAAACTGAGTGAGAACAAAAGCCAACAGAGCCAAATAAAGAAAGATTAGTATGCCGAGTAAGAGTGGCTTCTCTTTAAAAAACTTACATAACAGGTCATAGATAAACCAACTTAAAACACCGCTAGCAATACCGATAGAAATAGCTACCGCAGGCGTTAAATCAAAAATAGATGAATCAATCATCATCCCCTGTGCATTGTAATAATAAACAATCATTAACAAGGTCATGCCACTGAGCCATGTCATATAAGCTTCCCACTTAAACCAGTGCAAAACCTCAGGCAGCTTTTCAGGCCCATTAGTGAATTTCTTTAAATAATAAAACCCACCCCCATGCACTGCCCATAAATTTCCTGCGATGCCTTTTTCTTGTGGTGACTGCCTATTAAGATGATTTTCAAGCCAGTTAAAATAAAAGGAAGCACCAATCCACGCGACTCCCACAATAAAGTGAATCCAGCGAACCAGGAGGCTTAACCATTCTGCAATATGTGCTTCCATTTTCCGTTAACTTCCTCGGTAAGTAGAATAAGCAAATGGTGAAAGCAAAAGCGGAATATGATAATGCTGACCATCGCCCTCGATATCAAAAACAATCTCTGCATAGGGATAAAATGCATCAACCTTCTGCTTTTGGAAATAGCGTTCAGTTGTAAATATAACCTTGTAGCGTCCTGCTTCTAATACCTGATCATTGACCAGTAAATCACCAACACGACCGTCACTATCAGTAATTCCTTCGCCGAGTTGCTTCCATTCATTATCGACAAACTGTGATAATGACAGGTTTATCCCTTTGGCTGGTTTGCCAATGGCTGTGTCTAGTACGTGGCTTGTTATTTGGCTCATTGTGTTTCCTGTTTTAGTGAGTGCAAGTAAAGAGAAACCTTCTCCCTCCCACCCTAGCCCTCCTCCCACTGGGTAGAGGGGACTTTCAAGTGTTTAGAAATCACTTCGTAAACACCTTCTTTATTTGTCATAATTTCATTATTCCAAAATCTTATAACGGTAAAGCCTTGAGACTCAAGATACACCGTTCTCTTATTATCATAATCAACAGCTTCGGCATGTTGACTACCATCAACCTCAATAATCAACTTACTCTTAAGACAAACAAAATCCACAATATAAGGAGGAAACGGATGTTGGCGACGAAACTTATGACCACTAAGTTTTTTCCCCCTCAAAAGTTTCCAAAGCTCTTTCTCAGCATCAGTCTGATCACGCCGTAACGCTCGAGACTTAGATTTCACAATGCTTTTAACTCCCTCTACCCAGCGGGGGGAGGGTTGGGGAGGGGGGAGAAATTAGAGATAGAATATCAATTCTCATCCAACAAAGCCCCCCAACCGAACCAAAGTAATCTTCCCCTGCTCCAAAGCCGCATTAAGCAGCTCTTCATCACGACTATTCGCTAATCTTTTCAACAACAACGCCAACATCTCATCCGCACTTTTACCCTGAGCACAAACAATAAAAATAAAGCCAAACTTCTCTTTATAATCTCTATTGCCTTGAGTTAATAAGTGTAGTGTATTTTCGTTCGCAGTATTCATCCCTGATTGTTCATGCTTTGCTAACGCATTTGTATTTTTATACTTTTCTCGCAATGTCGATACATCCCCTATTTCAGGGTGCCCCTCAAAAGCCTCAAGCAAGTCTTCCTCTGATGATTCAGCCCAATACTTCTCAGCAAGTTTCAAAACCGATTGATTGTCCGCAAAGGGACGACTCTCTACCATTTTATGACACCACGTTTCACTGCTATTACATTGCATAAATACATCAAAAGCCTCAGACTCACTGTATTTATTTAAATGGCACCCCCCCCTTATTTTGATAATTGGCTTATCCATTACTATCGCCACAACCCCACAGCCGCCTTTTTATGCTCAGCCATTAAACCATCCAAATCAAGACCTACCACCGCTCCATCTATCACCTTCCATTCACCCGCCACCATCACCGAATCTGCTTTATGGGCGCCACATAATAATAATGCAGCCAATGGATCGCCCGCACCAGAAAAGCGCACTTCATCCAATCTAAATAAAGCTAAGTCAGCCTGTTTACCTACAGCAATTTCACCAATATCATCCCGCCCTAAACAACGTGCAGAACCCTTAGTCACCCAGCGAAATGCATCAAAATGTGAAACTCCAGCCGAGCCATAACGCAGACGTTGTAACAACATTGCCTGACGTGTTTCCTGAATTAAATTAGAGCAATCACTGGATGCAGAACCATCAACACCCAGCCCAACAGGTGACCCTGCTTTTTCTAAATCTAAAGTACGACACTGCCCTGAGCCCAATACCATATTAGAACTTGGGCAATGGGTAACACCCACACCTGCCTTACCCAAGCGCCCTATTTCGTTCTCATTAAAATGAATTCCATGTGCTAACCAGACATCCTCCGACATCCAGCCAACTCGCTCCAAATAATCAACAGGGCGCACCCCAAACATTTTCAAACAAAAATCATTTTCATCATGCGTTTCTGCCAAATGCGTATGCAACCGCACCTTTTTCTGTCGCGCTAAAACAGCCGACTCCTTCATTAAATCCTCAGTCACACTAAAAGGTGAACAAGGTGCTAGCGCCACCTGCATCATCGAACCTTCACTAGCATCGTGATATTCATCAATAACACGACTACAATCTGCCAAAATCGCATCCTCGGTTTGAATCGTATTACGCGGCGGCAAACCACCTTGATCTTCACCCAAACTCATTGAGCCACGCGTTAAAGTCGCACGCACCCCCACCGATTTAATCGCATCCACCTGAATATCCAACGCCTCACGCGCCGCCTCAGGAAAAATATAATGATGATCCGCTGCCGTCGTACAACCAGAAAGCAATAGCTCCACCGCCGCAAGACGCGTAGAAACATGAATGCTATCTTCAGTTAAGCCCGCCCAAACAGGGTAAAGACTCTTAAGCCAAGGAAATAACTCCTTATTCAAAGCCGCAGGATAAGCACGTGTGAGGGTTTGATAAAAATGATGATGGGTATTGATTAAACCTGGCAAAACAACCTGCTCAGAAGCATCAAAAATTTCATCAACAGAAAACGAAGGCTGCTGCCCTATAGACAAAATCTCAATGATTTTATTACCATTTATTACGATACCACCACGCGCATCGACGCTATCGTCAACTAATATTGCTAGTGGGTTTTTTAACCAAATTTTCATTGAAGCAGGGTCTATTAGGAAATAGATTTAATTATAGAATAGAATGAAAAGGAGAGTTCAAAATCATATGTTATTAGAGCAATTATCTAAAAAAGGGGGGGGTGCCATCTATAAAACATCTTATTATTTTGATTAAATGATATAGTCCTCCGTTAAATCATTTAATCAAAATACATTTATGTCTCTAATTCAAATCGGCGCAGCGGTTTCTGCGTTACTCGTTGGCATTGGCTCGCTTTATTTCTTTAATAAGCGAGCTATCAACAATCACAACTTTGCTTTTTTCACCATCGCATCTTTCATTATGGCAGCGATTTCACTGGCTCTTGTACTCGTTGGTTATCGATGGTTTTTTAACGCAACGCCAAATAGCGATGATCTAATGAATGGCATTGGAATGATCGTTATCGGGGTGATTGTTGCTTTGTTTTTAGTCGTGAGTAATGCAGCAAAAACAAATGTACTTTATGCCATTACGAGTTTATTAATTCAATTATTGATTTTGGCTGCTTTAGCTTATTTGGCAAATGTATTTTTGTAGATTTACTGCGTCAGAAAAAATACCAAAATCACCTACTCTGGACGACTATCCGCCATTAATACATCAAGATCTTTTTGCGCCTGCTCTGGATTTTTAAAATCTTTAGGCTCTAGCATTTCGCAACCATCTTTTATCATCTCGGATATTGTGACGGGATAAATAATACAATCCTCTGGTCGATCAAGATAAATATCACACGTCATTCTCATTTTCCCAGTAGCTAATTGCTTGTCACCTTCATCAGAGACCACCGTAAGCCAAGGACATAGCTCGATATTTTTTCCTGTGTTTGGATCAACCCAGATTTTCCCATCGATAACGTATTTAGCTATATCGGGTCGAAACACTTCCCAATATTCAATCTCGTACTTTGAAGCGGACAAACCACCATTGCTGTATTTTATACAGCATTTTCCACAGGCATTACATTGTTTCATAATCTTCCCAACTCACTAGCTAGTGGCAAACTTGGATTCAGTGTCTAATGATACAGGAATAAGGTGATTTTATTTTAGAGCTTCACTGAAAATTCATATACATGCTTACTAAAACGATTGGAACTAATCTAGATTATTAAATGTCACTATTTAAAGGCGTATAGTTTTAAGGAACCTCGGATCAAGCCCCTTAATCAGAGAATTCTTAAACCACCTAGGATAGGTAATCCTAATATTAATCATGGAGTGATAAAAAGTATGAAATTAACACATGTTGTTTTATTAACTGGATTTTTAAGCCTAATGAGTACATCAGCTATGGCAGCAGAAGCCCCCGACTTTGCGGATATGGATGCAAATGAAGATAGTAGTATTGATGCTGCAGAATTTGACAAAGCTAAAAATGACGGCGTGAAAAAAACCTTTGCCGAGACAGATGCAGATAAAGACGGAAAGATTTCTAAAGAAGAATATGAAGTTATTAAAGAGCCTGACTGTGAGTAATACTAGCAACCATGCTGTAATTACAGGTTCTTATATCACTTAGGAAAATGTTAATAACTGGCTTTTTGCTTATCTTGACGTTTATCATAAGCAAAAAGCCAATTTATAATCGTAACCTCGCTATTTGTCACCATATTCAAGAAGATTTCCATCCTTACGCCACGCGCGAAAACCATCTCTATAGTATTTTATTTTAGTAAATCCCCAAGCAACCGCTTTTCTAGCGGCTTTAGAGCTCAGACTACAATGCGACCCGTTGCAATAAACGATAAAAGGCTCATCTTTTTTAAGATGCTTTAGTAAGTTCTCTTCTTTAAATTCATCTTTAATATAAAGATGAATAGCGCCAGGAATATGCCGTTTGTTGTATTGTCTTGAACTCCTCACATCAACAAATTTCACCCCTTTTGCATGCATAACTTTAGCCTGTTCAAGGCTTATTAATTCAGTGCCATCAACTGTTTCAGGTGACTCCCATTTCTCTTTTTCTTCTGCAAAAACGTTATTAGCAAAGATTAAACCACTGATTAATAGTAAATTTCGTAGGATTATATTCATTTTCAAAAACCTCTAAAATTTGTAAGTAAAATGCTAACAAGAAAACTACTTTTTATCAGCCGCCAATCGAAAACCCAATACGGACATTGACTTATGCTGAGTGTTTGAACCTCTAATCGCCACTCTCACTCTTTCAGGCGTACAATGATAAGAACCACCGCGCATTGATTTTCGAGGAGAAAGATCAGCTCCAGAAGGATCTTTTGTGGGAGAGCTTCTATAGTAGTTAGCGTCAAACGAATCATCAACCCACTCCCACACATTACCGATCATGTCATACAAGCCCCACGCGTTAGGCTTTAAACTCGCTACAGGCATCGGCTTATCACCTGAACTTTTCCTAAACCAAGCATATTTAGCCATATCAGCATAATCAAATGGACGTAACCCTGTCGTGCCAGCTCGCGCGGCGTATTCCCATTCCGCTTCTGTAGGCAAGCGATAATGATAGTTATCATCCATGTCATTAACGGCTTCAATAAATTCTTGTGCTTTTTGCCAGTTAACTTTACTAATAGGCAAGGTCTTCCAGTTTTCTCGTTTCCATCTTTTTTCTTTGCCCAGTTTATAGCCCATTAATTCATACCACATACCCTGTGTCACCTCCGTGGTGGCAAGATAATAGTCTTTGCTGATAGTCACTTTATGCGCAGGAAGTTCTTTTTTTAACTTCTCAATTTTCTCAGGCTTTACTTCTTTGGAAAGCAGATCAAAATCTTGCGTTCCCATTATAAAATCACCTGACTTAATTTTGACAAAATTTTGTCCGAAGTCGCTCGTATAGTTTTCTGCAAAAAGTGAAAATGACAAAACTGTAAATAGTGACATAAGAGTAAATTTAATCATTTGCTATCTCCCTCCAGAGATTGATGCGTTGATCTAATTGCTAGTATAAAAAATAAAAATGGTAGATTTACTGATTATTGTTAGGAAAATCTGCATCCGGGGAGGTCGGCATGAAAATCTCGTTTTTCATCGAGAAAATTCAGATTTTAAGCACTATATTTCTTAAAATTCTCAGCCTGCTCAAAAATATCTTGATAAACCTCATCACGGTCTACAGGCGGGTATCCATGGTCTGCCAGCAACATGATCAAATCCATTTTTAATTCAGATTTAATATCAGCGCGGTGATTCCAGTCGGTGTATTTGGTTTTACTGTCCACCAGCGCCTTAACCGCTTTGGATAACTCAATCAGCTTATCCTCGGCATATTCAAAATTGTATTTATGCGCGAGTGCTTTAAGAATATCGTAAAACGCCTTTTCTTCAAGGCTAATATCCAAGCCATCTGTGGATTCTAATTCTGCTTTTAAACGCTCAATCAAATCTAAAAACCCATCGGTAGCCTCTTCATAAACGGTTTCTAGCAAACCTTCGGGGTCACGCTCATTATACTTTTCTACCAAAGACTTAAACTTTTTAGAAAAATCCACACCTTTGATTTTATTAACTTTCTTTAAATCACCAATCGCTTTTTTCAATAACATCTGTAGCAACTGAATTTTGGTATTGGGTAGTTTGATATTTTCAATTTTCTCTAAATAAGCATCATCAAAAATATCAACTTGGGTTGCCGCATCTTCTCCCATTTTAAAGACTTCTTCCACGCCCTCGCTTTGCAATGCCTCTTTCACCATTTCACGCACGCGCGCATTCATTTGTGCGGTGTCGGGTGCATCGCCTTTGGTGAGTTTGAATACAATCGAACGCACTGCCAGATAAAAATGAATCTGGTCGCGCTCTTTTGGGTTGAACGCATCACTGCCCGAGCAAATATCGTAAGCCGCTTTCATGCGCTTCACGATATCCATAAAACGCTTTTTAAGTTTTTCGGTCAGTTGCACAAACTCAGCCGCTTTATTCAAGCAATCTAACTGCGCCACCGACTCACCCGAAAAGTAGCCCGATTTATCAAAATCATGGAACATTCGGCTCAATAATTCTAAATGATCACGCACCACAATAATCGAACTTTCAATCTCTTCTATATTGCTTTGGTCACTTTTAGAATACTGCGCCA
>JAZGEM010000064.1:0-102981 GCA_036478745.1 Cocleimonas sp.
TACGGAAAGCCATTCCTGTCAGTTTGCCGTTAAGCTCAGGCAGTACGATTCCTACTGCTTTAGCAGCACCTGTTGATGAGGGAATGATGTTTTCAAATACTGCACGACCACCGCGCCAGTCTTTCATTGAAGGACCATCTACTGTTTTCTGTGTTGCTGTAGCTGCATGAACCGTTGTCATCAAACCACGCTTTAGACCCCAGTTATCATTGATAACTTTAGCGATTGGTGCAAGACAGTTAGTTGTACAAGATGCTGCAGAAACGATAGCTTGACCGTCATATTCTGCGTGGTTTACGCCGTATACAAACATTGGAGTGCTATCTTTAGCAGGTGCCGATTGAACAACTTTCTTCGCGCCAGCATCAATATGAGCCTGACAGCTTTCTGTTGTTAAGAAGAAACCAGTACAATCGATAACGATCTCTGCACCGATGTCGCCCCACTTAAGATCAGCAGGATTACGCTCAGCAGTAAGGCGGATTTTGTTACCGTCTACTGTGAATGAAGTATCATCTACAGCTGTTACTTCACCGTCGAAACGACCGTGAGCTGTATCATACTTAAGCATGTATGCTAGGTAATCATTGTCTAGTAGGTCGTTGATGCCTACTACTTCTAATGATGGGAAATCTTTCTTAATTGCACGAAAAACCATGCGTCCGATACGGCCAAAACCGTTAATTCCAACTTTTGTTGTCATGGGGGAACTCCTTAAAAGTTATAAAAAATAATGTAAATAAATACGCCCTGTAAAATACAGGGCGTTGATACTTTATGCTACTTCGTTGATCGCTTCGCTTACTGCTTTTGTCGTAATACCGAAGTACTCGAACAATTCAGGTGCTGGAGCAGACTCACCGAAGGTAGTCATTCCAATCACTTTGCCGTTCGTGCCAACATATTTCCACCAGCCATCCATAATCGCTGCTTCAACTGCAACACGTGCAGTCACTGCCGCAGGCAATACAGACTCTTTGTAAGCATCGTCTTGTTGCTCAAATACTTCAACTGAAGGCATTGAAACAACACGAACTTTCTTAGATGAAGCTTCTGCCGCTTCCATCGCAAGAGATACTTCAGAACCAGTAGCCATAACGATAACGTCAGGTGTTCCGTCCGTATCTTTAAGGATGTAACCACCTTTTTCGATGTTAGCAATTTGATCTGCATCACGATTTTGGAAAGGTAAGTTCTGACGAGAGAAAATCAACACCGAAGGACGTGATTCATTTTTAATTGCATCTTTCCATGCAACAGCCGTCTCAACCGTATCACAAGGTCTCCACACTGCCATATTAGGAATCATACGTAGCGTTGGAATTTGCTCAACCGCCTGATGGGTTGGGCCATCTTCACCCAAACCGATTGAATCGTGTGTGTAAACGAAGATAGTACGAATCTTCATTAATGCTGCCATACGTAGCGCGTTACGTGCGTACTCAGAGAACATTAAGAAAGTCGCACCGTAAGGCATCAATCCGCCGTGAAGTGTTACACCGTTCATGATTGCAGACATACCGAACTCACGAACACCGTAAGAAATGTAGTTACCTGCAAAGTTCATGTCAGCAGAACCATGATCATCATTAATACGAACCGACTTATCGTTGAACGTATTGTTTGATGGAGAAAGGTCAGCCGAACCGCCCAAGAACTCAGGAAGCATTGGAGCAAAACCGTTTAGAGCGCCTTTTGAAGCAACACGTGTTGCTGGAGACTCTTCTTTCGTATTAACTTCTGCGATGAATTTGTTAGCTTGTGCTTCAAAATCAGCTGGAAGATCACCCGCCATACGACGTGTGAACTCTGCTGCATCAGCTGGGAAAGCTTTTGCATACGCTGCAAACTTCTCATCCCATGCTGCTTCTTTCGCTTTACCAGCGTCTTTAGCATCCCAGTCTGCATAAATATCAGCAGGGATTTCAAAGGGTGCGTGATCCCAACCCATATTTTTACGTGCATCAGCAAGAGCCGCTTCGCCCAATGCTTCACCGTGGATATTGTGTCCACCTTCTTTCTTATCGCCCGCTGTACCGATACCTTTACCGATCACTGTTTTACAACAGATCAACGAAGGCTTATCAGATGCGATTGCTGCTTCTGTCGCTGCTTTAATAGCGTCAGAGTCATGTCCATCGATAGATTGTACATGCCAGTTTGATGCTTCAAAACGCATAGGCGTATTATCTACAAACCAACCATCAACGTTACCGTCAATAGAGATATTGTTATCATCGTAGAAACAAATCAATTTGCTAAGACCAAAAGAACCCGCAAGAGAGATAGCTTCTTGAGAGATACCTTCCATCAAACAACCATCACCTAAGAATACGTAAGTGTTGTGATCAACAATCTCGTGTCCGTCTTTATTGAACTGAGCCGCCATTACTTTTTCAGCTAGTGCAAAACCAACTGCGTTAGTAATACCCTGACCTAGTGGACCAGTAGTCGTCTCGATTCCTGGCGCGTAGCCATACTCAGGGTGACCCGGAGTTTTAGAATGCAATTTACGGAAAGCTTTAAGATCATCAGTTGATAGATCGTAACCCGTTAAATGAAGCACAGAATAAGGCAACATTGAACCATGCCCGTTAGACATAATGAAACGGTCGCGATCAGCCCAATCTGGGTTAGTCGGGTTATGATTCATAAAGTCGTTGTAAAGTACTTCTGCTATATCAGCCATTCCCATCGGCGCACCAGGGTGACCAGAGTTAGGGATTTGAACAGCGTCCATAGTAAGAGCGCGTATGGCGTTAGCCAGAGTTGCACGATTTGACATTAAGCTCTCCTTTAATAGTTTTTAGGTGTTACAAATTGATAATAGATTGCTGTGGAGCCTTTTCTTCGTTTGCTAAAGCCACATAGAAATCTATTATGCTGAGTTTGCTTGCAAATTTTCTGTGTGTTAATTGCCGATTCCTTTAGTAAAAAATCAATAATTAGTATTGGGGTAGAGAATTTGGATCGAACATTTTGTAGTAAATGCGTTAAATGTTCAACCTCTAATTGGGGATATATAAAAAGATAACATCCAGTTGCTCTTGATGAAATTCAGTTGGCAGATTTTAGTTGTTCTTATTTAAAGATAAATATCAAATATGACAAACGAAGCAAAAACGGATTTAGGTGGTTGTGAAAGCTTAGCTGGCTTGAAGAATTTCAACAAGTGCTGGAAAAGATGGATTCTTTAGTATAGAATTTGCAACCCCTGTTTGAGGAGCGTTGCAATCTAACTTTCAGTTAGGCTAGGCTCAAACAATTCTATACTTGCAACGACGCTCAGCTATATAAAGGAGAACTTATTATGGCTGGGAATCATCTATTTACTTCCGAGTCTGTATCTGCCGGTCACCCTGATAAAATGTGTGACCAAATTTCTGATGCAATTCTTGATGCAATCCTCGAACAAGACACTGATGCACGTGTAGCCTGTGAGACTATGGTCAAGACAGGTATGGTTGTTCTGGCTGGCGAAATTACTACTAGTGCTGTCATTGATTACGAGAACATTGTTCGTGATGTTGTTAATGATATTGGTTATAACTGTTCTGATGTTGGTTTTGATGGTAGTTCATGTGCGGTACTTAATGCGCTAGGTCAGCAATCACCTGATATCGCAATGGGTGTTGATCGTGGTGACAAAGAATCACAAGGCGCGGGCGACCAAGGCTTGATGTTTGGTTATGCAAGTAATGAAACAGACGTTTTAATGCCTGCTCCGATTACTTACTCGCACCTTTTGGTGGCTAAGCAAGCTGAGCTAATGAAGAACGGTACATTGCCTTTCTTACGCCCAGATGCGAAAAGCCAAGTAACTTTCCGTTACGAGAACGATAAGCCGGTTGCAATCGATGCAGTTGTGCTTTCAACTCAACATAACCCTGATATTAGTCTTGAAGATTTGCGCGAAGCGATTCTTGAAGAAATCATCAAGCCTGTACTTCCTGCAGAGTGGTTAAATTCGGATACGCAATACCATATTAATCCCACAGGTAACTTTGTTATCGGTGGTCCAGTTGGCGATTGTGGCCTTACAGGTCGTAAGATTATCGTTGATACTTACGGTGGAATGGCACGTCACGGTGGCGGTGCATTCTCTGGTAAAGACCCATCAAAGGTTGACCGTTCTGCTGCATACGCTGGTCGTTATGTTGCTAAGAATATTGTTGCGGCTGGCCTTGCTGAGCGCTGTGAGATTCAGGTTTCTTACGCGATTGGTGTTGCTGAGCCTACTTCAATCTCTATTGACACGTTTGGCACTGGCACAATTTCTGATGACAAGATCGAAGCACTCGTGCGTGAGCATTTTGATTTGCGCCCTTATGGAATCATGACGATGCTTGACTTACTGAAGCCTATCTACCGCCAAACAGCGGCTTATGGTCACTTTGGTCGTGAAGATATTGGATTGCCTTGGGAGAAAACAGATCGCGCTGATGCTTTGAAAGCTAGCGCTTAATCTAAATAATTCAACACCTCTGAGGAGCGTTGCGTTTCTATAAAATAGAAGCAAGGCTCAGAGGTGAACTTATTTTCAACGACGCTCCTCAATTTTTAATGAGAGAAACAAAATGAACGATTACATCGTAACTGACATCAGTCTTGCAGACTGGGGTCGTAAAGAATTAACTATCGCTGAAACTGAAATGCCAGGTCTTATGGCGCTTCGTAAAAAATACGGCGAAGAGAAACCACTTAAAGGCGCGCGTATCGCGGGTTCTTTACACATGACAATCCAAACAGGTGTTTTGATTGAAACATTGACTGCACTTGGTGCTGAAGTACGTTGGGCATCTTGTAACATCTTCTCTACCCAAGACCATGCAGCAGCAGCTATTGCAGCGACTGGTGTTCCTGTTTTCGCTACAAAAGGCGAGACATTGGATGAGTACTGGGATTACGCTCACAAAATCTTCGAATGGCCAAATGGCGACACCGCTAACATGATTCTGGATGATGGTGGCGACGCTACTATGCTTATCGAGCTTGGTACAAAAGCTGAGTCTGATCTTTCAGTGCTTGATAACCCAGAAAGTGAAGAAGAAGTTGCACTTTACAACTCTATCAAAGCAAAGCTAAAGACATCGCCAAACTGGTACTCAAACATCCGTCCAGGCATTCAAGGTGTTACTGAAGAGACTACAACAGGTGTTCACCGTTTATACGAGATGGAAAAAACAGGCGAGTTAATCTACCCAGCAATCAACGTAAACGATTCTGTAACAAAGTCTAAGTTTGATAACCTTTACGGTTGTCGTGAGTCTTTAGTTGACGGCATCAAGCGCGCAACAGACGTAATGATCGCAGGTAAAATCGCCGTTGTATTAGGTTACGGCGACGTGGGTAAAGGTTGTGCACAATCTCTACGTGGTTTGGGCGCGACAGTATGGGTTACTGAAATTGACCCAATCTGTGCATTACAAGCAGCGATGGAAGGCTACCGCGTTGTAAGAATGGACGATGTTGCTGACCAAGGTGACATTTTTGTTACCGCTACTGGTAACTTCCACGTAATCAACGAAGAGCAAATGCTTAAGATGAAGCACGAGTCTATCGTTTGTAACATCGGTCACTTCGATAACGAAATCGCCGTTGCAGATATGGAAAAGTACGAGTGGGAAGAGATCAAGCCACAGGTTGATCACATCATCCTACCGAGCGGAAACCGCATCATCTTACTTGCACAGGGTCGTTTGGTTAACTTAGGTTGTGCGACTGGTCACCCTAGTTTCGTCATGTCTAACTCGTTTACTAACCAAGTTTTGGCACAGATCGAAATCTTTAAAGATGGCGCGAAGTACGAGAACAAGGTTTACATGCTTCCTAAGTCATTAGATGAAGAAGTAGCACGTTTACACCTAGAGAAGATTGGTGTTAACTTAACTGAGTTGACTGATTATCAAGCTGATTATATTTCAGTAGATAAGAAGGGACCGTACAAAGTAGAACATTACCGTTATTAAAGTTGCTACTAGTTGAGATCTCAGCACAACTCAAAATCTGAGTGATGCTGAGATCCTAGTTATTAAAACAGATCCCCCCTTTTGATGCGCAAAAGAGCAAAAAGAGGGGGTGCCTTTTAATAAATATTCTTAGTGGAGGAGTTCCCATGAAAGATAAATCTTTTAGCTTTGAGTTCTTTCCGCCTAAAACGGATAAAGGGATTGCAACTTTATCAAGTGTTCGAAAGGAATTTGCTAAGCTTAACCCAGCATTTTTCTCTGTAACTTATGGTGCAGGTGGTTCAACTCAAGATACTACTATCAACACTGTTCTAGAAACACAGAAAGAAACAGGTATTCCAACGGCTTCTCACCTTTCTTGTATTGGCTCCAGCGAAGAACAAATTCGCGACATTTTATCCCTATACAAGGAAAAGGGTATCAATCGATTGGTCGCTCTAAGAGGCGACTTACCTTCTGGTATGCGCGATATTGGTGATTTTAAGCATGCCAATGATCTAATTGCTTTTATTCGTAAGGAAACAGGTGATCACTTTCAGATTGAAGCAGCGGCTTACCCTGAAATGCATCCACAAGCACCAAGTTTCCAAACTGATATTGAAAACTTTGCGCGTAAGATGGATGCGGGTGCGGATAGGGCAATAACGCAATATTTCTATAATGCCGATGCGTACTTGTATTTTGTTGATGCAGTAAGGAAAGCAGGTGTTGAAAAACCAATAGTGCCGGGGATTATGCCGATCACTAACTTTATTCAGTTGGCTCGTTTCTCCGACAGCACGGGTGCAGATATTCCAAGATGGTTGCGTATGCGTTTGCAATCTTATGGAGATGATTTGGATTCAATCAAAAAACTGGGGTTAGAGTTTGTAACACGAATGTGTGAAGAGCTATGTGAAGCAGGTGCGCCTGGTTTGCATTTTTATTCGATGAACCGTGTCGAACCCAGTCTATCGATTTGGAATGAGCTTGGTTTATCGGAGCGTTAGTTATCAACGTGCATGAATAATTGTTCATACACGTTGATATTTTCCTGTTAAATTGGCAATTTTATTGTTGCTGTTCTATGCTCTCTGTCCATCTGAAAACTACAATAATTTGGGAGTAGTAGTGTTTGAAGTCATAGAGTCAGTAGAAGATTTACAGGAATTCGTAGCGAAAATTAACTCAGCAAAGTGGATTGCACTAGATACTGAGTTTTTGCGTGAAAAAACATACTACGCCAAGTTATGCTTAATCCAAGTAGAGGCAGATGGGCATCGTGCCTGTATTGATCCGATTGCGATTGGTGATTTATCTTCTTTTTTTGAAATTCTAAACAATCCCCAAGTAATAAAAATATTTCATGCTGCACATCAAGATTTAGAAATTTTGATGCAGCTCTCAGGTCAAGTTCCTGCACCTATTTTTGATACTCAAGTAGCGGCTTCTGTTCTTGGTATCGGTGATCACATGGGCTATGCACGTTTAGTTGAAAACATGCTGGATGTAAGTTTAAGTAAAACCCAGTCACGCACGGATTGGTCAAGGAGACCGCTTAAAAGTGCTCAGCTTGAATATGCGATTGATGATGTTCGTTATCTCGCTCAAATATATCCTAAGATGCTCAAACAGTTAGAAAAGCAAAATCGTATTGACTGGCTCAGTAATGATTTCGAGAAAGCTATAGACCCAAAAACATATGCTGTTGATGAAAGATCACGGTGGAAAAAAGTCAGGGGAAATCAGGTTTTAAAACGTCCTCAATTAGCCATTTTAAGAGAACTAGCTGCATGGCGTGAAAGTCGTGCAGAACAGGCTAACTTACCTAGAAAGTGGGTTATCGGTGATGATATTTTGTTAGATATGGCGCGTCAACAACCGAGTAATTCAAAACAAATCGGTGAGATTAGAGGTATAAATGCTGATCGAACCAAGAAATATCATCAAGTCTGGTTAGACTTAATTGATACTGGAAAAAACCTTCCAGAAGCTGAATGGCCTGAATTACCACGTAGTAAAAAACCCACACCGACACAGAATACTTTAATTGATCTTTTGATGATTGTGATTCAAATACAGGCAAAAAAGCACAGCATTACCCCTGCTGTTATTGCGACTCGAAAACAGTTGGCGTCTATGGTGCAAGCAGGTGATAAGAAGCTTTCAAATGATTGGCGTGGTACATTGGTGAATAAAGAAATTGATCAACTTATTTCGGGACAGCTGAGTGTTGCAGTGAAAGATGGCATCACTAGCTTGATAAAATATGGCTAGCCTCCACTGTAGAACTTACCTATCAAATTAACAAAGATTATAATATGAAATCTCCTTTACTAGATATAAAAGACCTCCCTGAGTTTACTGACATAAAGTCTGAGAAACTAGAGTCTACTCTCGATCACTTACTAAGCATTGGCAGAGCAGAGGTTAAGTTATTATTAGAAAACAACACAAAGTATAGTTGGGATAATCTAATTGCTCCCTTAGAGGTGACTGATAATGAAATGGAGCGCATGTGGTCACCTGTGAGCCATATGAACGGTGTAGTCAATTCGCCAGAGCTTCGCGATGCATACAATGCTTGTTTACCTAAACTCAGCGAATACAGCACAGAAATGGGGCAAAATAAGGATTTGTTTAATGCTATTCAGCAAATTCAGAATGATCAAGTTGAGCTAGGATTAGATTCTGCGCAACAAAAATCATTGCTAGATTCGCTTAAAGGGTTTCGTCTTTCAGGTGTTGATTTAAGTGATGAAAAAAAGAAACGATTCTCTGAAATTGGCAAAGAACTTTCTACATTAACGTCAAATTATTCGGACAATGTTTTAGATGCTACCAATGCGTGGACTAAGAATATTAGCCAAGAATCTGATTTGGCAGGGCTTCCAGAGACGGCCATTGAACAAGCCGCTGAAGCAGCAAAACAACGAGAGGGAGAAGGGTGGATGCTCACTTTAGAGTTTCCATCTTATTATGCCGTTATGACTTACGCTGATGATAGAGCATTGCGTGAAGAAGTTTACAGGGCGTATAGTACCAGAGCATCTGATCAAGGTTCCGACAGTAAGTTTGATAATAGCGAAAATATGGCGAAAATTCTTCAAATGCGTCAGGAAAAGGCGAACTTATTAGGTTTTGATAGTTATGCCGAGTTGTCACTTGATACAAAAATGGCAGATTCTCCACAGCAGGTTTTAGATTTCTTAGGTGAGTTAGCGCAAAAGTCTTTACCTTTTGCAAAGAAAGAATTTGCTGAGTTAAAGGAATTTGCAGAAAAAGAAGTGGGTATCGTTGATTTAAAAGCTTGGGATGTTGGCTATGTGAGTGAAAAGTTAAAGCAACAACGCTACAGCATAAGCGATGAAGACCTAAAGCCTTATTTTCCTGTAGACAATGTTTTAGCGGGTTTATTTCAATTAGTTGAAAAATTATATAATGTAAAAATCAGTCAAAAAGGAGATCAACAAAGCTGGCATCCTGATGTGCGCTTTTTTGAAATTAATGATCAACAGGGTAATTTAAAAGCTCGTTTTTATCTGGATTTATATGCAAGACAACACAAATGTGGTGGCGCTTGGATGGCAGATTTTTGTGGTCGTTTTAAGAACGGCGATAAAATACAAACGCCCGTTGCATTTATGACCTGTAATTCCGCAGCGCCAGCAGGTGACAAGCCAGCACTCTTTACTCACGATGAAGTGATTACATTATTCCATGAGTTTGGACATGGTTTACACCATATGATGACACAGGTTCATTATCTGGATATTGCAGGTATCAATGGTGTTGAGTGGGATGCCGTGGAACTACCGAGCCAATTTATGGAAAATTGGTGTTGGCAACGTGAAGCACTGGACATGTTTGCTGCACATTATGAAACAGGTGAAAAACTACCCGATGAGCTATTTGAAAAAATGTTGGCAGCAAGACATTTTCAATCAGCTATGGGGATGGTTAGACAGTTAGAGTTTTCTCTTTTTGATATGCGTATTTATCAAGACACGAGTATAAGCAATGCGGATCATATCCAACAAATATTAGACAAAACTCGAAAAGAAGTTGCCGTTGTTACACCTCCTTCGTTTAATCGTTTTCAACATGGTTTTTCACATATTTTTGCAGGTGGTTATTCCGCAGGCTACTACAGTTATAAATGGGCAGAAGTATTATCTGCTGATGCTTTTGCGCGCTTTGAAGAAGAAGGATTATTTAATCCTGAAGTGGGTAAGGACTTTCTTACTGAAATTCTAGAAGTCGGTGGTTCACGTCCCGCTATGGAATCTTTTAAAGCCTTTAGAGGCAGAGAACCAAAGGTTGATGCGCTATTAAGGCATTCTGGACTGGCAGGATAATGAACCAAAAATTTAAAATAGTAAGTTGGAATGTAAACTCATTAAAAGTGCGTTTGCCACACGTTTTACAATGGTTAGAAAAAGCTAAGCCGGATGTACTGGTTTTGCAAGAAACAAAAACTATTGATGAAAACTTTCCTCAAGGCGAAATTGAAGTAGCGGGCTATCAAGTTGTTTATTCGGGGCAAAAGACCTATAACGGTGTTGCGATTCTTTGTAAAGAAAACCTCTTTATTGAAGATGTGGTAATGGATATACCTGACTTGGATGATCCACAACGGCGTATTCTCGCTGCAACCATTAATGGGATACGCATTCTTGATTTGTATGTGGTTAATGGCGCAGAGGTTGGCTCGGAAAAGTTTGCTTACAAACTTAATTGGTTAGAGAAAGTGACTAACTGGGTTGAAGAACAAGCAAAAGTCTATGATAAATTTGTGATTCTGGGTGATTTTAATATCGCGCCGGGAGACCGAGATGTGCATAACCCAAAGTCCTGGCACGAAAGAATTTTATGCTCTACGCCTGAGCGCGATGCGCTGCAAAAAATTAAGAATATTGGTTTCACCGATTCTTTTCGTTTGTTTGAACAGGAAGATGCAACGTATAGCTGGTGGGATTATCGCAGTGGTGGTTTTGATAAGAACATGGGCTTACGTATTGATTTGATTTTAACAAGCACGTTACTCACAGAGCAATGTACTGCAAGTTATGTTGACCCAGAGCCGAGAGGGTGGGAAAGACCTTCAGATCATGCGCCAGTAATTAGTGAATTTAGAAATATATAATTACTATATGGCATCCCCCCCTTTTTTTGATAATTGAGTGTTAATGCCTATTAATATTCTATCGACCACCAAGAATTGATAGTAATCTAAGATCATTAACATTGCTCGCCATATCTATTGCGCTGAGACCATCAGACGTTCTTGCATGAGGTGAAGCCCCATGCTGTACCAAATAATTAGCAATATTTGCGTGACGAAAACGTACCGCATGATGTAGTGGAAACCAGTTTTTAACGGTGCGTGCGTGAATATAAGCCCCATTTTTTATTAAGAAAATGACTGTTGAGTAATGTCCTCTTGATGCCGCCATATGTAATGCAGTCTCACGTTCGCGGTTTCCAACATTGATGTCAATTCCTTGTGAGAGTAATCTCCCCACTTGATTCACATCTCCATTTAGGGCAGCTGCAAATAGTTGTCCAGCATCGGGTATTTGTTGAGGTGTAGCAGGAGCAGGTGGTGGCTGATATTGAGGAACAGGTTTTTTATAGGCAACTTTTTTATATGCTACTTTTTGAGGTATAACTTGAGGAGCTTGAAGAAGAGCATATTGGCGTAATAGTTCTTGTTCTTGCTGTGACTCGTTAGCAAAAATAGCTGAATGAATCAGCCAACTTGAGCTTATTAATACGACCTTTGTAATCAAATGCATATGACTTCCTGTCTGAAGGCAGTTGTGGTTAAAGATTTTCTAGAAACCAATTCATCTAGTTTCACATAATCAAGTATAGGTATTGTAAGTTTACTTGATTAACATTCACGGATAAAAGTAGTTAAATTAGTGATAACTGAAGCATTGAACTATGAATTACACTAAACTACAGTCTACACTTATTAAATATTTACCTATTAATGATAAACATATGAAGTTTTTGTTTTTTCCATTACTGTTCGTTGTATTGCTTCTTTTAGGGGGTTGTCAGCAACAGAACCATGAGTCTATATTACAGAAATGTAATACGTTAGCAAATGAATCGATAGTTTACGCTCGTGCCAATTATGTAAAGCTGTTTCATTATTTCAATCCAGAAAAGTTTTTTGGACCTTTTCAACAGGTTAAAGATTTTGACCATGTAACGCATAGAAATGTAATAAACACCTATGATATAGCTGTTCGAAAACTACAATCTGGTGATCCTGAAACCATTGCACTTATTACTTCATGTATAAACTTATCAAATTTTAGTAAATTATTGGTAGATCAATCGTACCCTAGAGCTATTGCTCATAAAAGTAAGCATGACACTTTAACGGATCTGTTTTTCATAGAAATTAATAATATTGTTAAGTTTGACCATAAAATAGGTAAGTTTGATAGTGAAGAAATGAGTTTTGATAAGTATGTAAAAAATTACAAAAAAGCAGCTAAAGCATATATAGAAAAATTTAAGGACGATTTACCTGCTACTACAAATTGATTTAGCTTTATTACTATCTTTCTCGATTTGATGTTTGAGCAATTCAAAACTGTCAAAGCGCTTTTCAGCACGTATAAATTCTAATAACTCAACACAAACATGGCTTCCATAGACTTCTTTGTTAAAGTCAAAAAGGTGTGTTTCTAGGCGATTTTCATCACCATTTACGGTAGGTCTTGAGCCAAGATTAGCCACCCCATTGAGTGCTATATCTGATAGCCCATGAACTTTAACGGCATAAACACCACGTGTTAAGGCTATATTTTCTGGGAGTTTCATATTCAAAGTGGGAAAGCCAATTGTCCTTCCACGTTTATCACCATGTCTGATTATTCCACTTAGTTGGTATTGGTGACCTAATAATTTATTACTTGTTATTAGGTCTCCTTTTTCAAGGTTATTTCTAATTCTTGTGCTACTTACACGTTCACCTGATGTTTTCACTGTGGCAGTGTCAATGACCTGTATACCAGCATTCTCTCCAACACTTTTTAAAAGTGCGAAATCACCTTCACGTTGATGACCAAAGCGAAAATCATCACCTACAGCAAGATATTTCACATTCAAATGTTTAAGTAATACTGAATCTATAAATGACTGTGGCGGCATATTCGCAAGGTTTGCGTTGAATCTTAAACACAGGCAATTATCGACGCCTAATTCAGCTAATAGCTTTAGCTTGTCTCGTAGTGGATAAATTCGAGTAGGTGGCTCGGGCATAAAGTATTCGGCAGGTAATGGTTCAAAGCTAATCACTGTCAGGGGAAGGTTTAGCTCTTTAGATTTTTCTTTTAAGTGGCTGATGATTTTTTGATGACCAAGGTGTAAACCATCAAAATTTCCAATTGTGGCAACGCAGCCCTGTGGATTTTTATTTTGAGAAACAGTATTTCGGATTAATTTCATAGATTGTGGTGGTAGCTGATTAGTTAAGACCTTCGAAGCTATTCTGTCTAAGTGCTTCATAAACGACAATAGAAACTGTATTTGATAAGTTTAGACTGCGACTGTCAGGCATCATGGGTAGGCGTAATTTTTGTTGCTCTGCAAGTGAATCTAATAAGGTTTGTGGCAGCCCGCGTGACTCTGGACCAAATAATAAAATGTCACCTGTTTTAAATTTGGCATTAGCATAATTCTGTGTTGCCTTGGTGGTGAGTGCGAAAATAGTTTGATTTTGAGAGGCTAGTATAAACGTATCAAAGTTCTCATGTTCTATGACGGTAGCTAAATCACGATAATCCATACCTGCTCGTTTTAATCTTTTTTCATCTAGCTCAAATCCAAGAGGATGAATTAAATGCAAGCGGCAGCCAGTATTTGCGCATAAGCGCATGATGCTACCTGTATTAGGGGGGATTTCTGGTTCGTAAAGGGCAATATCAAACATCTTTGTTTTCTTCTATTAAAGCTTTATTAAGAGTATAACGCTTGGCTTAATCTGTTGTCCTGCTTCTTTATCTATTTTGGATGTTTTTTGATGAAATATGTACAAAAAAGCAGACGATTATCGCTTGACAATGAAAAGTTAAAACGCTCTAATAGCGCCTCTCTTAGAAGTGTCGTTAAGAAGGCTCGATAGCTCAGTCGGTAGAGCAGAGGATTGAAAATCCTCGTGTCGGTGGTTCGATTCCACCTCGAGCCACCATTTAATTTCCCCTTTCCATTATCATCGCTATTCAAATTACCTGATATCTATTTTGCTTGCAAAAATAGGCTGGTTTGTGGTGGATTTCCCCTATAGATGCTGTCAATTCCTTAATAGCGTTTATCCTAAAACAAAGTAAGATGCTTCCATAATAACTCTCTATGGAAATAAATCATGAAATCCACTTTTATAATAATACGACTATTATCCTCTTTTTTATTGCTCACATTTGTTCATGCCGCTGTTATTGCTAAAGAATCAAAAGGTATTATGGATGACTATCAGCCGAAACAAGTCGCTATGCATACATGGGTAGTCTTTGGTCCAACTGCAGAGCCAAATGTTGAAAATCAGGGTTTCATGAATAACCCTGCGTTCGTTATTACAGAAAAAAGTGTTGCCGTTATTGATCCTGGGTCAAGTCTAAATACAGGTAGGGCACTCCTTAAAAAAATTAAAGATCTAACAGATAGACCTGTGACTCATGTCTTTAATAGTCATATACACGGTGATCATTGGTTGGGTAATCAGGCATTTAAAGAGGCTAATCCTGATGTGAAAATTTATGCGCATCCGCAGATGATTGAAGAGGCGAAAGCAGGAGAAGCAGATAACTGGATTAAGTTAATGATGACGTTGACTGAAGGTGCTACAAAAGATACTAAAGTTGTTTATCCAACAGATGCCTTAAAAAATGGGCAAGAAATAGTCATTGATGACATCACCATAAAAGCACATTTAAGTGAATTTGCACATACCAAAACGGATGCTATGTTTGAGGTTATCCAAGACAAGCTATTAGTGACGGGTGACAATAGTTTTAGTCAACGTATGCCACGTTTAGATGATGGCAGCTTTGTAGGGAATATGAAAGCGATGGAGACAGGCTTAGCTTTAGACTTGAAAGTAGTCATTCCTGGTCATGGTCCTGCTGGTGGAAAAGAAGTGTTAAGTGATTTTCGAGATTTTTTAGCGACTATTTATAATACCAGTAAAGAGCTTATAGATGAGGATATGGAGTCTTTTGAAATGAAACCTATTATTGTCAAAAAACTAGAGAAATATTCAACATGGGCGAATTTTGATAAAAATATTGGAAAATTAATTAGTTTGGCGGTGATAGAAGCTGAAAATGAATAGTTTTTTGTTGTTAGATCTTAATTAATTGATGTTACTAGCCTGAATCTTCAAAAAAAGGGGGGGGTGCCATATAATGAGACCTTTGCACGAATCAGGTGACGAGTGAAAATGGTTGAGACTCCACTGCTTTTTGTTAGAAAACTTGCTAATAACGTGTTATTAGTTTCATTTCCTGCCTCAATCTGTGAAGTTTCATCCGATTTTCTTTCGTCACTGGCTCGTGCAAAGGTCTCATAATATTTTTTCGGGTTGTTTTTGACATTTAGCTTGTTGAAACTAATAATAGCCTAATCCCTATAGTTGTTTTGAGAGTCGTTATGAAAATTATAAGTAAAAGTATTCTAACCTTTGGCGTTTTACTATTGTCTGTTGCGAGTAGCGCGCAACCTTCATTTTACCCAGCTCAGAATCAAATGCCCTATGGTAATCCACAGTATGCTCAGCCTGCCATGCAACCTTTTGCTTATGTACCGCAAGGATATCCAACCTATATGATGGCGCCTCAAGCGCAACGACAGCAACAAGCCCAACCTAGAAAGCCTACTGAGCAAAAACCTTTTAGGGAATTTTCTGGTTACTTAGGGTTAGTAACCGATATTTTGCCTTCTTCTGTTTCGGCACAACTACCGAAAGGAAATGCACAGGGAATATTATTTAAATCATTTTCAGACAAATCACCAGCACGTAATAGTGACTTAAAACCATTTGATGTTATCGTTGAGTTTAATAAACAAAAAGTTATTCACCCCGCTCAATTTATTAAGTCAGTAAGAGCAGCAGAGCCAGGGAAAACGGTGAATCTTAAAGTCGTTAGGCAAGGGGTAGTCATAGATATTCCTGTGACTGTTGGTGCACAAAAAACACCAAATCCAAAAGAGTTTAATGGTCTCGCAATTAAACAGATTGGTGAAGATAAGTATCGTGCCATTATTCGTTTCGTTGGAGCCAACGGAAATAAACAAATGCGTACCTATGAAGGCGACCGTGAAGAGATATTTCAGCAAGCTATGGACGCACAAGATTTACCAAAAGCAGAACGTGAGCAGTTACTTTATGCAACACGTCCTAGAAATAATAAATCCAATAATGGTTTTGGTTCATTTTTTCCTTTTAGCAATAATTCTGGGAACAATGGAAGTGGAAGCAATAATTGGATGAATCCGAGTAAGTATTTTAAGCCTAAGATGCCTTGGTAAGAGAATTGTTCATCATAAAGAACGCATAAGCTGGCTATAACATTCAATCGCGACATAGTCTTTAGTGTCTTTTAAAGGCTGTTGTGAATCTGGCTGGCTAATTGCAAGAAGGTGTTTTACGCCGTATTCTCTAGCGGTATTTAATACATCTAAATTATCATCAATAAACATACAGTGCTTCTTGTCAAAGTCTTCAACGGTTTCTAACCTTTCCCAAAATCCATTTTCTTCTTTTGCTAGACCAATATCATGAGAGGTGATGATGTGATCAAAATATTTTTCTATATCAGCGTAACTAAATTTTAATGTAACGGTTTTATGATGCGCATTTGTGAGTAGAACTACCCGTTTTTTGAGTGAATGAAGATAATCCAAAAATTCAATGACATTATCACGAATAGCAATACGATCTGATACCTCATGCTTTAAACTGACAATATCCATTTGTAAAGTCTGTTGCCAATAATCAAGGCAGTACCAATCAAGTGAACCTTCAATGGCGGCAGTTTTCTGTGTCAGTTCAGCCGATGCGCCTTCAATACTAAGCTTGTTTTTTTCTGCATATCTTAAGGGCATATGTTCTAGCCAAAAGTGATTGTCAAAATGTAAATCCAATAGAGTCCCGTCCATATCTAGAAAGACCGTCTCAATATTCCCCCAATCAATCGGTATTATTTGCATGGTTTAGGTTACACTCTGGGTATGGAAAAAAAGCCAACCATACACCAAATAAAAACCGTTGCCAGTAGTCGTTTGTTTAATGTGGAAGAACTCTCACTGGAGTTTTCTAATGGTGAACAGCGTATTTATGAGCGAATTGCCAGTCGGGGTGTTGGCGCTGTTCTGATTATCCCTATTATGCGTGATAAAAATAACGAAGAAGTCATGTTACTTATTCGTGAATATGCCGCAGGAACAGATCGTTATGAACTGGGTTTTCCAAAAGGAAAGGTTGAAAAAGATGAAGAGATTTTAGATGCCGCTAATCGAGAGATTATGGAAGAGGTAGGCTATGAGTCTGGGCGATTAACTTTACTAAAAAAATTAAGTTTAGCTCCAGGTTATATGGGACATGTCACCAGTATTATACTTGCCGAGGAATTAACTGAACATCGCGAACCGGGTGATGAACCAGAAGAAATTGAAGTTGTTCCTTGGAAGTTAAGTGAAATTCACCTGTTAATTGATAGAGATGATTTTGCCGAAGGGCGTAGTGTTGCCGCATTACACCTACTCAATCACCACCGGAATCTACATGCTTGATTCAAATGATTTACTTATAGACTTATTGCCAGAGATCAGACGTATTGCCAAACAAGCAGGCGAGAAGATCATGGAAGTTTATGAGAAAGGTTTTGAGATTGAAATAAAGAAAGACAACTCCCCTGTTACTACAGCAGACTTAGCTGCCAATGAAGTTATTGAACGTGAACTCAATGCGCTATCACTTCTATTTCCAATATTATCTGAGGAATCCGCAGAAATTCCTTTTGAAAAACGCTCTGCTAGAGAGACCTATTGGTTAATTGACCCTTTAGATGGTACCAAAGAATTTATTAAACGTCGTGATAGTTTTACTGTCAATATCGCATTGATTCATAAAAATAAATCCATTCTAGGCGTGGTTTATGCTCCTGCACTTGATGTGAGTTATTTTGCTTGCCGTGGTCATGGTAGCTTTAAACAAACTGCAGATGATCCAGAGTATCAGATAAAAGCGCGCGCCTTACCTAAAGTTCCAATGATAGCGGGAAGCCGCTCACATTTAGGAAAAACACTGGAAGCCTATTTGAAAAACCTTAAAGATGACAAAGGCGATTATGAATTAATTAGTATGGGTAGTTCATTGAAAATGTGTTTGGTGGCTGAAGGTGTCGCTGATCTATATCCCCGTCTTTGGCTGACATCTGAATGGGATACGGCGGCGGCTCATTGTATTGTCGATGAAGCAGGCGGGTGTTTAGTAAAGACTGATATGTCACCTTTGCTCTATAACACCAAGGATTCATTGTTAAATCCTTTCTTTTTTACCATCGGCAATAATGATTGTGACTGGACTCAATATTTACCTAGTAGCTGATAGAAATACAAGGGAGTCCTCTACTCCAATTAAAAAGCGAAATTCTAATCGACTTAATCAGAAATCCTTAAGGAACTGAATTGTAGTAGAAGCATTGTTGTAATCTAGAGGAATAGTTTGATAGTGACTCTTCTTTTCTAAAACCATACTGGGAAATCCTTGTGCACCTATTTTTCTTGCAAAAGTCATTTCCGATTCAAGTTTGTTTTGAGTCTCAGCAGCATTTAAATCATCTGAAAAAGTCTGAGAATCTAGACCTAATGACTCTGCAAGGGATATCAAAGTACTATCATCAGAAGGATTTTGCGCCTTTAGATAGTAAGCTTTTTGAATACTATCTATCATAGCCAATTCAACTTCTGTATTTTGTTTTCGAGCGGCAATGACAGCACGACAGGCAGGGTAGGTTGAACGTCTAGGTTGGCAGTTCTCCCAAAAATCAAAATTAAACTGTGTATTAGGAATATGCTGTTGGATTTTACGCCAATAGCCTGCGATATCTTTTTGCATTGATTCAGGCATAGGTATATCACTATCTGGTGCAAGACCCCCTAATAGGTATTTAATCTCTATTTCATTTTCTAACGCTTCACGAATTTTTAGCCATGTAGGTTGAAAGCCCCAGCACCAGCTACACATGGGGTCATGGATATAGTAAAGAATCATATTATTCATCCTGCATAAATATACTGAGGAGTATAGTAGATATATGACTTGCATAAGTCGTAAAGGATGAAGGGGAATAAAAATGAATAATAAAAAAACTCTAAAAAGGCAACAAGGTGGTATTGGTAAATTAATGCTATTTGTCATTATCGGAGCAGTAGGGTATGGGGCTTATATAGCGAATCAAAAAGGTCTTATATCAATCGATAAAGCTAAAACGTATGCTAGCTCTGTTTCCAGTAAGTTTTCTGGTAATAATGGTTATATTGGATATGGTGTGCAACTGATGGCTACCAAACAGTTAGGTCAAGCTACGTCGGTGATGAATGATTTTGCCAGTGATGGATATTCTGCTTTTGTGCTAGCCAGTAAAGCAAAAGGTCGAACTATTTATAAAGTACGTTTAGGTCCTTATTCTCATCGACCTGAAGCATTGGCAATTCAGGATAAAGTGGTAAGGCGATATCCTAATAATCCCTATGTTAAATCGAGCTTGGTAATCTATAAGCCAAATTAGAGTTCTAAAGTGTGTATATGGCACCCCCCCTGTTTTTACATAATTGGGAGGATTAATTTCCTGCTAACTTCATCTTATCAAGGCGTTTCTTAGCGAGCTTGACCGCATTCTTATTTTCAGGAAAATACTTTAATACATCTTCAAATGTTCTACGTGCATATTTCCAGTTTTTTAAAGCATAGAAACTGTAGCCTAATTTAATTGCCGCATCAGGTGCTTTACTACTGTATTTATACTTCTGTAATACCTGAATAAATTCCTCCACAGCACCTTTGTAATTATTATGTGAATACATAATTTCACCAATCCAATATTGCGCATTGGCTGCAAGTGGACTATCAGGCTGCATTTTAATGTATTCTTTAAAAGCACGGGTCGCAGCACTAGGAGAACCGTTCATTTTATTGAATGCTGCTTGGTATGTTTCTTTTTCGTATGAAGTAGGCTCCCTACTATCCGATTTTTTTGGTGCGGTAGAGTTAGTTGCGGAGGTATTTTTCTCGGTTGATTTACTATCTGCTGTTTTGTTGTTACTCGTATCAGTGTTTGCCGTTTCTGGTTTTGGGGCAATAGGCGCTACAGGCTGCTTTGGCTTTTCAATATTGGTGACAGGTGCAGGCGTATTTGGTACGTCTTTAGTGGTTTGATTTTCTACAACCTTAGCTTCTGTTTTGACCTGTGGTTTAGCCGTATTCTGTGTCGTCTTAATTGAATTTGATAACTGATCTATACGTGAGTCAATATTGAGAAGTACTTTTTTTTGAGATTTTTTTAATTGATCAATTTGATGGCGCAATACCTCATTTTCACCATGAAGCTCTCTGCCTTTCTTTTCAAGCGTTTCTAAACGTTGAAATATTTGGATAATCGATTGCGGGTTAACCTCAGCTCTAGCTGTTGATAACACAGTCATCATTGTGAGAATCAGTCCAATTTGACTTAATTTTGTCATTAGTTCGTTTTCCTTGTATCAAATCTTAGAGCAAACTTTTAGCATTCAGAAAGCAACTCAAATACTCTCTGAATGCTAATAAACTATTATCTAAACTCTCATCTAATAGTTATCGTATTTAATCTCAACACGGCGGTTCTTCTGCCAAGAGTTTTTAGAATGCCCACTAACTATAGGGACTTCTTCACCAAAGCCAATTGACTTTATTTGTCGACCTTGAGCGCCATGGACACCCATAATACTTTTTACAGATCGTGCTCGAGATTCAGATAATGCAACATTATACTCACGTGAACCACGTTCGTCAGCATGTCCTTCTAATCGCATTTTTAAATCAGGAAATTTAGCCAGTAGTTTTGCATGTGTTTGAATTAATATCATGTATTCTGGGCGTATTGCTGCTTTATCATAATCAAAGTAAATGATGCGCTGTGAAAGTAGGTTGTTTGGATCACTTAAGCCCGCGAGTGAAATGTCATGGCTGCTTTTTGCGTTTTTATTGCCAGCACCGTTATTACTACCCGGAAGATAATTGAATTTTCCACGTGTTTCAGAGCTATTAACGTTAGAAGCACCATTCTTAGAAATTGTGCCACTGTTTGTTTTGTTACCTGCTTTGCTTCCTTTGTTAATAACACTGGAAACACTGCCCTTGTTATCTTCATTTTGTCTTTGGCTACTACAGGCACTTATCGTCAGTGCACATAATAATAATGGTAAAGCTATCGTCTTCTTCATAATCTTCCCCTCTAAGTTATTTCGTTAAATAAGGTGACCAGGCTGGTTCTCTGACATCACCTGCTGCTGATGTTAAAAATTGTCTTGCTTTAGCGTTGTCACTGACAACAGCCAAGGTATTCTCACCATTTTTTAATGTGGTATAGACGACCATTGCACCGTTTGGTGAAATGGTTGGTGACTCATCCAACCTTCCATTTGATAGTATTTCTTTTCCAGCACCACTGATGGATTTTATGGCTACTTGATATGCACCGCGCGCTCCTGTGATATATGCCATTTTATTATTAGCGATATCAGCAGCACTGTTGTAACGACCATCAAAACTCATGCGTTTTATCGAACCGCCACTTGCTCTAGCGAGATAAAGTTGTGGTGTCCCGCCACGATTAGATGTGAAAACCAAGGTGTCATTATTGCGCCAAGTCGGTTCTGTATTTATGGCACTGGAGTGCGTTATCTGTGTTAATGCACCACTAGCAACATTAATAACATAGATCTCAGGATTGCCACTGACGGATAAACTCATCGCGAGGCGACGACCATCAGGTGACCATGAAGGAGCACCATTGATGCCTTCTCTTGAAGATATTTTTCGTTTTTCACCCGTGAATATATTTTGAATATAAATCGCAGAAGTATTATTTTCTTCAAAAGATACATAGGCTAATTTACTCGCATCAGGTGACCAATCCGGTGACATAATGGGGAAGTGTGAGCTTAAAATTGATTGTGGTTTATAGCCATCAGAATCTGCTATATATAATCTGAACATGCGGTTTTTGCTGGCTTTATTGGTAACGGTTACATAGGCTAATCGGGTGTCAAAAGCACCTTTAATGCGTGTTATTTTTTGATAAATTTTATCTGCTGTTTTATGTGCAACACGTCTAGGGCTGGCATTTGCTGAAATTGAATAACGCGTAACCGCTTTATCAGAAGTGCTGATCAGTTCAATATCCAGCCCTCCATTTATTGATGGTTTTCCTCTGACAATATAATCTGTAATAGCAGAAAAATCATTCACATTAGCTACTGAACCACCAAAGGGTGTTAGACCTTTAATTTTTGAAGCACTAATAATTTTCAAACGACCACTACGTTTAAGATCAGCTTCAATTATGCCGCCGGCTTTACCTGAGATAGGCATAATAGTGATGGGGATACTGTCATCTGTTTCTTCTATACTTAAGTCTAATGAAAAAGTTACAGAGGGAAGTAATAATAAAATTATAGCTGCAAGCAATGTTGTTTTTGCTTTTAACAAATACAAGTAACTTAATTTAATTTTTTTTGTGGTAAAAATCATACAGTATTAGTCCATTTAAAATGCAATAGTTCAAATATATCTAGTCTATTTTAAAACTCAGTTTAATCGTTCGATCACTTTTACTAAATGTAAATTGCGTTGGTAGTGGAGGGAAAGGCTCTGAATTCATTACTGCTTCTTTAATCGAGGCACAAAAACCAGCCGTTCCATTACAGGAGGCTATTCTTACTGAACCAACAAGTAAGCCACTACCCGAAACAGTAAATATAACTTTTCCTCTTTTTCCAGAGTTTTCGGTTGGTTTACGCCAATGTCTATGAACATGACGTTTTATCCTACTTCCCCAAGCGTTCAATGCTCCATTTCTAGCCTTTTTTGATGATTTTCTTTTTGCTGCAGCCTCGGCATCAGACTTCTTTTTAGCCAGTGCCGCTGTGGCGGCCGCTTTTTTCTTTTCCTGTTTTTCTTTCCATATTTGGTGGTATTTAGCTTTTTGAGCAGCTAATTTTTCAGCGGCTTCTTTTTCAATTTTCTCTTTTGCCACTCGTTTTGCTGCTTCTTTTCTCGCTTTCTCCTTTGCTACTTGCTCGGCAGCTTCTTTCTCTGCCTTTTCTTTAGCGGCTTGTTCATTTGCCTCTTGTTTCTTAGCTTCTTTTCTTTTGGCTTCTTTTTTAGCCATTCTAGTTGCTTCTGCTTTCTCTTCAGCCTCTTTTTTAGCTTTCTTTTCGGCTGTTTTCTTTTTAGCTTTTTTACGTGCTTTTCTTTTTCTTGTTTCCTCTGCTGCTTCTTTGGCTTCTTTTTCTGCTTGTTCTTTAACTTTGCGTTTCTTCTCTGCCTTAGCCTTTTTCTTAGCTTCTTTTTTAGCTTTTTGCTTCTTTTCGGCTTTGGCTTTCTTCTTAGCTAAACGTTTTTCTTCTGCCTTTGCTTTCTTTTTAGTCTCCTTCTTCGCGAGGCGTTTTTTCTCCGCTTTTTCAGCAGCGTCTTTGTTCTCATTTTCTTTAGCTACTGCTTGTTTTTTTGCTTCTTTGGCAGCACGTTCTTTTTCTTTTTTTGCTTGTACTTCTTTTTCTTCAGCTGCTTCAATTTCGGCATTTTCTTTGGCTTTCTTTTGAACTGCTTTCTCTGCTTGTTCTTTTAACTTTAGCTTCTTTAGTTTTTCAACTTCTTTAGCTTCCTTCGCTTTTTTAAGCTTAAGGGCTGTTGCTTTAGCCGCTGCTATTTTTAATAGCTTTTGTTTATTGGTTTTATTTTCCTTCTGTTGTTGCTTTTTTTCTATTTCTTCAACTTTTTTATCATTACTTTCTTCTTTGTCTGCAACTGTGTTTGCCTGTGGGTCAATAGAATCTGATGTCACAATTGAAATAGGAATACCAGCTTCAATTTGAGGTTCATCCTTCCAGTCAAAGCTAAATACAAACAAGGCAATAATCAATAGATGCAAAATTATTGCACCAATAATTGCTTTAGGATGTTTTAAGATTACCTTCAACATTGGATTTATTGCTCAATATCCTTGGGTTCAGTCATCCAACTGATTTTTTTAGCACCTGCTTTTTGTGCGGCAACCATCACCTGAGTCACATAAGTATGAATGACACCTCCATCTGCACGTATGTAGACTGGTCGTGTGCTGTCAGTTCCTAGTTTCTGTTGCATTTGCTCGGTTAGTTCTTCAGGGCTAAGAATATCTTCGGAGTTACCAAGACTAATGTCACCATTTTCACGAATAGAAATAAAAAGAGGAGGTTGTTGGTTATCACTTTGAAGCGTTTCGGCATCAACATCAGGCATATTAACATTCACGCCTGATTGCATCATTGGAGCCGTTACCATAAAAATAACAAGAAGCACCAACATCACGTCAATATACGGTACGACATTCATTTCTGCAATAACACGACGTTTTTTGCAGCGACGAGATGTCACGATGCCTTATCCTTTTTAAGAATAGCTTGGCGCTCTAAAAGCGTGGTGAACTCTTCACGGAAATTCTCATATCGTACGGCTATACGATCAACTTTATCCGCAAAACGGTTATAGGCGATAACCGCAGGAATGGCAGCAAATAAGCCAATAGCCGTTGCGATTAATGCCTCAGCAATACCCGGGGCGACTACTGCTAGCGTTGCTTGTTTCATCTGGCTTAATGAGATAAATGAATTCATTATGCCCCAAACGGTTCCAAATAAACCTATGTAAGGACTGGTTGAACCGACTGTGGCAAGAAAAGAAAGGTTCTGTTCAAGCTTATCTACCTCACGTGTTTCTGCCACACGCATGGCACGTTGCGCGGTATTCGTTAGTGGTAGCGCCCGTGGCGTTGCACCTTTGTTTATTCGTGCATATTCATGGTAGCCATTAAAAAATATGGCTGCCATTCCTTCACGACTGCTGTGGTTGGCAAGGTCACCATAGAGTTTATTTAATGAGATTCCACTCCAAAAGCGGTCTTCAAATATATCCAGTCTCTTTTGTGCTTTATTCAGCTGGCTACTTTTTATTAGCATTAAAGTCCAAGAGGCAAGTGATGCAAGTACTAAGATTGCCATAACAATTTTTACAATCAGACTAGCATCTAGTATCAGTTTTAAAATAGTTTGATCAAATGACACGTTACTCTTCTCCTAGTGTGTGCAGTATGTATTTTGGAATGCGTTTTGCCTTGAATTTTTTGGCATCAACAGCAACGACCAAAACTTCCCCTTTGGTTAGTGTAAGACACTTCCCTTGATGTGATTTCATCACTTCTTGTTTAAAGGTAATTCGCGTTTTACTCACTTCTATGATTTCAGCTGACACAAAAAGTTCGTCATTAAATTTTGCGGGCAATAAATATTCGCAATTAATGGAGCGAACCACGAACAATAAATTTTCCTTTTCAGCAAGCTCATCTAGTTGATATCCAAGCTGACGCATAAACTCAGTGCGTGCTCGTTCGAAGTAGTTGATATACTGGGAATGATAGACAACACCCCCCGCGTCAGTGTCTTCGTAATAGACCCGAATGGGTAATAATAGCTTTCTATCTGGGTAGCCCTGAGTCATATTTATTTATATTGCTTATATTATGAACAATCCTACCATATAAAAGATTGATTGATTAGCCCCAGAGTGTCCCTTAATACAATATCAATTATGTAAAAACAGGGGGGGTGCCATACTATTTATTCGTTTGTTTATTGGACACTTGTAAGCGTTTAGCAATTCGCACCATTTGGGCTAATTCAACCTCTAGCTCATGCCGTTTGTTTTCGAGATAGCTTCTTAAATCTTTTTTGCGCATAAATAGCGCAAACACTTTTACGTTTTCTAAGGTTCTTTTATATTCACCGCGTAAAGATAGCGCAACGATCGCACTAGCTACTAAACTAACTAAGTAAATGAGAGACCAACTGACACCAAAATATCGGTAGATAATGTGTGTCTGTACTCCCCAAAACAAACTGAAGATAGTGATGCCGCTTAATACTCTGGCTGTATCATATTGGTCAGAATCTTTTGAAAATGTGCGGCTGAGAAAGTCGGTCAATTTAAAGGGAATATAGCTATTTATGATTCCCCAAAGTGCGACTGGAAAACCAATAAGAACAATGCCCAGCGTTCGCAACATATAGATTATCAATAATAGCGGGTGATATTGCAGTGCGAGATGGTAATTTTTTATTCCGCAGACATTACATAATCGCTCAAACATGCGTAGTTTACTGATTAGACTTCTTACTTTATCAGGTTCACTCTCTTCTAAAAGACGCTGGGCTTCTATCAATCTTTGGAGTGCATAAAAACGCTGGCTTAGGTTTGATTTTCTGCGTTTTCCATGACGAAAAGCAAAAAACTTTTCGAGTCGCGTGAGCAAACGCATATCTTTCCAAGAGTTAGTGTTCAGCGTGACGGCTTCGATCCCTTGTTTGACACGATCAGTAATCAAATGTGCCGCATCGAATTCATCGATGTCAGACGGTACGTTTAGATCAATCGGTTTTCCATAGCAAACCAATACTTCCGATCGTGCACGTCGTTTTCGGGTAAATGTCATTCCTACGGGAATAACAATGGGTGCCACACCATTTGATGCTAAAGCACCTAAAGCCATACGTGCTGCCCCTGTTTTAATCTCTTGTACAAAGGATTTAGAATGGCTTTGACCTTCGGGGAAAATGACTAAAGTTTGGTTCTCGGCGAGTAATTCATAGCATCTTGAAAAGCTATCCTGATTTTTTGAAGTATCTGTACTTTCAGTATTACGTCTATAAATAGGCACTGCACCGATGGTATTTAAAATCGGCCTTAAGATGGGGTTTTTAAACAGCCCACTGCGTGCAAGCGGACGGATATTTTTGCTGCTTGAAGCTTGTAATACCACGGCATCAATGAGTGCATTAACGTGATTAACACAAAAGATTATGCCTTTATCATCAGGGATTAATTCATCACCTGCCACTTCAAAACGGCTATAAAAAGTTTTCACAACGAGGCGGCAGAATTTTTTCCAAATCGAGATAAAACGGCTGGTTTTTATAGCAGTTGTTTTATCGTTTATAGGCATATAATGATATTAGTACATAAATCAGTTCAATTATCAAAAAAAGGTGGGGGTGCCATATAAGTTGTGTCAGTATTCTAGGTAAGAGGCTGTGAATGATTAACTTTTAAAGATGAATTTGAACAGACTGGTTGAAATATGGTCTATTTTTGACTCACTTATTTATTGGGCGATAATGTAATGAAAACTAAAATAATACTCTTGTTGGTCTCTTTTTTATTATTGCAAACACCTGTTATTGCAACGAACTATTTTGTTTCTAAAAGTGGTGAAGATACTAATTTGGGAACTGAAAACGCCCCATTCCTGACGATAACTAAAGCAACAGATCGTGTCATAGCAGGTGATACGGTTTTTATAAAAGCGGGGACTTATGATGAGCGTGTGGTGCTGAAAAGCTCTGGTACACAAGGTAATAGAATTCTTATTAGAAACTATGCACAAGATGTAGTCATTATTGATGGTACAGGCATAACGTGGTGGAATTGGAATGGTCTTTTTGATATTTCTGATAATAAATCGTTTATCACCATCTCTGGATTACGCGTTATCAATTCGACATTTGCGGGGTTTTTTATCGATAATTCACATGATATTAGTATTCTGAACAGTTCAACTTATAATACTTTTTCAAGTGGTATTGGCGTCTGGAATAGTGAAACGGTTGTTATTGACCATAATAATGTTGAATTGGCCTGTAATGATGGCGGTGAAGAATCAATTTCTATAGCCAACTCAAGTCACACGATTGTTAAGAATAATGAAGTTCATAATAATGGAGCAGGAACGGTGGGCGGCGAAGGAATTGATGTCAAAGATGGTTCTCATGATGTCGATGTTTTTAATAATCATGTTCATCATATGAATAATCGTATTGGAATTTATGTGGATGCTTGGAATCATTCAACGGCGAATATAAATATTTATAATAATCGTGTGCATGACTGTAAGGATACTGGAATTGCAGTGGCAACAGAAATGGGCGGCCCTCTGTCTAATGTGTCCATTTACAATAATATTGTTTATAACAATAAATATGGCGGAATCGAAGTCGGTGATTGGGTAGACGATCCTTCTGTGACGGTAACGCCTGTCGAAGATATTAGAATCATTAATAACACACTTTATAATAATGGCGATGGCATCATTGTTAAAAATGCAGATGCAAAACAGATAGTCGTTAGAAACAATATACTGAGTAAAAACATAGGCTCTCAGTTAATGGTTGAGCTAACACCGCTAGCAGAAGTGTTAATAGAAAAAAATATTATTGATGGCTGTAGAAATAATGTGTTTGAACTCTGCGGGTCAGTCTCAATGCAGTTGGATCCTTTATTTGTAGATCCAGCAAACAAAAATTTTAAGTTAAGTAGTAATTCTCCCGCTATTGATGCTGGGGTAGCCACACAAGCCCCTCTGTTTGATTTTGAAAGTGCGCTGAGACCGATCAATAGTTTATGGGATATTGGAGCCTATGAATTCAGGAGTTTAGAAACAAATATTATTCCCATTATATTTTTATTACTGGAAGATGAGTCTTTATAAACGAAGAGATTTGAGTCAGCTATCAATCTTCAAATAAATGGGGGGGTGCCATCACATACCTTATAATACTTTAGTAACAAGCATTATGTATTGCTAAACTTCCCCCACTTATTATCCTTAGAGTAACTACGATATGAAAATAAAATAAGTATTAATAGTAATGTGGCTATTACTAGCGTGGTATAAAGCCAGTGATTCAGTTTAATTTCAATATCATGATATTGATCTAAGTAAATAATATTTCTAATTGAGAATAAAATAGATAACCAGAAAATAATCAATACGTAGCTTGGGAGAGAAATATCATGCGCTCTTCTAAGCATGATCGGAGTAAAAGACAATAAGGCTACAACATCTAGAGCAAACTTAGAAAAGAAGTATCCTTCGCTGATCTTTAGCGGTAACAAAAAGGTTAGAAGGTAGCTTATAACTATCCAAAAAAGGCTTAAACTTAAAAAGGCTATAAAATAACCTTTTCGTTTCAACCTGCCTTTTAGAGAAAAAATATGAGCCATAATTTTTTTAATGTTTCTAAAGCAATCTTCAAATAAAGGGGGGGGTGCCATTACCAATATATTGGATATGGATTACTCTATCTCGAATATATTCTATTTATCTATAAATGTCTCATTAGATTGACTCTCTGGAGGCTTTAAACCAAAGAATTGCCATGCATGTCTTGTTGCAGTTCGCCCACGAGGTGTTCTCATTAGAAAACCTTGTTGTATCAAGAATGGCTCGATAACATCTTCTATTGTGCCACGCTCTTCTCCAATAGCAGCGGCGATGCTTTCTACACCAACGGGTCCGCCATCGAACTTTTCCATTATCGCGAGTAATACGCGACGATCCATATGATCAAAACCTTTCTTGTCGACATTTAACATATTGAGTGCTTTGTCGGCAATTTCAGCGGTTATTTTGCCATCAGCTTTGACTTCGGCATAATCCCTGACGCGACGTAATAGGCGATTTGCAATACGCGGTGTGCCACGTGAGCGACAGGCGATTTCTTCCGCGCCATTGTCATCAATTTGTACTTTTATAATAGTTGCTGCGCGCTTTACAATTTGAGTTAGGTCTTTGACATTGTAAAACTCAAGACGTTGCACTATGCCAAAGCGATCTCGTAAAGGCGATGTTAAAAGACCGGCACGCGTCGTTGCACCAACTAATGTAAAGGGTGGAAGATCAAGTTTTACTGAGCGTGCTGCGGGCCCTTCGCCAATCATAATATCCAATTGAAAATCTTCCATGGCGGGGTAGAGGATTTCTTCGATGACAGGACTTAAGCGATGAATCTCATCAATAAAAAGAACATCATTTTCTTCAAGATTGGTAAGGAGTGCCGCTAAATCTCCTGCTTTTTCTAGAACAGGGCCTGACGTTTGACGTAAATTGGCGTTTAATTCATTGGCAATAATATGTGAGAGCGTGGTTTTACCTAAGCCCGGTGGACCAAAGATAAGCACATGATCTAGCGCTTCGCCACGCGCTTTTGCCGCTGGAATAAAAATTTCCATTTGCTCACAAACAGCAGGTTGTCCTACATAGTCTTTGAGATACTTTGGGCGAATCTGTTCTTCAATATCAGAAAGTGCATCATCGAGCCCTGCAACGGGTGAGATAATACGACCACTTTCTTCTAATTCGCTCATGACAAGCTTGCCTTAAGTGCTTTGCGAATAATGTCTTCTACGGATAAGCCATCAGCTGAATGTTGGGTGACCATTTTGCTAGCCTGCGCAGGTTTGTAGCCCAATGCGAGTAGGGCAGCAATTGCTTCATCTTCAAGGTTTCGTAGTGATCGTTTTATCGGTGCTGAGTCATTGCTTGTTTCTGGATAACTCTCTGGCTCAGGCAGTCGATCTCGCATTTCAATAATAAGGCGCTCTGCGGTTTTCTTACCAACGCCAGGTAATTTGGTTAAGCCCGTAACATCATCTGCATGAATGCGATGTGCAAATTCTTCTGCTGTCATCCCTGAAACAATAGCCAACGCCATTTTAGGTCCAACCCCATTGACTTTTAATAAGGTACGAAATAAACCGCGTTCCTTCACTGAGCTAAAGGCATAAAGTGTATGAGCATCTTCTCGAACAATAAGATGGGTGTATAAGGTGGTTTCTTGATTAACTTCGGGTAGGTCGATAAATGTCGTTAAAGAGGCAAGTAACTCATAGCCTACACCAGCCACATCGAGGAGTAATTCGGGCGCTTGTTTTTGTAATAAAATACCGCGTAATAAACCTATCATTTAAAAAAACCTATTTTGCTATTGCTTGTTGGATTCGTATTTTGGTTGCACCTACATGCGCATGACTGAGCGCGATGGCTAGACCATCTGCGGTATCTGATTGTATCTTACCTGAGAGATTAAGTAATAATTTTACCATGTGCTGGACTTGCGATTTATCTGCGTTACCTTTGCCGACGACCGCTTGCTTTATTTCGCGGGCGCTGTATTCGAAAACTGGGACATTTTTCATCACGGTAGCGCAGATAGCTGCTCCACGTGCTTGCCCTAATTTTAATGCAGATGAAGGATTTTTAGATACAAAAACATCTTCTATTGCCATTTGGTCAGGCTGATATTCGGCAATAATAATTTCAATTTCTTTATAGATTTTTCCTAAACGAATCGGGAATGGATCATTGCCTAAACGAATGCAGGTACTAAAAACGTGTTGGCTGTATCGACCATCACTTTCAATAATGCCAATGCCTGTGATGCGAGAGCCGGGGTCGATACCAAGAATACGCATATTCTACGTATCCTGCGAAGCTGAAAATCTGATGTTGCGATTTAGAGCTACCGATACATTTTTAAAATTTGTATCTGCCGATTTGTTGTGATTAGCCATAATCCCCCCTTTATTATCCCCTTTGATAAGGGAGGACTTTAACACAGTAAGTTATTTTGTTCGACTTTTGTTTGCTTGCGTGGAGCAAACTAAAACTAAATCTCGATCATTTCAAAGTCTGACTTGCCAACACCACAATCGGGACATTCCCATTTTTCAGGTACATCTTCCCATTTTGTGCCAGCTTTTATGCCATCATCAGGCCAGCCAAATTCTTCTTCATAGATTAAGCCACAGACAACACATAGGTATGATTTCATATTTTTCTCTACTTTTAATAAACTTATTAAACCTATCTTATTTGGAAACGGCGGGGTAAACAACCTCAATCCATTTGTCACTGCTGAACAGTCCATTACCCCATTGTGCATCAAGCATTTCAAGGGGTTTCTTTGCTTTCGCCTGCTCTGCTGATAACCCCATCTCTTTAAGCTTAATTAAATTGTCATAGGCGGTTTGTAACATTTCTCCATAGGCTTCTAGTTGTTTTTTGTCCGCTAATGGACCGTGACCCGGTATGATTTTACTGTCGGCATCAGTGACGGCAAGAATTATATCGACGGCATTGATCATGCCCTTTAAAGAGCCACCGTTATCTGGATCAATAAAAGGATAGAAGCCATTAAAGAAAATATCACCTGTATGTACAACATTGGCTTTCTTAAAGTGGATAAAACTATCACCATCGGTGTGTGCATTTGGCACATGAATAATGCTGATATCATCATTGTTAATATGAAAATGCATATTCTCAGAGTATGTCACTACAGGTAAAGCAATCGCGGGAGCAGGCGGTGTTTTCATATCAAATGCTTTAACCAAAGTACCTTTAAGTAAACGTTCACGTACCTTGTAGTGAGCAACAATCATTGCCCCCTTTTTGCCAAAGTTCTCATTGCCACCCGTATGATCACCATGAAAGTGCGTATTGACTAAAAACTGAGGTGTATCACCGCCTAGGGATTTAATGGCCGCTAATAATTTGTCACTTAAGGGCGCAAACTGATCATCAATAACAAAGGTTCCATCTTTGCCAATGAATACACCCACATTGCCACCTTCAGCCGCTAGCATATGTATCTTGTCGTTGAGTTTTGTAGTGGTGACGTTTACTTCTTTTTTTGCTGATACGCTACTTGTTGTAAGCAGATAAAATAATGCCAAAGTAGTCACGCTTATTGTTTTTTTAAACATTTTGTTCTCCAAATGTATTGTTTAGTATGGACAGCTTACGAGAAATTAGGATAAAGCAACAATCACAAATTGTGATATTGATTATGTTAGGAGTGAGATTTCAGCTTTATGGCACCCCCTTTTTTAGACTTTCTCTCGCCCAGAGTTATGCTGAGGTCTCTAATAGATACAGTAACTCGACCTTCCCAGCTTCTTTTTCTTGGAGGCTGTGCTTTTCACTCCAATTCCATCTACTTTTAGGAAATAACTCAACCATATCATTTAATTCACAATGATAGGGTGGCCCAGTGTCTTTACCTGTTTGCATAAATTGTGCATATAGTTTTCCCTGCGGTTTTAACCATCGCTGTAGCTGTGTTTCATATTGTTTCCATAGTTCAGGCGGAAGTGCACATAGGCTAGTTTGCTCAAAAATAGCATCAAACTTATCTTCTGGATTCCACTTTAAAAAGTCTTTTAAAACAAGCTCTGCTTTGAGCTTATTCTTGTCTAATGCTGCTTTTAAATTATTAATAGGCGAAGGCGCGATGTCGATAGCAACTACCTCAAACCCTAGTTCTGCCAGTTTGATGGCTTCATAACCATTACCACAACCAGGGATTAAGATACGGCAGGGTTTTAGTAAATCATTATCTAGCCAATAATCTAGGTTAGTGCTTGAAATGCCCCTATCCCAGCCAATTGTGCCAGCTTGATAGAAGCCTTCCCATTCATTTGTTTCTTTAATCAATGTTTTATTCTCTGTGTTTAAAGAATTTCTCTACCTTCTTTTAAAGAGGTAGAGAAAGATTCAAAAATTATTGTTTAATACCTTCCAGCGCAATAATTAATTCTAATTCAGCAGAGGCAGGACCTAGGTTTTTCTTAATCCCAAAGTCTTTTAAAGCAATGCGTGTTGTGCCTTCAAAACCTCGACGATAGCCGCCCCACGGGTCTTTTCCAGCACCAACTTTAGCGATATCAAGAACGACTTCTTTGGTAACACCATGCAGTGTTAGGTTACCTTTTAGCTTGGCTTTTCCATCGCTACTTTCTTCATAGCTGGTACTTTCAAACTTTGCTTGTGGAAATTCCTCGACGCCTAAGAAGTCGCCACTACGCAAATGCTTATCACGCTCAGCATGGTTTGAATCAACACTTTTTGTTTTGACGGTGACAGCTACTTTTGATGTCGCTTTATCTTTTTCATCATAACTAAAAGTGCCTTCAAAATCATTAAAACGTCCCCATAACCAGCTGTAGCCGAGATGAGATATTTTAAATTGAATGGATGCATGAGCACCTTTTTTATCGATCACATAATCATCGGCAAATAAACTGCCTGAAGTGATCAATGCGGTTGCCAAAGATAGGCTTAAAAGTGTTTTTTGTATGATTGGTTTCATGGTAATTCCTTTGGTTGGTGTAGTGGTGAGGGACATTATTTAAGCATCCTTCGTAGTGTTTCGTCTTTGTCTATAAAATGATGCTTAAATGCAGCGAATGCATGTAGCACTACAAAAACGGCAAGCAGTATTGCCATTAATTCATGCGCGTTACCAATTAAGTCAGCGCGTTCTTCTTTTAGCTCGCCAAATATTGCAGGGACTTCAAATAGGCTAAAAAACTCAATCCCTTTGCCTTTAGCGGTGGAGATAAAGTAGCCTGAAATGCCAATCAATAAAATCAGCAGATAGAAAAGTTTCTGGATTAAATGAGCTAAAGTTACCTCCCATTTCTTATGTGTTTTTAAGGGCTTTGGACTAGGGTTACTGAGTTTCCAAATCACCCTTAAAAGTAATAAAAATATGGTCAGTAAACCAAAGCTTTTATGCCACCAAGGCAGGCTATGGTAAAGCGGGTCGTAGTAATCCAGACCTGTCATATAAAGACCAACAGTAAACAAGCCGGTTAATATAACAGCCATAACCCAGTGCAATAACTTGCTTACTAAGCCAAATTCGTTTTCTGTATTTCTCATTATGTATTCCAGTGTTAGGCAAAATGCCCTGTTTGATAGTCAACGTAGGCTTGGTCTATTTCTGCCTGTGTATTCATTACAAACGGTCCGCCTTTTGCAACGGATTCATTTAATGGTTTTCCGGCTATTAACAAAAACCGACAATCTGAATTTGCATTGATTTTAATATTCTCAGCAAGTGAAAGTACCGCGAGTTGCTTGGCTTCTAATTGTTTATTTTCTTTGCCAATAGTGGCATCACCTTCAATCATATATATAAAGGCATTGTGATCTTGTGGAATTTTATCAATAAACTCAGTAGCAGATGAGAGGTGTATATCCCAATAAATAGGATCAACAAAGTCATTATCAATAACCCCTTTTGTTGCCATCATTGTTTCGCCTGCAATAACATTTAGTCTACAAGTATTAGCTCTTAGTTCCACAGGAACCTCGCTTTGATTAAACTCTTGATAGCGTGGTTGATCCATTTTATGCGCTGCAGGCAGATTAACCCATAATTGAAAACCGGCTAATAAACCTTCCTCTTGTTCAGGCATTTCTGAATGAATAATGCCCTTGCCAGCACTCATCCATTGCACGCCACCTTTTTCAATAATACCTTCATTACCAGCACTATCTTTATGGCGCATTTTACCCGCGAGCATATAAGTTACAGTTTCAAAGCCACGGTGTGGATGCGCTGGAAAACCCCCTATATAATCCAATGGTTTGTCTGAGCCAAAAGCATCGAGCAATAAAAAAGGATCAAGTATATCTAAATCTGCTGTGCCGATGACGCGCGTCAGGCTAACTCCATCACCATCAGAGGTCTTACGTCCTGTGATAATTTGTTTGATTTCCCTTATATTACTCATGATAAATACTTCAATTTATTCTAGATTAACACACGAGAAATATTGTCATTACTCATAGTCGATGCATCCACAATTTGTACGTTACTTATGCCAATAAATGAAAGTGCATGCTTTATATAGGGTGATGCCATATCCATCTCGCTACCGATTGGGACACCGCCTGACGCCATTACAATCGTTGCCTTTTTATCTTCAAGCATTCCGATAGGACCATTCTCTGTATAGTGAAAAGTGAGTTGCACCCGTGCGATTTGGTCTATCCATGCTTTTAAAACAGCAGGAATACTGAAGTTATAAATTGGTACAGCAATAACGATATGCTGGGAATCTTGTAGTTCTTTAACGAGTTTGTCTGAGTACTCTAGTGTTTCTTTTTGCTCAGTTGTACGTTCATCAGGATCTGTAAAGTTAGCATTAATCCAAGGCTCATCAACAAAAGGTAAACCAGAAGCTAAGTCCCTACCGATTATCTCTAACTCTGGATCTTGTTGGATTAAATGAGTCACTAATTTATCTGAAACTTCACGCGTGACAGAATTTTGAAAGCGACCGCTAGAATTTATATGTAATAGTTTTTGATTGTTCATTTCTGCGTCCTTAATTAAGCCGATGTAGATAAGTAAGTATTTTTTTCAGTGGAGTAATCATAATAAAAATATTGTTTGGAATAAATAACCCGTGTATAAACATATTGTTTCCTATAGGTAAACAATAGTTGGGTGTTCATCGTTTAAAATTGTGTAAAAAAGGGTGGGGTGCCATATGGATAAACTAAAAGCGATGACACTTTATTGCCGCATTATAGAAACGGGACAGCTAAGTCTTGCGGCAGATGAACTCAATCTTTCCAAAGGCGCGGTGAGTAAACAGTTAGCAAAACTTGAGGAGAGTCTCGGTGGGCGTTTACTTAATCGAACAACACGACGTTTAACGCCCACCGAAGTAGGGACGGCTTTTTATCAACGAGCCAAATTAATTTTAGAGTCAGTTGAAGAAGCTGAATGTATTGTTACAGGGCTTACAGCAGAACCACGTGGAACATTAAAAATTAATGCGCCTATGTCATTTGGCTCTCAATATCTCGGCGAGCTACTGGCAAAATATCAACAACTATACCCGCAGGTTAATATTGATATTGATTTGCATGATAGACAAATTGATGTTGTGGAGGAAGGCTATGATCTGGTTTTACGGATTGCCTCATTGGAAGATTCCTCCTTGATAGCAAGACGTTTAGCGCCCTGCGAGATAGTGGTCTGTGCATCACCTGCCTATCTTGAAAAACACGGGATGCCAGAAACGCCTGATGATTTAAAAAAGCATCAATGCCTTTTGTATTCTTATGCTGATTCAGCAAAGAACTGGGTACTAGAAAGTGATACAAAGGAAAAGGTGCACGTTCAAATTAATGGCTCATTCCTCGCCAATAATGGCAATTTGATGTGTGATGCAATGATACATGGGATGGGGATTGCGCTATTGCCAACTTTTATTGTTGGCGATGCGATAAAGTCAGGTAAGGCGACGGTGATATTAAATGAATGGAGACAGAAATCTTCGGATATTTCTTTGCTTTACCCGTCAAGCAAACATTTGTCTGCCAAGGTTAGGGCGTTTGTGGATTTAGCCGTAGAACATTTTAAAGGAGATTGGCTGGATTTTTAGTTTTCAGACAAGCTCCTTAGAGCGTCCAAGATTTTTTAATCTCATCTGCTTTTAATGGCTTAACCATTAACTCACGTTCATCTTCACCGGGTAAACCATATTTCACGGTTATCTCATCAAGGTCTCGACCTTGGCTATAGCGCGCAGTGATGGATGCGGCGAGATAAATATCTTCAGCAGATATATCGTGCCCATCTATTAGTGTTAATGGGCCATTACAGCTCGCTGTTTTGATATAAGCAAACTGTCTTTTATAGCCTTGTAAGAAACGTGTTTCACCTTCTTCACGCGATACAATAACTTTAAAATTATCACGTGGGCGAATATGGCGACCAATCTTTAACAGCATAATGTCGTCCATTTCGTAATTTCTATCTTCGCCACGATGCCCCAATAAATCTTTCATCTTATCTGAATAATTTGGATCTGTTAAAAAGCAACAGCCTCCCGCAGGTTGGGCGTAATCATCTAGTTTCCACTTTTCTGCTAAAGCAATTTGTGGCTTACGGTTGCGTCCAGAAAAGTCATATAACTCTTCTCTTTTTACCCAGCCTTCCAACTCTGGTTTAGTCGCAGGTAAATTTTTGGCACATAGTGGGCGCAGTAATAATTCATCCGCCCCAGACTCTGCCGCGATAATCGGCATGGTTTCACGCCGTTGTGACATGGGGCGTTGCCCTACCACTTCACCCGTTACAATAAAATCAAAGTCATGTTCAGCAATCCATTCATGGGCTTTTCTGACCATAAAAATTTTACAATCAAGACAGGGGTTTAGATTGGCGCCGTAACCATGCTTAGGATTTAGCACGACATCTTTATATTCTTCGACAATATCTACGATGTGTAATTTAATGCCTAATTGTTCTGCAACCCAAAGTGAATTATTGCGTTTTGGCTTAGATGACTTTTTCTTGCGAATGGCATGCGTGTGGCCTTCGACACAAAAACCAGTGAAAAAATTGATACCTTCAACATGGATGCCTTGGTCAAGCATCGCTTTTGTCGCTAATAAAGAATCAAGTCCACCTGAGATTAAGGAGACGGCTTTGCGTTGCTGTGTCATGGTTACAAGTTCTGAATACTAAAAGCAGGATTATTACAGCGTTGTTGCTATTTGTCATAAAAACATTAACTCAAACCTAACTTTTTCCTAAAATAATCTAGCACAGCATTCAATGCGGTTATATTTTCTGCATCTGCAATTTTTATTTTTTTACCATTTTTTAGTAATGCAAAAACTTTATAATGGGTAATGTGTTTACCCGCTGATTGTGAACGGTGTGTTATTTTATTGTTAATACTCTGGATCTCATTGTAATTGACAGAGTGTTTACTAATAGTAAAACTCAGTATTTTTTTTACAACATCAAGTTGGTTATTTCCTAGAGTCACGGTTAGTGAATGAGCTAAACCATAAAACCCTGCAAGTGCTGTCATGCCACCGATTAATCCAAAGAAGGTAGCCATAAAAACGGGTGCATCTTTTTCATACCAGAGAAAAACTCCTATCAAAAAAAATAAACTTCCAGCAGCGGTAAATATTGCATGTAAACCTAGTTTTCGAAATAGTGGGTAGTGAATCACTGTTTTTTCTGAAAGACTTACAAAGGAGTTAGTGGATTTGTTTTGAAATGGAAGGTAATTCTCAATCCTTATTTTCCTATCACCTGTTTTTGACGACTGAGGTGAATCAGTAACCGAAGAGTATTTTTTATTATAATTATCGCTACTAATATTTTTGTTATTTAATACAGTCGCTGTTTGGTTTTTGAGTTTATAAACAGGAATATCAAAACTTCGATTTAACGTAATCGCTTTATTAGCAATAGTGACTCGCCAGATATGTCGATATTTAGGAAGTAATTCACTTTCGTGTAAGTGATCTGGGACTTTAAATCGAAACTGTAGTTCACTGATTGCTTTATGAGAATAGACTTGTTTAAGCGTGGCTTGACCTTCTTTTTGCCAGATCATTCTTTCATCATTATCAGAGCCTGTTTTCACTAAAGTAAGTGTTACCTTATAGTCATGTTCTTTAGATAATTTTTGAGTGAATAAAACTTTTCCACCCACATCTCCACCAATATTGCCTGGAAAAGGAGAGAGAATTAGTGGTGTTCGACCGTACTTCTTCCATTGCTTCCAACTAGAATAAGACCAAAATAAAAGCCCTAAACCTACAGCAGGAAAAGCAAGAACGATAAGTGCAACAATTAAACCTTCTTTATTATAAGCGTCAGCAAGACCAAAGAATGCGATGGGAGTACTGATTAAATTCCAGAAAATAGCGAAGATAAGAGCGAATTGAAAGCTTGTTTTACTGTCAGAATTGATTTCATTATTCATCCAACTTGGCTCACTTAGCCAAGGTTGAGAGAGTGTCTCTGGTGAAATATTGGATTTCTTTCCACGCCATCCCCAATACATTATACCAAAACCAGCCAGACCAAATAGTGCCACAAACATGGATGTGAAAAGAAGTAGTTTCCAACGTAGTTTACGATGGATAATCGACTCAGCAGGATTGTCGCGATTGTAATAAATAATAATCGGTCGTTTGTAGGCAAAGTCTGAGCTTAGTTTGCTTCCTAAGTCAGTTTGAAAGTGCCCGATATTGTCGTTTCCTGAGCTGATTTGCACACGGTGATTTTTATAAACAGTACCGTTGACAACATATTGGTAGCTTGCCACTGCCTCAAAGGTAGTACCAGAATCGCTACTACTATGATGTTTTACATCTGCTGAGAGTAGGGTGGCTTGGGTTGTTTGCCACGATTGCATCTTAATTGATTCATAGATATTAGGAACAATAGACCAGAAAAATAAAGCCATTGCTGGCATAGCAAATAATGACCCAAACAGTATTAGTCCCCAGCTACGTTTTGTTTTTATTTGTTGGTTTTTTCTTCTGAGCATTATATTTTTCGAGTGATTATCTATGTTCTTAAATAGTACTCTAATGAGCTTAAATGCTGCCTTAATGTAAAGCTTTTAAAATATGAAATATTCTTGTCAGAGGGAGAAATGTAGATTTATTATTTATTAATAGTCATTTTATAGTTAGTAAAATTTGGCTTAGAAGAACGATTTTCCTGCATTAGGATAATTTGTTCTTCTAATGCACCAATTCTTTCTGCATTCTTTTTTGATGTATATGCAACAGTTAATCCGCCACCAATTGCACCAAATATCAACCCAACCATGACTGGATAATCCAGTGTTATTCCGAAAACTCTAAACATACCTTCCCCCTTAAACTCATTCCGTTGTTTTATAATTGCCTTCTGGGGATGTGATTATTATATTTTTATGTGCTACTACTTTTTATTATTCAAACACAATATGCTATCTATTGAATGAATGCAAACAAAAGTTCATCTTAAATCTTAGTAGGTCGGCTAAGTTCATGTTATTAAATTGTATTGTTGATGTCAATTGTTCAAAAAATGGTGGGGTGCCATTTATAAAATATTTACCTTACAAGGACTAATTTGACCAGACTAAACTGATTTTTGCTCCGCCAAGTGAAGACGATTCACAAGTAACCTTACCTTGATGTTGTTTCATTATGCTTTGGACAATAGCCAGACCCATACCGAATCCGCCGAGATGTTCATGGTCACTTCTCTTGCGACTTGTATCCAAACGTGTGAAGGGTTCGAATATTCTTTGCTGGTCTTGTTTCGCTATTCCGATGCCGTTATCTTCAACTATCAGATTAATTTCTTCGTCATCAAAAAAAGCACTGATTCTAATTTTTTGAGGTTTGGATGAAGAATACTCTACTGAATTATTTAATAAGTTATTTAATGCGCGAGACATTAGGTGTGAATTAAATGCAATATTTTTATTGATCGTGATGTCAGTGTCGATTTCAATGTTTTGATGATAATCGGAGAAAAGAGCTATCTCATTTTCTAGCCATAGTTTTACTGACTGTGATGTCATTTCTACTTTTTGTTGGCGCTGCATTCTTGTGTAATTGAGTAACTCATCAACCAGTCCTTCTAACACGATAATATTTTGTTCTATTTTATCAGTATAAATAAGGCGCTCTTTTTCAGTTTTACTGATTTTTTGCATTTCTAATGCAAAATTTAAGCGCGAAAGAGGCGTTTTGAATTCATGGGAAACCGCATTGGTTAAATCCTTATGTCCTTCAAGTAAGGTTTGAATGCGACTCGCCATATCATTAAAAGAGCCAGCAATAGGATAAAGGGCAGAGTTTTTAGATAAATTAATACGTGAATCAAATTGACCATCACCAAACAGTTTGGCGGTTCTACTGAGCTTATTAAACTCTCTACGAAATAAATAAATCCAGATTAATGCACCAATCGCGAGTAATAACGCTGGGACTAAAAAAGAGAGGTAGTTGTAATAACGTCGATAGGTTGCTTTAGTATTAGCATTTGTAATGGTAATTACAAATTGATTATTGTCTGAAATAAGATAGGCCATATTGCTGTCTTCATAATCTATATAAAGCTTCTTTTTTATTAATGTATCAAGGAGTTTTTTGTCATTAAATGAGGTTTTGAATTCATCCATTCGGACCATTTTTAAATTCAGTGAAAAGTATTTTTTAAGGCGCTCAAAATCTTTTTCAGGATTTTCAGACTGTTTGATTGTCTTGTTTAAAAAATAACGAAAGCCTCTGGTGTCTTTCTCGAATTCTTCAAGAGCAGAAGTATTATCAAACAAGCTAACATATAAAATGAAATCACTGTCTTTCTCTGTAAAGACCAGTGTAGAATTTCTTCTAAATTTTGTTAGTGCATAGCCTTTGTCATCTAACTTTGCGTAAGTTTTATCGCTTAGGTTCGTATCTTTACGTTTTTTTAAAACTAAAGTGTAGGCAAAATGCTTACTGATTTCGGTCACTTTTTCTACCCATTGATCTTCAGGTACTTGATCCAACTCTTCCTTAATTAAAGGATAAATCGCCCCGTATTGTCTATAAGATTCCTTCTCATACCACCATTCACCGAGTAAAGATAATGGACTTTTAGGCATCACCGTCAATATTAATAATGGTAATAATAACAACAGGTAGAGTTTAAGAAAGATGCGTGTCATTAGCTTTTATTGCTCCTAGTGCTGATAACTTTTAGCAAATAAATAACCACTGCCACGCACCGTTTTAATTTTTTGTGAGTCACACTGTTTTTCATCGGATAATTTCTTACGTAACCTTGAAATACGCAAATCTATAGAGCGGTCTGTGCCGTCATAACCGATACCTCTCAAGTGTTTAAGGATATCATCGCGGGTTAAAACAATGCCTGCATGAGTTGCCAGCAGAAATAATAGATCAAATTCGGCGGTACTCAAATCAATCGGATTATTCTCTAATAAAACGCGTCGTGCGCCAGCATCAATAGATAATTGATCAAAAACAAGTAAGCCTTGAGGTGGAGTCGTTTGGCTTGGATTTACTCTTCGTAATAGGGTATGAATGCGGGCCAGTAGTAAGCGTGGCTGAACAGGTTTGGTGACATAATCATCTGCGCCTAATTCTAGTCCAAGGAGTTGATCGATATCCTCATCCCGTGCCGTCAGCATTAAAATGGGTCCTTGGTAGCCATTTGTTGCTACGCGTAATTCTTTACATATGGCAAAGCCATCTTTATTGGGAAGCATGATATCGAGCAATACACAGGCAGGTTGTCGCTGGATTATGTGCTCTACGGCATACGCACCATCTTTTTCTACAACCACGGTGAAACCTTGTTTTTGCAGGTAATCCTGTGTGAGTGACGCAAGTTCTAGATCATCTTCAACCAGGAAAATTATGTTATTGGTATCAGATCTCAATACGATCTACCTTAAAGCTTATTTAACATTAAGCTATTTTTGCCATAGTTAAGCGTAATTTTATTGGCAGAAGAAGCGATATGGATTTGACGTCCTTTATTATGTCCTGCGCTGGGTGAATAGAGTTTCGATGCAGACAATGCAAGCAGAGGATAAGGGCTTTTGTATTTATTAATAAAAGCGACGAGTACGCCTTTTCGTACGGCAAGACGGATATCTTTTATTTTGGATTTTCCTTTAATCAGAGTGGCTTTGTACTTGCCTAATTTAGTTTTCCAGAACGCTGGAATAACAACGGGATTGAATTTTTGAGCGACTGTTTTGACATTGATTTTCTTCGTTCTCTTATCTTTCTTATGCATCACTATTTGATGCTTGCCCTTGTTGTCTTTTAAGGAAAAGGACATATCACCAATATCAATCGGGATAAGTTTTAAAACTTTGTACTTCGGATAAAAGTGTCCATCCGATTTTTTAAATAACTCAATATATTTTCCATCAATATTGGTGCTGACATGCCTGCCACTGACATGAATATAGACATAACCATAAACGGTAGAATAGTGACCTTTCAGATTTTGTAATTCTTTCGCCGTAAAGTTGACGACTTGTAACGGGTCTTTCGCTACTGATATGAGGGGTAATAATAGCAACATTAAAACCGTTGAAATGATAAGTGAAAATCTGGGGTTTAATTTATGTCTCGTCATATTTTATGAACCTCTGTAGGGCATATTAACCGATAAATTAATTATTATTGTATCGAAGTGTATCGCATCTGCACGTGAGATACATAAAGTTACAAACTGTTTCTTTAATGATACAGACTTCTTATAAGACAAACTTTAAGCTTAATTTGTTCATTTTTAATAATCTGAGATCTTTCATGTGAGTGTGCTGAAAGTCTCAAACTGAGGGTAGAAGAATGTATAAATTAAGTCAGTCTATACTGTTTTTTTTGGTGTCGGTTTTGTTAGCTGCTTGCGGAAGTAGTGATTCTAAAAATCCATTATCAAACCATCAAAGCGGTAAATTAATTAGCGCTAAGCAACTTGCCAGTTTTTCCAATACTCAAATTCAAGTGCCTGAAGTTGATATTAAGTACCCAGTGAAAGTATATCGCCTAGTATATGAAACAAAGGGGGTTGATGGTGAATTTTTAAACGCATCGGGTTTGCTGACGATTCCCCAGAAATCGGCACAGGCTAAAAGTCCCATGATGATTTATCAGCATGGCGTTATTTATAATAACAAAGCGGCACCAACTGAAAATATCACCATAGATTCTATTGGTGTTTTACCAGGGTTTATTGGCTTTATTGTGGCAGCTCCTGATTATATTGGCTATGGTGAATCGCTTGGTGTTATGCATCCCTTTTCAAATGCTAAAGTCACGGCTTCTACTAGTGTTGATTTATTAAGAGCCGCAAAGAAATTCCTGAAAGCAAATAATATCGCAACAAACAATCAGCTATTTCTTGGCGGATATTCACAAGGTGGCGGAGCAACATTAGCAGTACAACGAAAGATTGAGAATGAATTATCGGATGAGTTTACAGTAACGGCTTCCAGTGCTGGTGCAGGCGCTTACAATTTAAGTAAGGATTTAATCGATACTGCGACACAGGTGCTACAAAACTTTGAAGAGTTTATTGTAGTTCGCCCTTCCAATATTGGGCTTATTTTAAAAGCGATGGATGATGGCTATGATTTGGATTTGCTTGATAAAATATTCCAACCTGAGTATGCAGCGATCATTGAGCGTATTTACGATGGTAGTCATTTTCCCGCTTTTATTGACCGTGAACTGACTCATCAGGGAAGTGAATTATTTAATAAAGCGTTTCTACAGCGACTTATTAATGGTGAGGAGCAAGCCTTAGTGAATGCATTTAAAGACAATGATATTTTGGATTGGGCGCCTAAAGCACCGACTCGCTTGTATCATGGAAGAGATGATGGTTGGGTGAAATTTGATCATGCACAAACAGCGTATGACACATTAACGGCTAAAGGTGCGACTCAGCTTGAGCTGGTTGAATGCGTGGTAAATAACGGGCAAGGGCAAAGTTTGCCAACCAATCACGCCAATTGTTTCAATCCTTACTTAACATTTTCGTACCAGTTCTTTTTACAGTTTGCTAATGATTTGTAAGTGAGTTTTTGAAGCTATTTACAAAAATAGATTTAATATCGTGCGATAAATAAGTACACTTGCTGCTTCTTGAAACTCATCTGCTAGTGAGTTCTTATGGCAACTGAAGAAATAAATCAAACAAGCGAAGAAGCAATTAAAAATATCAGCATTGCTTTGGGTAACTGCGACCGTGTAACAATTAAAAGCTATCTTGATTCTCTAAATGCAGCAGAGACGGCGCATGTATTAAACGCGCTTCCTGCGGCAGAACGAATTCGTTTATTTGAATGTGTTCCTGAAGGTTTAGACGGCGAAGTACTGTTGCATATGAGTGAAGTTGCAGCAGCAGAACTTGCTGAAGGCATGGATACAGAGGCGTTACATCACGCCACAAAATCCATGGATACGGCAGACGTTGCCGAGCTTCTTGATGAAGTATTAGATAAAGAAGCAGCGGATGATCTGCTGGATAATATGGATGCTCAACGTCGTGAACGTGTTGAGTTAAACCTAAGTTATAAGGAAGATACAGCCGGTCGATTAATGCACACAGATGCCATTATCGTGCGCGGTGATGTCACCCTTGAAACTGTGCAGCGTTACTTACAACGCCATGATGAAGTGCCAGATGACACCAATGTTTTGATGGTAGTAGATAGAGATAATTTATTTCTCGGTGCAATTTCTATTTTAAAGCTTGTCTTGGAACCTGCCGAAAAATTAGTCTCGGAAGTAATGGATTCAGAATGGAAAACATTAAATCCAGATATGCCAGAGAGTGAAGTCATCCGCGCTTTTGAAAACCATGACTGGTTTTCTGCTCCCGTTATTGATGATGAGGGCTACTTCCTTGGGCGTATCGTTGTTGATGATGTTATTGATTCAATGCGAGACCAAGCGGATCATGCTATTTTAGGTTCGGTAGGTTTAGATGATGATGAAGACTTGTTTGCACCGATGCTACCGAGTGCTGGCAGGCGCACAATTTGGTTGGCATTGAACTTAGTTACTGCATTCTTAGCCTCATGGGTAATCGGATTTTATGAAGCCACCATAGAGAAATTCGTAGCGCTAGCCGTACTGATGCCAGTGGTTGCTAGCATGGGGGGTATTGCTGGAAGCCAAACGCTAACATTGACAATTCGTGGTTTAGCCATGGGTCATGTTGTCGATAGCAATAAGAAATCACTGTTAAAAAAAGAGCTAGGTATTGGCGTGATCAATGGATTGCTCTGGGCAACTGTCGTCGCAATCGTAGCCTATTTTTGGTTCGATGAGAAAATCGCGATGGTGATTGCCGCAGCACTGGTACTCAATATGTTAGCCGCTGCATTAGCGGGAATTGTCGTGCCATTGGTATTGCATCGAATGAAAATTGATCCCGCACTCTCTGGTGCCGTTATCCTAACCACGGTGACAGATGTGGTTGGGTTTATGGCATTCTTAGGCTTGGCTACTTTGTTTTTGACCTAGTATTGCAGGCTAAAATTATTGATATGGCACCCCCCCCCCTTTTTTTACAATATTGTAAATAATGGGGGGGTGCCATCTAGTAATCCTTTGGGGTGCAATTAACGATAAAATCCCTCTGTTGTTGGAGCTGTAGGTCGAACTCTATCAATGCCTATACTATTATTGGGTGCAGGACCAGTACTTGAATTACAGTTGAGCTTTGTGCCACTTGTGCCATTACTTAATGAACAGCTACCTCACTTAATGAACAGCTACCTCCTTCATCATCTACTCCACATTGTCGATTTTGTATGGCAATTTTTTCTTCTTGTAACGGAGATCCAACAGGGGTGATCGCAGCACATGTACATTCGCATGTGTCGATCTGTTTAGTTGGTTTAATAGGTAGTGCAGTAGCAAAACTGGTAGATAGAATTGCAATAGTTATATTAGTGATTAATAACGTTTTTTTAATTGAGTTTTTCATTTGATCATCCTGTAAATTAATTGATTATGTGCATAAATGACAAATAACAATATGCTTCTGTCATGCTCAATATACTAAGGAAGTTGTATTCAATATTCTGTGATAGATTTCACATTATATTTTATAAAAAAATATTTTTTAGGTGTGATTGATGAATCACATAGAAGCAGTCATTTTCGAATCAAAAAAACACCTGACTCAATATGATGCGTATAGGGAAACTGGTCAAATAGGGCGGTTTCAATAATCTCATGCGTTTTTTCAATCTCAATTAAATCTCTTGCCAGTGTTTCTGGATTGCAGGAGATATAAATAATGCGTTCAAAATCTGTGACCATGCTGCGAGTTAAATCATCCAAACCTGCACGGGGCGGGTCAACCAAGATGGTTTTAAAGTTATAGCTTGGTAAATCAATGTCACTTAATCGAACAAACTCACGCATCCCTTTAATGGCTTGTGAAATTTCTTCTGCGGCCATTTTTACAATGCTTACATTTTTGGTGCTGTTCTTCTCAATATTGTATCGAGCAGAAGCCACTGATGTTTTTGATATTTCTGTGGCTAAAACTTGCTGATAAAAATCAGCTAACGCGATTGAGAAATTACCATTGCCACAGTAAAGCTCGATTAAGTCTGCCTTACCGAGTGTGTCATTGCCAATGGCTGAAACCTTTCTCGCCCAGTGCAACATCTTTTGTGCCACCTCGGCATTCGGCTGGGTGAAACTATTTTCTATTTGCTGATAATGAAATTGTTTGCCATCGATGTGTAGGATTTCTTCTACATAATCTTTGGGAAGACAGATTTTCTGCTTGCGTGCTCTGCCGATAATGGAATTTATTGCTAAGGTACTTCTTAATTCTTCAGTTAAGGCTAACCATTCTTGATTGCCTTCAATTGGCTTACGGTAAATTAAACTAACCAGCATTTCCCCAGATAAAGTGGCAAGGAAATCTATTTCAAACAGCTTCAGTCTTAGCACTGGATGCTGGCAAATATATGCCATTAACTTTGGCATCAAATTATCTATAGAGGCTAAAGCCATTGGGCAGGAGTTTATCTTTACCTTCTCCTTACTCTGTTGGTCAAACATGATGTAGTCAGATGCATCACCTTCATGCCAAATGCGAAACTCCACACGAGCACGGTAATGTTGCGGTGATGAAGCAAACACAGTGATATTTGTCGCCGTTGGAATTTGCATTCTAAAAGAAGTTTCTTTTTCGGCTAATAGACTAGCATATTTTTCAGGGTTTACTTGGCAGAGCATAGGTAGTTGTGTGTGATGACTGGTGAAGGGTGCATAGTAATTAACTTAGCTGGAAATGCAATGGCACCCCCGCCTTTTTTACATAATTAGATGGTTTACTTATCTATCTAGTCTATAAAAACTAGTTAGTGCATAATACACCGAATTCACTCATTTAATTAAAGACTAAATCATTATGAAAAAAATTATTACATTGTTTATAACACTATCTTTGAGCTTACTTTTCACGGCTTGCAGTGATGATTCAAAAATCAAAGAAGTGGTAGCTTCAGCTCCACCTATTGCAACACTTGAAAAAATTGATGTCAAAGTTGGCACGGGTGCAGAGGCAAAAGCAGGACAAACTGTTTCAGTTCATTACACTGGCTGGTTATACGACGCTAAAGCAGCAGATCATCATGGCGAACAATTCGATAGCTCACGCACACGTGGTACACCCTTTAAGTTTCCATTGGGTGGTGGGCGCGTTATTAAAGGTTGGGACCAAGGTGTAGCAGGAATGAAAGTTGGTGGACAACGTACGTTAACCATTCCATCAGCATTAGGTTATGGCGCACGGGGTGCTGGTGGAAAGATTCCGCCTCATGCAATATTGGTTTTTGATGTTGAATTGATAGGCATTGAATGAAAGTAGTTTTAACGCTTATAACTTTGACATAGTAAAATGCTAGCACATACTACTAGCGATCTTTGCTCAAGTCGGGTGATGAGTAAAATGGTTGAATTTCACCCGTTTTTTCTTTTTACCGCAGACTCGTGCAAAGGTCTCTACTAATCTATACCATGAAAAACTTCGAACCTAAAAAAACAAACATCCTCTGGACAATCGTCGCCTTTCTTGTTTTAGCGTTTTTTTTTGCTGCCGCTTATAAGTTCAAAGATATTCTAAACCCCGTTGTCTCTGCTACGGCAGTGTTAGATGACGCTTGTGACTTGAGAAAAGGGGCTTGTACTTCAACGCTGTCTAGTGGCGGCACGATCACTTTTTCAATTTCGCCTAATAATATACCGATACTCCGACCTTTAAAACTTGAGGTGAAAGTAGATGGCATAGAGGTTTCAAAGACTGAAGTAGATTTCATCGGTATTGGTATGGAGATGGGCTATAACCGCTCAAAACTGGAGAGTAAGGCTAAAACACTTTTTGCAGGAAGTGCAATACTGCCTGTTTGCATTCATACAAAAATGGACTGGGAAGCACGAGTCTTGTTACATACTGATGATGGTTTAATCATGGTTCCATTTAGGTTTTTTACTTTGAAATAGGCGATGCGCTACACCCTAGCATGCAACTCATTCTGATACTTTTTTAAAAGTAGTGCGTGAGTTATTGGCAGAAACTAAACTGTAAACCTCACTTACAAAGAAGAAGAATTAATAAGGTATTCATCATTAGTCGCTACTCATAGCGTCCATCATTCCTGCCATGATCTTTTTAACTTCAACTTTAATTTCTTTTTTGTCGCCATTATCGAACTCAAGCGTGATAGCAATAATGTCACCTGCCTTAATCTTGCGCGTCAGCCCAATTAACATGATGTGATAGCCACCAGGTTTTAATTTAGTCGTGCTCTTGGCATTTAAAATAACTTTTTCTATCTGACGCATTTTCATCATGCCATCTTCGTGAATATGCTCATGTATTTCGACATTCTTGGCAACATCGCTACTGGCTTTGATTAAAGCAATGTTTTTATCACTATCATTTTTTAGTATCATAAAAAATGCAGAAGTCATTTGCCCAGGAGGCACTTCACGGACATAAGTGTTCTCAATACTAATTCCATCAGCTAGAGTGAAACTTGATAGCGCGAATAGCATTATTGAAAAAAATATCTTAATTAAGTGTTTCATTATTGAGGTCTCACTAGATATTTGATGGTGGAAAAATAGTCGGTAGTATCGTTTTAAAGCGGTATTTAAAAAGCAGTTTGTCTTTATGGAAACACTCCACCTTAGAGACTGTCTCATGCTTTCCTTCTTTTGTAACACCTAACAGGCTGTACTGAGCGTTGATATAATAGCCACTTTTTTTAGGGAGTTTATAGGTGAAAGTATCTTCTTCAGTTGCAGCCTTTTGTGATACTGGGTTGACAGGATTTACCGCTGTAGAATAATGGTATTTACAATCAATCTGTTCACCTGCCTGTTCGGCTTCATAATGATAGGAATACCCATACCAAGTACACTTCTCTTCTTTACCATTAGCAATACAGGAACTCTGCCCCGTAATTTCTATGTCTTCTTTTTCAATACAGACCCAGCCCATGTCCTTTTTATTGATGGCGCAAATTAAACCCGATTTAAAATCTTTTATTTCAAGTGCATGCGTAGAACTTGCTAATAAAGCTAGGCATAGGAGTAGGTATTTAACGTTCATTTTATAGCATTCCTTATGGTTTAAATGTTTTCAAGCTAGTTACATTGTACACTTTCACTATTAACGTGATACCACTTTATCTAAAGATACTATCTTGGAAATTGTTATTTGTGTATGGTTAGTAAGACATAGGTTTTCTAATAATAAAAATGCTAAAACTCGATTTCATAAATCTCATCTTAAAAGATAAACTACTAAAAATTAGTGTATTCATATTAGTCGGTTTGCTCTTGTTAATCACCATTCGTTCAGTCTTAATGAGCTTTCATACCGATATTGTTTTGATTCAACCGATTATAAGCTTCGCTTATTTTGTTTTAATACCGCTTTCATTATTAATTGTGATATGGAAAATATTTTTGTTTATTTTTTGCCTCATTAGAAAGTATTTTAAACGTTTGAAATCCCATGCGATGCATATCATTTTCTTCTCACTTACTTTCGTTTTATTGCTAACACTTTTTATTTATACAGGCTCTTATTGGACTCTAGAATTAAATAATACAACAAATAAGGATGTGGTTTTTAACGCTGATTACTGTCAAGAATCTCGCTCAAGCTCAGCGCTATCCGTCCCCAAAAATAATACACGATATTTTTATTGTAATAGCAATAATCCACACTGTAGTGGTCAGAAAATTTGTGTAGAGGATATTGGCTGTGGACGTATTTCACATGGTTCCTGCGGTGGCTTTTTAGGAGGTGAAGTGAGAGATGTTACGTTTTCAACGGACAATCTTAGTAAATACAGTGATCCAGCATGGCTGAGCCAGCTTAATAAAAAGTCAAAACAGGAGATGTTAGATGTGCTTGTGAAAAATAACGACGCTATCCAATATGCCAGTTTAGATCATAGGGATGATAAAGAGGTGATTGCATTATCTGTTACAAAAGCAGGTGGCTCACTTAAATATGCGAGTAGTCGTTTACAAGATGATCGAGAGTTAGTGCTTAAGGCAATCAAACAAGATGGTATGGCAATTGAATATACTTCTGAACGTTTAAGGGGGGATAAAGAACTCGTTACTGAGGCATTTAAAAACAGATCAGGTTCATTTAAATTTGCTGATCGTCTTTTACAAAGTGATAGAGAGTTTGTAAAAGAACTACTTGAACATAGTAGTTATGCGGTGGAATTTGCATCGCCAGAATTAAAAAATGATAGAGAAATCATTCTAGCTGCTGTTGAGAAAGATGGAACTGCCCTGCGTTTTGCTAGTGAAGCTTTGAAACGAGACACACTTATTGTCATTGTCGCAATAGAGGAGGATGGTGAGGCCTTTCTCTATGCAGATAATCACTTTAAGAAGGATAGGTTGTTTATACTCGATATGTTAAGAATGGGTAATAAAATTACCAAGGATATTGATGCTAGCCTTTGGAGTGATAGGGAAGTGGTGTTAGCTGCGGTTAAAATTAATGGCCACATAGTAAATAGAGCCAAACACTATTTCAGTAAAGATAAAGAAATTGCCATCGCCGCGGTTACTGAAGAAATTAATGCATTAAACTATATAGACGATGATCTAAAAGAAAATCGTGACTTTGTGTTGGCAATTGCTCGTTCTAATGGAAAGACCATTACTCGTTTAAATTCTCGTTTTCTTGGCGACAAGGAAGTTGTGTTAGCTGCTGTTACATCTAAAGGAGACGTGTTACGCAAGGCTGATATTTGGTTGCGAAAAGATAGAGAGGTCGTTCTTGCCGCCGTTAAAAGTAATGGTCGAGCACTGAGATATGCACATAAAAAATATCGCAAGGATAAAGAAGTTGTGATTGCGGCACTTAAGCAAGATGTTAGTGCGTTAAGCTATGTTGATGAAGATTTAAAAAATGATGAAGATGTTATTTTGGCAAAACGCGAATGTGCCAAAATGTGGAAAAGAAAATATTATTGTTTACCGCTGAAACATGAATAATCATGGTATATGGCACCCCCCGTCTTTTTACAAGATTGTAATCAAAGGTAGGCTTCTTGATTCAAAGTCTTTTGCTTGTTCTATTTCTTAATGCATCTAATTATTACTTTTGATTCGTATATGGGTTCTTTAATTATCACTGCTTTACTAAATCGCAGAAAGGACTCGCATGAATCTACGCAAAACACTTGGTGTGTTAATACTATCGGCACTTCCTCTTTCTAGTTTGGTCGCTAAAGACCTGCCATTCACACTGACTATCTCAGGAAAGAACTTTGATCTAAAGAAAGAACTGGTGATTAGTGAGCCGACTGAAGATAAAACAAAAATTAATTTTGATTTTAAAGATACGTCAGGAGCAGCGTATAATTTTGATTTGAAGTACAAAAAACTGCCAGCTAACCGTTCTTATCCGAGCAATCTCGATATTACAGTGAAAGATTCGACAGGCAATAAACTGGGTTATATCTTCTGGGCGAATAATGGTACAGAGGCTCTCAAACGTTTAGGCACTATCGGCATGATCGTTGATGTTAATGGCGAGCCAATGGATGTTAAATTCAACTTTGATGCAGATGACAAAGGCAATCTATTTGTAAAAGACTTAGAGGGCGAACGCTATGTTTCGGATACTCTAATACCCAAGAAAGGTTTTCAAATGATAAGACCTATGCTGGTTCCTTTGGTTTCAGAAGGTATTCGTCAACAAGCATATGACCTCGATGCACATCCCTTCAAAATTGATTACACCTTAAAAGATATTGATAATGGTCTGGTTCAGTTTCAATACAATCTTTATAAAAAAGATGGTGATAAAAGCCAACTGCTAGAGCGTATTTACTTTAATGCAGATAGTGTCGAAACACTTCGTGATGGTATGTTTGCGGGTAAGTATTTTGATAAAGAATACGGTACTTTTAAGCTAGTTTTCTATCCTACAATGGGTCAGACAGCACCACCTAAGTAGTTAATAAAAAAGGAGCTAAAAATAGCTCCTTTTTTATGTGATATTTAAACCTGTTGCTATTGAGATATTCATTGGGAAAATAGGAGAGTTTCAATATTTTTCAGCCATTATATCTCCCGCGCAAGTTTCATAATAATACTTTAAGTGCTTCCACTGCTCTCTTCTTGTCTTCAGGGCTGTATTTTTTAAGGTTTCTCATGCATTTAGCTATTTGTGCTGCCCTTTCTTCCTTTGTAAAGGCTTATCCTTTTCTTTCTTTGCTGTCTTTTACGCACTAAACTAGTAGATTGTTTAGATTTTAAAAGCAATGAAATGAATACCAAACAAAACCTAATTAAAGCCTTTAAGAATACCCATCAAAAAATCACAGCTTTGATAAACACCTTAAATGCTGATGAGTTAGATATACCTTTTCATCCTGGGGTGAATCCACCGATTTGGGAAATAGGGCATGCCGCTTTTTTCTATGAAGAATTTATTCTTAAAGCGCTGGATGGAGAACAAAAGTCTTATGACCCTGCTATGGATGATACGTGGGATTCTTTTCAGATTGATCATAAAGATCGATGGTTGTCGGGTGCGATTCCTTCATTAAAGAAAACATTGGAATATGTAAATCATATTTTTAATGCGGTCTTAACCCGTATTGAAGATAATGAACTGACTGATGCTGATTTGTATTTCTATAAATACGCTATTTTCCATCAGAATATGCATATTGAATCTTTGATTTGGGCTCGGCAGACTTCGGGTTTTTCTAAAATGCTTTTTGATAGCTTTCAAATTAAAGAGCTTCCTGAAGCTGATACTGAAATAAATCCAAGTAGTGATGCAGAGATACCCTCGGGAAAATATTTGATAGGTATGCCAGCAGATTCGAAACAGTTTCCTCAGAATGATTTTGCTTTTGATAATGAAAAACCTTGGTTTGAAGTGGAGTTGGAAAGCTTCAATATTTCAAAAACGTTAGTTTCGAATAAAGAATTCCTCGCCTTTGTTAATGACGGCGGTTACCAAAATGAAAAGCACTGGAGTTTTGCAGGTAAGAAATGGTTGAAAACAAAGCGTAATACAGCTATTCCTCCTGAGGAAAAAATGCAATTGCCAGCACATCCTATTTACTGGCTTTATGAAGATGGTCAGTGGACAGAGCGGCTCTTTGATCAATGGAAGCCACTTGTTGATGAGTATCCTGTTACCCATGTTTCCTTTTGGGAAGTGGAAGCGTATTGCAACTGGGCAGGTAGACGTTTGCCCACGGAATATGAATGGGAAGTTGCCGCTTTGGGGAATCGCAAGGGTCAAGCTATTCGTTATTTCCCTTGGGGTAATAACATGGATGCGAATAAAGTCGATATGGATGGGGAGCTAATGGCTCAAGTTCCCGTTACGGCTTATCCAGAAGGCGATAGTGTTTTTGGTTGTCGCCAAATGTTGGGAACGGTTTGGGAGTGGACATCAAGCCAGTATTTACCCTACGATGGTTTTACTATGGATATGTATGTTTATATGTCGACCTTGCAATTTGGATATCATAAAACAACCAAAGGCGGTTCCTGTGCTACTTCCTCTATTTTGATTCGAGGCAGTTATCGCCAAGCTTACTTTCCAACACGAACGGATGTTTATGTTGGTTTTCGGACTTGCGCACTGTGACTACAACGAAAAAAAGCCCTTATTTGGGCGTTATTGAAGGTTTCTTTGGACGCAGTTGGACGTTTCAAGAGCGCTATGATTATGCTGATTTTCTGAAAAAAGTAGCTTATTGTTTTTATATTTATGCCCCCAAGAGTGATCCCTTTTTAAGAAAATCCTGGCAGAAGAATTGGTCAACTGAAACAGAAAAAGAGTTACAGTCCTTAGTTAAGCATTACCATTCGCAAGGCTTGGATTTTGGTGTGGGTCTTAGCCCTTTTGAGATTTATAGAAATTACGATGAAAGTGCCCAGAAAAAGTTAGCTGAGAAAGTAGGGCGTTTAAATGAATTAGATGTCGATATTCTTTGTTTATTATTTGACGATATGCGCGGTGACTTGCCTGCTTTAGCTAAAACCCAAATCCAAATAACAAAAGATGTGTTGGCTAAAACAACCGCTAAAAAAGTGATTATGTGCCCGACTTATTATTCATTTGATCCTGTGTTGGGAAAAGTATTTGGAACGATGCCTGAAGATTATCTTGAAGACTTAGGTTCGGGGCTTCCTTCTGAAGTTGATATTTTTTGGACAGGAGAAAAAGTGTGTTCTGATAAATATCCAGATAATCATCTTAAGAAAGTACAACAGTTATTAAAGAGGAAGCCATTTCTATGGGATAATTATCCCGTCAATGATGGTGCTAAAATGTCTAAATATTTACACCTTAAAGCCTTTGAGAATCGCTCCAATACTCTTGATGAGCTTACTTCAGGGCATGCTGTAAATCCGATGAACCAGCCTTATCTATCACGTATTCCACTGCAAACTCTGTCAGATAGTTATGCTCAAGGAATTCATTACCAAGCAGATCAAGCCTTAGATAAAAGTTTAAAGTCCAACTGTGGAGATGCTTTAGCTAAACAGCTAAAAAATGATATTGATAACTTTCAAGAAAAGGGCTTGGATAATTTCGAGCTTGATCAATTGATTAAAAAATATGCTGATTTAGAAAGCCCTTATGCCACCGAAATCCTTGCGTGGCTTAAAGGTGAGTATGCTTTTGACCCCGAATGCCTAACGGATTAGAAGAAATACCGTCACGATGAATATTATTATCATTACACCTGCAGCAGTAAAATCTTTATCGGGTAATCGCGCCACGGCAGCACGTTGGGGGTTTTTCTTAAAAGAATTGGGGCATAAAGTCAGTATTGACGTGACGTGGGATGGAAAACCCTATGACTTGATGATTGCTTTACATGCTTGGCGTAGTGCAAATTCTATTCAAAAATGGAAGCAACAATATCCCGATAAATCCTTGATCGTTGCGATGACGGGAACGGATTTATATCAATTTATTCATACTCATTCTGAGTTAACATTACACTCAATTGAACTCGCTGATCAACTTGTGGTGTTACACGATTTGGCCTATTTAGCCTTACCAGAAAGCGCCAGAGATAAGGTTAATATTGTTTATCAATCCGCACACCCGCTTCCTTTTCCCATTAAGCGTAGTAAAAGAACCTTCGATGTTTGCGTGGTGGGGCATTTGCGTGATGAAAAAGACCCTTTGCGCGCTGCCTACGCTGTTCGTGATTTGCCAGAAAGTAGCCGTATTAGAATCAGACACTATGGTAAAGCTCATAATCAAGAATGGGCAGAAATGGCGCAAACCGAGATGAAAACTAATCCGCGTTATCATTGGTTTGCTGAGGTCAAACATTGGCAAATCCGACAAGTCTATGCACGTTGTCATTTAATGGTGCTATCTTCAAATATGGAGGGGGGTGCCAATGTAATTTCTGAAGCTGCTGTTGCTGCTCTGCCTGTGATTGCCTCTGAGATTGAGGGTTCGATAGGTTTATTGGGTGAAGATTATTTGGGGTATTTTCCTGTGCAGGATACGGAGGCTCTCAGTTGTTTATTGCTTAAAGCTGAAACTGATGCGAGTTTTATGGACAAGCTAGAACAACAAGCTAAAAGTAGGGCAGAGTTGTTTCACTCATCAGTTGAAGCGAGTCAGTTAAAGGCTCTGCTTCATAAACTTAACGTTAATGAGGTTTTCGTTTCAGAAGTAAACCAAGCTTCATAGCAAAAAAGCTAAGCCATAATAGATAAAGGGTTAAAAGTATAATCTGTAGCCAAAACATTTCGGTAGCTGTTTCAATTTGATTTAAGGCACTAAAATCAGTAGACAGTGTGATGTTTATTAAACCTACAATAGCGACTAATGCTGCGAATAATAGTGGTTTAATTATGTCATTTGTCTTAGACCCTGCGTAGAAAAATGCAGACCAGCCAAATGCCAGAAATGAAATAATACTGTCCTGATATTGGTACGATGTTACGTTGTAGTAAATAAATAACCCAGGTATTTTGTAGCCTACAGCGTGTGCAAGAGCAACGCATAAAAAATACACTGCTCCCGCGAGTAAAGAATATTTGAGGATAGCCTTATATTGCATGCTGTTTAAATCTAGGATAATGTAATAAGCGCTGATTTAGACTGTTCAACTAATTGACCAATAGCTTCCAGCGCCAATCCTGTCTCTTTGGTTACACGTAAAAATTCATCCACACCTTCATCGCTCACAGTAACTAATAAACCACCGCTGGTTTGTGGGTCACACAAAATTTCACGTTGGCGTTGTGTAGTCTCACCGAGCACATGCCCGAAGCTGTCAAAGTTTCGACCTGCACCACCGGGTGAACACCCCATATCTAAATATTCATTCACATGGGTTAGAAGTGGGATTTTATCAAAATCAATAATTGCATTGAGCTTACTGCCTTCACAGACCTCACGTAAATGACCTGCTAAACCAAACCCTGTAACATCCGTAATCGCATTGACACCTTTAATACAGGATAGCTCAGCACCAATTTTATTTAGCTGACACATTGTCTCAATGGCTAGAGAAATATGTTCTTCTTTTATTTTTTTCTTTTTCTGTGCGGTTGTTAAAATACCAATACCTAAGGGTTTGGTAAGGAATAAATGATCCCCCGCTTTTGCCGTATTATTGGGTTTTAGCTGATCAATCTGTATCGTTCCCGTCACAGCTAATCCAAAGATTGGCTCTGGCGCATCAATACTGTGTCCACCTGCTAGACTGATACCTGCATCCTGACAAACTTTTCTTCCCCCTTCGATAACCTGTTGCCCAACTTCTGGTGGTAATTTATCAATTGGCCAGCCAAAAATAGCAATTGCCATAATAGGCTTGCCACCCATAGCGTAAACATCGCTAATGGCATTGGTTGCAGCAATTTGTCCGAAGGTAAACGGGTCATCAACAATCGGCATAAAGAAATCAGTAGTGCTGATAATACCAATATTATTACCGATATCATAAACCGCCGCATCATCACGCGAGCTATTGCCAACCAATAATGCTTCATCAAGGTGCTGTGTGAGTTTTGTTTCAAGCATCACATCTAAAACAGCAGGAGAGATTTTACAGCCACATCCCGCGCCATGACTATATTCCGTTAAGCGGATTTTATTACTCATTTATTGTTCCTGATCTGTGGGTAGTCTTTATGTATTAAGTTAAAGGGTTTATATTCTGGCAATTATACACAAGTCATACTCGATTGATTCACGAGAATTAAGACATCCATCATTTGATCTTCGGAAACAATCCTTTTGTCGGTGTTTTACTACCAGTATTTGATGGTTGTCCAATATTCGTTAAATAATTTATTTCGACAACCTCAAATTTTAAAAAAAGTATGAGTATGTTAAAATATAGACTTAGAGGGTTAAATTATGTCAAATACCGCAAATATTATTTTAGATCAGGCACTTGAATTAAGTCCGTCAGAACGTGCAGACGTAGCGGAAAAGCTACTTTTTAGTCTTGATAGTCCAGATTCTGAGATGGATAAACTATGGGCTAAAGAAGCTGATAACCGAGTAGAGGAATATAAAAAAGGTAATTTAGAAACAATCTCAGCAGAAGAAGTGTTTGCAAAGTACCGTTCGTGAAAGTAACTTTTCTTAAACTAGCCGAAAAAGAGCTAGATGATGCTTTTGCTTATTATGAGTCAGTCCAAAGAGGACTCGGTTTTAGGTTTCTAGCAGAGGTTGAACTTTCAGAGAATAGAATAAAAAGTTTTCGAAATCATATGAGAAAATTGGAGAGTATTCTCACAGGTGCCTAGTCCAAAAATTTCCTTATGGCTTAATTTATCAATACTTAGAAGCAAATAAAGAAATATTAATTGTTGCAGTGTCTCATTTACATCGAAAGCCAGAGTATTGGGCAAAGAGAGAAAATAATAATACATAACAAGTGACTGTGGTTCAAAGTCAACCTAATTAAGCCAGTTTTTCATCCCACATCGTTTCGATTTTCACCATAATATTGAGGATTGTTATCTTCTTTTTTGTCAGTTTACACCTCACTTTACAACCATTGCTGAGTTTATCAGTGGGCATTGTGAGGCAGTTGAATTATTGTTTGAACTGGTGCTTTAGTAATCTAGGGTACGAGTTTGACCCCTTTCTATATGGCATCCCCCCCTTTATTTGATAATTCAGCCCATTTGTTGTTCACAGGCACTTAAACTATGATAAGTTATCATTATCTTTTAAAAATAAATAATCGGAGCTTTACGGGTGATCTCAGAAAACGCTAATAACACGCTTAATATCTACCCTGTTGAACAATCATTTAAATTCCCTCTCATAATAACTGCTTTGTTGGTGCTGTTACCTGCATTGGCTTTGTATTGGTTTTTTGGTGACTCTTCATCTGTTCCGCGTGCCTTTAAACTCTTTATTGGTAACTGGATTTCGCCTATCATTCTATGGTTTTTCGCCGCGAGTTTTCTGCATCTTTTATTAAAAAAATCGAAGCTTCAAAAAGAGAGAAAGCAGAGTGCGTTTTTAACTGAAAGACTACTGCCGACGATTATTCGTGATGCTTCTACGGATGCTACAGACAACGAACTTCATACTGAACTTGGTAATTCAATCTCACAAAATAATATTAATAAAGGGAATTTACTCAGTACCCGCTTGGATTTATTTCTTAATCATCACGATGATGATGTTGATGAAATTTTTGGTATTAAGGAGCGCGAACTAATGCGTGGCTCTTTTTCTTTATCGCGTTTTATGGTTTGGGCGATTCCTATTATGGGATTTATTGGTACGGTTTGGGGGATCAGTAATGGTATCGCACATTTCTCAGATGCAATGACCACCAGCAATTCCGTTACTGATGTTTCTGCTATGTTAAAGGAGAATTTGCCGCTGGTAACTAATTCTTTAGCCACGGCTTTTGATACCACTTTATTGGCGTTACTGCTTAGTATTCCTTTAATGATGCTGATGATTTCTTTAGAGAAAAGTGAAGAGTCATATTTGATTGACCTAGATGAACGTTGGTTTCATGATATTAAACCAGACCTACAAAGTCATTTTGGTAAGACAGCGAGTATGTCTTACCAAGGTCAAGCGGTGGTTTCTACTGCGGGTGATTCTGCGGCAAGCTCGCAAATAGTTGCTAATGAAATTCAGTTATTAAGCTCACAAATCAAAGCACTTCAGGAAACGATGGAAGATCTTTATGAGACCGTTTTCACTTCTAAGCTAGCTGATGGTTCTAAACTAGGTGATGGAAAATAGCCGAATGGCACTTTCTCGCGCTGCTCGTTACGCTCGTTATTCTCAAGATAATAAACTTGAAGTTAGCCTATTTCCGTTTTTAAGTATCTTTTTGTGTGTCATGGGTGTGCTTTCGTTTATTAATGTATTAAGCAGTTATAGCACCCCACAAAAAATCCAACTGACTGCACAATTAGAAACAGGTTACAAAGTTGCCTATCAAATTTTTAGTTTGCCTGAGGGTATTATTAGTGTGCCTCCGACTAAATACTTAACAAAACTAATGGATGCCGTGGATGAGGCAGACAGAGAAACCATCGAAGATATCTTGACAAGACGAGAAGGTTCTATGGAAAAGCTAAGGTCTTATTCAGGCCCGATAATTGATGCAGCAAATGAACCTGAAGTAGAAAGTATCCTTGAAACTGTTCGTGATATGCGTACCTTGAATGAGTTAGCGCTTAAGACAAATTATCTCTATGAAGAGTTTTTACTTTTTGGTATTTACCCTAATGGCGGACAAGCCTATCAAAAAATTAGAGATGTTATGAGTGTAAGCCCCGATGCGAAATCACTTAGTATAGGGCTTGAACCTTTAGATTCAAACTGGACTCTAAATTTAAAAAAAGGCACTAAATGAATTTAATCAGTCTCGACTCACTCACCGATATCGTATCCAATTCTGTTGGTATACTGATTATCTTTGCGGTGATCAATCTGATTCATGATAATAATAAAACCTATCAGCTTGAAATTCCGTTAGAGCATGCGACTGAACTGAGCCCTGTGTTTTATATTTGTAAAGATGATCGTATTCTAGAGATGGATATGGATAAAATTTTCTCAAATGCGACGTTGCAAGCAACGCAAGGAGCTGCCGCAAGTAAGCGAATATTTTCTTTGGATTATTCCGGTTTACTCGCAAAGATTGATCGCGATAACGGTATTTCATTTTATGCGCGTGATACCAGCACTTGGCCAAAATTCCATGACATTGATAAACGCTTATCATCTTTACGTGAATCATTAGCGAAAATAGACCCCGCCAAACAATTTGCTTTCTTTTTTGTTTATGACGGCAGTGATGATGGTAGCGCTACGGGCAGTGGTTTTGAGGCGTTTCGCAAAGCACGTGAGCATCTAAAAGGGCACGCCGTAAAAACGGGCTGGCAACCGGTTAATAGTGAAGCGCCTGCCAATATTTGTGATGAAGGTTTTGATAAACGCTGTTCCTACCTACCTTCTTATTTAGGTAGTAGCAATTCGGGTAAAGTTAAGTGATGAAAAAGCAACAGTTTTCACGCTTAAAAAAGCATTGGGGTTTGGGTCAAGATACCTCTATCGCGGCGTTGCTAGAGCATGCTCAAAACAAGTTAAAAGAAGATCCCGGTAATCCTGAATTAAGCTTTAATGTGGCTGAACTATTGCGCCATGAAAACCGACCAGACGAAGCAAAAAGTCTTTATCAAAATGCGGTTAAGCTCACTGACCAACGCACGAAACAGCGTGCTGAAAAACTAGAGCATAGATTGGCAATGAGCCGTGATGATACGCGTGCAAAGTTTTTATTATTTACCTTTGTGCCGTTGATAGTTTTGGCACTGATTGCTGGACTTGTATGGAAAACACTCACTGTGCCAGAGCCATTACCCAAGGAAAGTGACCCAGAACAGTTTGCTTTTACGCGTTGGTTAGCTAAGCAGCAGATGGTTGAAATTATGAGCACCTTGCAACAGCAAAACCCTGAGTTATCTTTTGATTTCAGTCAGCCTGTTGGACGCCAACAATCGCCAATGGAGTTCATGCAGTCCTTAATGCGCCCAGATGCTATTCAACGCTTAAAAAGAGATAAAGAACGCGCAGCTAATAAAAATAATAATGAGGGTGATGGAAGACCTGCGTTCCAGTGCAGCCGAGAGCCTGCAGTCAGTTGTTCTGCTAGAGATATTCCCAGTGCTACGGGCGAAAGGCGCAGGGAAGTGGTGGCTTTAATGGATGCTTACAATACCATTTTAGAGTCTGAACGCGATTGTGAAAAAATTGAAAAGTCGATTGAAACTATTGGTGAGCAATTACAGTGGCGAAAATCAGAGCGACGTATAAAAGCCACCTTGGAGGATTTTGCGGTTGAATGTTATTTTCGCAAAAAGAACGTAGAGAAAACCCTAGAGCATGCACGTAAATTACAGTGCTCAGGTGATGTGGGTTATGTCAATTCTGTGTATTGGTATTTGACGGCCATTAGGCATCAAAATGGTCAAATAGATGAAGCCAAGCAGGCTTATCAATGTTATCAAGAAGCCACTGAGTATGTTGAAAGAAACGATTTTAGCCCCGCTTATGTCGCCTCTCGGCATCGTGAATCGGGCGCATTGGCGTGGTTATATTTTGATGACTTAGCCACCGCTACCGCAGAGTTAAAACGGGGACGCACGATCTTAAAGAATATCCCATTGAAAACACCTGTCATTTCGCAGGTGATTTCTGAGATTAATTTGGATTTGATGGAAACCTATGTTACTGCCGATGTTGATGCAGAAAGCTTTGATGATTTGCTTGAAGAGATTAATAGCAGTGGCTTGCTAACCGATGGTTATAAGCAAATTAAAGATACTTTAACTGCAATTTATTTGATGCAAAATAAAAGAAATAAAGAGGCGGTTGTTCCTTTAAATACACTGGTTAGTCGTTTTAAACTCATGCCGGAATTTATTTGTGGGTGGGACTGGAGTGGTTTTAAAAGAGGTTTGAGTGAGTCTATTTCTGATCCAGATATACGCCAGAAGGCAGTGGAATTAGTGGATGCGGCAAACTGTTATGAGTCACAAACCATTGAGCAGCGAATGAAGAATATTAATACTGTGCAACAATGGTTACAGCGTAAATGATGGTTTTTAATGACAGTATGACAGTGAGCACTCAATCTTCTAAAAAAGGGGGGGGTGCCCTTCGACAGGCTCAGGATAAACCAAGTCCTCTTAACATAACTGTTTTTACACTTCTGAGTAGGTTCTTTTATGCTCAATAGAATCATCCTTTCCCTTATTCAAAAATCTCCTGCCCGTGTTTTAGCGATGCAGATGGACGTCTTTGAAAAACCTGCAACGTATAAAAGTTTGATTTACCCTTTGCGTTATTTATTGGCACTGCGTTATCTAAAACATAAGCAAAAGGTATTGCAAGGCTTTCGTCATAAATTAATTTACCCTGTGCCTGAAAATGACTTTAAAGCTGAGTTGATACAAAGTCTATCTGGAAGGCGACGTAGCGCTAATGAGGTTGCAGGGATTTCTCAAGCACCGAAAATATCACAACCCGCAATTGCCTTTGGTTTTAAATCATATTTAATTTACCCATTGTTACTGGGCGCATCCATCTTTGGGCTTTATCATCTAAATGATTGGTATCAGCAACGTAAAATTGAAAACGTACTGGCAAATTATTTGCCGTACTACTCTGATTTATTGCATCAAAAACTATTATTTGAGCGCAATGGAATCACGGCACCATTGAAAAATCTTGCTGAAAAAGTGACAAGTGTGCAGAAGAAAATTCTTAGTGACTTACCCGAACGAGATGGTATTCGCTCGGCCATGCAAGAACAATTAGAAAATCTAAAAGATGCCGATAAAAGCAGTGCTGATATTATGTTTGGGTTTAAAGTGGTGAATACCCTTTTTGATAAACATGGCATGGATTACTATCTCTCTCCTAAATCCTTTTCACCGCCGTGCTCTTCCCTGATTGAAGCACCTGTGGAAGAGATGATGATGCTCAAAAAACTCGAACAGTTAATGAGTAACAATGATCCTGAACGTTGTCGCACGACGATGATGACGGTGTATAAAGTACATGATCGCACTCAGCTTTATTATGATGAGGATGCGACGCTAAGCCAGCCAGAATCAGAACAAACCGTTGCAGTAGAGCTGCCTTTATTTCGAGTTAAACGCATTGATAAAGTCCCCGCTGTTGATAGTGCATTAGGGTTAACCTATAAAGAGCATGGTATCGGTTCTATCATTTTATTAGACCGAATTAAAAGCTTCTCAGAAGAATCCGTTCTACCTGCGCTGACCTTCCAAGGGCGTAATTTTGTGATTCCCTATTGGATGCAAGGCTACTACGAAATTGAAGAAGTCGTCACCAAGGGTTATCAAAAAGATATAAAAGCGATTTACCCCGATAAGACCGAGCAGCGTAAAGTTAAGGTGGCGATTAAGCAATTAATCAAAGATAAAAGTCGCATGCAAAATTCAAAAATGCAGCGCACTTTAGAGAGAACTAATAGCAATAGTTCGAAAAGTATTTTTGGCAATGGCTTTGATGCGATTAGCGTGATGTTAGGGAAAAAGAAATCCGACCAAAAAAATAAAATAGAAGCAGCCACCTTTGCCGAAGAAGCGTTATTAAAAAAGTTAGATGACGTGTTACTCCCGAGTATTGAATATCACGAGGCCTATCACCAAATTGATAAAAAGAAATGGCAGAAAACCGCATGGATGAATAAGTTAAAAGATGAGTTATCTGATGATGGCATGGATCATATGTTAGAAGAGCTCGGCGCCTATCTAGCACAATTAGCCAATACCAAACAGGGTCACAATATCTGGCTAAGCAAATTACTGATTTTTTCATTAAATCCAATGACAAAAGGGCAGGCGGAATACTACGCCTCCAGTATTATTCTAACCACCATGGAGTCACTTTATCTGAGTGAAAAAGTAGAGCCATATTACGAAGCTGATGTTGATGATAAAACCAATATTTATCGGATTTTAACGATAATGGATAATCAACAAATCCGTGATTTAAGTAAACGCGCTTATGAGGTTTTATTTGAACGTAAGGTGCCTGACTTATTGGCTTCTCCTTAGTTATTGCTCTATTGGCACCCCCCCTTTTTTGCATAATTGTAATAATTACTGTGTATTGATTAGCTTAAAATAATAGTTAGTCACCGCACAACTCTTCGGTGTTTTAAGTCGTAAGGCATCTTCATTATTGTGTCTTTTAATTATGCGTAATTCAGGGCGGTAGGCTAGATCTTTGGGTAACTTAACATCCCACACTAAATGTAAATTAATTAGTTTATTAAGTACCCACCATCCTGGGTCTGCTTGACCTTTATAAATTCCTAATATGGCTGAATCTGGGTAAGCATGATGATTGTTATGCCATGATTCGCCCATGGTTAATAACCCGGCAAAGGGAATATTGTGCCCTTGGACAGCGGCACCATCAACGTGCCAGTCTTTGTTTCCCGCATTGTGGGCAAAATGACCAATTAACCAATGTCCTGTGATAGATACCGCAATACGAGCTGAGATTCCCCAGATTAACCATGAAATGCCGCCGAAGTAGAATAATACGATAGCCCATGGTAGTTGCTGGAGCATCCAAGTTTTTTCCATAAATTGATAGATACGGTCATTTTTTATACGTGCTTCGGGTACAAATTTTGGTGGATTGTCTAACATTAGATCACAATTTAATTGCCACCAGCCATCATGTAAGAAATTACTGCCATGGCGCAAATATGAATGGCATTTGCCTTGGCGTTGCGCCCAATCCCTTAGATCATGTTGCTCAGTCATACCAAGGGGACCTGCCATCCCAACCAACACACCTAAGTGAACAAAAAAATACTCTAACCACAACGGGCACTGATAGCTATTGTGAATTAAGCGCCGATGCATGCCGAGAGAGTGCCCTAAGCACAGTGTTAATGACGTGAAAATGACAAATATAGCAAAGGCAGATAATGAGAAATACAATGTTCCACCAACAATGGCAATACATAAATGCGCTAAATACCAGAGTGATTTGATAGGGGCCCAACGAACTACGCCATGAGCGGCATTGGTGAAATCGTTCTCTTTCATTCTGAGTATTTCAGAGTGGTTTGTTTGACTATTCATTTTATTCCCCGATTTCCCTTGAGTAACGTTAAGCGATACTTAGCTATAAATTCATAGGCTCTGGCTAGGTAAGGATGAGTGCGGGGAAACTTTCTAAGAAAAGCAGATGCACGACGGTAATAGGGGATTCTATCCCAAAGGGTTAGCACACCATCTAATCCTACTTGGTGCACACCGCTGCTGTCTTTGATATGGATGAGTCGCATCGCATCTTCATAAAGAATACCTTCGTTTTCTAGTTCCTCGGGATTCAGTGTTATATCAACCCATTTGATATTTTCATTTCTGGTATCTTTGCGCGCCAGTCTTTGGTAAAGCTTGACCTCTCTTTTACAGAGTGGACAAGCACCGTCGTAATAAACACAGGTAGTTGACATGGTAAAACTCCTTTTAGTTTTATTGCTAGTAGAGATAAGATATGAAAAAACTGAGGAGAGAACTTCTGTTTGGATAGAAAAGGAATACAAATAAACCAAGGTCTATAAAAATCAGTGATTTAAGGACTTACAAAATGATAATATGGGAATTCAAGTTTATATGAGAAGTTTAGAAAATGGATAAAACGGAAGAAAAAGCCAATCAAGCACTGAAAGAATTTATTCGTTATTCATCCAGCCCGTGGCGTATTGTTTGGACAAATTTTGTGGCAGGAATTTTTAGAGGCTTAGGGGCTATTATTGGTGCATCTGCTTTTATCGCGTTGTTAGTTTGGGTACTTACCCTATTTGCGGATATGCCATGGATTGGTGAATATGCCGCACAGGTTAAATCTACGGTAACGCAGTATGTGAATGAAACTAATTATAATGATGAGTTTGACCGTTTAGGGGACTCATTGGAGCGTATTGAAGAAGGTCTATCTAAAGAATAGGGTAAAAACAGATAATGGCACCCCCCCACTTTTTTGATAATTGTGTTATCTGTTGTTAATCTCAGTCTCTACCAAACGAAGGGAACAGCATGCCACATTGTATTATTGAATATTCAAAAGATATTGATATAGCGCCAAAAATGCTAATTGATCGGGTTTTCAAAAGCACTTTAAACACAAAACTATTTGAAGAACATCATATTAAAACACGTACTTTAGCATTTGATTATTATCAAAAGGGTTCTCTCAAAGAAAAGTTTATTCACGTTAGTGCAAAAATTCTCACCGGTCGAACACTAAAGCAACGCTCAATGTTATCTCAAGCGATTTTGGATGGGCTGGTAAATCTTGGATTAAACTCGGTCACGATGACGGTTGAAGTGATTGAGATGGAAAAAGCGTCTTATGCCAAAAAAGTACTCTAGGGTTGTTGTCGATGATTGAGAATGAGTAGTCAATAATATCAATTATCAAAAAAAGGGGGGGATGCCATCTATTGGATCTGGCAACATCAAGATTAAAAGCCTGATTGCAATATTTTCTCAATTTCTTTGTGTTTATTAAAGCGAGCATAGTCCAGTGAAGAATAACCTGATTTGTTTTTTATATGAGCGTCTGCGCCTTGTTCTAACAGTATTTTAACGATATTTACATTGTTTTCTGATACGGCGTAGCGCAAAATATTATCGCCATCAATGTCTTGTAGGTGAATGCTTTTCTTGCCACATTTTAAAACGCTGTTAAATGACTTAGTCGCGAGATAGGTTGATAACATCAAAGGAGTGATACCATTTTTATCTTGCTGGTTACATTGGCTCAATTGAGTCGTCATTTTAGGTATAAGGTTTAATAAGCTTTGTTTAATCGCTTGAGATTTAATGCTTTCAGCTTTGCTTAAAAGTAAGTGTAAAGGTGTTTTGTCACTTTTTAGGATGGCTGTTTCGAGGTGTTTACCTTGGCTTATGAGAGACATTCTCTTTTCTATAATTTCCAGGCGCCATGCCTGTAATCTCACGAAAAGCGGTATAAAAGTTTGATTGCGATGTAAAACCCGTTGATAAACCTACGGATAAAACAGAGGCTTTAGGTTCATCGATCAACATACGTTTAGCCTCATTTACGCGGTACTCTCGGATGAGCTTAGAGAAGCTTTTATCAAATCGGGTGTTGATCAACTCGGACAACTGATGATTACTGATTTCCATTTGTTCCGCTAAGACACTTAAGCTAAGTGTTTCTTGGGTGAATAATTTATCGACCTCCATTAATTGTCGAAGCTTTAATTCGAGCGCATTACTATCAACATTATTTAATGTGCTAGAGGCATAAGCTGCCTGTGCTGCTTCAGCAACTTCTTCGGTTATATCAGGAAAGCGTAACAGGGTGAAGACTACCACCACAAAGGTTGCGCCAATTAAAAAAGCATAGGATGAATAGAACAATTTCTCACTAATTAAAGGTAGGATTATACCGAGTAATAATACCAATGCTGCTGCTACAAAAAGTGCAGCCAATGCCACTAACTCTAGCTTAAAGCGGGTGCGTTGCGTTCGCAACGAATAGACAATGTGTGTCAACCATACAACATATCCAGTACCAATTAAGAAGGCGAAGGGGAGTGCATATTGTCTCGGTAAAAAGAAGCTGATTAACAACGGTAAGGCATGTAAAAACAGTAAAGGGCTGTAGCTATTATCAACTTTTAAAAAGTCTCGACTAAAAAAATAAAAGGCAGGCGATACAACAAATAATATAATCGTATAAATTTCGGAATGAATTAGACTATCATCACCTTGTAGAAAGTCGAAATGTGCGATTTGTAATGCCGCTAGACCGACTAATAGGACAATACCTGCGAGACGGGGTATGGATTTACCTTCGTATTTATGGCCGTTTAGATGGCTGATTGCCAATACTACTGTACTGATAATTGAAAACCCGATAAAGAAAGTTGTCATGCTGTGAAGTAGCAAAGTATAAGCCCAATGTGTGATCTGTATTAAACACTATTATACCCACATATTATTATCTAGATGCTTTTTTGTAATAAGGACTCAGGATTAAATAACTTACAGAATTTAACTTGCCTTTTTGCTCCAGCTTGAGTGATCCTAAATCGTTGCGTAGCACAGCTATGCGCCTATTGCGATCACTCAATCTGAAGCAGAAATTCTGCGTCAAGTTCCGCATCTTATTTAATCCTGAGTCCTCAATTGAGGAACCTAGGTTGAACGTAACCGATATTTTAATCCCGCTTTATTTGTTAATTACATTGGGTTACTTTTTAAAAAAGTATCATTTTCCGAGTAAAGAATTTTGGCCAGGTATTGAAAGAATGATTTATTTCATTTTATTTCCTGTGCTTGTTTTTGTGGCGATTTTAAAAGCGCCGATGGAAGTTTCTTTATTTGTTAATCTTATCATGCTTGCCTTAATCCCCGTTATCATTGCTGGCTTATTACAATTCATTGCTTTGTTATCCCCTCGCGTTAGTGGTGCTGCTGTTACTTCGATGTATCAAGGCGCGATTAGAACAAATACCCCCATTGCGCTGGTCATCGTCGCTTGGTTAGTCCCTGATACTGGCTTGAGTTTGATGGCAGTGCTGATCTTAATTATGGTCCCTTTTAATAATCTTTCCTCCATTCTTGTTTTACTGCGTTATGGCGATAAAAAAGAGGGTGACATAGCACCACTATGGCAAGGCATTGTCAAAAACCCCTTGATCATTGCTAGTGCCTTTGGACTTTTGCTTAATTTGATTGGTTTGAGATTACCTGAGTCATTGTTGAATACTGCCGACTTTCTAGGACGTAGTGCATTACCTTTTGCCTTGTTGGCAGTCGGAGCAGGACTTAGTTTTGGTTCAATATTCGACAATAAATTAGCCATATTACTATCAAGTGCGGGTAAGTTAGTGATAGCTCCCGTCTTAACTTATGGACTTTGTCGTTGGCTAAATATTGAAGCAGATTTGGCTAAAGTAGTAATTATTACCAGTGCTATGCCGACTGCAATTTCATCTTATATTTTGGCTAAACAGTTGGGTGGTGATGCTGAGGGAATGGCGCAGATTATCACCTTTCAGATAGTTGCCGCTGCCTTTACTTTGCCCATCGTTTTGCTTGTTGTACAACAGTATTGATGATCTTAAATACGCATGTTTCCTTGTTTTCTCAGTGTAGACTTGAAGTGGAATCTGGTAAAAAAGGGGGGGGTGCCATCTTATCTATACACGACAAATAGATATATTCATCAAATAGTTACTTTTTTAGAGATCTCAGCATAACTCAGTGGCAAAAGAAAAATGTAATAAAATTATTCTGGTTGAGGCGTGAATTACAGATAATAGCGGGGCTATTGACAAGATTTACAACGAAAAGCAGGATGCTTTTAGCCATTTTTACTTGTCACCTGAGTTATGCTGAGGTCTCTTTTAATGAATCGAATGACACAAACGTAAATTTGTCTTCTATACTCCTTTTTAACTATGTCTAAATAATACTAGTTATAAATTGAGACCCCCAACATAAGCTAAGTGCAAAATAAAATAGCTAAAGTTTTCCTATTTGCACTTGAATTATGCAGAAGCCTCAAATAATCACATTGATCAAAGGAGATTTACTTCAATGAAAAAGACACTACTCGGTTTAACAACCGCTGCGATTTTATCATTTACATTGGCTGCTCATGCAGATCCTATCAAGCTTAAATTTTCACATGTTGTCGCTGAAAATACACCTAAGGGGCAGATGGCAACAAAATTTAAGCAATTAGTTGATGAGCGTTTAAAAGGGAAGGTGGAAGTTGAAATCTTCCCTAATGGACAGCTTTTTGGTGATAATAAAGTTCTTGAAGCACTGCTTCTTGGCGATGTTCAGCTTGCTTCTCCTTCACTTTCTAAATTTAAAAAATACACTAAAAAGCTACAAATCTTTGATCTTCCTTTCTTGTTTGATGATATGGCTGCTGCCGAGCGTTTCCAGCAAAGTGAAGCGGGTCAAGGTTTGTTAAAGTCAGTTGAAAAGAAGGGCTTAATCGGTTTAGGCTATATGCACAATGGTATGAAGCAGATGTCTGCGTCTAAAGAACTGCATGTTCCTGATGATGCGAAAGGCTTGAAATTTCGTATTATGTCATCTGATGTATTAGCGGCTCAATTTGAAGCAGTCGGTGCAACGCCACTTAAGAAGCCTTATTCAGAGGTTTTCACATTGTTACAAACCAAGGCAATTGATGGTCAGGAAAATACTTGGTCAAATATCCGTTCTAAGAAATTCTATGAAGTACAGGATAACATTACTTCTTCCGATCATGGGTTATTGGATTATATGGTGGTGACTTCAGCTGAATTCTGGAAAGGTTTACCTGATGATGTGCGTTCTGAGGTTAAAAAAGCGCTAGATGAAGCCATTGCATTGGGTAATAAAGTGGCTGCTGAGAAGTCACAGAGTGACAAGCAAGCAATTATTGATACTAAGCGTACAAACGTAATTGAACTTTCTAAAGCAGAGCGTGAGCAGTGGAAAAAAGCGATGACACCTGTTTGGGATAAGTTTGAAGCTATTGTGGGTAAAGACTTACTCGATGCAGCAAAAGCAGCAAATAAGTAATGCTATTTAAGAAACCTCTGATCAAGAAGCCCTATAAAATTCTTCGAGCTTACAAAGGCATAGTCAAGCTTCCAATTTCTTATTTATTGGTTTGAACCATAAGATGACTATGCTTGAAACCAATGCCTCGAACTTGAAAACTTGGCATTGCCAGAATTTATGGGACTTAATCAGAGATTCCTAAGTAGAATTGAAGGCGCATCTATTCTGATGCGCCTTTTTTATGGGCTAAAAAGCTTATCGGAGAGGGATTCATGCTGGCAAATATTATTAATAAATTTGAAGAAACTTTTATTTCATTATTACTCGTGAGTATGACTTTATTGGTGTTTTCAGAGGTTGTGCTACGTTTTGGTTTTAATATGGGAATCGCTTGGTCACAAGAAGTAACCCTTTATATGATGGCGTGGTTTGTTTTATTCGGTGCATCATATGGTATAAAAGTTGGGGCACACATAGCGGTTGATAGCTTTGTGAAAATATTTCCAAAGACTATGCGCCGTGCAATGGGCTTACTCTCAGTGTCTGTCTGTATTGCATATTGCATTATTTTTATGATTGGTGCTTGGGGTTATCTTTCCAAGCTACATCAAATAAGCCTACAAATGGAAGATTTAGAGGTTCAACGATGGATGTCTGAAAGCATCATTTTTCTTGGCTTTCTTTTTATGATGTTTCGTTTTCTTGAGCTCTTAATTAAAATTATTAAAGGTGATGCCGAAGGCTTTTCACACATTGATGAAGCAGAAGAAAGTCTTGAACTCGCCGCACAAATTAAAGAGGAAGAACTTAGAACCAGCGGAGGTAGCAAGTAATGGAATCTCTCGTAATCCCAACATTATTCTTTTTACTTTTTTTCTGCATGATGATTGGTGTACCTGTTGCTGTGTCATTAGGCTTTTCCAGTGTTGTCACCATTTTACTTTTTGCTGATGATTCACTTGCCTCAATTGCCTTAAAGTTGTTTGAAGCTTTATCAGAACACTATACCTTTTTGGCAATCCCATTTTTTATACTCTCTTCTGCCTTCCTCTCAACAGGAGGTGTAGCGCGGCGAATCATTGATTTTGCGATTGATATAGTGGGGCATATCCGTGGTGGCTTAGCGATGGCGGGTGTTTTAGCCTGTATGTTATTTGCTGCAGTTTCAGGTTCGTCACCAGCAACCGTGGCAGCTATCGGTGCAATCGTTATTGTAGGCATGACACGTGTCGGCTACCCTGAAAAATTTGCAGCCGGCGTGATTAGCACCGCAGGTACCTTAGGTATATTAATCCCGCCTTCAATCGTAATGCTTGTTTACGCAGCAGCCACTGAAGTGTCTGCTGCACGTATGTTTATGGCAGGTATGGCACCCGGTATTTTAATGGGAATTTTCTTAATGATTGCCATTTACATTTATGCCCGTATTAAAGGTTTACCTTCATCACCTTTTCCAGGTTTTAAGAAAATTGCAAAATCTGGGCTTGTTGCTTTAGGTGGGTTAATGCTGATTTTCATTGTACTTGGTGCTATTTATGGTGGTGTTGCAAGCCCCACTGAAGCAGCAGCAGTTGCTTCTGTTTATGCGTTCTTTATTGCCGTTTTTGGGTATCGTGATATTGGCCCATTAAAAGATGTTCCTTGGGGTAGGCAAGAAGGTGAAAGTAGAAATGATGCTATCAACCGTAATGGCATTAAAATGCTGACCGCATTACCTAAAAGCTTTTTTGATAAAGATGTTAAAAAAGTCATCTTAGATGCTTCAAAAGTTTCTATCATGCTTCTTTTTGTTATTGGTAATGCCATCCTATTTGCTCATGTCTTAACCACGGAGCGTATTCCCCATGAAATAGCATCAACAATCATTGAATGGGGCTTGCCTGCATGGGGCTTCTTATTGGTGGTCAATGTATTATTATTGATTGCAGGCAACTTTATGGAACCTTCTGCGATCTTATTAATTATGGCGCCGATACTTTTCCCCATTGCAACTCAGCTGGGTATCGATCCCATTCATCTCGGTATTATTATGGTGGTGAACATGGAAATCGGCATGATAACACCGCCTGTAGGGTTGAATCTGTTTGTGATATCAGGTATCACCAATAAAAGCATGGGCTGGGCGATTAGTGCATCATTACCTTGGTTACTGTTATTACTTGCCTTCTTAATGTTAATAACCTTTGTGCCACAAATCTCTTTATTCGTACCAGAGATGTTCGACAAAATGCACGGTTATAAATAAAGTGTAAACGGGTGATGTAGAAGTACTTCTCAAGCTTATTTGTTGGAGTGCTCGTATATCTCAATGATATTTATAGTTTTATGCTAGGATGTAATTTCTCTTTAATCACTTAATATACCTTATGTTTAGAAACTTAATCGCACGTTTACACCTTTGGATCTTTATTATTTTAGTGGCTCATTCAAGCCACGTTCTGGCGGACTCTAAAGCTGAGTCTGTGATGTTTAAGAGTTGTTTGAAAAGTTATAATGGTGCTTATCAGTCACATAAAAAACATAAGGCTTTTAGCTATGCGCGTGATGATGAAGGAGGTAAAGATCGTTGTGGTTGGAACTATGGATCAGATTCTGCAGAGAATGCTGAAGAAAGTGCATTAAAGCAATGTGCCAAAGTTGCCATAAATGCAGAGTGTAAGATTCTTGATATTGATGGTAAGTGGGTAGCTAAGGATGATGATTTTTCAGCTATAGTTCAACCTGACAATAAGCCACTTAACAAAGAGCAACAACAAAAATTAATGGATACAGCCAAAGCTGTCCTAATGGGCAACTGTTTGCCATTTTTTAAGGAGCACCTAAAAGCAAAAGGTTACAAGGTATATTCCTACGCGATTGATGATAATGGAGACTATGCCTGTGGTCGCTCGTATAAAAACAATTCCTTAAAGGTGGCAATTAAATCAGCAATAAAAAGTTGTGGAGACAATAAAAAGAAACGGGCTAAGAAGGCGCCTAAGAATAAATGTTTGACCTATGCTCACGGCAATAAAATTGTCATGAAGGCAGATGATTTTGGTGTAATTTTTTCACCTAAGCGCGATAAAAAATTAAGTGACTCGGAATATAAAAAGAAGCTTCAACAAGCAGAAGAAATCCTCCAAAAATCTTGCTTCTTTCAATTTAAATATTACCTTCGTTCTAAACAACATAATGCGTTTTATCTTGCTCGTGATGAAAAGGGAAATCTTAATTGTGGACGTTCAGAAGATCAATTTAGCCTTAAAATAGCTAAATCTGATGCTGAGAAAAAATGTAAAGAGGCGGTTAAAAAGTCCAAGTTAGATGCCTCTTGTAAGGTCTATGCAGAGAATTATGACATTGTTGCGAGTAATGAAGACTTTGGTATAAAAAGTAGCAAGGAAGATTTCATACAAGCTATTTTTAAGGGTAACCTAGCCAAAATTAAAAAGTATATCGCTAAGGGTGAGGATCCTAATACGGCGAGCCCTAAAGATGGAATTACCTCAATATTTATTGCTGCTGCTAAAGGGGATGAGGCTTTCTTTTTGGAGCTTGTGAAAAAAGGAGCTGATATTCATGCGCATGCTAAAGATGGAAGTAATCTTTTGGTTGGAGCCGTCTTTGGTGAAAATATTAATATCGTTCGTTACTTGTTGGATAAAGACTTAGATGTTAATCACAAAAGTAGTGGAGGTAATACGCCACTGCATATTGCCTCAAGAAAGCTTAATTCCTATTTATTGGGCGTACTTATCCGAGCAGGTGCGGATTACACGATTGCCAATGATCTGGGTAAAACGGTTGAGTCTGAAGAGAAAAAATGGAAAACAGACTTATCATTGATGAAGAAAATTGATATTAATGCAAAGGATAGTGAGGGTTGGACTGCATTGCATTTGGCGGCAGTTAAAGGCGATAGAGAGGGTGTAAAAAAACTAATTAAGATGAAGTCAGATGTTAACATCAGAGCGAGTCACGGTAATACGCCGTTGTATGACACTGGAGATGCAAAGGTTGCTGAAATTTTGTTAGCCGCTGGGGCAAAAATAGATGCTGTGGATGATTATGGAGAAACAGCACTTATGGCGGCTGCCCAGTATTCTGATCCTAAAAAAGCAATAGCTTTAATGAGCCATGGGGCTAATAAAACACTTAAGAATAAAAAAGGGAAATCAGCTTATGATTTTGCCGAGGATGATGAAATGAGAAAGATAATTGGTAAGTAATCTATGATGGTCTGTTTTCGATGCAATATATTCCATTTTGTGTCGTATATTCGCGACCGAATATCCTGATGCTGCTAGGTTGAACTACCTAAAAATAATAAGCTTGTTTGTAAGAGAAAATTTAATGTGAAGAACTTGAGACGCAGTTCAGTTCACCTCATGTAGATTTTTTATAATTATTATAATAGTGGCATTGAAATGATATTAAACAAACAAGCACTTCCTGTAGCAGACAGTTGGTTGGATTCTTTTCAAGTTGATGATTCTAAAAAATTTATAGCAAATCAACATGACAGAGTAGATCTAATTGAAACGGAGCAGGCATTTAATGAAATACCTATTGCTTGGAGTGATTTGAATGAGGATGCTCCAAAAGGCACAATTTTCACATCATGGGAGTGGCTTAATACTTGGTGGAAAACGTATAAGAATGATGGAAGCCGTCAGCTTTATATACTTAAATATACTGATCAAAATCAAAACATACTGGGTTTAGCGCCTTTCCAGCTAGTTTATAATCCAAAGAAATACTTTCCTTGTAGTAATCAATTGATAATGATCGGAACAGGAGAAACTGAAGGTAGTGCTATCTTCGGGGAGAATATGGATTTAATGATTGCCTCTGGTCATGAAGCAACCGTTATTAACGCCTTTAGCCAATTTTTAAAGACTAATAAGTCCTCGTGGGACGGCATGAAATTCCATCAAATTCTTGGAAATTCTCACCTTTCACAGCTTTTAAAAAGTCTATCTAATATATCAACGAATAATGTCACTAAGGAGCAAGCCGATGGATTTCGTACATTGGTTGAATTGCCTGAGAGCTATGATGACTATCTTCTGAGCTTGAAGAAAAAAGTTCGTAACAATATTAGAAGAAGATTTAAAAAACTTGAGAAAGAACAGAGCTATTCACTTGAGACGATTAAATCGGTTAGTGAGTGTGATAATGCTCTTGATATTTTAGCGGACTTAAATCGTGCACGTCGTGATGACTTAGGAGGGGAGCCGAGTGTATTTGAAGATGGGAGTTTTGTTAGTTTTCACCGCCAAATAACAAAACTTATTTTGTCTCGTAAAGAAAAAAATAATCAGTCTAGTATTGATATTTCTTTAAGTATTTTACGATTTGATGGTATTCCTGTTGCCGCTCTCTATTTATTCATTGATGGCGATACAATTCATGGTTATCAAAGTGGATTTGAAAGGGAGAATGGTAGATGTTATGCGTTAATGACTACTATGGTAGCTTTAGAAATATCAAAGAGTATTGAAAATAAAGCATTAAAGTATTTTAACTTTATGTACTCTGAAGACGAGTCTAGCTATAAAAAACAATACGCAGGAAGTAGTGAGGCTATGTATAGTCTGTCACTAGATCATGATGGTATCAAGTACCAAACCTATAATTTAATACAAAATACACTTAAGGAAAAACTCAAAAAAGTATTGAGAATAGCGTCTTAATAGTTGTGATAGAACGCATTCAATCTAAATTGGTTTTCTATAGGTTTATGTCAATAAGAAACTGATAATGATCCCTGTATTAGCAATGTTGTAAAAAAGGCGGGGGTGCCATTGAGATCTAAATTACTACTTTTGATATGTCAATTCAATAGTGAGGTGTTTCAAACACCTTAAAGTTCCTAGTCTTTATTAGTAAACTTTCAGATTTCTAGTTATTTAGTTGGAACTAGCTTATTTTTTTCTATGAGCTGTGAAATTGCTGTCAATAGAATCAAACCTGTTAGAAAATATTGACCAACAAAAAAGCGGCTATCCAATAAAGGAAATAATAGATAGTGTGAAAAAACGTAAGCAATTGATATCAAAGTAAGTATAAACATAGGTAGGTTTAATAGTGATTTGTATGTTTGATTAACTTTTTTTGTAAGAAGTAAAATAATAAGCTGAAGTGAGACAAAAGCTTCAAAGAATAATGTGGGTATGTCGTAGAAGAATAATGAAAGGTTGCTAAATAGAGCCGTGAAGTATTGTGTTATGTTGATGCCATAAGTTGAATATACCTCTGGGTGAGTAGCCATCATATCTGAAACTAGTGCGTAATAAAAAACAGTGCTCCATCCGTAATTTCCAGTATATTTGTTTACAAATATAAAGGCACCTACTGATAGCAATAATGTGATAAGGCTAGCAATACGTATGTTTTTCTTAAATACAAATAGATAAAAAAGAAATAAGGTGACTAATATAATCATGTCAGTGCGAACGAGTACTGATAGTATTAATAAAGTAAAAAAAGCCAGCCACCTCTGCTCTAAAAATGAATAGCAAATAAGTCCCACCCATAAAAAGGCGAGTGAATCTGCAGTTACCATTCTTGCTACATCATGCGCTCCAAATAGAATGAAAAATATTGGTACTACAGACCAGAAGTAGGGGTGTATATATCTCCTAAACGCATAGTAAAAAACTAAAATTCCCGAGCAGCTAAATGCGGCAGTAATCAAATGTGATGCAGTGAATACATTAATACCAATTTTAACAAGCCCTAATATAAGCAGGGTAAACAGTATACGAATCTTATAGAAGGGTATTTGTTGGGAAAAAGCTTCAGGATCACTTGACATCACTTTTCTATAAGTGTGGTTCTCTGTTAATTCTAAATATTTTTCTTCTGAGGCATATTGTTTAAATTGATCATAGACAGTACGGTGAATATAATCTGTGTCAGTATTTTCGTATGATACTGCAGAGGCTGCATAGCCAAGCATGTCCCAATTTTGTATAGGGGTATAAAATGTATATGCGAACAAACAAATGCTTACAATGACAATATAGATATGAGCAACTTTTGATGCTATCAGTGAGTTATATACAGAATGGTTGTTTTTCATTGTTTAACGTTAGTTGAGAAGAGGTTGTTGTAGTTTTACTTTTCCTGATTTACCGTGGTTAATTCTAAATCGTTGTGATTATAACGTTTTTATAAATGAATTATATATAAAATTATATTTATGAAATTAAGTTGAAATGTATGCTACTTAAGTAATGTTTCTTTATAAACTTTGGCAATTTTATTTACAGAAAACTCATGAGCTCTTTCAAATGCCTTTTCTTGGTAGTCAAGGCGTAGACTGTTATCTTGTAATAACAAATTAACAGCTTCTTCTAGTCTTTTTGTGTCACCAACAGGGTAAAGAATCCCATGCGAAGCTTGTTCTAACTTTCCATGTAGTAGGTTTTTTATATCTGTTTTTGGGGCTAAAATTTCCCTTGGACCGCTTGTGCAATCAGTAGAGATTACAGCTGTTTTACATAACATAGCTTCGATCAAAACGTTAGGGAAGCCCTCTGTCTCTGATGTTGAAATAAATAAATCGCACTGTTTTACAAATTTGAAAGGATTACTCACTTGACCTAAAAAGTGTACTCTGTTTTTAAGCGACAGTTCGCTTGCTAAAGATTTGAGAGCATCCATTAATTCACCATCACCTAGCAGTATTAGCTCGATGTTTTCAGGTAGCTTTGCTAATACTAGGATAATGTCATTAAAGCGTTTGAGCGGTATCAAACGACCCACTGTTACTAGGTATTTCTTTTCAGGTCTAAATTCGAATTCAGAAACTTCTTCTATTGAAGCAGAAAGGACAGTATCGACCTCATATGGATTATATATGACAGTGGAATTAACTGGAGCCGAAAACATTTTATAATAATCATCCAACATCTTATTAGAGATACAGATTAATTTATCGGCCTTTGGATATAGATGACGCATTAAAAATACATTTAATTTTCCTGAAATGCCAGAAGCTAAGTACCTGGAGGAGACACTATGATTAACAATTTGTATTTCATGCTTTGCGCCAAATACTTTACTTAGTGTATTTACATAATTCGAACGAAATAGGTGACTTTGTACTTGATGAACGTTATTTTTTGCGGTGTACTGTCTAAGCTTCCACGCATGATAAGGAATATAGAGCATATTAACTAATGAGGAAGCACTATTATTCATTTTTGATAGGTATATCATATTAATGTTAACAGGTAGCTGATATTTGTTGTTTTCAGTGAGGCATATAATAGTGACATCGAACTCTTCATCAATAAACCATTTAGCAAGTGTAAGTAGTACTCTCTCAGCGCCTCCTTTACCTAAGGCATTAATTAAAAATGTTACTTGTTGCTTAGAAACGTTAGTCATTTTTTTGTTACTCATTAAGAATACAGGTACCTTATTCAGTTATCCTATAAACGCAAGTAATTATTAATAATGAACCTTTAGTCTTTAATTTAACACTTCTAAGAAATTTAGATTTAAGTAGATTTAGTGTTTATGTTAATTTCTATCAAAATCTGAAGTAATTAAACAAAATGGTAAGATAAATGACATATATATCATACATTGGTGGAGAAGATGTCCGAATGAGGATTCCTATTCTATCACTGTTAAAAAGACGTGGGTTTAAGGTCGAGGCAATTGGTAATAATGACAGCGAGGCCTTTAGTAGGACTAATATAAGCTATCGTGATTATCCTTTGAATCGGTGGTTGTCACCACTTGCAGATAAAGAAAGCAAATTGCATCTATCTAAGTTATTTGCGAATAATAAACCAGATATCATTCATTTGTTTGATACTAAACCAGGTGTTCTAGTGCCAAAGGTTGCTAAAGAATCTGGAGTAAAATTTGTTGTGCGCACTGTGACGGGCATGGGGTATATCTACTCTTCCAACTCTTTATTCTCAAAACTTTTGAGACCTTTTTATAGAATGGCTCAGAAAAAGGCCATTTCTTATACGGATATGGTTATATTCCAAAATACAGATGATAAGAAGTATTTTGAAAAACATAATTTAGTCAGTGCTGATAAAAGTGTTCTTATTAGGAGTTCTGGTTTGCCCGTTGATGAGTTTGTTTCTAAGCAGGCAAGCTTAGAGACTAAAAAAATTATGAGAGAAAAGCACAACATCAACAAAGACGATGTTGTGATTACGTTGATAGCTAGGCTAGTGAAAGATAAAGGTATCATAGAGTTTCTGGAATCAGCAAAGCTATTGTCAGCTGAAAAAAATATCAAGTTTTTCTTGATAGGTCCACTGGGTTCTGAAGGAAAACAGGCAATATCAAAAGAAATGATTGAGTCATACTCGGAGTATATTAACTATATTGGTTCAGTAAATAATGTTGCAGAGTATTTGTCTATTAGTGATGTTTTTGTATTGCCAACATACTATCGTGAAGGTTTACCAAGAATATTATTAGAAGCTGGTTCTCTTGGTTTGCCACTTATTACTACTGATATGCCAGGTTGTCGAGATGTTGTAAAAGATGGCTGGAATGGTTTATTGGTACCAACTAGAGACTCTCATGCGCTTGCAAAGGCAATAAGCTCTTTAGCAAATAACCAAGAGTTAAGAATGGAAATGGGCGGAAGAAACCCAGAGTACATTAAAAATAATTTTGACTTATCTATTGTAGAGAAAGCATATAGTGATATTTATACAAAGCTATTACATTCAGTATAAACTGAATAGTATTTGGTCTGTTCCAAAGAGTGCTATTTGTAATAGGTATCGAAATTGAATAGAAATAACCATGTAATAAATAATATATAGACAATATATCTGATAAATATAACACTCCGTAAGGTTTTTAGTGCCATTTGACTTTGCTTAGTACAAAATTGATTTGAATGTATTTTTAAATCAAGAGAAGTTCTATTTACACATGGATAACAAGAAAAAGCATGAAGAAATGAATATAGATATAAAAAGTGTTTATTAATAATGCACAAAACTTTGTAATTTACAGGATAACACTTTAAAATTCACAGTCCCTTGCAAACAATAACCCCATATTACCTTGGAAGTACCTATTATGACTATCAACCGAATAACTTATAAAGCCTTAATAATTGTGACATCAGCTGTTTTATTAAGCTCTTGTTCTACTCTTGTCCCTTCTGGGATGCCGACAATAGGTAAAGCCAACTCTCCAAAGCTAGCAAAGCCAGTTGCAGGTAGGGACTATACTTTAATACCTATTACGTACAATACAATTTCAAAAAATAATGCGGAGAGTAATCGCTATACCAAAAAAGGAAAGCGTACTTCAGTAAAGAAAGCAAGAGGTACTGGTGGGTATAAGTATTTGATAGGAGCTCAAGATATTTTAACTATTACTGTTTGGGATCATCCTGAACTTACAATTCCAGCTGGTGAATTTAGAGATGCATCTTCTGCAGGACATAAAGTTGGAGAAAATGGTAAATTCTTTTTCCCTTTTGCTGGAGAAGTGCAGGCTAAAGGAAGGACAACAAATCAAATCCGTAAAGAGCTAGAGAAAAAATTGGCGAAGTTTATAACTAAACCACAGGTCGGTGTAGCAATTGCTAGCTATAGAAGCCAAAAAGCATCTATCTCTGGTGAAATTAGTAAGCCAGGTGTATTTATAGTAAATGATACGCCTAAGACAGTTAGATCTCTCATAGCAGAAGCGGGTGGTTTAACAAAAGATGCCTCAAATGTTGCTTTATTAGTGAAACAGAATAAAAAGATCAATATAAATTTAAATTCCTTATACCGTGGTGGAAATAACTCACAGAATTATGTATTACGAGGCGGGGATGCTTTACATATCATTAAGAAAAATACTTCAAGAAAAGTTTTTGTAATGGGTGAAGTTCGTACTGCAGGAAGTGTAGAATATGATGAGTTTGGTCTAACACTAGCAGAAGCAATTAGTGAAGCAGGTAGCTTTAATGAAGAAACAGCTGACCCAACCGGCGTATTTGTAGTCCGCCAACAGAATCGTAATGATAAGAAGCCTACGGTATATCAACTACAGATGACCTCTGTTCATTCTATGTTATTTGCTGAAAGATTTAAGTTGCATCCTAGAGATATTGTTTATGTAACAGCGACACCGGTAGTTCGTTGGAATCGTTTGATTAGTAGACTTCTACCAAGTATTTCTACTTTGGACTCTTTGTCTGATATAACAAGAAGGTAATAAAGTAGTTTAATGTTTCAAAATGTAATGTTTGTTTGTGTAGGAAACATTTGTAGAAGTCCAATGGCTGAGGCGTTGCTGAGAAAGCAACGTCCTCAGTTGAATGTATTTTCTTCAGGTGTAGGTGCCCCTGTAGGACGACCTGCTGATCCTATTTCAATAGAGCTGATGACAGAGCAAAATATTGAACTATCTAGTCATCGGTCACAACAGATCAGTAGTGAACTAATATCTGATTCAGACCTCATTCTTGCAATGGAACAAAAGCATATCGATGTAATCCATTCTAAATACCCTGAAGCTCGTGGAAAAGTCCACCTCATTGGCAAATGGATGGATGATCAAGCGGTGCCAGATCCTCATAGGAAAGATAAGGCTGCATTTATTGCTGCCTTAAATCTCATTGAGTCTGGGCTAGAAAAATGGAAAAACAAACTCTGGAAATCAAAATAATTAAATGAAGATTCAAACACATTTGCACTCTAATAAAAGTACTGAGACTGACTTAGACTTATTGCAGATAGTCAGTACTATCTGGAAAGGAAAATGGTTAGTTTTATTTCTTACTGCTATATTTTTTGTATTAGCTTTTATTTATGCGTCAGGTAAAGTTTCCATTTATGAAGCTGATGCATTGCTCCAAGTTGAAGCTAAAAAAGCAGCGATACCAGGTATTGAAGAACTTGCTGGGTTAACTCAGGATAGTACTGCTGTTGGCACAGAGTTGGAGATTATTAAATCCAGAAAAACGCTTGGAAAAGCTGTTAGAGATTTGAAGTTAGATATTTCTGCAGAACCTAAAAGAGTCCCTATTTTTGGTATTTTCTATAGTAAGTATTTTAATGTTAATAAAATCAATAAATTACCGAAGGTGTGGGATCGGTTTGATAAGTTTTTTCATAAATATGCTTGGGGTAGTGAAAAAGTTAATGTTGTTAGTTTGACAGTTCCTGATTATTTGCTGAATAAAACGTTAACATTAATCAGTCAAGGTGACAGTAAGTTTACAATTTTATATAAAGAGAAGTTATTACTTGAAGGTGAAGTAGGTCGCTCATCCAGCTCTATTGATAAAAAATTAACAGTGTTTGTTTCTGAGTTGTCTGCAATGCCAGGCACTGAGTTTTATGTTGAAAAAGAATCAGAGTTGGAAGTAACACAATCTCTTCGAAGAGCAATTAATGTTTCAGAGAAAGGAAAGAAAACTGGCATTATAAAGTTGACGTTACATGGCACAAATAAAAAGAAAATTGTAGGAATTTTAAACCATATTTCCCGTAGTTACCTTGAGCAAAATAAATCAAGAAGTTCTGAAGAAGCAACGAGCGCTTTAACGTTTTTAAAAGAGCAAATTAGACCTGTTAAAGCACTCGTTGATCAGGCTGAAGGTAGTTTGAGTAAATATCGTACAGATAATCAAACAGCAGATTTGTCGCGTGAAACACAAGCTGTTTTGGATGTGGTTTCAAGCATAGATACTGAATTACAGACGCTGGCATTGAAAAGAGAAGAGTTAGCTCAGAGGTACACTAATAATCACCCTACTATTCAGGCAATTTTTGCTCAAGAGAAAAAGCTTAAGAAAAGGAAAAAGGCATCAGTTTCACAGGTTGTTAAACTTCCTGTTAAGCAACAAAAACTGCTAAAGCTCGAACGAGATTTTAAAGTAGCCAATACGATTTACAGTGATATTCTGAATAATATCCAAGAATTTAAAATTGCAGAGGCAAGCACTGTAGGTAACGTTTATATTATAGATACAGCTATTGTGTATCATAGTCCTGTAAAACCAAAAAAGAGTTTGATTATTGTTGCTGGAACAATTTTAGGAATGATTTTTGGAATTGCATTAGTATTTCTAAGAAAAATATTGCACCGTACTGTTGATAATCCTGAAATTCTAGAGGAAGTAACAGGTATTCCTGTTTATGCAACAGTTCCCTTAACTGATGCCACTAAACAAGCTAGCCGTTTTAATGGTAATAACAAACGAATGAACTTATTGGCTTCAGAAGATATGACTGATCCTGCCATAGAGAGTTTACGAAGCTTGCGCACAAGTTTACATTTTGCATTACTTGAATCAAAAAATAATATTGTTATGGTAACAGGACCGTCCCCTGGAATTGGAAAATCATTCATTACTTCTAACTTTGCAGCGGTAACGGCTGCAAGTGAACAACGTATCTTATTAATAGATGCAGATATGCGTAAAGGCTATATTCATAACCTTGTGAATAAAAAAGTATCACCTGGTTTATCTGACTTAATTAGTAATAAATCTACTTTAAAAGAAGTCATACATACTGTTAAAGTTGGTAATGCGACAATGGATGTTATTACGAGGGGAAAGACTCCTCCTAATCCATCTGAATTGTTAATGCATAGTAATTTTGAAAAGTTATTAACGTTAGTATCTGATCGATATGATTTGATATTGATAGATACACCACCCATACATGCTGTTACAGATCCAACGATAATTGGAAAACATTCAGGAGTGGTATTCATGGTGGTTCGCTCTGATCAGCATCATATTAAAGAAATCGAGCATGCGATTAAGCGATTAGCATATACAAATATTCCAGTGAAAGGTTTTATTTTTAATGGGTATGTAGCTAAAAATAGTGGTTATGGATATGACTACGGTTATGCTTACTATGGTGATTATAAAGCAAAGGAATAAAAGGGTTGCGCTCACAAATGTAGAGGGCGTTTTTCAAAACAGAAAGCAATAATAATATATACGTTTTGTTTATGGGTAATACTAATGTCTTATAATAATTCAGCCCCCAAAATGTCACCTTTATGTGTTGATTTAGATGGCACACTAATAAAAACAGATTCTTTGCATGAATTGTTTTTACTGTTAATCAAACAGAAACCTTTCTACTGCTTCTTAGCTATTTTTTGGTTATTTAAATCCAAAGCCCACTTCAAAGCTGAGATTACAAAAAAAATTAATTTATTACCTGAAAATCTTCCGTATAACGAAGAAGTTATTGATTATATTAAGACTCAAAAATCAGAGCGTAAAGTCTATTTAGTGACGGGTAGTAATAAAGTTCTGGCTGATTCTATCGCGAGTTACCTACAACTTTTTGATGGTGTAATTGCGTCTGACTCTAAAACTAATCTGACAGGTGAGAATAAAAAACATCATCTAGTCGAATACTTTGGAGAACAAGGTTTTGAGTATATTGGGAATGATAAAGTTGATTTTCCTGTATGGGAAGCTGCTAGCTCAGTATCAGTAGTCTCTCAGGATAATAGTTTCTTACAGAAAGTGAGGAGTTCTTTTAAGATTGAAAAGGAATTTATATCACCCACCCCAACTATCCGTAATTATTTGAAAGGAATCCGTCTCCATCAATGGGTTAAAAACTTGTTGGTTTTTATCCCTTTCTTCCTAGATCATCGTTTTAATGATACAAATGCATTTGTTCAGTTAATTTTAGCATTTTTGTGCCTGTCTCTAATTGCATCATTTACTTATATTATCAATGACTTATTAGACCTTGAGTCTGATAGGGAAAATCAATATAAATGTAATAGACCATTTGCTTCTTGTCTAATATCAATTAAGCAGGCAGTAGTTTTAATGTTATTTCTGTTAGTCGGTATAATTGTACTTTTAAGTTTACTAAGCTTCCCCGTTATTGTTGCATTGTTAGTATATCTCGCTACTACTCTATCTTATTCGTTCTATTTTAAACGCATCGCAATACTGGATGTGACTATTCTTGCTGGGCTGTTTTCTTTAAGGGTAATAACAGGGGTGGTATCAATTGAAGCTGAATGGTCATTTTGGTTGCTTGCATTTTCAATGTTTTTCTTTCTTAGTCTTGCGTTTGCAAAAAGATTTTCAGAAGTAGAAAACCTTCGTAGAGAAGGAAAGGATAGCACTGTAGGTAGAGGTTATGTCATAGACGATTTACCAATGTTAAATAGCTCTGGTATCGCTGCTGGTTATATTTCTATTTTAGTTATAGCACTTTATATTGAAAGCGAAAAAGTACGGGAGATGTATACCCATCCTGAAATTCTATGGTTAATATGTCCTTTGTTACTATTTTGGATAGGTAGAATTTGGATGATTACAGGTCGCGGTGAGATGCATGAGGATCCCATTGTCTTTGCGATTAAGGATAAGGTAAGCATTCTTACCGTATCATTATGTTTTGTAATTGTACTTGGTGCAGTTTTCTACAGTGGTGCGACATAGAAATGACTAAATACCGTAGCTGGGCATATATTCCTGAGTCAGATCAAAAGGCGGTAATGCCCGCATGGACTGATTTTGATTTAGACATAGAAGCTGAGTCACTGTTGCCGCATGGAAATGCTAGAAGCTACAGCGACTCATGTTTAAATTCAGAAGGAACTTTAATAGAAAATCGTTTATTAGATCGTTTTATAGATTTTGATGAAACTACAGGAATTCTAAAGTGTGAATCTGGTGTGCTGTTCTCTCACATTCTAGATCTCATTGTTCCTAAAAACTGGTTCCTTCCTGTAACACCAGGAACAAAATATATCACCCTAGGCGGTGCAATTGCCAATGATGTACACGGGAAAAACCATCATCAGGATGGTTCTTTTGGGCGGCACATTATAAGTTTTGAATTGAAACGTTCAGATGGTACTCAGTTCTTATGTAGTGAAAGCGAAAATTTGGATTTTTTTGCCGCCACTATTGGTGGACTGGGTTTAACAGGATTTATTACTTGGGCTGAAATACAATTAATAAAAATCCCATCGCCTATAATTAAAGTTGAAACAACGGCTTTTTATGGTCTCGAAGAGTTTTATTCTCTTTCAGAGGTAGCGAATGAAAAACATCAATACTCAGTTGCTTGGTTAGACTGTAATTCTAAAGGAGATCAGTTTGCTCGAGGTTTGTTTATGGCCGGTGATCATACAGAGAGTACAAAGTCGATTAAATCTGCCACACTAGAGCCAAAATTATCGATACCATTTAATTTTCCTCAAAAAACACTTAACCAATATACGATAAAAGCATTTAACACACTGTATTTTAATAAAAACCGTTTGGGTTCAGGTAAGACGACATATCAGCATTATGATTCGTTCTTCTATCCTCTAGATGGAATAGGTAATTGGAATCGTATTTATGGTAATAAAGGCTTTTATCAATATCAATTTGTTGTTCCTTCATCGGAAAAAGAAACAATGAAAAAAATACTAGAGAAAATTGTAGAATCTGGTTTAGGTTCTTTTTTAGCCGTTTTGAAAGAGTTTGGTGAACTATCTTCACCTGGAATGCTATCTTTTCCTCGTCCGGGTATTTGTCTTGCTTTAGATTTTGCAAATAGAGGTAGAGTTACTTTAGAGTTGATTAGTGAATTAGATGATATGGTAATTGAGGCTGGTGGCGCGGCATATCCTGCTAAAGATGTGTGCATGTCGAGCAAGTCTTTTCAGTCTTATTATCCCAAATTCGAAGAGTTTAAAAAATATATTGATCCAAGGTTCTCGTCAAACTTTTGGAGAAGAGTAAGTGAGAATTTAAGATGAATAATCAAGCTATAGTAATTTTTGGTGCAACCTCTGCTGTTGCTCAGGAACTTGCACGTATACATGCAAAAGCAGGAGACTCAATTTTTCTGATCGCAAGAAACACGGATCGATTAAAAAGCGTTGAAAATGACTTATTAACCCGTGGGTCTCCTAAAATAGAAAGCATCACCTGCGATTTAGATGATATAGAGAATCATACTGACCTTCTGCAAAGTATTAGTGATAAATTTGAAGACATCTCAAAATATTACTTTTTCTATGGAGTTCTACCAGATCAAGAAGCTTGTGAAGGCTCTTATGAAGAGACCAATAAAGCCATCACCACTAACTTTTTAAGTGTAGTGTCGTTGTTAACACAAATAGCCAACAAGGTCGAAAAAGAGACTAATAGAGGAATTATTGCTGTCTCATCAGTAGCAGGTGATCGTGGTCGCCAGTCAAATTATATTTATGGTACAGCAAAAGGTGCACTCACAATTTACTTACAAGGTTTAAGAAATCGTCTATACAAATCAAACTGTACTGTAACAACGATTAAACCAGGGTTTATTGATACACCTATGACAAGTGACTTTAAAAAAGGAGCGCTTTGGGCTACCCCAGAGAAAGTTGCAAAAGACACTTATAATGCGGCAATGAAAGGCAAAAATGAAATTTATTCACCAGGGTTTTGGATGTTTATTATGCTAATCATCAAGAATATTCCTGAAACTATTTTTAAGAGATTAAGTTTATGAGCAAATATATACCACTAATACTTTTTACCGTTTTAACAAATTTTCTTTCTCAGATTTTACTAAAAAAAGGAATGACAACAATCGGTGAATTTGATCTCAGTGTCTCAGGTTTAATGGATACAGCTTGGGATGTTTTGACTAACTGGGCGGTTGTTTTAGGCATTATCGTTATGGTTATCAGCATGGCTTCTCACTTAATCGTACTATCTAGAGTAGAAATTAGTTATGCCTATCCATTTCTGGGGCTTTCATTCGTTTTGATAACCATTTATGGTCATTATCATTTAGCTGAAGCCGTTACTATGTGGCGTGTTGCAGGTGTTCTGCTTATCTGTTCAGGTGTTGCTGTTATCGCCAAAACATAGATAATTTATAGCGTTGTTTTATACTAGTTGGTGTACTAGCGTGCTAATACAAATAAAAATTTAAATAGGGTTAAATAATGAAACATATAATATTCGGTGGTGATGGATTTCTCGGTACTGAGTTAACAAAGAAATTAAGTGCTCAAGGCGAACAAGTACTCGTGTGTGACCGAAAGCAAACACTTACTAGTGGAATCTATGATAGTCCTTTAGTTTCCTATATCAAAATGGATGTTAAAAATACAGGGACTTTTACAGATATTCCTACAGATAAAGATGATGTTGTTTATCACTTTGCTGCTGAGTTATTAGTCCCGATTTTAAAACGCAAAGAACGTAAGAAGTATTTTTGGGATGCGCTCTATGTCGGGACTGTTAATGTATTTAACTTCATGCAAGATAGAGGGTTAAATAACTTAGTTTACTACACAACTGATATGGTTTATGGACACACTTTCTTTGATCCTCGTTTTGAAGATCACCCAAGGGTTCCCATCGGCCCATATGGGGAAGCAAAGTATCAAACTGAACTTCTTTGTGAAGAATATCGTAAGAAAGGATTTAATATTACTATATTCAGACCAAGACTAATTATTGGTGAAGGTCGGTTAGGTATTCTTGAAAAACTGTTCCAATTAATTGATCATAATTTGCCAGTGCCAATGATTGGTAATGGTAAAAACTATTATCAGTTTATTTCTGTAAGTGACTGTGCGGATGCATGTATTCGAGCAGGAGAGAAAGGTTTTCCAAATGAAGAATATAATGTTGGATCATTAAACCCACCTACTGTACGAGAGCTTTTGAGTGACTTGATTAAAGAGGCAAACAGTAAGTCATTTTTACTGCCAACGCCTGCACCTTTAGTGAAAATGACATTAGCAGCCTTAGATGTGATTGGTAAACCTATCATGGACCCTGAGCAGTATCTGATTGCAGATGAAACTTGTGTGCTGGAAATGAGCAAAGTTGAGAGAGAACTCGATTGGCAGCCAAAAGATACAGATTCAGATTTACTCATTATTGCCTACAAGTCATACAGAAAAAAGCTTGAAGCCGAGAAAGCATTAGCTTAGATTTAATATTGTTAGAGACCTTGCACGAGTCAGTGGCGAAAGAAATTTTAACCATTTTACTCGTCACCTGATTCGTGCAAGATCCCTACTGAAACCAAAAATCGTATTAAAGGAAATTAACTGTGTTTGCAAAATACATTATCAGGATGGATGATGCCTGCCCCACGATGAATCGTAAGCATTGGGATCAATTTGAAGTATTATTAAATAAATATAATATTAAGCCAATAGTAGCCGTTATCCCGAATAATAAAGATGAGACATTAATGGTGGATGAGGCTGATAGTAGCTTTTGGCAGAAAGTAAAAGATTGGCAAAACAATGGCTGGCATATTGCTTTACACGGATACGAACATCTCTATGTTAATGAAAATGCTGGAATTGTACCAATTAATAATCGATCTGAATTTTCTGGTTTGCCTTATGGCGAACAAAAACAAAAAATAGAGAAAGGTATCAATATATTTAAACAGCATGATATTGATTGTAATGTTTGGGTCGCACCCAGTCATTCGTTTGATCATGATACGATTAAGGCACTAAAAGAAGTGACTAACATCAAGATAATTAGTGATGGTATCGCATTTTCCCCTTTTTCTGAACACGGTATGAGGTGGATTCCACAGCAATTATGGCGACCAAGAAAGATGCCATTTGGTACCTGGACTATTTGCTATCATCCAGAAACAATTACGGATAAACAATTTAAAGCGCTAACAGACTTTATTGAAGAGAATCATCAGAAATTTATTTGTATTGATTCATTAAGTCAAAAAAGCCGTAAAAAGAATCTAGTAGAAAAGTTCTTTGAGGGACTTTACTGGAAAATGCTAAAAAGCAAACAAAATGCAGTTTAGGGTTGTTGTCTAGTATGTCTAAGAAAAGTATTTTATTTGTTATGCATGAACTAGTTGCAGGCGGTGCTGAACGAGTTGTTGTTAATTTAGCAAATAATTTAGACCGAGATAAGTTTGAAGTACATATCTGTTTGTTTAATAAAAAAGGTTGGTTACTTGATTTACTAAAAGACGATGTCACTATTCATGATCTAAAAACACCTCGTGTATCAAGAGGTGCAATTAAATTTCCATTTCTGCTTTTGTCTCTAAAGCCTGACTTTGTTTTTTCTAGTATTGATCATGTGAATCTGTTGATTTCTGTTCAGATAAAAGTCTTAAAACTATTTTTAAGGAATACTAAATTTATAGCTCGTGAAGTTAATATTCCTAGTATAAGGGCAAAGTACGAGCAACTAGGTAAGCAAGATTACTTCTACAGTAAAACGATTAATCAATATGACTATTTAATTGCCCAATCTAATTATATGAAAGACGATATTGTGAAAAGCTACAATATCGAAGCATCCAAAATTACGGTAGTACCCAACCCCCTAGATATTACTCATATCAAACGAAGTATTCAGAATATAGATGAAGAAGAACTTTATTCATCAGGGAAGATAAATCTATTAGCAATCGGGTATTTAAGACCTCAAAAGGGTTTTGATTTATTGCTTAAAACTGTCCCATTGTTAGATGATTTTCTACACCTTAATATTCTTGGAGATGGTGCTGAAAAGGAGAATTTAGAGAAGCAAATCAAACAACTGGGCATAGAAGATAAAGTTACAATGTTAGGTGTGGATGAGAATCCCTATAAATTTATGAAGCAATCTGACATGGTTGTTTTAAGCTCTTTATATGAGGGCTTTCCGAATGTGATTCTAGAAGCTAATGCCTGTGGTAAGTTTGTGGTTGCATTTGAATGTCCTGGAGTAAGTTCTGAGATTATTGAAGATAGTATCAATGGAGTATTGGTTGATCCAGAAAATATTAAAGCGCTAGCAGATGCGATAAATTCGTATGTAAAAATTAAGCATGATGAGAAGAAAATCAGTAAAACAACCGATCGCTATAAAGTTGAAAATGTTGTAAAAGTGTATGAGAGACTCCTCTTGGGGAATGACATTTAAAGATGTTATTACATACACGATGTATTGTTATTTTTAATAAAATTGAATAAAGCTGAACGTATTTTTCTTGTTATATGGCATCCCCCCCCTTTTTTTGATAATTGTATGGATTATTCTTAGGAATATCTGCCTAGCCAGCAGGATGTAATAGGAGTTCTTTAGTAATTAGATGATAGGGGGCTATTGGAATTAGTTGTTTTAGAATGATAGGTTAGGTTTGCCATAACAGCAAATGCTATTAATAAATGATGTTCATCGAGTGAATTGTGCGTTGTGAAACCAATAATTAACAGATAGATACTAAATGCTCTTGCGATTGCAACAGCTTCATTTTTAGCTTTCCATACCGTACTCAGAATAAGTAATGGATAGAGAAAAACGCCAATTATTCCATATTCAGCCATCAGCTTTAGGTAAATATTATGTGTGGAAATTGGGAACTCCCAGTGCGAAGTATGCGCAATTCCAGCACCAATTAATGGGTTGTTAGCAAAGTTTTCCAATGCCGCTCTAGCCACTTCAAGTCTTTGTTGCTGGCTGCCATCAAGCCCTTGGCTTTTAGATGAGAAAAAGTTTAATCGAGTCATTAGGTTCGTTACAGTTCCTGCTTCAAGATTAGTTTCAATATAGTGAATGACAAAAGGAACGATAAATATTCCTACCAGAACGAGAGAACCTAAAACCATTGCAATATTCTTTTTATCTATGACTTTTCCATATGATAGGATTGCGACTACTACAAACCAGCTTGCAATTGCTGTACGTGAGAAAGTGGAGATTACCCCTAAAAGCGAAGCAACTAAAAAGAACGTCCGATATTTTTTATCTAACATGCTATACGATAAAATCATGCCTAATATGATGGCTTCACCTGATGTATTCGCATTTAAATAGAGACCTGCTGAACGACCAGTAATATTATATCCTGAGTCAAGGCTTGAAAAGAGATCTGGGATAAAGAACTCAGCAATGTTCCCTGCTATTGTAAAAATAGTGACGGTCAGAATAGCTTTTCTGGTAATGGTTAATTTATTGTCATCAAATGATATTAATAGTGTCATGATAAACAAGAATATCAATGAGAGAACGATGAGACGGACTTCGCGTTGAGTTGCTTGGGCATTGGGTAAAAGCACCCAAATAAATGCTATGATTAGATAAAATAATATCCATCTATAAATTGGTGTAGCCCCTAACTTACCTAATGAATTAGGAATTTTAAATGCAAGAATGAGGGTAATTCCAATACTTAATATAATAAATATTAAAGGGGCGAAAGCAGGGTTTACTATGATCCCCAGATAACTAAAGATTGCCGAATAAAATGCGGCAACAATTGAAAAAATAAAATATCTATTTGGTATCATTTTTTTATTACTTATATTGGTGTTTTATAGTCATGTTTTAAACTTCTAATTCAGTTTTGGTTTCACGTTTAAAAACAAGTTCTTTGTTATGAGCAACATTCATTGCTACTTGGAAGCATTCCACAATAATCCTCGTCGCCACAAAGCCTAATCCTTGAAAGAGTAGTATTAACGGGATAATAAATACAAAATTAACTAACATTGTCATGAATGTGATTTTTGAAACAACTTTTGTTTGGTTTTTTATAACTAAATAAGGAGTAAAGAAGCCACCTAAAGGCTCAAAAATTAAAGTTATAGAGAGTAATTGTAACATTAGAATTGATTCTTGTTTATCTTCACCAAACAGCATTGTGATTAATGGGTCTGCTATAAAGAAGGTGACTATACAGGTGAGAATCAACAAACCACTATAAATTCGCAACAAGAGACGGGCTTTACTAATCATCAGTTCTTTGTCATTAGAAAATTTAGCTATATAGGGGAAAGTTACACTACTGAACGTTTTAATTATTTTAGCAGCAGCGCTGGAAATTGTTGTTGCTAAGGTAAGTACACCGACTACGGTATAGTTTGTTAAAAAGCCAAGAATAATCATATTCATTGATGTGTAGAGGCTATTTGATAAGGTAGCAAGGAATAGGTGCCAACCATCGATATAGAGTTGCTTTATATCTTGATAGCTAGCCAGTACAAATTTTAAATTATATTTTTTCCTAATGAAATATAGCGAGATGATACTGATTAATAGATAACCTAACGAGTTATAGAGTGGGATATAAATATAATCATCCATGCTTTTAATTGTTGTGAAAATCAGAACAGTGTAAAAAATTCTATTTATTACGTTGAATATGGAAATATACTTCATTTGTTCCATACCCTGAAAAAACCAAATTGGAAAAAGAATATTTCCTATAACCATGCCAAAAGCATATATAAATACAATTTTCTCTTGATTAAACTTATCAACTGTCGATATAAGAAGAAGTAGAATTAGAAAACTAATAATAAGTAAAATTATTTGAGCAGATATTACCGTCCAAAAGTATTTACTAATTTTATTAACATCATCTCTATTGATGGAAATATATTTTGTTGCTAATAGTTTAAAGCCAAAGTCAGTGATTATATTAAAAAAGGCGACTACCGCTAAAACAAATGAAACGATTCCATAATTTTCTATACCTACGACTTTTACAATATAAGGTATTGATAAGAATGGTAAAATATAGTTAGAAATCTCTATTAAAGAGAGGTAAGAAAAGTTAGATATTAGAACTTTAGTATCTTTATTCCTAAGCTTTTCTTTGATTTTTGATATCATATTTATTTTACTTACCTAAAAATTTAACCGTTGAATCAATCTTTAGATTCATGTGTAGGTTATCAATAACGACCTGTTCATAAATTTTAAGGTTCATTTTTTTAGGACTTAAGTATTGATTATAGCCGTCAAATTATACTGCTTATTCATTCAGTAATTGATTTTTTTCTACAGTCGGCTAATTTTTTACGATACGATCTATATCTTAATTTATTCTTATAAACCTTGGTTTTAACTAATTTTATTAAAATAGAATAACGCAATTATATTAATCACTTGCATCTGCCATTCATAAAATAATTAAAACACCATTCATCTGATTAAATTGTTGAAATTTAAGATGAAAGGTAAAATATATCCCAAAGTCATAAATTAATTATGGAACTTTTACTTATACAGCTCACTCTATAAGCACCATATTTATAAAATTAAAAATAATGATTGCTTTGTAAATAGGCTGAGAGCTGAAACTACGAAGAACCATAATGAAAAAACACTCATGACTCAAATAATAAGAACGTGGAGTATTCTATGACGCAATATAATCAATTTAAAGCAATTCTATTTTTCTCAGTTGCGACAATGTTAACCGCTTGTGGCAGTAGTAGGGGGACTAGTGATCTTAGTGAGCACAATCAAAATACAATACAGCAAGCGGCGCTAGATCAAATCAGTGGTTATGCAGGAAACGCAGCAGAGACTTCTCCGATTGTTCAAGACTTTCTAGATGCTGAAGTAAGTGGTGTTACACAACAAAATATTGATGAAGTTAATACACTTCTCGCTACATTATCCAGTGAAGAAGTCGATACTAAAAGTGAATTACAGGCAATTATTAATCATTTTGTTGCTCAAAGTAATGCTATTGGAGAACCAGAAGTTATAGTAGAGCAAGAAGTTACGATAGAGCCAGAAGTAATTATTGATGTAAAATCACCTAATATTTCAATTATAGGGAGTAATCCTGTTACTCTCATTCAGGGGACTCAATATAGAGACTCTGGAGCAACGGCTAAAGACGATACGGATGGCTTGGTAAAAGTAACTCGTATTGGTGAAGTTAATACTGCAAAGGTTGGAGCCTATTTAATAACTTACAGTGCAATTGATAATGCTAAGAATAAGTCAAGTCAATCAAGGGTTGTAAACGTTGTAGCTGCTGCACAGAATCATGCGCCCGCCGTGTCTCAAGTATCAATTAGTGGGGAAGCAAAAGCTGGATCTACTTTAATAATAAATTATATTTTTTCTGATGCAGATAGCGATGCTGAAAGTAATAGTACTATCTCTTGGACTACGCCAATAAAAGAATTACAAAGAGGTAATAATAAGTCGCTTATTGTTCCTGAAGACTTAGAGGGGCAAAAAATATCAGTTTGGATTTTGCCTCGTGATGCTAAAGGTAAAGAAGGTCAGTGGGTTGAATCCGCACCTGTAGAAGTCATAGCTGAAATAGTTGAATCACCAGTAATACCAGTGGAACCCGAAATTATTGAGGAACCAGAAGTAACTGAAGAACCTAGTACCCCACCTCCTGTAGCTACCAGTGGTTTCGGTGCGAGCAGTATCCCTTCTACCCCTTTATCTAAAGGAACAATATTCGTAGTTCGAGATGGTGTGGGCGATGAATGTACTGAAGCAGCGCCTTGTGATATTACTACTGCTCGAAATAAAGCAGTTGCAGGTGATGTTGTGTTTTTCAGAGGTGGTATTTACAGCATGACTTTAGGAGATGTTACGGCATTGAGATTTCATGGTGGAACGGCAGGAGCACCAATCACCTATGAAAGTTACCCTGGGGAAAAAGCAATTTTTGATGGATCATCATTACCCCGAGGTTTTTCTATAACTACAGGGATTTATATTGATGAAGATTATATAACAATAAGAAATATTGAAGTATCAGGGATGCCTGCTGCAGGAATTCGTCTTAAAGGTAATTATAATATCGTTGAAGGTGTGCATCTTCACCATAATAATGGGAGTGGTCTTCATATAACAAATGGTGTTGATGGACCAAGCCCTAGTAGCAGAGGCGGCTCATTTAATATTATACGTAACAATATTTTCAATGATAATTCAGACGCAGGTCTATTTGGTCAGGGCGGTTATAATGATGGTGGAAATGCTGATGGAATAGCTGTTAGCCATGGCGTTGGTAACCTGATTTCTCATAATACGATTTATCATAATTCAGATGATGGTATTGATACATGGGTTTCCAACTTCACAATTGTTGAATATAACCTTGTCTACAATAATGGAATAAGTGATGGTGATGGAAATGGAATTAAGCTTGGTGGCGTGAAAAACAATGACGCAATTGGTATAGGAACCATAGCTAGAAATAATATTGTTTTTGATAATTTGGTAGAAGGGTTTAGCTGTAATCATGGCAAGGGATTACAAGTCTATAATAATACATCGTACAATAACGGTACTCTCGGATTTTGGTCATGTAAATACGGTAATGTTTACACTAATAACCTCTCAGCTGGAAACTCGAGAGGTGACTATCTAGAAGGTACTGGTGGTAATAATTCTTGGGATATAGAAGGTGAAGTAGAGTTCATTAGTACGGATAGAAACTCTGCAGACTTTTTAAAGCCAGTAGCAGGTAGTGTATTTGATGGCTTAGGGGCTCACTTTAGATAATACATATCAATGAGCTTCATATTTTATAATGGCACCCCCGCCTTTTTTACATAATTGGGTGTAATAAAGGCGGGATAACTTACTGCATCGAGCTTGTAAATTGAGGTGCTATATCTTTCAGAGGCTCTGATGAAGTTGAATAGAGCTTAGCAAGATAAAAAATAAACTGAGGTGATCAGGGGTTTCTTACGTTATCAATCGCTTCAAACCATTTACTGGATATCGTATTAATGCTTAGTCTGTCTGCCAACTTTTTTGACTCTTTCGAAATTGACTTTCTTTTTTCTGGATTATCAGCAAGGTCTTGCATGGCTTGAGTTAATTCAGGTATATTTTCTGCCTCAACTAATATGCCGTTATGTGGGTGATTAATTATTTCACTGGGTCCCGTTAAACAATCAAATGCAATTGAGGGACAGCCATTCGCCATAGATTCACATAAAGCATTGGGAAACCCTTCGGTACGTGATGATAATACAAAAATTGATGCTTTTTTATAATGGAACTCCACATCTGAAACAGTTCCAGGCAATAACACTTTTTCAGATAAATCTAATTGTTTTATTTGGTTTTCAAGTTTTTTTCTATCTTCACCTTCACCCAAAATGACTAGTTTCCAGCCATCAATATTTTTCAGCTTCGAAAATGCATTAATTAACATGTCAAAACCTTTGACGGAATAAAGAGTACCAACGGCTAAGATGACCTTTTCACGCTTAAGGTTCAGATGTTTATTTTGCAATATTAAAGGGTTTTCAATGATTTTGAGATTTGAAAGAAAATCATAGCTTTTAGCCGCTTGAACAGTTTGAACAATAAGTGCACTTGAGTATGGATAAATAATCCTTCTTAAAGTGCGCCAAGCACGAGATTTCAGTGCATCAAAGCTAGTTCGTTCAGAAATTATTATTGGTTTTTTTGCTAATCTTGATGCTAGCGTAACTTTGATATTCATTGTCGTCATAAAACTTATGACAATATCAGGGTCAGTATCAACTATTGTTTGTTTAATCTTAATGACTCTAGCAACGTTTGCAGTAATCCCTTTAGCAATCCCCTTATGTTGGACGCCAATATCTATAATATTTATCTGGTTATTTATTGGGTAAAAAACTTCATTGATATCATTTACTGCAATAGTGATGTCATGACCATGATTTATCCAGTCATTTGCTAATAAACTTAATACCCTTTCAGCACCCCCTGATCTAAGGGAGTGAATAAAGAATACAACTTTCATAATAAGCCTTTGTTTTGTTTGTGGTTATTTTTCAATTTTCACATAGTTGGTTTAACAATGAAAGTTTTTGTATTCTTCTTTACATTCATATTATAGGCTTGAAACTATTGACTTTTTTCAGCGAAATCAACGTACCAATTCATAGCAACATCTAATCCTTCGTCAATGCGAAATTGAGGATCATAGCCCATATTGTTCTTCGCTTTTGATATATCAGCTAGTGAGTGTTTTACATCACCTGCTCTAAAGTCACGATAGATAGGGTCTGCAATATCACTATTATCTTGAGATGCTGCAACTCTTGTTTTTAATTCGTTAAATAACTGAGTTAACGAAGTACGATCTCCTACAGCAACGTTGTAAACTTCATTCTTTGCGCTATCTTCGGCTGTGGCTGAAAGTATATTTGCTTCTACTGCATTATCAATGAAACAAAAATCACGGCTGGTTTCACCATCACCATTAATATAGATATCATCCTGATTTAACATGGCATCAATCCATTTTGGAATAACGGCAGCATAGGCACCGTTCGGATCTTGACGTTTTCCAAAAATATTGAAATAGCGTAAGCCAATGGCTCTAAAGTTATACGTCTTTGCAAATACATCGGTATATAACTCATTGACCACCTTGGTTACTGCGTAGGGTGATAGAGGTTTTCCTATTTTATCTTCTACTTTTGGCAAGTCAGGGTGATCACCATAAGTTGAGCTAGAAGCAGCGTAGGTAAAGCTACTTACTTTCGCATCTCTTGCAGCAACTAGCATATTAAGGAAGCCATCAATATTTGCTTGATTCGTAGTAATAGGATCTTCTATTGAGCGTGGTACAGAGCCTAAAGCCGCTTGATGTAATACATAATCCACACCATCGACAGCTTTTTGACAGTCCTCTAAATTTCGAATATCTCCAGTGATCATGGTGAATTTATTCCATTGCTCTTCTGGTAAGACGCTCTGTACTTCATCAAGATTGTATTGGTGACCTGTTACAAAGCTATCAAGACCAACGACTGTTTGATCAAGGCCTAATAATGTTTCCAGTAAGTTTGACCCGATGAATCCTGCAACTCCTGTAATCAACCATGTTTTTGGGTTTTCTCGAAGTTGATCTTGTACTTTTTTATATTGTGTAGTCATATTTTTTCCTAGAGTCGAAGATCAACTTGGTCAGCTGGTAGAATGTATTTTAGGTCATAAAGAACCGATTCAGACTTACATAACTTATCTAAACCTTCTTTACCCATTTCTTTAAATTCATCATGAGCAACGGCAAGAAGAATGGCATCATAGTGATTTTCTTTGGGGGCAGAAACAGGAGTGATTCCATATTCACGTTGCGCTTCTTCAGCATTAATCCATGGGTCATAAACATCCACGTTTAGTTTGAAATCTGTTAGTTCTTGAATAACATCAACAACTTTGGTATTTCTCAAGTCAGGGCAGTTTTCTTTAAAGGTTAATCCCATTACAAGAACATTAGCGTTCTTAACTTCTATTTGTTTGCTCATCATAGCTTTCACAAGCTGTGAGGCAACATATGATGCCATGCCATCATTTAAGCGGCGGCCAGCGAGAATAATTTCTGGGTGATATCCTACTTCTTGTGCCTTATGAGTAAGGTAGTATGGGTCGACACCAATACAGTGCCCGCCCACTAAACCAGGTCTAAAGGGGAGGAAATTCCATTTACTTCCCGCCGCTTCAAGCACTTCCAGTGTATCTATATCGAGTTGATTAAATATGAGTGAAAGCTCATTGATCAGTGCAATATTAAGATCACGTTGCGTATTTTCAATTACTTTAGCAGCTTCTGCTACTTTGATTGTACTAGCTTTATGTGTGCCTGCTGTAATGATCTTCTTATATAGTTGGTCAACAAATTCAGCAATTTCAGGAGTAGATCCTGAGGTTACTTTTTTGATAGTAGGGAGGCGATGTTCCTTATCACCTGGATTAATGCGCTCAGGACTATAGCCTGCGAAAAAATCCTCATTGAACTTAAGTCCGGAGTATTTCTCTAATAGAGGGATACAAACTTCTTCCGTAGCACCAGGGTAAACAGTTGATTCATAAATCACAATATCACCCTTTTTAAGTATCGTGCCAACACTCTCGCTTGACTTCTCAAGTGGTGTTAGGTCTGGGCGATTGTATTTATCAATTGGTGTGGGAACTGTAACGATAAAGACATTGCAGTTACTAATATCATCAAGTGTACTGGTGTAACTGATTTTTGTTGCCTCAGCCATTTCATCAGAATCCACTTCAAGCGTACTGTCCTTGCCTGATTTCAGTTCTTCCACTCTCGGCTGATTTATATCAAAGCCTATAGTAGGAATAATTTTACCAAACTCAATGGCAAGAGGTAGGCCAACATAACCAAGACCGACGATTGCTATTTTACAGTTTTCTATATTCATAATTTCCCATTTATATAAGTAAGTTTTTTGATAGTTGTAACTAATAGATAAGCTACCTAACACTGTTTATGTATTTAGGTAACTTTCTTGTCATCTCTTTTTGCGACTTTTTACTTACGCATCTAAGAGAGTCTCTACACAACTTTCGTTCATTAAAATTTTGCAAAATAATTGATTCTAGAAAGAAAATGTCTATCAAAGAAAAAGCTGTGCATATTTTATAATTATTTGTATTTCTTATCTACTAACAGATAGTGATTTTATCAAACTAATCAAACCACTTATCTATTGAGGAAGGATTTTAGGATAGTTTAATAGGGTTTGTGTATTTTCTAAATGTATATATAGAGTTATATTTAACTTTTTTATGACTAGTCGACCTTTATAAGGATTGATTGTTGTTTAACAAGGTTTTTTAATACTATTCATCGGAAAAAATAAAGAGCTGATGATATTTTCATTAAATGATATGAACGTTATTGTCTTATAATTATCCAGATAAAAAACTAGCAAATAAAATAGGGTTACTATTAACAATGTGTGGAATAGCAGGATTTATAGATTTTAATCAAAATCTAAGCAATGAGTCTCTAAAAGAGATGACTGATGTATTGCATCATAGAGGTCCAGATGACAGTGGTTACTCTTTTTTTGAAACA
>JAZGEM010000065.1:0-26323 GCA_036478745.1 Cocleimonas sp.
GATATAAAAAAACTCATGTGAAACTCCCTTTATTTAACGTCTTAAGTGCTAGCCGTGTATTATGCCTTATCCCATGGAAAGTTAATAACTTTCTGTATGGATTTTTCATTAGAAATACACATTAGTACACGATCAAGTCCTATTGCTACTCCAGCAGAACGAGGTATGCCCTTTTTACATGCTTTAATAAACAAAGCATCTTCTGTAACCTGTTTTAAATTGTGCTTTTTACGCATTGCATTTTCTGATTGCAAAATCTGTGTGTTGCGCTGGTAATCAACTTCTTCTTGATAACCATTCCCTAGTTCTACTGAACCTAGATATACTTCAAAGCGTTCTGCTACAGCATAGTCAGACTCTGTGCGTACTTGTGCAAGTGCTGATTGTGATGCTGGATAATCGCAAATAAATGTTAATCTATTTTTTTCAAAGTTAGGTTCTATACAGTGGGTTAACAGTGCATCTAGTAATGCTTGTTTATCCAAATTGTCTGTTTCAAGCCCATTGATATTATCTTTTACACAGTTAGCAAGTATTTCTTTGCTAGCGATATGGGGGTCGATTGTAAACTTTTCAAGAAATAACTGTTTATAAGTGTAAATAATTGGTTCTTCGCTGAATGTCGGTATGAGTTTATGCAACAACTTATGCAGCAAAGAGCTAACTTCTTGCATTAATTCGTGATAATTAAAACCCACTCTATACCACTCAAGAAGGGTAAATTCTGGATTATGGTTGTCGCCAATTTCACCTTTTCTCCAGACCTTACAGATTTGATATATATCGCCACTACCAGCTGCTAGTAGTCGTTTCATGGGGTATTCTGGTGAAGTATGCAGATATCTATTCGTTAGTTCTGCATTGCTATTGAGTTTAAAAGGAACTTTAATCGATTCTATAAAGGGGTCGGTATTGCCAGCATTAGATAATGCTGGGGTTTCAACTTCTAGTACATTGTGTTGCATAAAAAATGAACGAATATCATGATACATTTCAGCCCGCAATTTACGTACTTCAAGGCTTGTGTTGGGTGACCAGTCCATTGTAATTAAGCGTTATATAAAGCGGTTAACTATCTTTTACTCTTGAAAGATATTCGCCTGTACGAGTATCAATTTTTACGACTTCACCTTCTTCGACGAACAAAGGAACCTTAATTTGAGCCCCTGTTTCAACTACCGCTGGCTTGGTGGCACCTTGTGCTGTATTTCCCTGAATTCCAGGATCACATTCTGTTATTTTTAATTCAACAAAATTAGGTGGTGTAGCACTCAATGGTGAACCATTCCAAAGGGTGATAACGTACTTTTCCTGTGGTTTCAGCCAATACTTAATATCAACGATTGCAGTTTCTTCTGCTGCATGTTGCTCGAAGGTTATAGGCTCCATAAAATGCCAAAATTCCCCATCTTCGTAGAGATATTCCATGTCCACTTCCATGACATCAGCAGCTTCTACTTTTTCACCCGATTTCCACGTTTTATCAATCACTCTACCTGATTTTAGGTTGCGTATTTTGACACGACTAAAAGCTTGTCCTTTGCCTGGTTTTACAAATTCATTTTCAACAATCGTATAGGGGTCTCCATCCATAATAAATTTCAGACCACTTTTGAATTCACTGGTATTGTAACTTGCCATTTTTAATGCTCTTGAGAGTTTTCCACGTGGGTGCACACTTAAACATAAAAAGACTTATTTTCCAATAGAACTTATGCTGAGATCTCACTGTCAACAACAGTTGTTAGCTAGAAATATCAAAAAAGAGGAGGGGCGCCAAAGAATAAAATAGCTACCGATTAGATTATTGCAATTATCTTTCCGTCAAACGGTCTAGCTTTGCTATGTAACTCATGAGTGAAAAATGCTAATATAGGTACTTAGACAGACATAAACAATAAAAACTAACAATAATAAGGTCATTTATGAGCCTAGCCATATTCAAAAATAAAAACAAAAAACCATCCGAAAGTAAATCATCCAAGGAGTCAGTAGCAAGCTACTCTAAAAGCCAGATCAATATTCGTACGGTTTCTAAAGCTAGAAGTTGGGTAGCTGAGCTTCCTATGACTGATATGGGGGAAACTACCCGTCGTATTTTTTCAGCAATAACCGTTTTGAATCAGGATACTGTTTCTCCTCAGGTGAGAATAGACGTAACAGAAGTTCTACTTCCTTACGTGAAAATGATTCTTGAAAATTTAGATAGGCATTTTCTTAGTCGGTCATTTCCTTTGCCAGAGAGAAGTCAGAAAATTTTTGACTTGAAAAGATCATTAATAATGGAGTTGGCTGGTTCATATCAGCTAGCATCATTAGATATGCTGACTAAAAAAAGTATTTCTCGTAAAAAATTGATTGTTTCGATTGGTAGAGCTATTCAGTACATGAGTATGGTGATACTAAACGATTATAGTATTTATGCAAAAAATGAAAAAACGATATGGCATGATATTCATCATTTATACCTATTAGCTTGCGAAAATGATATTGAAAAGAAAGACATTCCTCATAAAGATGATGTTAATGGTGAGAATTTTTCAATTGAGGAACAATATAAACTAATTAATATTGTTGCACTTTCAGCACCGAATACACTTCGGGAATCTGAAGTGATGCGTGTCAGAGAGTTCTTTATTCAAACTTTGAGTGAAGTTATAGTCATGTCTGACGCTTCAAATGTGAAAAGTAAATACGCTCATATAGCATTAATGAATAGTGATGAGCCAGCAACATTAATGCCGATAAGTGATCTTTTAGATTCACCCACTAGTCGAATTTTTGATTTATCAGCGGTAATTAATCATCTTGACCAGTTTGTAAGTCTAAGTGAGAACTCTGATTTAGGGAAACATAGTAAATGGCCAATGTTAACGCATAGCTTAGCGAAGCGTTTAGTTTATGTGTTAACAACAATTCGTAATAGGCGTTATAAACGCTTCCCACGTGATGATAAAGCGCTTTTAGCAATAAGAATGCCTGATGTTATCACTATGATACGGGATAATGATACTGAATCATTTTTGGATCAAGTGAATGAAGATATTGAAGATGATAATATTTATGAAGCACTTGCCGCAGAAGAATCAGTTTCTAATCCTTGGACTGAACTTGATGTAGAGGCTTTAGCAGAAGACAGAGCCATAAATATTCACAGCTGGAAAATAGAAAATAGTAGTTCTGGTGGCTATGGTTTATGCCAGATTAAAAACGAAAAAAGTCCTGCTCGTGTAGGGGAATTAGTCGCTATCAAAGACCCTAAAGATAACGCTGGATTATGGCAAATTTCTGTAGCGAGGTGGATGGATTCTTTCCAAAAACAAGGCTTACGAATGGGTTTGGAAGTATTGTCATTGCACGGAATGATGGTGACGGTAGAAAGTGTAACTAATCGAGAAATAACCCAGAATCTTCCTTTAGAAGGTGTATTACTGCCAACAATAGATGGAGCTAGAGAAGAGGCTAATTTAATCTTCCCCAGTTTTATTTTCCAACAGGATGATGAATTGACAATAACATTTGGTTCACGTCAACAACTTGTAAGGCTAAATTCTTTGAATGATACAATAGGAAACTTTTCCTATTGTATCTATGAAGTGTTAGATAAAGAAGATGCTCCAGAAGGAACACTTGAGTCGTATGATGATATTTGGGAGTTTTTATAAGCAGTAAGCCCTGAGGGGAGGAACTGTTGTCATTACGGGGGTGGTAGCTACGAGTATTGACTCGTCTATTTTAAATGTTTTTTGAGAGAACATACTCATAGAGCAATATTGATTTAGTCGTTATCTTGTAACTAAAGAAAGACGTAATTAACTTTTTATTATTGGAAACTTTTCATCTCATAAACTCGGGGATAGTTTGTGAATATGAACATATCTGTGATATTTACACACGTACATCAAATAATTTAATATATCTTGAGGAAAATTTAAATTGGATAATTTTTTACCATTTGCATTACCTTTAATTGGTGATGACGAAATTTCAGAAGTAGTTGATACGTTAAAATCAGGTTGGTTGACAACAGGTCCCAAGTCAGCAAGGTTTGAAAAAGATTTTGCTGACTTTGTGGGGGCATCAAATGCATTGGCTGTAAATTCTGCAACATCTGGGCTACATTTAGCGTTGGAAGCAATTGGTATTGGGGAAGGTGATGTTGTTATTACAACCCCTTACACATTTACTGCTACAGCAGAAGTGATTCGTTATCTTGGCGCAGATCCTTTGTTGGTAGACATTGATCCTAATACATTCAATATTGATCCTAAGTTAATTAGGAAAGCTATTGAAAATAACGACAAAGTTAAAGCAATTCTTCCTGTTCACTTTGCCGGTCAATCCTGTGATATGGATGAGATTCTAAGTATAGCTAAGGAGTTTGATGTCAAGGTTGTTGAAGATGCTGCTCATGCTTTACCAACGACTTGGAAAGGAACAACAATAGGTTCAATTTCTGATATTACTGTTTATAGTTTTTATGTTACAAAAACTATTGCGACAGGTGAGGGCGGAATGATTACTACTGAGAATGAAGATTATCTTTCTCGGATGAAGACCATGCGTTTACATGGAATCAATCGTGATGTTTTTGATCGATATACTTCTGATAAACCTTCATGGTTTTATGAAGTTGTAGAGCCTGGATATAAATACAATATGACGGATGTTGCAGCATCAATTGGTATCCATCAATTAAAACGAGCGACAGAGTTTCAGCAACGACGCGAATGGATAGGTGAGCAATACACCCAAGCATTTACAGATTTACCTTTAACTACGCCATATGTAGCTTACCCTGATGATACTCATGCGTGGCATTTATATGTTTTACAGCTTGATTTAGAGTCAATTTCTATTGATAGAGATAAGTTTATTGAGTTAATGGTGGAAGAAGGAATTGGAACAAGTGTTCATTTTATTCCTTTACATTTGCAACCTTATTGGAGAGATAGATACGACTATAAAGAAAATGATTTTCCCGTTGCATTAAATGTATTTAATCGAGCAGTAAGTTTACCTATATACCCTAAAATGACTGATACTGATGTTGAAAGAGTGATAGCAGCGGTTAAAAAAGTTTGTAAGAATGTGACTAATAATGATTAAAAAACGACTATTTGATTTATTTTTTGTAATTCCTGGGCTACTAGTTTTATCACCAGTGCTAATTATTATTGCTTTATTAATAAAGTTTAAAGATGGTGGAAACGTATTATTTAAACAGGTTAGAGTGGGCAAAAATGGGAAGCATTTTAAAGTTTTAAAATTCCGAACCATGGTTATCAATGCTGAACAGTTAGGTAATAAAGTAACAACGGGCAATGACCCACGAATTACACCTGTGGGAAATACCTTACGTAAATATAAGTTAGATGAACTTCCTCAGTTATTTAATGTACTAATGGGTGAGATGAGCCTTGTTGGTCCCAGACCTGAAGTGCCTGAATATGTAGAGTTTTACCCAAAAGCTACTCGGGATATCGTTTTATCTGTACCGCCTGGGATGACGGATAGAGCATCTATAGAATTTGTGAATGAAAATGATTTACTTACTGATGCAGAAGATCCAGTGAGTGAGTATAAGAACAAAGTTCTACCGATCAAGCTAGACTACTATGTGGACTATGTCAAAGATCGTTCACTTTGGTTGGATTTTAATTTGATTTTAAAAACAGTTGTCGCAATTTTTTAACGTCTTTAAATCAGATAATGACAGTATTCTTAAATAACTGACAAGGTTTATATAAAGCTATTTTATGTTAAGTAAATTGAAATCATTTTTTCTTCAAAGGTCACGTAGTCAAAAACGCTTAATTATGATTGCACTTGATGCAGTCATGTTGCCTATATTGCTATGGACTGCATTATCACTTGGAAATAATACCTTTGTAGTTCCGGTTCTAAAAGAATTAATTCTCTACTTCTTGCCCATTATTATTTTCTTTCCAATACTTATTAAGACAGGATTATATAAGTCTGTTTTACGTAGTTTTCAAAATAAAACGATTATTAATATTCTCATTGCTACCTTAGTTTCTACTTTGGGTTGGGCAATCATTACTAAGCTAATTGGTTTTTCAATTTTGACTAAGTCCAGTGTCATTTTGTATTGGCTTGGTACCTTTACCTATATGGCCGGGAGTCGCTTACTTTTCCAGTATTGGTTGTACGGTGATAAAAAGAATAGAGATAAAAGTAAACGGGTTTATATCTATGGTGCAGGTGTTGCGGGTACGCAGCTTGCCGGACTACTTGCTGATGATGACGCATATAGTGTAGAGGGTTTTATCGATGATGATGCGTCACTAAGAGGCTGGAATGTTTCTGGTATGAATGTGAAAAGTTTTGATAAAACAGCACCAATTTTAATAGAAGAAGAAGTAAATACAGAAGTTATTATTGCTATGCCATCTGTAGATAGATCAAAAAGGCAGTTTATTATTGATAGATTGGAGCCTTTTCCAGTTAAAGTTCGAACTATTCCCGCAGTAGCAGATTTTACCAGTGGCGACCTACGAGTTTCAGACATTAAAGATATTGATATTGATGATCTTCTAGGTCGAATCCCCGTGAAGCCTGATAATAAACTATTACCTGCCAATATTTCAGGTAAAGTCGTTTTGCTTACGGGTGCTGGTGGTTCGATTGGTTCTGAATTATGTAGGCAGGTTTTACAATTAAAACCTAAGAAAATGATTTTGCTTGAGCTAAGTGAATTTGCTTTGTATCAGATTGAACAAGAGCTGACAGAAATCATGTCCAATCTCGAAGATGAAATTGAGATAGAACGCATATTAGGTTCATGTGGAGATCAATCTTTACTGGATAGGTTGTTTACACGTAACAAAGTCCAAACTGTTTACCATGCCGCTGCATACAAACATGTTCCTTTAGTAGAGGAAAATCCAATTGCGGGTTTAACAAATAATATTTTTGGTACTAGAACACTGGCACGGACATCACTTTCATCAAACGTTGAAACATTCATTTTAATTTCAACCGATAAAGCCGTGCGACCTACTAATATCATGGGGTGTTCGAAACGTATTGCTGAGATGGTTCTACAGTCTCTTGCGGATAGCCCTAACTGTACAACAACTTTTTCGATGGTACGTTTTGGTAATGTACTTGGTTCTTCAGGTTCTGTTGTTCCTAAATTTAGGCAACAAATTGCTGATGGTGGACCAATTACTGTAACCCATAAGGATATCACTCGTTACTTTATGTCAATTCCCGAGGCTGTACAATTAGTGATACAGGCAGGAGCAATGGGACAGGGCGGAGATGTATTCGTTCTCGATATGGGTGAGTCTGTGAAAATCTGTGACCTTGCGACTAAAATGATAAGGCTTTCAGGATTGAACTTGAAAGATGAAAGTAATCCTGATGGTGATATAGAACTTAGTTACTCAGGTTTACGACCTGGAGAAAAGCTTTATGAAGAATTACTGATTGGTGATAATGTAAAGCGAACAGAGCATAGTCGTATAATGCAAGCCAATGAAGAGTTTCTAAGTATAAAAGAGTTGAACAGTCTTTTAGAGAAACTAAATACTGCACTATTGAGTGATAATGTCGAGACCATTAAGAAGTCATTGAAAACAGTGGTTAGTGGTTACACACCTTGGATTTTTAAAAGCAATGATAAAAATATCGATAAAGGGACTTCCAAAATCGTACCAATTAATAGATCCTAATTAGTTTTTTTATTGGGATAGTTTCATCATTTAGACGTAGAATACACCACTCCCATTGAACCTATAACTTTCCCATCTATAGGATGAAGTTAGAAAAAGCAGTAATTTCATGCATAATATATGCATACTACCTGCTTGAAGCGATCAACTGAGGAATCTAGATTGAAGGTTTGTTGTCCTTATATCTCTTAAAAATTAAAGATAGTCGGGTAAGCAATGTTAATTAAACTAGCCTCAAGTATTGTTCGACTTTATGGGATCACGTGGTTTACATTGTATTTTTATTGGACAGAATAATCGTTTATATTCTGACTTAATAGAAATTCTTAACGAAACACATATACGTTTCCGAATAAAATCAGTGGATTCAAAAACTGTAGAAATTAAAAAAGCACTTAAATACTTAAAAGATTCTACGCTTATATTCTTACCTGAAGATTCCTCTTACTCTATAGATCGCCTGTCAGATATGATTTGGCAACATAGTTTGGATGCCACCGTTGTTATATTATCGAAAACATCAGAAACTACTTCATTAAAAACACCATATAACAACATACAGTTTGCTAAAGTTAACTTCGATCGTAATAGCAAAGATACAATTTTGTTCTTACTATACTTGATTCAAATAGTAAAACTAAAGTCAGACTTTCGCCGCAGTAAACGTCTCCTAGGGATTTCAGAAAAAAGAGGACGTTACATAGTTGAGACAAGTAGTATCGCAATTTCTTATATCTCCAGAGATATCCACCTTTTTGCTAATTCTGCTTACCTTAGCTTATTTAATGTATCGTCAAATAGTCGCTTACATAGTTTCACGATTAGTGACTTTGTCGTTGAAGATGAACATCATTTATATAATAGTTACTTGAATGATCAGATACAGCGCACAAGAGTTGACCACTCGTTAATCATATCGATGAAAAAGAAAAATAATGAATTATTCAGAGCACGAATAAATATTATTCCTTCAGTGTATAGAGGAAGAAAATGTTTACAAATTTGGGTGCAAAACTTAACTGATTATTATCAGAATGCTACTGGTTTTCCCATTGCTGAACAAGGCGAAACTCAAATAAATAGTAGAGTGGATTTATCCAATACGGCGAAGCAAAATGAAAGTGTATTGCTTAAAAAAATACTCAAGTCTAAAAACATTAGTATTAATACTAAAGTATTAACTAACTTGAAAGATATAAGTGATAAAAATAATAAACAGTCATTTTATTTTTTGTCTTTGAATAAATCTGAATTACAAACTGAGAGTATCAATAAATTACTTTTTAAGGCTTCTAACGGTGATATGTACACTACTAAGGAAATATTCTGGGATAAAGTTAAACTGAGTAGAGTATTTCATATGCTTTTGAAAAAAGATGATAGATCTAATCAGTATTTAATTAATCTGAGTAAGGAATCTCTTAAAAGTAGTCATTTTTTGAAATGGTTAGAGTCAGCTTTATACAAAGTGGGGGACAAAAGTTCTTCTTTGACTTTTAATTTACCAACACAACTAGATGATAATCATAGACAAACTTATCTTCAGTTTGTAAATCTAATAAAATTACAGGAGTGCAAGCTCGGCTTGTGTGGTTTTTATGTTTCAGCTGAAACGGTACAACTTCTTAAGCATTTAAAGCCTGACTATGTTTGTTTGTCGTTACGTTGGATCAGTATAATTGAAGGTAATAATAAAAAGGAAATTAGTCTAAGTAGAGTGATCAGACAACTAGAATCTAGAAAAATAAAAGTAATTGCACCTTGCGGATCAAACTTAGAAATGAAGAGATTATTTATACTTTCTGGGGCTTCCTTTTGTCTGGAAAAAAATGCAAGCTAATCGGGTTGCTTGCTATAATGATTACCTATAGATTTATAACAGTCAGTTGAAATCATACTTAATTAATTATTAAGACTCTCAGAAAGATCTCTTTGTATTAAAATAATTAAAATACACTGACTAAAGAAATATAAGACTGATAATTAATAAATAAAAATAAGCAGGCTAATTATGCACATAGTACATGTAATAGAACCGATGGAGCACGGCGTGTTTGTATGGGTCGTTGATATGGCTAATCGCCTGGTGAATGATGGTTATCAAGTCTCTGTATTACATTCTATTCGTGAAAACACACCTAAAAACTGGCGAGAAAAATTTGATCCAAAAGTAGCGTTACATCATGTGCAAATGAGTCGTTCAATCGACCCTGTTATGGATACTAAGGCTTTAATCAAATTGACTAAGTATATTAAAAGCCTTAATCCTGATGTGATCCATACGCATTCATCAAAAGGTGGCTTTTTAGCACGCGTTGCGGGTTTTATTTTAGGTAAAAATAAGCAATTGCTCTATACATCACATGCTATCCATTACCCTTTAATAGAAAACCCCGTTAAACGTAAATTATACAAATACTTTGAACATATTGGCTATTGGTTAGGTGGTAAAATAGTCGCTTGTGGTAAAGAAGAGTTTGAGATTATTAAAAAAGATATTACTCATGGCAATACGGATCGTTTATTACGAATCAGTAATGGTATTGATATAGAACAGTTAACAGCAAAAGATTATTCTGTTAAAAATAAAAAAGTAAAAGTGGGTGTATTAGGACGTATTTCATTACAGAAAGATCCTAAAGTGTTTGCAAGAATTGCCCATAGAATTAACCAAAAAAGAAATGATATTGAATTTATTTGGATTGGTGGTGGTGAGAAAGAAGATGTGGATCTATTAGAGTCTGCAGGTGTATCCGTGACAGGGATGTTAGATCGTAGTGAAGCTTTGGAATTATTGCCTACGCTAGATATCTATTTTCAAACATCGGCTTATGAAGGGTTGTCACTTGCTTTATTAGAGGCACAAGCCTCAGGAGTCCCAGCTGTTGTTACTAAAATACCGGGTAATGATGAGGTTGTGCAACACAAAGATACAGGCTTTGTTGCAGCGACAGAATTTGAATTAGAAAAGTATTTAGAAGAGTTAATTGATTCAGAAAAACTTCGCATTGAAATGGGCGAAAAAGCTAAAAACTACACTGAAGAATTCTTTTCATTATCTGCTATGGCAGATCAGTATAAAACTGAGTATGCTAAATTGGTAGAAGAAGTACCATTCATTAAACAGAGTGCATAATGTAGAGACTGTAAGTTATTAGACTGTTTATTTACATGGCATCCCCCCCTTTTTTGAACAATTAGAATGTTTTCATGAGAATATGAGAATTTCTAATAAACCGAAGTAAAAGCCTAAATACATAAAAATGTCCTAAACAGATGAGTAATCCTCAGCACGTTTTATCCAGCGATTGATCAATGGATCAACCCTATCAGGGTGTTTTTCTAATATCACTTGAGCAATTTCTTGCACCTTAGGTAACAGTGCTTGGTCATTCATAAGGTTGGCAATTTTAAATTGTAATTCACCTGTTTGACGTGTCCCAAATACCTCACCAGGTCCTCGTATTTCTAAATCAATTTTTGCAATTTCAAAGCCATCATTGCTATTTCTTAGTGCCTCAAGGCGTTTATGTGCATTTTTTGAAAGAGGTGACTGATACATAAGAACACAACTGCTGGCTTTACTACCACGACCGACACGACCACGTAACTGATGCAGTTGTGCTAAACCTAGGCGTTCTGCATTTTCAATTACCATCAACGATGCATTGGGAATATCAACACCTACTTCTATGACTGTAGTAGCAACAAGTAAATTTATCCCTGCTGCTTTGAATGAACTCATTATCTGTTCTTTTTCATCAGACTTCATCCGCCCATGAATTAGACCAATTTTAAGCTCTGGTAAAGCATTCTTTAATAGCTCCCATGTTTCTTCTGCATTTTGACATTGTAAGGCTTCTGATTCTTCAATCAATGTACAGACCCAGTAAACCTGTGCGCCGTCCTTACAGACACTGGTTATGCGTTTAACGATTTGATCACGACGAGAGTTACTCATCACAACGGTTTTAATCGGTGTTCTACCCGGTGGTAATTCATCAATAACGGAATAGTCCATATCCGCGTAACTTGTCATTGCCAGCGTACGGGGAATAGGGGTAGCTGTCATGACTAACTGATGTGGATAAAAGTCCTGTTGTTTGCCTTTTTCACGTAAGGCTAAACGCTGATGCACACCAAAACGATGTTGTTCATCAATAATAATTAAGCCAAGATTTTTGAATTTGACACTGTTTTGAAATAAAGCATGTGTCCCGACAATAAGGTGGCTTAGACCTAATGCTACATCTTCAAGCGCACTGCGCTTTTTCGCTACCTTTTGTTTACCTGAGATTAGACTAACTTTAAGGTTTAAGGGTTCTAACCATGTTTGAAAAGTTTTGTAATGCTGCTCAGATAATATTTCCGTAGGCACCATTAATACGACTTGAAAACCAGCTTCAATAGCACTTAATGCTGCTGCGGCTGCAACCAGTGTTTTACCAGACCCCACATCACCTTGAACTAACCGGCTCATTGGCCAGCTATGCTGTAAATCTTGGTTAATCTCTTTTACGACTCTTTTTTGAGCTGTGGTCAAATCAAAAGGTAATGAACGCATCAGTTCATTGAAAAAGTTATTACTTAATGGAATAGGAGTTCCCAAGGTTTGCTTTTGTTGCTCGCGCAGTTTTCGTAAGCTCAGATGATGTGCTAACAGTTCTTCAAATATAAGACGTTGTTGAGCAGGATGGGAGCGCTCTAACAACTGTGATGCGGATATTTCTGAAGACGGTTTATGAAGAATAAGTAAGGATTGATTTAGATTACTGATGTCGTATTGGCGAGAAATATCTTGCGGGATTAAGTCTTCCTGTTCAGCTAAATGTGCGATTGCTTCACCTATTAAACGCAATAAACTACGCTGTTGTAAGCCTTTTGTTGTTGGGTAAATTGGTGTTAATGAGTCGCTTAAGACAAGTGCTTCATCTTCTTGCAGGATTTTATATTCTGGATGTATCATCTCACGATTGTTTTTTCCTATTCTTACTTCACCAAAACATCTCAGTCGTACTCCACGGCTTAAACTTTGTTGCTGCGCATTACTAAAATGGAAAAAACGTAGGGTTATCATCCCAGTATTATCAGCGAGCGTGCAAATCATCATACGTCTACCGCGATAAACGATTTCCGAATGTTCTACTTCACCTTTGATCACAACTTCTTGACCGTGTTGGGTGCTTCCTATGGGGTATATGCGGGTTCGATCTTGATAACGCAACGGTAAGTGAAAAAGTAAATCGCTGACCTTTTCAATGCCAATCTTTAATAAGTTCTCCGCCATTTTAGGTCCGACTCCCTTAAGCTTAGTGACTGGCTGCGCTAAGAAAGTGTTAGGTTGCATAGAATTGGACTAATTGGTACAAAGCAATCGCGCAGGAGTTCGCAACATTCATTGAAGAGTTCTCACCATACATAGGAATGTGCAAGGTATGATCTGATGCATCAAGTAATGATTGTTTAATGCCCTTATTTTCAGATCCAAGGATAATACAAATGGGTTGTCTATTCGGCATGTTAAATGAACGAAGATCCTGACTTCGTGTAGTAATTTCAATACTGATTATTTTATAGTTTTTTGATTTTAAATGATTAACTACCTCAATTGCTGAGGTTGAGTATTCATGAGGTATTTTCTTATCAGTAGCACGTGCTGCTTTTCTAATTTTATACTTTGGTGGAACGACGGTTGTGCCCGTAAGGTAAATCTTCTCAATACCAAAAGCTTCAGAAAGGCGGAATAAACTACCCACATTACCAGCGATTTCTATGTCATCAGCGAGTAGCGATATTGGAAAGATTTTTGATTGGGATGATATTTGTTGGTGTTCTAATTGTGTATTGCTTACGATGTCATCTAAAGCAGATTTCATTACTGATCTTCAGTAACCTTATTGCCTTTTTCTACAATCTTATCTTCAGTACCCGCAACTATTTCTTCAATATTTGAACGATGGCGCCAATATATCAAAGCCGTCATTACCAGTAGAATTATTAATAAATTTACAGAACCTGTAACCCAATAAAAATAGAATGGGGCAAGTAATGTGGCAATTAATGCTGCTAGTGATGAGATATTAAAAATTAACGCTGCAATCAACCAGCTAATCACTACCACAACACCAATAACGGGCTGCAAGCCAAGGAATACGCCAAGTGCAGTAGCAACACCTTTACCGCCTTTAAACCCATAGTAAATAGGATATAAATGGCCCAAAAATGCGGCAAGACCAATGATGCCAAGCCATCCCCAATCAAGGTCTAAAGCATGACCCATTGCAACGGGAATAACACCTTTAGCAACATCACCCACTAAGGTGAAAAAAGCCGCTTTTTTACCTGCATAACGTAAAACATTGGTAGCACCGGGGTTTTTGGATCCAACGGTTCTTGGGTCAACTTTATTAAGTACAATACAGCTAATAATGGCGCTGGATACAGAACCAACTAAATAAGCAAAAACGACTAAGAAATAGGGCATGAGTTACATTTCGTTTCAAATCAAGTGATAGAGAGTGTATCAAATATGGTTTTTCTAAGGAAGTTATGATTAATCCTTGTTTCAAGTCACATGATTAAAGTAGTAATTGCATAATGACAGGAATAACGCCCTGTATAGCTCCATTTGCTAAGTATTCATCAAGGTTATTTACGCCATCATCATCTCTGTCTAGTTGTGCATCAGCGGGGTTATTGGGATTTAGACCATGACTGATTTCCCAACTATCAGGCATTCCATCACTATCAGAGTCGAGGATAATTTGATGTAATGTTAGAATGACATTGTAACTTGAAATGGTATTTGAAGAATATCCTTTGATCCTTGCGTAGTAGATTCCTGGAGTGATTGGTGAATACTCGATTTTAGAATAAAGACCATCACCGCCATCATCATCAGAATCAATTTGTTCACTATCGTTATCATATAGTGTTAAGACCGTGTCATTACCACTTTCCCCTGATGTTGTTAGTGTTAAGGATGAAGTTTGGCTGACAATGATTTTCAACCAGTCTTCATCTCCACTTGGAATAATACTATGTAGTTGAGATGAGCTAGGCGTAATTAACCCAGCAGTTGCAAGTGAATTATCTGATTCATATTGATCTGCAGAATCGGGCTCACCCAAGGTGAGAGTAATAGAATAAGTAGATATTATGGAACTATTATAACTGTTTACTTTTGCATAATAAGTTGCAGGTGTCAGTGTCCTAATTATTTGTGAGAAAAGTCCACTACCTGAATCATCATTAGTTTCAATTTCTTCTCCATTAACATTATAAAGAGTAAGAATAGAGTCACCTGAACTACCGGATGTTGTAAGAGTGATATTGGCTGAGTCAGTAATAATGATTTTAACATAATCTATATCATCGCCAGCGACGATACTGTGTTCCTGCGGAGTACCAGCCGTTAATAACGTTGCGGTTTCTTGGTTATCGTCAGGTTCAAAAGAGTCCACTTCAACTTCAGGTGGTTCCGTCCCACCAGTCATCGCTAAAAAAGGGGTGTTTTCAGCAAAGTATTCATGATTATCTGCATTGTTAAGTGCATTTATCGGGTTGGTTAAGGCAAGATTTCGTGCACTACTTTGACCATAGACATGATCGTTTGTATCCGCAACCGCGATAAAATGAGATAGTTCATGCACAATGGTTCCTGCCTGCGAATCCGTCCCTGTTATACCTAAATTCCAAAAAGAAGAACAAAGATGAATATTATAAGGATTGTTCGGGAATACATGTGCGATATGTGATTCATTACAGTCACAATGTAAGTTGATCTGTTGATTGTCAAGGGCATCTTTAATGCTATCAAAGTGCGTTGTAGCGGTTTGGTATCGATCAATGGTGTAGCTACCAAACCAAGTCGTGTATCGTGTTGCAGCAGGTCGATTCTCAACTGCTGTTGTATTGAGTGCATTGACAGCATTATTTGCGATATTAACCGCTTGAGGCATCACATTATTTAAGACGCTAACGCGTGAAGATGAACAAGAAGTAAAGTTTGCTTGTTTCTGTAAAGGCTTTAATTTGCGTTTTTCATTAATTTCAAAACTGGCAACTTGCTGAGAGGTGGCTTTATTGTCAGATTTATTATTAACTCTATATTGCGCAGTGTAACGACCTACATTAGATAATGCATAAGCTTTTGATAGATCCAAACTAGCAACAATACTTTGCTTGGCTTTAAGTGTTACAAAATCATCTTCGGTAGCAGGGTGGCGTTTTACTAGCTTACCTAAGTAAGCAATAGGTTTACCATTTTCATGTTTAACCGTAAAAATTTCAGCATAAAACTTACCTTCTAAGGGCGTATTCCACTTAAGTATTTTGATAGGTTTATTACTGGTATTAGTAAAGGTTGTTTGAACAATGACGGCATCGTTACGGTTGTGTTTCTGTTGCAATATATCAAGTTTTATATCTATTTCTACAGGAAGGTCTTCCGCGTTAGCAACTGTAATAAGGGATGAAAGGATTAAGAAGAAGAGTGATGACAATAACGGGTTAAGAGCTTTCATACATTTCTGTCTCAAGGAGTAATTAAGGTTTGAATCAGATTAGAAGGGGAAATTTCTAATAGTGATTGTTTATTTAAAGGTGTTTCAAGCTTTAATAAGCTGTTTTTGTAAGTTATAAAATATGTTCCCTGTGTCTTAAACGCGTAAGCTTTACTGATATCAAGTTCTTGTTTGAGGGTTGATTTTGCTTTAATCGTGATAAAGTCGTTTGCAGTGGGTTTGCCTCTTTTTACCATGCGTCCCTGATAGGGAAGAATATTACGATTAGATTTTATGGATAGCATATTGCTGGATATGGATGACTCGAATGGTGTTCCCCACGTTAGAAAGCTAATGTCCTTATCACTATTATTCGATAGCGTAAAGTGTAGGTTTACTTTTTGTCCAAGTTTAATATTTTGTTTGATTGAAATTTTATATTTCAGTATCTCGCTGTTCTTATTGTTTTGTTGATTACTATCGGCTTCTGGATAAACACTATTACAAGCTGAAATAAGTAAAAATACCATAAACAATATAAGCTTAGTCTTGTTCAAGAAAATTCTTAATATAGATGGCTCAGTGATGATTAACTTCATTAACTAGAGCATATCAAAAAAGTATATAAATAGAAGAATTTAATTTAAGGTATATTAATAATTACTAATGGCACCCCCTATTATTTTAAAGATTGGTGTACTAGTTATCAGTCTCCTTCAATACCTAGTTGAATTTACCGAGGAGCCTTAAGTTTTCGCATTACTGAAACGTCATGATTGCCCCATTGCTAATTTAATGTTAAAAGAAGAGCTTGGAATTATTGAAAGTCTTCATGGCTTTATGTCTTCCCTTGAAAAATTTAATTCTAGTTTACTCTCAAAGCTACGCTGTAGGTGTGTGATTGGATCAATAAATGAAATAGTTTTAGCCAGTAGTTGTAATGGTTTTGAATAATCTTCACCCTTACAAGCGAGTAATTTTGGATAAAAAGGATCATTTATAATAGGAATACCCAATGACATCATGTGTACGCGTAGCTGATGTTGTTTTCCAGTGACAGGTTTTAAACAATACTTAGCGTGGTAGTCATTTTTCTGCAGTAATTCGATGTGAGTTTCAGCATTTATTTCTCCTTCTACTTCTTTCATTAAGAAAAAAGGGTCGCCTTTTTCAATTCGACTTTTATGTGTTAAAGGGAAATGGGTGTCTGACTTACGTCCTATGGCGTGGTAAACCTTATCAACTTGGCGTTTTTGGAACAATGTTTGGTATGCACCCCGAACCGTGGAATCGCAGGTAAACATCACCACGCCGGCTGTTTCTCTGTCTAGTCGATGTATCGGGCTAATATCTTCATTTTGATAACGATGCTTTAAGCGTGACAAGAGACTTTCTTTAACATACCGACCTGTGGGCGTAATGGGAATGAAATGGGGTTTATCAACGACAATAATATACTCATCTTTAAAGAGTATTTTTTCATCAAAGGGGATCCTTTTCTCATTAGGAATTTCACGGTAATAAAATAGAAAAACCTCTTCTACATATTTAGAAGAATCATTAAATTTTTTTCCAGTTTGATCAACAATATCCCCACGTGACATGCGTTCTTTAAGAATAGTTTCACCAATAAATGGGAAACGCTCTATTAAAAAATCTAAAATAGTATGCCAATTATCATCCTTGTTTTTCGGAAGCCAGACACGACTCGCCGATACACCATCGCGCATTGCTAGCGGTGATTTCAGTTTTTCTTTTGCTCTATAACAGGTCATTGCTGTGTTTAATAGGAAATAATTATATTGAAATATGGGTAATTTGCTGGCAAGTATAACCTTGAAAACGCTGTAGTGGATAGCCTTATAGCGAATAACAAAAAGTAAAAAATATTATTATATTAAAAAATCAGGAAAAACTGTTGACTTATATACTGACCCTATGACAGTATATACCTCAAATAAGAGGTTATAGTGACAATATATACAGGGAGGCGCCATGACAATTCAAATAACATCACATCAAATACAAACAGATATATCCATATTTTCTGGTGGTGAGGTTCATGTGCAATTGAATGATCAGTTAAATGCGGGTGATTTAACTCACAGTAAAGCAATTGATATTCGAGCAGATATTCGCAGTAGTGATGATTTGATGAGCCTATTATTAGTTCATAATGCTTTAATGAATAAAAAAAAGGAAGGTGAGGTGTTGCAAGTAAATGTAGAAATTCCCTACTTTCCTTATGCAAGACAGGATCGTGTGTGTGCAGTGGGTCAGGCATTTTCATTACAAGTTGTGGCAAAGTTGATTAACGATCTTGATCTACATGCTCTTACCGTCTGGGATGCACACAGTATTCTTACTGAAGAATTAACAGGTGCAAACAATATTAGTCAGGCTGAGATTTTATCAAGTCATCAAGTATTAAGTGATTTACTTAAATCAAATAATACGGTTCTGATTTGTCCTGATAAAGGAGCGATTAAAAAATGCCAAGAAGTTGCTCAGACCTTTTCAATAAGTGAGATAGCTTATGCAGAAAAAATAAGAGACCCAAAGACCGGTGAAATTAGCAATACCCAGTTAACAAGTGAAAATATCAAAGGTAAAACAGCAGTCATTATTGATGATATTTGTGATGGCGGTAGAACATTTATTGAAATAGCAAAGATATTAAAAAAGAAACAATGTGACCGAGTCATATTGTATGTAACACATGGAATATTCAGCAAAGGATTGGAGGTGTTTGATGGATTAATAGATGAGATATTCACAACAAATAGTTTTCCTCAAAAGGAAGATAACAAATTGACCATAATAGATTTTTCATGCAATACAAATAAGAGGAGTGCCAAAATATGACTTACAACCCATTAAATACGATTGATTTTTATAAAGCTGATCACAGAAGGCAATATCCTCTAGGAACGCAATATGTATACTCAAACTTCACTCCCAGATCATCAAGATTAGCCCCTGTATCTGATAGATTTGATGATCGCGTTGTCTTTGTTGGCTTACAAGGTTTTACTAAAAACTATTTAATTAGGGCATGGCAACAAGGATTTTTCGACCAGCCAAAAGATGAAGTTTTGATGAAATATAAAAAACGAATGGATAAATCATTAGGTGAGGGCGCAATTCCACTTGATCACATAGAAGATTTACACGATTTAGGTTATTTGCCATTAAGAATAAAAGCTTTGCCAGAAGGTAGTCGAGTGAATATTAAAGTGCCAATGTTTACAGTAATAAACACATTGCCTGAGTTCTTTTGGTTGACCAATTATATTGAGACAGCAATCAGTGCAGAAATTTGGAAAACGTCAACGACTGCAACCATCGCGTTGGAGTATCGAAAGCTTTTTATAAAATATGCAATCAAAACGGGCGCTCCGTTAGACTTTGTCGATATTCAAGGACATGATTTTAGCTCACGTGGTATGAGCGGCATTGTTGACTCAGCTCAATCGGGTTTTGGTCACTTAACAAGCTTTATCGGAACAGATACCGTTGCGGCAATTGACTACGCTGAAGATATTTATAATGCAGAGGATGATGTTGTCGGTGTATCAGTTCCTGCAACAGAACACAGCGTCATGAGTATGGGAATGGAAGATAATGAAATAGATACTTTTCGCACCTTAATTACGGATTTATACCCAACAGGTGTTGTGAGTATTGTTTCTGATACTTGGGATTTTTGGCGAGTAATCACAGAATATACTCAAGAATTGAAAGCTGAGATATTATCGCGAAAAAAGAATACTTTAGGTTTAGCCAAAGTTGTTTTTCGCCCTGATAGTGGAGACCCAGTAAAAGTGATTGCTGGCGATCCAGATGCACCAATCAACTCATCAGAATACAAAGGTGCAGTAGAGTGTTTATGGGAGGTATTTGGAGGCACGGTGACAGAAAATGGCTATAAAATGTTAGATGAACACGTTGGTTTGATCTATGGTGACTCTATAACATTACCACGCGCCCAAGCTATTTTAGAGCAGTTAGAAGAAAAAGGTTTTGCATCAAGTAATATTGTATTTGGTATTGGAAGCTACACCTATCAGCACATAACTCGGGATAGTTTTGGTTTTGCTATGAAGGCTACTTGGGGACAAGTTGAAGGTGTTGGTCGTAATATCTCTAAAGATCCAGTAACCGATCGAGGCGATAAAAAATCAGCTTCTGGCTTATTAAGAGTTGAGGAGGATAGCAGAGGCTTTGTTCTTTTTGATCAACAAAGTAAAGACCAAGAACAGCAAGGGGCTTTAAAAGTCGTATTTGAAGATGGACAGATTCGACGTGAAACATCTTTGGCTGAAATCAGAGCTAGGTTGAATCAGTCTATTATTTGATACATTATCACAATAGCCATCATCCTTACTGGATGATGGCTATTTAAACTAAGAGTAGCGATATTGTGAAAGATTCAAAAGAAGAAAATCAGTTTTTAGAAAACTATAAATCGAGTGATTTTGATGTTCCGCTAACGACGGTTGATATGGCGATTTTCTCTATAATAGATAGAAAACTACAGATACTTTTAGTCTCACGTGATAGCTTACCAGAGAAAGACAATATTGCATTACCTGGTGGTTTCATTGATTTGAAAAATGATATAGATTTGGATCAAACGGCTTTGCGAAAGCTACATGAAAAAACAGGTGTAAAGTTGTCTTATCTTGAGCAAGTTGAAACAGTGGGAAATTCAAAGCGAGACCCACGAGGATGGGCTGTGACTATCTTATATTTTGCATTGATCGATGCTACTAAAATCGATCAGGAACTATTAAATCACACTACTTGGCATCCAATTGAAGAAGCTAAAAGAATGTCTTTAGCATTTGATCATAATAATTTGCTAAAAAAAGCTATAAAACGCTTACGTGCAAAAACCTTGTATACGGCTTTGCCTATTGCTTTATTGCCACCTAAGTTTACGTTGACTGAATTACAAACGATTTTTGAAATCATCCTGTCAAAGAAGTTACCTGTGAAATCCTTTAGAAGACGACTAACTGATGCCAAAGCAGTAATAGGGACTAATGAAAGTAAAATAAGTGGAAAACGATCTGCCCAACTATTTAAGTCGACGGGATTAGATAAGGACTTTCATTTTCCAAGACCTTTACAGCTTTAGCTATTAATTGTATCTAACCATTCTAAAATACGTTGATCCACCCAATACTCAGCATGGAACGGTGATTTCCCAGTGATAAAGCCGACATGCCCACCTTGCTCAGAAAGTTCTAGCTGAATGCTTTGTGATAATTCTTGTTCCTCAGGTACAGTATGTTCCCACATAAAAGGGTCATCTTTGGCATGAAGTATCAATGTTGGTTTTTTAATATCTTTTAGAAATTGGCGACTACTGCATTGCGTATAATAATCATTGGCGCCATTAAACCCATGTAAGGGTGCTGTCACTTGATCATCAAAGCTAAAAAACGTATTGAGTTCATCAATATTAATATCCAGTGGAGATGTTTTATTACTGAACTTATCTCGGTATTTTCGCTGACAGCGACTAATAAGATGTTTTTGGTAGACCCGTGAAAAACTTTTTTCTAGTCGGTCGCCTGCATGGGCTAATTGAAAAGGTACAGAAACGGCAATCGCCGTTTGAGTTCTCGCTTTTGCACCTTTTTCTCCCAACCATTTTAGCAATACATTACCCCCAAGCGAAAAACCAATAACAGCAAAAAGTTGCTGTTGAAACTGCTCTTGTATGGCATCAATAACATGATTTAAATCAGTGGTATCACCACTATGATAACTCCTGTCAAGGCGATTCATTTCATCACTACAACCACGAAAATGCATAAAAATAGCGCCATAACCAGATTGATCTAATTTGTGCATTAAAGGTTTTGCATAGTGGGACGCTAAAGAACCTTCAAGACCGTGCAGTATCAGTACCAGCGGTTTATTGCTAATGTCTGTAATAGCAAGATCTATAAAATCACCGTCAGCTAATTCAATACGATGACTTTTAAGAGAAAGCTTAGGGCGCCTCTTAAAAAAAGTAGACCAAAGTGTTTGAGTATGGGGACTTTTTAACCACCAAGGGGCTTGAAAATTACTCTTAATTAAAGCCATTTCTACCAATTATCCTTTGGCTCATTTTGGTCACATTTGACACAATTTAATGTTTTACCCAATTTACTATTTCGACCCTCTAGCGTAACGACCCAAGGTCGATTAACAAAAGGCGGATTATGACGAACATGTTGAGCATGATGACAGTCGAGTTCTGCGACCCAGTCATTTTCCTCATCTTTGTGATAGCCTGTGATTTTACGTTGCATTAGTCGTGCCAGCAGTGAATAACTGTTATCTAAAAGAAAAAGTATAACTGTCTCTTTCTTTTGATGCTATTTGTATTAGGATTAGATAAGAATATACAAAGCTCATACAAAGTAGGCTCCAATATGACATCTTCAATTGAAATTAAACCAAGTGTTTGTCCTCTAGATTGTGGAGACGCTTGCAGCTTAAATGCTACTGTAGAAGAGGATAAACTGCTTAAAGTCTCTGGTTCTAAAGCTAATCCCATTACCCAAGGAGTTGTTTGTGGAAAAGTCTCTAAATACTATCCTGACTTTGTTCATGGGGAAAAACGCTTAACCACACCACTTCGCCGTATTGGAGAAAAGGGGACAAATAAGTTTGAGCCAATTAGTTGGCAGCAAGCAATTGAGCTGTGCTACCGAGGCATTCAAAAAGGTATTGATGAATACGGTACTGAAAGTGTTATGCCACTTAATTATGCTGGTCCGCATGGGCAGCTAGCGGGTGGCTCAATGGATATGCGCTTTTTCTATAAACTCGGTGCTACGCAATTAAATCGAGCGCCTTTGTGTGCGGGTGTGCGAAGTCTTTCCTATACCTCTTTATTTGGTACGGCACTGGGTATGCCAATGGAGCAAATGGAACATTCGGATCTAATTATTTTATGGGGTGTGAATGTCACCACCTCGTATTTACACATGATGAAGGTGATAAAAAAGGCTCAAAAAAAGGGTGCCAAAGTTATTGTAATTGACCCTAAACAAGTAAAAGTATCTAAAATCGCAGACCTATACTTACAAATCACTCCCGCAACGGATGTGTATTTTGCTCAAGCAATTACAGCAGAATGTGATCGTTTAGGCATGATTGACCATCAAAAGTTGAAAACTAAAGTGTTTGGCTTAAGTGAATACCTTGCGAATGCAAAGCAATATTCTATAGATAAAGTAGAAGAAGTCTGTGGTTTACAATCAAGTCAACTTAGTCAATTTATTGATTTGTTAAAAAATGCTAAACGAATGAGTATGATGGTAGGAGTAGGGGTTGAACGTTCACGAAATGGTGGCTCTTCTATCCGGTCTGCAATGGCTTTATCAGTGCTTTTGGGGCAGTTTGGAAAATTAGGTCAGGGTCAAATGGGGTATTATTCTCCAGCGTTTAATAAAACCCCTGATCGTCTGCAACGCCCTGATCTATTAGAAAAGCCAACTCGAACATTTAATATTGTTGATGCAAGTGATCATATCTTAGATAGGAAAAATAGCACGCCGATTAAAACGGTCTTTATCTATAATCACAATGCTGTAGCAGTTCACCCTGATCAAAATAAAATGATCAAAGCGCTATCTCAAAAAGATGTATTCGTGATTGGCTGTGATATCACCATGACGGATACAATGAAATACGTTGATGTGATCTTACCTGCCTGTAGTCACTTTGAACACAATGAAGTCTATAGTGCCTACGGGCATACCCATTTACAACGCTCAGAAGCAGCCATTGATCCCGTAGGTGATGCCTTACCAAACACTGAAATCTTCAGACGCTTAAGTCAGCGTTTTGGTTTTGATGAACAAGTATTTAATGACACAGATGAACAATTGCAAGAACAGGCCTTTGATTTAGCTTCGCACAGTGCTAGTGAAAATCTAGTAGCAGAAATAAATACAGAATCGTCTATCGCAATGTCTGATATAGATCATCTTTGGTTGTCTGACTTAGAAGAACTAGCAGGTAGAGTCTCGTTATTTAATTCTGATTTGGAAAAAGAATATGGATATGGTTTACCTCGTTATAAAACGGTTAAAACAAACTACCCCTTTGTGTTATTGACGCCAGCGGCATTTAATCGATCTAATTCAACATTTGGAGGTTGTAAAATAGAACTAGAAACGCTTGATATTAATCCTTTGGATGCTAAAGATTTATCTATTTGCGAAGGTCAAAAAGTGCAACTATCAAATAACTTTGGAGAAGTGATTTTAAAAGCTCGAATCACTGATGAAATTGCCAAAGGCGTATTACTCAGTCCAAAAGGAGCTTGGCAAGAAAGTAGCCCAACGGGGCAAACTGTGAATGCATTAATAGATACTAACAGCAAAACAGATATAGGAGATGGCGCTGCCTATTATGATACCTTTGTTGCATTAGAGGCGCTTTCATAATGAACTAAAATCAAAGGAGGGCAACGTATCTGCCTTGATTAATAACGCATCATTCTATGTCATAGCAACAGTACTCGAATTATAAATCGGCTCACTAACGTAGCTAATGGCATCCCCCCACAACATATTAAGGTAATTGCTTATGAAGACTTTTGCAGAATATTTATTAGAAACTAAATTATTCGAAATGGCTTTGAATAAAAAGAAGTTAGAAGATAAAATAAGTAATTTAGAATATCAGATAAACCAACATTTAATTAAAATACTAGCGTTTGATGATAAACCAAATGAAAAAAAACATTTTAAAGATATTTCTGGATGGATGAATCAAATAAATTCTTATTATTTAAAACCAAATAAAACTAAATTATCTAGTAATAAATATTTTGAATTATTATTTAATGATCCATTTGAAGATCATATAGAAGCAATTGATATGAGAATAGAGAGTTTAAATTATAATACAAGTAGATCAAATTTATCTAGTAAAGAAATATATAATAAAATTAAACAATTTCATTTATTAAACTCTAAACTTATTTCTGATAACCAAACAAAATTACATATAAAACTATGAAACTTAAAAAAATAAAATTTAAAACTAATAAAGATAAAGTATATATTCCAAATAAAATTACAGCAGAACTAACTCTTGAAGAAGCTATTTGGATAGGTAAAAAAGCTGGAGAACAAACTGGTCAAAGTATTGGAACAATTTATGAATGCTTAATAGGTGATGTATTTAATACTTACTGGGAAGATGGTATTGATGATGCTCAAAGAGAATTAAATGGAAATTAGTATATCAGAAGAAATAAATAATTATCTATATCTTTTTAATTTAGATACTAAAAGTGATTGTGACCCAACTAAAATCTATGTTGGTGATAAACAATGGTGTGAATTAATGAATTCTGGTTTAATTAAATATGGTGAAAATATAAGATGTGAAGTTTTTAATTTACTTGTTTATAAAGTAGATAGTGTAGATCATTTACATATAGCTTAATTTACTTTTTTAATATATATTTCTTTAATAAATGTGCTTCTACTATTTTAGGAATATATATAGTGATCTTTTCATCTTTATAATAAGTTTGTATAGCACATTCAGTTTCTCCACAAACCCATTGACCAATATCTAATTGTTTAACTATCTTCATTTCTGAAGCAGATAAAGTAAATGTTAGTAGAAATAATAAAAAGTATTTAGTCATAGTGGTTATTTAGTTGTTTAGATTGTACCTTTTTTACATAATTGATATTATCTTTGTATATCCTACCGTTCGTCGAATAAATATCAATGACTTACGTTGATGATTAAGGGCAGATTATTGGGAATAGGTGTTTGGTTGTCCTTTGTTTTCGGTTTTGCCCGTAGTGTTGACTAAATTTTTCCCAATATTTATAGTGACATATTAGCCTTTAGTTACAGCCCATTAGAAATCATACGCTTTACATGAAGTTAGCTACAATCTTGTAAAAAAGGCGGGGGTGCCATATATAACTACCGTCTTGTTTATAATGGCACCTCCGCCTTTATTTGAAGATTGAACGGCATGTGTTTAAGGACTACATGTTGGATGTCTAATGGTTCTTATGAAACCACCCTAAAAGCACAACCCATCCCCTTAATCCAACGCCGCGAAGTCTGTTCAGC
>JAZGEM010000066.1:0-2030 GCA_036478745.1 Cocleimonas sp.
TCCTCCTCTAAGGCTTTAATGTGCGCACTAACAGCGGGCTGGCTGGTGAATAAGCGTTCAGAGGCTTGGGTTAAGTTGCCTGTGTCGGCAACCGTTACAAATGTTCTTAATTGATAGAGTTCCATAATACTTTACTGTGATTGATTTAAGCTTAAATGCATCATGTCATTATTATTGATAATGAACAATCGGGATTCCTGATAGCCCCCTTCTGTTTAAACGATTGGATCATTTTTTAGACAAGGCGCTTAATACACTCATGGAATATCTCATTGGCATTCCTAAATTACCTGTAGGGGGTAATTTTTATCAGGAGGTTTTTTGCCATAAGACGGCAAGCCTCCTAACTTTTATAAACAACAGGAGGCATGTTATGTCACTAGCAATTGAAAACCACGTTCCATTAAATTTATCACAGCAATTAATTAATAACCTGCCTGTGAAAAACTCAGAGTCACTTAGCTTTAATGGAATCATCACAAAGATGAAGTATTGTAGAGCCATTTCAAAACAAAGAAAGCATCTGGCACGTTTAGATGAGCGTTTGTTGAATGATATTGGGTTGACGAAAGAGCAGGTGAGGCTAGAATTGGCTAAACCATTTTGGAAGTAGCTAATACAAATACAAATCAATATTGTATTTGTATTCTGAAGAAGGGCATTGCTAACCACTTTGTCCTTCTTTAATTTTGAAAAAAAGGCTTATCCTTTAAGCAATAATGAAAATTCACTTGCAAATTACCCAATAAACACGTCAAATAGCACCTTATAATACAAGGAGATGTGTTTATGAAGTTTCTATTAGGATTTTTTAGTTTTGGATGGTTAAGAGGTTTGGATTTTCTTCCGCCTTTACTACTTCGTTTGTTTCTAGCGCCACTTTTATGGGTGTCAGGGCAACAAAAATTAGGTTTATTTACTGGCGCTGATAGCGTTTGGTATAACCCAATGACATGGGTTAACGGAGCAACATACCAAGCTGCTGCTGAAAAAATGAGTGGCTTGCCATTGATTGGTGGACTTTCGGATATATTACCTGCAGCAATCGGCGGTTTAGAGATTGTTGGTGCATTCTTGCTATTAATCGGTTTTGCCGTTCGTTGGATTTCACTACCATTACTACTGTTAGTTGGCTTAACAGCATTTGTTGCACTCAATGGTCAAGATATTGTCACAACCCTTAAAGAGCTATTAACCACACACGGTTATACTGATATGAGTAGCTCAGCATTTAGTAAGGCACTGATGTACTTCTTAATGTTGCTGACTTTATTCTTCATGGGTGCGGGTCGCTTCTTTAGTGTTGATTGGTTTTTACACCGTAATCTTCATAAAAAAATCGAGGCTAAAAATGTAGCTCACGGTAGTGTGAACGCGCATAGACACGATCATGTTGATGATGACTTTAGTTTAGACAATACAACGGATGAGAAACACTAATTACATTAGTTTAGCTTGTTAGTTGATAAAAAAGGACGCTTTATGCGTCCTTTTTTATTGGGTTTTTAATAATATATATACCGCACCCGAACCACCATCTTTAGCCTTAGCAGAATGAAACGCCAAGACACGCTCATGTTCGGTGAGCCAATGGTTAACATGTGTTTTAAGTACCGGCTTATTATTGCCTGAACGATGTCCTTTGCCATGAATAATACGCACACAACAGCCTTCAAATTGAACGGCTTCTTGAAGGTAGTAGAGTAGAATTTTTTTGGCTTGCTTTAAGGTGCTTCCATGTAGGTCGAGCTCATCTGATATGCGATAGCTTCCTGTGCGTAATTTTCTAAAGACTCCTTTTTGTATGCCGCTTTCACAAAAGCTTAAGACTTCTTCATTATCGACGTCTTCAATTTCTAGTTCGTCTGATAAAGTATCATGAATTAGCATTTCTTCTTCAAAGGTCTCTTTTCTAGGCTTTATTTTGGGCTTTTCAGCTTCATGATATGCTTTGTCGTGCGTGATGGGTGAAACCCCTGACATTGCTTCTCGAAATATGTCTTCTTCACGGGTATTATGCGCCTCTTGAA
>JAZGEM010000067.1:0-2215 GCA_036478745.1 Cocleimonas sp.
ATGGGGTTTGCTGCTTTACTGGCAATTACATTAACGCCGGCTTTAGTCTCGGTATTGCTTCGTACACGACAACAACCAAAAAGAGATAAGCTGACAAGATGGCTCTATAATATTTATCAGCCAATTGCATTTGCTGCAATGAATCATCGTAAGAGTATTATCTGTGCTGCTTTGTTGTTGTTATTTGTGACAATCCCTGTGTTTAATGAGCTTGAAACTGAGTTTATGCCACCTCTAAATGAAGGCAGCATACTTTATATGCCCACTTCACCGCCTGGTATGTCAATTACTGCGGCTGGGAAAACTCTTCATGCGATGGATGCTGAATTAAAGAAATTCCCCGAAGTTGAGCATGTGTTCGGTAAAATTGGTCGATCCACTAGCTCGACTGATTCTGCACCCTTATCTATGGTGGAAACGATTATTTCTTTAAAACCTAAAGACGAGTGGAGAGAAGGCTTGAGCTGGGATGACTTGATCGCCGAAATGGATCAAACCCTGGATTATCCAGGTATGCCTAATGTCTGGTGGATGCCTATCCAGACACGAACAGAAATGTTGGCAACCGGCATACGATCAAGTTTAGGTATTAAAGTATTGGGTGATAATGTAGAAACACTTGAAAAGTTAGCGGTTGATCTTGAGAAATTAATACAGCAAGACGATAGAACCAAACCTTATACTCGTAGTGCTTTTGCAGAGCGCTTAACCGGTGGATATTACCTGGATTTTAATATTAAAAGAGACAAAATAGCACGTTATGGACTGACGATTGCTGATGTTGAAGATGTAATTAGAACAGCCGTCGGTGGAGAAGAAGTGTCTCAAGTGATCTCTGGTCGAGAAAGATATGCTGTTAATTTACGATATGCCAGAGAATTTAGAGACAGTCCAGAATCATTAAAACGAATTTTAGTCAATACGCCTAATGGTGCTTCAATTCCGATTAGCCAAGTTGCAGACCTTGAGTTTACTAATGGCCCACCCATGTTACGCAATGAAAATGGTGAGCTTGTCTCTTTTGTTTTTATCGATATAAAAGACATAGGTATTGCCGACTATGTGAAATTGGCACAAGAGGTCATCAATGAAAAAGCTAATATTCCGGCAGGATATCGGATTAGTTGGGCAGGACAATTTAAATACTTACAACGAGCACAAGAAAAATTACAACTGATGGTGCCATTGACCTTAGGTATCATTTTTCTATTATTATATTTCAATCACGGATCGGTGATTGCTTCTTTAATCATTCTAGGGACTATTCCGTTCGCTCTCACAGGCGCTATCTGGTTATTATATGTTTTGGATTATAAGCTTAGTATCGCTGTTTGGGTGGGGCTGATTGCCCTTGCAGGTTTGGTAGCAGAGATGGGCGTACTGATGATGTTGTATTTACGAATGCATTGCAATGAATGTACAAAAGAACAATTAAAAGATGATTTAGGCACGGTGATTAGTAGAGCGGCAGCCCTTAGAATCAGACCTATGCTAATGACAAGCCTAACTTTATTGCTAGGATTTATCCCCATCTTATGGAGTGACGGGACAGGTGCAGATGTGATGAAACGTATTGCTGCACCTATGGTTGGAGGGGTTTTTACCGCTCTGGTGATGATATTGATTGTGTTTCCAGTGGTTTTTTCTTATTGGAAAGAATGGGAGGAAGCGAAGGAAAGATCATTTTAACTTAGCAAGCTTGTTAATTAGCAGAGGGTACTCATTTAAAGAGTATTTAATAGCAGCAATATCAAAACTATCAATACTTATAATAAGTTTTTCGGCATAATCAGAAATTAACGAAAAAGGATATTGGTTGGCAATATCCATCAGTGCAACGGCGAATGCTTTAATTTCTGAAATATTATTACTTTTCAATATTTCATTACATTGCTCTCGATGTGCCTCTAGTTTTTCGATAGCAGTTGGTAAAACAATCCTTTCTGCTTCTGTTATGGCAATTAATTGTTGTTCCGTCTCGGTTTCATTAATTTCTTCAAAGGGTAAAAATTTAGACAGCTCTGTAAATAAATCTGCTTTAAAAACCGGTTTTCTTAAATAGCCTTTAAAATTATTTCTTTTTATCCTATTAAATTCCTCAGTCATAACTGACGCAGTTAATGCGATGACAGGGACATCACAAATTTCTATAATTTCTCTAGTCGCTTGATAACCATTCATCACCGGCATGCGAATATCCATCAAAATAAGATCA
>JAZGEM010000068.1:0-3972 GCA_036478745.1 Cocleimonas sp.
CGTTTGATTGATTTTCTTTTGGGATTAAGTCGGCAGTTACATCACCTGTGGCGATGTCTTCTTCTAGTGCCGATTTAACTTGGTTTTTAATATTTTTCGGTAGTTTCATTGTTTTCCTTAACAATCAATTTCAGATGATATTGAAGCACACCCCTTCACTTTTATACAGTTTTGTGTTCTAAAAAAGAATGAATCAACGCAAAAATATAAGTTAAAGTTATTTCTAGTCCTTGCCTTTTTTTAAAATTACTCCTATATCTATTTTTTAACTTAGAATTCGAGCCACAAAATGATTTCGCCGAGTAATAACCTTGAAATAACACAAAAGATAAATGATCAAATTATCAAAGACTCTATACAGGCAATAGCTAATCTAGATTGGCTTACAACAGAGATGCATCCATTGTTTTTCTCGTTAAATCAAGATGACATTGTTGCGTTCTCAGCGTTATCAACAAGCCTTCATCACATGAATCGCCACAACCGTATCATGCTATTGGATACTCCCAAAAGAACAATTTTGGCACAGTTAGGTACTCATGGATCTTTATATAAAGCATTGCAGAATTTACCGATTAATGAGATTTCTTATGCAGAGTTAACAACCTCTAACTCATCACTACCAAACAATGATCATAAGCTTGAAGTGCTGCGATTTGATTATGAGCGTAAGCAAGACCACGAAATTGCAGCTCTGTTTACAAAAATTAAACTCTCCGAAGATTTGTACAGTGATGTGTCAGAAGTATTAAAAGGGCAGTACCCAGAATTTAAATCAGATAACATTAGGTCATTATTAAAAGTACTGTGGTGTAACAATCAAGAATACATCCAAGTTTCACACCCTAACCGTGTTGCTCGAATACTCAAGTTGTATGCAGAAACTATTTTAAATGATGGCATTTTTTTAGACCTCGAAGCGACAAACAACCCGTCACAACCAGAAGAATGCCGGCTACTATTGGGCCTTGCAAACCCACCCGTAAAGGCCTATTTATTACAACTTATAGGCGTATTAGATCGTTTAGGAATATCCGTTAATCGTTCATACAGCTTAACCCTTAGTAACGGTGTCCACCCTTATTTTTTATCAACCTTTTACGTTACACCACGAGACGGTTCTACATTGGTAAAAGGTAGCGACTTATATCTTGAGCTACAACGCGAAATCTACAACACTCAAATTCTTTCGCCTGACTCCAATAGCTATATTAAATTAGTTAAAAAAGGGCTTACAACAGGTTCAGATGCTAGTTTGACTGATGCGATGATCAGCTTTTGTCACACTAACCTTGCTCACAATCATCCTGATAGCTATTCAATGGAGGGTATTATGCGAGCCTTTCATAACCATCCCGATATCACCACGCAACTTTTGGCGCTTTTTCACTATAAATTCACCCCTGACATGAATAAAAAGTTGAATAAGGAAGAACATTACCAAGAAAAATATGATGTCGTTTTTTTGGCGGTAGAAAACTTTAACACAGGTAGAAAGTTTCTCGATAACTTCAGACGCACAATGTTTCAGTGCGCCCTTTATTTTATAAAACATACATTAAAAACGAATTTTTTCGTTGCTGAAAAACATGCTTTGTCATTTAGATTAAACCCACTTTATCTTGATGATCTTGGGGAGCATTTTACTTCTGATCTACCCGCAGATAGACCTTTCAGAATAACATTCTTTTTTGGTAGAAATGGCATCGGTTACCATATTGGCTTTTCTGATATTGCCCGAGGTGGCTGGCGAACAATCATTACGCAGGGGCGCGATGATTACATCACTAACGCTGACACGATGTTTAGAGAAAACTATGTATTAGCGCATACCCAGCATTTAAAAAATAAAGATATCTACGAAGGAGGCTCCAAAATGGTGGCTATCTTACAGACAGGAATTGATGCTGATAAAGAATCTATTCACCAACAATTGTATAAATTACAATTTGGATTTATTAATGCCTTCTTTGATTTATTTGTGACCGAGAACGGTAAAGCTAAAGACCCTAGAGTCATCGATTACTATGCTGAGGATGAACCCATTGAACTTGGGCCTGATGAGAACATGCATGATGCTATGGTAGAAATTATTGCCAAACAGGGCATTAAGCGCGGTTATATATTAGGGGCAGGCGTAATATCCAGCAAACAAATTGGCATTAACCACAAGGAGTATGGCGTTACGTCTATTGGTGTCATGCGTTTTGCTGAAGTCACCATGGCATCACTTGGCATTGACATGCATAAAGACGCATTTAGCGTAAAATATACGGGCGGTCCAAATGGTGATGTTGCGGGGAATGGATTACGTTTATTGCAAGAGCGTTGCCCACTGGCAAAAGTTAAATTAATCGTCGATGGTAGCGGTGCAGTGTACGACCCAGACGGGTTGGAAAAAGTGGCGCTCTCAAACGTCATATTAAAATTAGACATAGATGGCTATGACCCAGAAGCACTACATCCCAATGGTTTTATAATATACCGTAGCCAGACAAAGGTGGACGGCATGACTACGCGCTTCAAAAAACTGACTATGACTGAACAAGGTCTGGAAGAAGAGTGGGTGTCGACCGATAACTTTTATAAAACCTATAACAGTTTACTTTTTACTGTTGAAACAGATTTATTTATTCCTGCTGGTGGGCGACCAGAAACGATTGATAGTAACAATGTAGATAAATATTTTAATCAAAAAGGAGAGCCAAGTTCTAAAGCCATTGTAGAAGGAGCAAACTCATTTATCACTCCCGATGCGCGTATTGAGCTTCAACGTCGTGGTGTTGTTATTATCCGTGACGCATCTGCTAATAAGTGTGGCGTGATCTCATCCTCGTATGAAATTATTGCCAATTTATTATTAAGTGATGAGGAGTTTCTAGCGAATAAAGACAACTATGTTAAAGATGTGATTGATATTCTCAATCAAATGGCAGAAAGAGAGGCAAACTTGATTATAAAGCGCCATGATGAATCTAATGGTGGAATGTATTACACTGAGGCATCAAACAGTATTAGCCGTGAAATTAACGCTCATTACACGCGTATATTTGAATACTTTCAAGAAAACCCTGAGCTTGTTAATGAGCCGCAATATCAAAACGCAATGTTGCTTCATATGCCTAAATTAATAGGCTCAACAGAACAGTTTAAAAGCCGCATACAAAAAATGCCAGAAAAAGTAAAGTTCGCCATCCTCGCAAGCAAGCTATCCTCTTCTATGGTCTATGATGGTGACGATAATAGTATTTATGGCGGGATGATTAAAGCCCAAATTTCCTCTTTCCCTGATTTTCAGCAAACTAAGATGTAGTCACTTTTACAAGAATGAAAGGCGATAAAAAAGGAGGCATAAAGCCTCCTTTTTTACTAATTTTCTAATAATCAGATTACTAGTAGGTTTAAACCAATCAAATTACTTCAAACGAGTAACACCCATCATCTTTAAGATTGATTTCTCGTAGAACGGCTCTGAGCTTCCTTTTTTCATCTTGCGGATAAAGTATTTTTCAAAAGCAATCTTTGCTAAGTGAACCCACTTACCTTTCTTAAACCATGCCACGTTACGTGGTGGGATTTGAGGGATAGCCAAGAACGCTGCACCTGTGTCACCAAAGTCAGCCAAACAAAGTGCTGTCCAAGAACCCTTTGCATGAGGCTCTTTACCATCAATTGCCGCTTCAATATTATGCACCGCAGAAGTCACCATTGACTCAATCATATAACCTGTTTTTGGTGCGCCTGTAGGAACAGGTGTTGCCTCAACAGGAGGAATCGCCACACAAACACCTGCAGAATAAATATTCTGATAGGTTGGGTTACGGTGAAATTCATCAATCATCACAAAGCCACGTGGATTACATAAACCTTCAACCGATGAAACCGCATCAACCCCAAAGAAAGCAGGTAGCATCATCGCTAAGTCGAAATCTAGCGCATGCTCTTGGTACACTTCACCTTTTGCATCCAACT
>JAZGEM010000069.1:0-27165 GCA_036478745.1 Cocleimonas sp.
TACAAAAATTAACGTTTGTTGAGTTCTTGCTTCTTGCGTTATAAACACAAGCCACAAGCACCCACACAAGTTTTTCTGGTTCTCTTTTTTTAATGATCAGTTCATGCCTTTGCTTGAACGAGGTGGCGCATTATATACAGACCCCAGTTGCGGTCAACTGTTTTTTTAAAATAAATTATATTTAATGAATACACATGACACAAACCAACAAACCATTTATCACAACTTACTCATATCTAGACCCTATATACTCGATCTAAAATGATTGATTACCATTCCTTTTTGCTTGAAATAAGCTACAACTTTAACACCAACCAAAATGCTCAACAAAATTAAATTAAAAATACCACCAAATTATTTAATATAAGTTTTACCTATTAAAGTAAACGCTAATACACTACGTATAAAGATGCCTCACACTGAATTGGCCCATTATTTCCAAAAGAAGAACCCATCAACTAAACCTATGAAAGGTATTGGAAACACGATTAAGTGTCTATTAAGGTTGCAAAAGTTAGAATTTTAATGTATTCATGCAAAGTACTTTTAGAACATAGTAAATATAGGATTATTGTATTGTCTTCGAAGCTTCAACAAAACATCACTTACAGCATTAATAACTGGAGCGATATCATCAATAAATATGACCTCCAACAAGAAATGGAGATTGTAATTCACAAGGAAGGGGCTACTTCTAACGAAAATACTCCTACTTTTAAAATTCCTAAAAAGTACCTATTAATTAGATCTGTAGCTATTGCAGGCATCATTGTGTTACTTGGCAATCTTCCAATACAATCTCATTCCAATGTAATCCAAAGTAGCTATATCCCATCTTTTGAAATTATACCTACCATTTCGCAACCAATTACACCACTTGTTGCTATTCAAACCATATCTCCAAATATAATAGCTAGCGAAGCAGACCGTTCACCTACTCCAGAGAAATTCACTCTACCTAAGAAAGCGCTCAAAACCTTTGTAGTGGATACTGTTATTAAAACACGCAATAAATGGGTCACACATAAAGTTAAGTCTTATGATAATTTGACAAATATTTTTCATAAATTAGGTCACGAAAAAGCACTAAAGATTCTAATGGATGATATACAAATATCTCAAGAATTAGAAAAACTAAATAAAGGGAGTATCGTTCGAGCAAGCTCACGTCACGGGAAATTATTTGAACTTATTTTTACGCATGACAATATCAATAGCTATGTCATCACTAAAACCAAGGATAGGTTTATTGGTCACTGGAAAAAGAATATATTTGAGATTCGTCAAGCTCGTGCTAGTTATACTATTAAAAATGGGCTATTTCATGATGGAAGGGAAGCAGGAATTGCCAATAAAGTAATTAAGCAGTTAGTTAAAGTATTTGATTGGGATATTGATTTTTCACGTGATGTGCGTGTCGGGGATAAAGTAACGGCTGTTTTTGAAGATATTTATCATGACGGCGACAAAGTTGGCACACAGCATTTACTTGCTGCTGAGTTTTCAAATCAAGGAAAAGACCTAAAAGCAATACGCTATACCAATAAAGACGGAGCTTCTGGTTACTTCACGCCCCAAGGACGTGAAATGAAAAAAGCTTTTCTACGCACTCCTTTAATAGATGCTCGTATATCATCACATTTTAACCCTGGAAGATTCCATCCCGTACTACATAAAATTAGGGCACATAAAGGCACTGATTTTGCGGCCAAAACAGGTACACCTATAATGGCAACGGGCAATGGTAAAGTTGTTACTCTAGGACGTAAGGGTGGTTACGGTAGAACCATAATTATACGTCACCGAGATGGCTATACTACAACATACGCTCATATGTCTCGCTATAAAAAGAACCTTAAACAAGGTCAGAAAGTATACCAAGGAGATATAATCGGCTACGTGGGCTCCTCAGGCTTAGCAACTGGCCCCCACCTGCACTATGAGTTCCATAAAGCTAAAAAAGCAGTTAATCCAATGACTGTATCTTTACCAAATAGCATGTCATTAACTCGTTCAGAGTTACAAGACTTTCGCAATAAGGCCATCAACCTTGTTTTACAACTAAATGTCTTACACCGTTTCGTTGAGGCAGAAATTGAAATTGATAGCGTAATTGGTGGCTAATAGGTTCAACTCTGTACCTCACAGGTCTAGACCCAGCTCTACTCTATGAGTAAACCCAACAACTATATCGGTCTAATGTCCGGCACCAGCCTAGATGGTATTGATACGGTTCTAGTTGATTTTAATTACTCTCCTCCACGATTAATTGACAGTTATTCCCACCCGATTCCCTCCTCACTTCGAGAAAAGATACTTGGAATTATTAATCCAAAGTGGCGCGGGAGTCTTGCATCTATAGGTATTCTTCACCATCAACTCGGTAAGCTTTATGCTGATGCTTGCAATCAATTAATTCAGAAAGAAAGCCATGTGAAGGAATCAATAGTAGCTATCGGTAGCCACGGTCAAACGGTATGGCATCAACCCGAAGGGAATCACCCATTTAGCCTCCAACTTGGTGATGCGAATGTAATCAGTGAACTAACAGGTATAACGACAATAGCCGATTTCAGAAATCGGGACATTGCAGCTGGAGGGCAAGGAGCTCCCTTGGTACCTGCCTTTCATCAAGAAATGTTAACTCACCCTAATCAAGACCGCGTAATTCTCAATATTGGTGGTATCGCAAATATTACAATTTTGTCACCTAATGCCATAACTGTAGGTTTTGATACAGGACCAGGAAATGGTCTATTAGATGCTTGGACTCAACAGAACAAAAATAAAGCTTTTGATGAAAATGGTAATTGGGCAAGATCTGGAAAAGTACAAATCGATATACTCGAGCAATTATTGCAAAACCCTTATTTCTCAACTCAGCCACCTAAAAGTACAGGCAAAGAATTGTTTAATTTAGCATGGCTGAACCAGAGTATTGAAAATAACTTAGATGCCTATAAAGCTGAAGACATACAAGCAACCTTAACAGAGATCACGGCCCTATCTATCAGTGATAATATTAAACAATATTCAGAACTCTATGTTTGCGGTGGAGGTCTTCGCAACAAGTTCTTAATGGAACGGATTTCTCATCACCTACCAGAAACTTCAATCTCATCAACAAAGACTCTTGGTATTGACCCTGACTGGATGGAAGCTATTGCATTTGCTTGGCTGGCAAAACGTACTTTTGAAGGAAAGACAGGCAATCTTAGCACTGCAACAGGGGCTGAACATAATCGAATACTCGGAGGAATTTTTACAGCTTAACTAGATCGATAGCTTATCAAGAGGAGAGGGCTTTACATGTGTCAGTGGCAAAAGAAACGGTAAGCTCTAATAGTTGACACTGGCTAGTAGGAAATGAAGTGAATAACGCATTATTAGCAAATCTTCTGCAGTGGAGTTCAACCATTTTATCTCACCACCTAATTCGTGCAATGACCTCAAGATAGATGCATAAAAAACCATTTATCTGAATAACGCTGATACATAAGTGATTCTGGTACAATTAGTCCTAATAATATAAAAATAAACAGGTCAATTTATGAGCATTAGTCTTATTATATTTATAGCTATACTATTAGCACCCATATTCTGGGGTGTCAGTATTCACAATCATTTAGTTACCCTAAAAAACAATAGTAAAAAAGCATGGAGTAACATTGATGTACTTTTGAAGCAACGAAATAGCGAGTTACCTAAGCTGATTGACACTTGCAAACAGCATATGAAACATGAAAAAGATACGCTCGAAAAAGTGATTATGGCTCGTAACTTAGTTGAATCAGCGATGAAAGCGAAAAACCTATCACAACTCGGATCAGCTGAGATGAAGCTTGAGACGAGCTTAAATGGGTTATTTGCTGTATCTGAAAACTACCCTGAATTACAATCCAGCGATGCTTTTTTACGATTACAGTCTCGCATTACAACATTAGAGGAAAGCATATCTGATCGTCGAGAATTCTATAATGACACCGCGGCTTTAAGCAATACTCGTATTCAGCAGTTTCCAGATAGTCTTATTGCCAATAGCTTTTCATTCAACGAAATTGAATTACTAGAATTTAGAACAGAAGAGCTACAAGATATTGATATATCTGCAAGTTTTGTATAACCGAAAAAAACTATCAAAGTAATGTTCGGCACTAACGATGTAGCATCGAAGTTTGTCCTATTAACAATGCTATGGATTGGCTTCATAACTATCCTTCTGGTAAGCGCACTCTATGGCAACTTAAGCTTAACTCAAGCCTGTCTATGGGTTCTAGCAACAGCGTTTTTACAACTAATGCTATCAGCTGGTCTGGTACAGCTTCTTTTATTCGAAAGCACTGGAACCAATATTCTTATTCAACTTAAAAGGATACTATTTGGCTTTTCTAGTTCATTCTTCTACCCCTTACTAATACTCGGGGTTTTCTTATTTGATGAAACTCAACGCGTTGAAAAGAGCGCTTATCTCTTACTATTCGCACTATTAAGTCTATTTTGGTTTTTGACACTCCTTAAACGCATAAGGTTAATTGAAGACACTTCTATTACAACTCTCTACTCAGGCGCACAGGGTTACGCTGTTATCAAAGGAAACGTTAGCCTATATGACGACGAATACGCAAGAGGTCCAGGGTTGGATTTTCCCGTAATGGTTTGGTATCGAAAAGTATTTCGTACAAGTTCGGCTGGATTCATCCTCAATGATGAAAGAGGAAAGTGCACAGTTGACCCACGAAATGCTGAAGTCATTGCACCTCTCCGTCAATATAATGGGCATTCATTTCATGCCATTTACCCCAAAGATGAAGTTTATATTATTGGTCTACTTGAAACACTCTCAAGACAATATACTGAACACGAACGCAAATCTTTCATTTCATCTAAATTAATAGAATGGAAACGCGCGCACTTAAAATTTCTTAATTACTTTGATAGCAATAGTGATGGTAAGATTGATGACCAAGAAATGAGTACTGCAAGAGATGCTGCTGAACGTATCGTAGATAAGCAGCTAGAAAACATTTATATCGAACCTGCTACCCATACAATCTATAGCCCGTCAGATAGTAGACCCTTTATCATCAGTAGCATCCATCCTGATAAGCTAATTTTAAGGTATAAACGAGCAATGTTATTCCATTTATCTATATGGATAATATTATCGATTTTCATTATTGCGATGCAAGTACATTAGTTACTGCGTATTTTTTAAAACCTGCTAACATTCAACTATTGAATAAAGTTAAGGAAATTAGTTTGTATCAACTACTCACCCAACGCCTCAGCGATATCAAGGCATCAGGCGCAACAAACTTATTAAAGAATTCACTAACTGGACTAGAAAAAGAAAGTTTACGGGTAAATTCTGAAGGGACAATCTCTCAAAAGCCTCACCCCATCACATTAGGCTCTGCACTTAAAAATCCATGGATTACTACGGACTACGGTGAAGCCATGCTTGAATTAATTACCCCCCCCTGTGATAGAGCCTATAAATCATTGGACTTCCTTCTTGATGTAGAGACATTTGTTTATCAAAATATTGAGAATGAGTTACTTTGGACAACAAGCATGCCGTGTGTCATTAAGGGAGAAGATGATATAAAAATAGCTGAATATGGCTCCAGTAATGCGGGGAAAATGAAATCAATATATCGCCAGGGGTTGGCTGAGCGTTATGGGAAAATGATGCAAGTAATTTCTGGCGTTCATTTTAATTATTCTGTAGCAGTTGATTTTTGGCCAGCATTTCAAAAAATAGAGAATCAGTCCAAGACAAATATTCAAACATTTATCAATAAACAATACATGGGGATGACACGTAATATTCAACGCTATGGTTGGTTAATACCTTATTTATTCGGCACCTCTCCAGCCATATGTAAGTCTTTTTTAGCAGGAGCTCCTAAGCCACAAGATATGAAAGTTCATAATGAATTTACCTATTATGAAGAATGGGGCACCTCATTACGCATGGGTGACATTGGCTACACCAACCGTAAAGAGGATGAACGCGGCGTTAAGGCAAATTATAATACACTAGCAAATTATATTTCCAGTTTGCGCTATGCCATCAATGAACCGCATGAAGATTATCAAAAAATTGGACTTAAAGAGGGTGATAAACACTTACAACTAAATACCAATATTCTACAAATTGAAAATGAGTACTACAGCAGTGTTCGCCCAAAACGTGTGCTAGAAGGCTTTGAAAAACCAACTGATGCGCTCGAATCGCGAGGTATTCAATATGTCGAACTACGTTCTGTTGATATTAATGCTTTTCACCCTGCAGGCTTAACGCATAAACAGTTGTACTTTCTTGAAATTTTCATGCTGTTCTGTCTTTTTCAAGAAAGCCCTGAAATAAGCACAGAAGAAGCCCATGAAATTGACGACAATCAAAATCTTGTTGCCCATCAGGGACGAAAGCCTGATTTGCAGCTTAGTCAAAATGGAAAATCTATTAGTTTAAAAAGCTGGGCGAACCAACTACTAAATGAAATGTCAAAAGTTGCTGACTTGTTAAATGAGGCTCATTCAGAATGTTGTTATAGCAATGCGATTAATGAACAAATTGAACTAGTTCAAGATGCTGATAAAACACCTTCAGCTAAAGTTTTGCGGGATATTATTAACAAAGATGGTAGCTACTATAAATTTGCAAAAAGAAAATCTGAAGAGCACAGGGATTATTTCTTACAGCGTAATATTACAGATGACACTCGAAAAGACATTGAACTTACGATCGAAAATTCAATCAAACAACAGATTCAAATAGAATCCGAAGACACCATAAATTTTGATACATTTCTAGCAAAATATTTTAACAATCAACTATAATACGCTAATGAAAATTTCCTCTTTAATTAAAAACAACAAAGGATTTATCCTTTTTATTATTTTTCTCTTTATCTTCAGAGGCGCAATAGCCGATTGGCACCCTGTACCCACAGGATCCATGAAGCCGACGATTCTTGAAGGTGACGTTGTGTGGGAAAATAAATTAGCATACGACCTACAGGTTCCATTTACTGATATCTCCTTAATGAGATTAAGTGAACCAAAGCGTGGGGATATTGTAGTTTTCACCTCTGCTAAAGCAAATAAACGTTTAATAAAACGCTTAATTGGTTTACCAGGAGATACTATTGAAGTCATAGACAATCACCTATTCGTTAATGGTGAAGCGGCAAAGTATAAAAATATTGGTGATGCGGAACTTAAACCTAGTAGAGATATTGACCAAGAAGATAACTCAACTTACGCACTGGAATCTTTGAGTGACCTTAAATCTCACGTAATACAAAGAAAGCCACCCTTTATCCACTCTTTGCAAAACTACCAAAAGAAAACTATTCCTAAAGACTATTATTTCTTCATGGGAGATAACCGTGATGAGAGTGCTGACTCTAGATATTACGGTATTGTTCCACGCTCAGAAATTCGAGGTCACGCCACCAACACAATGATGTCCGTGATTACAGGTAAAACATGGAAAATCTGGAATTGGCGATTTAGATCTGAAAGATTTTTTGATGCTTTAAAATAACCTAAGAACCTAAACTTCAACCTATAGAAAAATCAGTGTAGTGGCATCATCCTATATAATTTAGATACAATTATCAAAAAAAGGGGGGGATGCCATCTATAATTACTTAGTCCATCATCTTCGTTATTATACTTTTCTCTTGCTTAGAACGCAGAAGGAATACCTAATTAATAGAAGCTCCTAAAGCCTCGACAAAAGGTAATTGATTACCTATTCGATACCACTTTACAGATAAGTAACCAGCATAAATAGCTTAAAAGATCATAATTATACTATGTATAATCTTGACCCAAGAGCTACGATACCTAGAATAACAAAAACAGCATTACTGCTTTCTTTGTTTTTACTTAGCTCTGCAACTCATAAACTACAAGCCAAAGAAGTGACCAGCACGAGAATTAGTATCAATGTTGTAATTGATAAACCTCTTAACAATTGCACATTTGACATTCAATCTGATAAAAAAATAATCCAACAGCTCTCCCAAGACTCTAGATGCGAAATAAACACCAAGGAAATTGAAATAGCTAAAAACTACTTTTCATCGACTAAGCACAGCATAGAAAATACACACAATAGTACAATCACTCTGGTAATTACTAGCCCCTAATAAAGAGTACAAAAGCAATACAATTATCGAAAAAAGGCGGGGGTGCCATATACCTATCGCTACAAATAATTTACTGCAACGATAAGTATAGGTATCTAGCCATCACTCAAGCACTCTTTATTTTTTAATAAGGCTATCATCCGTTATGAGAATAGTAGTACCTTGCGTAACTTGAAAAGCTCTTAACTGTGCATGCATCTCAGAAAATACATTAAGGAAGCTACCACCTTCTGGAGCACCTCTGCTTGGATCCAGCACTGAACTGTGATCGCCCACCGTAAATCTCACTATACCTGCAGAGCCTGGCGCTATATTAGTAGCCGTTTCTGTAACGGCATTCGCACCTAATAATGCAGCAAGAATTTCAGTCGTCGAATTCGGTACAACTTGATCAGGGACATTTGTATCACTCCCTACGACTTCAATCATATGGATAGGATGATTTGCAGCAGCAACTTTTGCAAAGTTAATTGGATCAGCTGAGTCTACAACAAACTGAACACCACCAAAGAATCGTGCCAAATCTGCATCAGATGCAATACCACTTGCTGCCAGCCCTGCTTTTATAGGTGGACCAAAGGTAATAGATTCATTCACAATTTTACTGATCGATCCACCCGTTGTAACCAAGGATGTAGGTAAAGGCTTTGATTCAACACCAAGGTATGGCACCGCGATAATGCCACCTAAAGAGTGCGCAATAAACCCGACTCTACTCGCGTCAATAATAGAAACATTTTCCAAGCTACGACGAAGTACTAAGAGATTTGAGACACCTTGACGCGTATTATCTCTCGAAGTCAGTAAACTTCTTAAGTTTATAAAGCTATCCCCAGACTCATCAACTAAGCCATCAGAACCAGGAGCTTTCGTTGTATTATTAACAAAATCAAGATCAAATGTTTGCTCGGTATCAGTGGGAAAAGGGGTATTATTAGCATGAAAAGGATTGGGTGAACCATCCTCTAACGTTGGAGGTACTCCATGTAATGGCAAATCAATAGCGATTACAGCAAAACCTGCTGCGGCCATTGAGTCAGCATATATCAACATATCAGTACGTAATCTCGTAATACCATGTTGATAGATAACAACAGGCCAACCTGCCTCTGGCATTTCTTGCCCAGAATTGGCATTAGGTGTCGTCATCATCACGGGAATTGTCAGCGTTGCATTAAGGACAGGGCTCGTATTAAAACGAGTCAGTGAACTCCCGCCTACACCCTTCCAATATCCTGTTAATGTCGCCGTAGGATTTTCTGCACTGGGTGCCTCTAAATAATAAGGTATATCCAATGTCCCAATATTGACATCTGCAATACCTGGAAATGAAGCTCTTATATCGTTAGTTGTTTGACCTGTAGGTGCTATCACAATACTTCCAGCAGTGGCATTTTCTGCTACCGCCTTTAATACTGGCGTTATGGATTGTGTTGTAAATGACCAAGTCAAAACAATACTCTGCTTAGCAACTTCCTGACTAACGGCAATCGCTTCCATGTTGTTAATCAGCTGTCTTAATGGCTCCAATGCCTCAAAATCGCTTCCTACGAGAGAGGCACCACTTCTAGCAATTGTATAAGCACTCGCACTTATTGCAGGTTTACCATCAGCGCCTTTAATGCCATTAGTAAGCACCACTAAAAAACTAGTGCTTTCTGCTAGCGGGGCACGTGGTACAAGCGCTAGGGTCGATCCATTCTCTCCTGTAGCGACAGCTACAATTTCAGTTGCAGATAATTCACGAGTAACACTTAACACAGCACCTTGAGCATTTTTCACAACTTCAAATATACGAATAGTCGAACCTACCACTAAACTTGCCTGATCAATAGGCATGCCGAATGCAGCTGTAAATGGATTACTTGTAGAAAACCCATCAAGCTCATTAACGGCGGCGATAACAGGATTCGCATCAGCGTTAGGAATATTTAAAGTACCATCAGTTGAGCCACGAAAAAAGACATCATTAGTCGTAGGAATTTGACCACCAGCTGGATCAAAAATTGGACCATGAGGAGGAACTGATGGAGTATCCTCTACAATAGGTTGCGTAAAATCATGATTAGATGAACTACCACAGGCAGCAAGAACTAATGTAATAGAAAATAGAGACGCGCTTCTTAATAAATTCATGTTCAATAATCCTTAAAAATTGTAGTTAACTTGGGCACTTAGAATCTCGACACTACTATCATAGAGTCCCCTAACGGCAAAACCATTCTCACCTGGATTATCAATCGGTGTTTCATCAAGGAATAAATGAGAATATCCAAAATCAAGATTAAGCTTTTTATTTATTTTATAGCCCGCTCCAAATGAAACCCAAGTTCTATCATTACCTGGAATCCTTGGTGTTCGAAGCGCTGCAGAAGGAATCGGCTCCTCATCAAACGCAACCCCCGTTCGCAGGGTCAACTTGTCGCTATACTTATAATTTGCGCCGATAGAAAAGCGAAATACGTCATCCCATTCTTGCGGAACGACTGTCACAGCAGTCACGCCATCTGTCTCTGTTACTCGCAACTCATCAAAGGATTGCCAGCCTGTCCAAGTGACATCACCTAATAATTCAAGCTTATCATTGACTTTATGTGCAACAGAGAAGGACAAAGAATCGGGAAGTTCAATGGTTGATTTTATATCTCTGTTATCAAAACGTGTAGTACCTGTAGCCGCAATAACAGGCAACAACCCAGGGTCAAGTTTGAATTTAACATTGCCATCAACTTCATGTTTGATCTTAGAGCGATAACTTAGACCGATGCGAGTAAGCTTACTAGGTTCAAAAAGCAAGCCAAGATTATAACCAAATGAAACATCATCACCTTTAAGCGTTGACTGTGTATCAGTTTCTGCTTGCCCAGCATTTGGATACGTTGCATTACAAAAGTCAATCAATGAAGCAGAGTTAGTTTGTGCCGCAACCGCTAAAGCCGCCTGCCGACACACCGCTACAGAATCAATAGCAGAGCTTAACTCTTTAAGCTTTACATATTGAGCACTAATTCCACCACCAATACTCAATCTCTCATTCACTTTCCATGACAGAGAAGGGTTAACATTAATTGTAAGCAAGTCTGTATCAGTGGCCTGATAACGACCGATCCAATCATCTTCATAAAGAACTTTGGAACCAAATGGTCCATTCATTCCAACACCAAAATGGAGACGATCATTAATAGGGTGAACATAGTATAAATTTGGGATAAACGACGTTACCCTGTCATCTGCATTCTTTCCAGTAAGTGTAGCGTTAAGCGCAGCAGGAGCTTGTGAACCCTTATCTGTAAATTTAGATTTTACGGAAACAATATGTCCCGCTTGAGTAATTTGAGATTTACCATTCAAACTTTTCCCTAGATATGTCATACCTGCTGGATTAAACCAAACAGTGGATGCATCTTCGGCTGCAGCAGCTGCACCAGCAAAAGCTTTTCCCATTCCTGAGGCAGAACTTTCAATAATTGCAAAGCCCGCAGAATTTGCGGTTGATGATATGAATAATAGTGATAATGATGAGAATAAAACAAGCGTTGGCTTTCTTATTGGCAATACGTGCATCGTTATTTCCTTTTTAGATTAAGCAACAAGAGTAAGGGAGTTTTGATTAAATTTAAATCTACTCAGAGCTCTTCTAAGAATAGTAGAAAAAACTACGGACGTCATTAATAAATTTACCCACAAAAAAGCGATGGATGACCATCGCTTTTTAAAATACCATAAAATTTCACTGCTTATGGCGTTTGGTCTAACTCATACTTTTTAATTCGATATCTTAACTGCCTAAAAGTCAAACCAAGGGTTTTAGCAGCAGCCGTTCTATTCCAACGTGTTTCATTCAAAGCGTGTATTATTTTTTCTCTCTCACTTTGATGACTCATGTCAACTTCAATATTACTTTCCAACTCTGTTGGCTGTACTAACGAGCTTTTTACTGGAGTAGTAGGCAACTGTAAATCATCTGGCATAATCAAATCTTCATCAGATAACGTACAAGCACGTTCTAGAATGTTTTCTAACTCTCGAACATTGCCTGGAAATGGGTAGTTAACTAATGCTTCTATTGCCTCATGAGAAAGCTTTGCTTTGGGAAGATCCCAACGCTTCGCGATTAGTACCAAAAAATGCTCTGCTAATAATAAAACATCTTCACCACGTTCCCTTAAAGTAGGAACATCAAGTTTAATCACATTTAAACGATAGTATAAATCTTGTCTAAAATTACCCTTCTCAACCTCTTCTTCAAGGTTTTTGTGAGTTGCACTAAGTATCCGATTATCAATAGCAATTTCTTCAACGCCACCAACCGGTTTAACTGCCTTTTCTTGAATAACGCGCAGTAATTTCACCTGCATATTCAATGGCAAATCTGCCACTTCATCAAGAAATAAAGTGCCATGATGCGCCGCCTGAAACAAGCCTTCTTTATCTTCTATCGCCCCCGTAAAACTTCCTTTCTTATGCCCAAAAAACTCACTTTCCATCAAACTTTCAGGTATAGCGCCACAGTTAACGGGAACAAAAGCACCAGAAGACCTTGGGCTTTGTTGATGAATCTGTTTTGCAACCAATTCTTTACCCGTACCTGACGCACCATGGATGAAAACTGGAGCCTGACTACGCGCCAATTTTGTTATGGTCCTCTTCAGCTTTGCAATTGACTCTGACTCACCTATTATCGGACTTGATTGTGTCTCTTCATTTTTATTGTCAACTGAAACTTCAGACTCATCTTGTTGTGACAGCCTAAGAGCCGTCTGTACTAAATCTCTAAGTTTAGCGAGGTCAACTGGCTTTGAAACAAAGTCATAAGCTCCCGCTTTAAGCGCCTCAACTGCAGCTTCCATTGACCCAAAAGCGGTAATAACAGCAACTGGCAATTGCGGCACTTCTCTTTGAATGTATCGAACAATATCAAAGCCCGTACCATCGGGTAGCTTCATATCAGTAAGACACAGATCAGGTTGAAACTCCTGAATGGCTAATAAACCTTCTTTAACCGTACCAGCTGTTGCCGTCTCTAAACCCATTCTTAATAAAGTTAGCTCTAAAAGCTCACGAATATCTGGCTCATCATCAATTACTAAAACTCGCTGTGTCATTTTATTATCTCTTATTCTTATTTTATTAGTTTTCTAACTTAGACTGTAAAAAAATCAATCTAAAACAACTACCACCAGCAGGTAGTTTTACATATTCTAGGGAAGCACCATTACTTAGACACAACTCACGTGCCATAAATAAGCCCAACCCTGTCCCATCACCTTTAGTACTGGTAGTGAAAAACGGCTCAAACAATCGTTCAATATTTTTCTCTGGTACACCTTTACCATTATCAATTATATTCAACATGATATCCCGAGTATGGCTAGGGTGCGTACCCTGAATATCAATGTGTAATTCCGCGATATTGCCTTTCGCATATTTCTCTGCATTTCTACAAAGATTCCACATCACCTGCTGTAAATGTGTCGGATCAAACAGGATAGAAGTATCCGGCATATCCAAAAATAGATTCATTTGCTTTTTATCTAATGAAGATTGCATCACAAAGTTATCAATAAAGTCATTTAACCAGAGCTTTAATCGAATATTTTCACGTTTGGGATTACTTTTACGGGATAGATTTAAAACACTCTCAATCGTGCCATTCAATCGTTTTGAATTCGACTGTATGATTTGTATCATCCTCTCATCAGCCTTATCTAACACAGGTGATTCAGAAAGAAGCTGTGCCGCGTGACTTATGGCACCAAGAGGATTTCTAATCTCATGAGCAATATTAGCGGTCAATTGACCCAACGATGCCATTTTAACATCTTGCTGCTTTTCTCGTTGTTGGCGGGTATCTTCAATATACATTAAGACCACACCTTGATTTCTAATTCCAAGCTGTGACAAACGCATCGTAAACTCTGTCGATTTCCAATGCTTAATATCATAACTTGCTATTTTAGGAGAGACATTCTGTCGCCAAAAATCTAAATGTGCATGCAATTCAGGCGCGAATCCCTTTAAGGTTTTTTCATGCCAATCTACAGGCTGACCTATCATGTCCCATGCAGTGGGATTTAGGTGATAGATTCGAGCACGATGATCAAGCACAATAATTCCTGTCTGCAATTGATCAAGAATCGACTGATTCAACTGTGAGAAGTTTGCTAAATCAATTCCACGTCGTTTTGCCAACTCAGCTGTTTTAGAGGCTTTTTCAAACCAGCTACCTGCCAGCCATGAAATAGTCATTATAAATAATGACAAAATACCCGTGTGAAAAAGGTCATATTTACCTTCACCTGCATGTTGCTGAACAAAAATCTGAATACTGAGTAATGCAATCACCGTTAGTGCTGATAAAGACAATGAAGCTTGCCCAGGGTTTAAAACACTAGGTAGGATTACAGGTAATAGAAGTAAAATACCCAGGCCAGAATTAAGCCCTCCACTGGTATAAACAGCTAAAAGCAAAAAAGCGATATCAGTTATCGCATGTAAATAAATTTGTGGTTTAGCCTCAGGCTTACGAAAATGAGCAAGAAAAACACCCAATACTGCAACACCTAAATAGACATAGGTAGCCTGTGTAAAAATATCGTTATAAACCGCCCCAATCTTAATTGCGGATAATTCTGTCAAACTAAAGAGTAATAAAATCCCTGCTAGGATTAATCTATAGATACTATAAAGTTGAATGGGAGCCCAAAGATCTGAGGCAACCACTAAGTCTGAGGTTGAAAACCCTCCAAAACTATTATCTATAACTCCCGTTTTGCGTGCTCCAGACTGCAAAATACTTTTTCCCCTTGCTGAATTGCTTCTTTTTCTGGAATATGTAAACCACAATGTAAACACTTAACCATTTTATTATTTTTAGTGTTTTTACTAACTTTCTTTGGCTTCGCTGATGGTTTATCCAGTTTATCTCTGACGTATTTTACACCATAGAAGCTGACTGCCAGCAGAACAAGAATGAATAAAAGACGTCCCATAGGATAAATTCTCTGTTTTTAGGGGGATTTTGGACAAATTGAGCTTAAACACAAACATCTGAGTAAAAGGTCATATTTCACATCGAATTTACAGATTGAGAAAAAAAACCAAAAACACGCTGTAATATCTTTATTATTCGTCTATATTTCGATTAATCAATACCCACTCTGGAAATAATATGAATTTACATGAATATCAATCCAAACAACTCTTTAGAGATTATGGAATATCAGTCCCTACGGGTATCCCCATTCAATCGTTGGAAGAACTAAAAGCTACAACCGACAAACTCGGCGGAAATGGCTGGGCGGTCAAAGCTCAAGTTCATGCTGGCGGCAGAGGAAAAGCGGGAGGAGTAAAAATCACCTCAAGCATTAATGAAGCAGAAAAAGCAGCAAGTGAAATGCTAGGTAAGTCTTTGGTAACACACCAAACTGATGCTAATGGCATGCCAATCAATACACTTTTAATAGAATCTTTAACCGATATAGCCAATGAATTATATCTTAGCCTGCTAGTTGATCGCGCCAGTAAACGCATCACCATCATGGCATCCACCGAAGGCGGCATGAATATAGAGGAAGTTGCAGCCAATACACCTGAAAAGATCCTCACAGAAACGATTGACCCGATTGCAGGTTTTCAACCTTATATCGCACGCAATATTGCATTTTCTTTGGGTTTGGAAGGATTACAAATACGCCAATTCACCGCATTATTGGCGTCATTAATTAAACTCTTTATAGAAAAAGATGCCTCACTAATGGAAATTAACCCTCTCGTGGTTACTGCTGATGGAAGCCTAATGGCACTCGATGCAAAAATTAACTTTGATGACAACGCACTTTACCGACACAAAGACATTCTTGCCTTGCGTGATATAACCCAAGAAGATGAACGTGAATCCAAAGCCGCTACATTTGAATTGAATTACATCCATCTTGATGGTGATATTGGCTGCATGGTTAACGGTGCAGGTTTGGCAATGGCAACCATGGACTTAATTAAACTACATGGTGGCGAGCCAGCAAACTTCCTTGATGTAGGTGGCGGAACAACGGCTGAGCGAGTGGCGGAAGCTTTTAAAATAATTCTCTCTGACCCTGCAGTAAAAGGTGTTTTAGTTAATATATTTGGCGGCATTGTTCGCTGTGATTTAATTGCTGAAGGAATTATTCAAGCAGTCAATGAAATTGAAATAGATGTACCTGTTGTGGTTCGTTTAGAAGGAACAAATGCTCCCGAGGGACGTAAGCTACTAAAAGAAAGTGGGCTGAACATCATTGCGGCTGAAAGCTTATCTGATGCGGCTGACAAAATCATTGCTGCGACAAAGGACGTATAAAAATGAGTGTACTCATAAACAAAGAAACAAAAGTAATTGTACAAGGCTTCACTGGGCAACAGGGTACTTTTCATGCGCAGCAAGCCATTGACTATGGCACACAAATTGTAGGTGGAGTCACTCCGGGAAAGGGCGGACAGACACACCTTGATTTACCCGTATTTAATACCGTAAGAGATGCTGTAAGTGAGACCAGTGCTGATGCTAGCATGATATTTGTACCTCCACCTTTTGCGGCAGACGCGATCTTAGAAGCCGCAAGTGCAGGCATAAGAATTATTGCGTGTATTACAGAAGGAATCCCTGTTTTAGATATGCTTAAAGTCAAAGCACGACTCACTATAGGTTTTCCAGAGACCTATCTCATCGGCCCTAACTGCCCCGGTATTATTACACCAGGCGAATGTAAAATAGGCATTATGCCCGGCAACATTCACCAAGTTGGGAAAATTGGCATTGTCTCTCGCTCTGGAACATTAACCTACGAAGCCGTTCACCAAACAACACTAGCGGGATTAGGTCAATCAACTTGTATTGGCATTGGCGGTGACCCAATCCAAGGAATGAACTTTGTCGATTGCATCAAGCTTTTTAACGATGACCCACAAACTGAAGGTATTATTATGGTCGGTGAAATTGGTGGCAGCGCCGAAGAAGACGCAGCCGACTATATTAAAGCCCACGTGAAAAAACCCGTTGTTGCGTATATAGCAGGAGTAACCGCCCCCGCAGGAAAACGAATGGGGCACGCAGGCGCAATAATCGCTGGAGGCAAAGGCACCGCAAAACAAAAAATAGCCGCTTTAGAAGCAGCTGGTGTAACAGTTGTTAGAGCTTTGACAGAGATGGGCGAAAAGATGAAAGAGAATTTTTGAAACTGTAACTAATAGCCCAATTGTTGAAAAAAGGGGGGGATGCCATCCAAGACTCCATCGTATTTATAGATGGGAGCTTCATATGTTCGTGGCCTTGCTTGTAGATGGCACCCCCCCTTTTTTTAACAATTGGACAAGCGCGATTAAGTCTCGACTAACTCATCACCAATTTTAATCTCACCTAACTCTCGATGAATCACATTCATTCCAAAATAAACCTTACCATCCCATTTGCGATATTTTGCTAGTGTTATTATAGGTTCTTGTCCGTCTCGCTCGCCTTTGTCAGGATCAACTGTTGGCATTGGACAACGGTCACAAAGTTTAACGCCATTCATAGCAATATCTGCTATTTTAAAAGCTTCCATTTTATCTTCAGCAAAAGCATCACAGCCTTTAATCACGATATTAGGGCGAAAGCGACGCATTTCGACGGGCTTATCGAGGCGTGCATTTAGATCTTCGAGTGATTCTTCTGACACCATCAACATAGGATAAGCATCCGCAAAACCTGTTTTATCACCTTGTTTTGCATATTCAAGATTACATTGGCGCTCCACATCATTTGATATATAAACTAAATGGCAATCTATTTCGAGCACATCAGAGATCCATAAATCAGTTTCATCAGAAGCTTTTTGCACCTGCAATTTGTCTCTCCAAATAATGACATCCATTTTTTTCGAGTCAATATCCACGAGTGCTACTGGGTGATCACTTTTTCCTTGCGTCGAAAGAGTGAGTTGACCACCTTCATCTAAAGCTGTTTTGATCAATGCCATTTTGGGCATAGTTCGCTGCGTAACAAATTTACCTTCCGTCGTAACGACCATCCAACGACGATCATATTTTAAGCCCATGTCATCGAGATCAGACGATTGTATAGAAACACCCGCAAAGGATTTAACGGGGTAAATAAACAACCCTGATACAATAATTTTTTTCATTCTAATACCTAAAGCCCTAAAGGAATATTTGTATATTAGCATTTTATAATATACACTGTCATGCCAATAACATCATACAACGTAACTGTACTTATGACTCAAGAAATCACTATTATCGGCGCAGGTTTTGCGGCACTTTCTGCTATTAAAGAAATACGTAAACAAAACAAGCAGATTGGTATCTCGTTAATATCTCCAAAAGCAGAGTTTATTTATCTACCAAGCTTAATCTGGATACCCTCAGGTCAACGCACTGGAGACGACTTACGTATCGACTTAAAAGCATTTTTTGCTAAGCATAATGTAAAATATATTGCTGGGAGTGTCACTGCAATCAAGGACTCTGGTCGCACAGTCGTTACTGAAAATGGCGAAACATCAAATGATGCATTACTCATTGCCAGTGGTGGTCGCTTCATTAAAAAGCTACCGGGAATAGAACATGCTATTACCATCTGTGAAGGCATTGATGCAGCCGAAAAAATGCGCGATAAAATTAAAGCCATGGAAAGTGGTACGATTACACTTGGGTTTGGTGGCAATCCAAAAGAACCATCAGCAATGCGTGGTGGTCCTATGTTTGAGTTACTTTTTGGTTTAGACACCCAACTTCGCCAAGAAAAACGCCGTGATAAGTTCAAGCTCGTATTCTTTAGCCCTGCCAAAAAACCCGGAGCGAGATTAGGAGAGGGTGCTGTAAAAGGCATACTTTCTCAAATGAAAAAGCGCAATATAGAAACCCATCTGGGTTATAAAATGAAAAGCTTTGAAAGCAATAAAGTTATCACAGAAGGGGGAGAAATTGATACCAACTTAATTATCTTTATGCCGGGTATGACAGGTCCTTCTTTTGCACCAAAAACAGAAATGCCCCTCAGTCCAGGTGGGCTAATACAATCAAATATGCAATGCGAAATTAAAGGGTTTAAACATTGTTATGTCGCTGGAGATGCAGGTAGCTTCCCAGGACCTGATTGGAAGCCTAAACAAGCACATATGGCTGATTTACAGGCTGTCGCAGCGGCTAAAAATTTACTGGATGGATTAGACGGTAAAAAATCTACACATACATTCAAGTACGAATTAGCCTGTATTATTGACTCTAACAATAAAGGTACCTTAGCGTTTAGAAATGAAAAACGCACCATAGTGATTCCACCTTGTAGAACTTTACATTACAGTAAAAAAATATTTGAATGGTGGTATCTAAGAGGGTACAGAAATCCATAGAAGTGATTTATGTAAACCCACTCCTTTTTTAACTTTTTAATAGACTATTTAAACAGAGATTTCTATGCTAAATTACCGTTTGAGTTTATGTGCTACAAGGTGTATTTAATCTGTGTTTAACTTCCGTCTAGACAGGCTACCTGTCACAATTATCCTTTTATTATCATTATTGGATTTTCTGGTATTTATCTATGCCGAAAGTATCTTGTTTTTAGCGTTCTACTTTGTACTTATGGTTGTACCAAAAGCCTGTATCTCAGCATGGAATCACCATCATCAGCACCGTCACGTATTCAAACAGGCAGGACTAAATCGTATCCTAGAATTTTTCTACGCATTACATACTGGGGTTACAACAAATCTGTGGGTTCTACATCATAACTTTGGGCATCATCGTAATTTTCTAGACCAAGAAAAAGATGAAAGTCGCTGGAAAAGAAAAGATGGCAGCATCATGGGTAGAATTGAATATACTGTTGCCGTTGCAGCAACGGCTTATCCTAGGGGATATCAAGTTGGAAAAAAATACCCCAAACAACAACGACAATTCATATTGTATGGCAATATTACGCTCGTTCTGTTGTTACTACTAACGCTATACAACCCAATAAATGCACTATTTGTTTTTATCTTGCCAATGGTTACCAGCTTACTGTATACCACTTTAGCAACTTATAGGCATCATGTCGGACTCGATACACAAAATGAATTTGAAGCGTCTCACAATAAAGTAAATGCTTTCTACAACTTTTTTACTGGAAACCTTGGCTACCACACCGCGCATCATTTCAAACAAGGTGTACATTGGTCAGAGTTACCCGCACTACATAATAAAATAAAGCATAAAATTCCTGCTAATTGTTTCCTCTAAATACTGAAACTCCTAACACGCTTTACGCACTCGATTTTGACGGTGTTATTTGCAATAGTGCAATAGAAACAGCTTTAACTGGCTGGTTGGCGGCACAATCACTTTGGTCTGATCTTAAAGGTCTATCTTTAAATGAAGAACAAATCGAACAATTTACAAAAATTCGTCCCTGCCTAGAATTTGGTTATGAAGCAATTCTAATTGTGCGTTTATTGCATGATAATGTTTCACTGGATAGTAGTTGTCAGAACTTCCAAGAGGCTATTCAAGCTTTGATCATAGGTAATAATTTCGATGTCGAAAAATTAAAAACCTTGTTTGGAGAAACCCGTGACGCACAGATTCAGCAGAATGAATCTGATTGGCTAGCAAGCAATCCACTGTTTGAGGGAATCTCAGGAAAGCTCAAAACGCTAAAACAAGAAGATTGGATTATTGTAACAACCAAACAAGAGCGCTTTGTAGATGCGATTCTAGTGGCAAATGGCATACGTTTAAATAAGAAAAGGATTTTTGGGTTAGATAGAAAAATGAACAAACAAACGGTATTGCAAAAACTATTGGATAATCACCCTGATCGTAAAATTACCTTTATAGAAGATCGTTTACCCACTTTAATGGCGGTACAAAATAACCCAAAACTAAAGACAGTAAATCTGCAATTAGTGGATTGGGGTTATAACACTGAGTTGGAACGTAAAACAGCGGAAGAAAATGGTATTAGGGTGATTTCTATAAAGAGTTTTCTAGAAAATTAAGTACGGATAAATTCTACATTCAATACACTAACTTAACCGAATCATCACCCAGCACTTTTCTCAGCTTCTTCAAATCTTCATCTTTTAGTGGCGCGCTAACATCTGCACCAAGACGAATTTCCGCTTTTTCACTTTCTGTTTGATAGGCTACAAATACGGGGGATTGCGCCTGATCTTGTGTGGCATCTACTTGCATTGGCAATAATTCATCAAGCTGATCCAACAAACCATTGTGCGTTTGGCTTTTGTCGATATTTAACATCAAACGGCTTAAAAACTGATTACGGGCACTTTCAATATCGTGTAACTCATTTGCATAAAATCGGATATCGTTCGTTTGATACAGTGTATTCAAAGTTCCCTCTACAATTAACAATTCCTCTTTATTAAGAAAATGCTGATATTGTTCGATTTTATCGTCGTATACCCTAAATTCATAATAAGAGGTTTTATCGTCCAGAACAATAATACACATTTTACCTCTGTCGGTTGTACGAATGCTGACGGAAGAAATCAGACCAACCAGAGTTATCGGCTTTTTCTGGTATTTGGTGCGACCATCATCATCTGCCATCTGTTTTAAGGAACGAGAGCGCAGCTGCTTAACTTCATCTTTATAAGCATTAATCGGGTGACCTGTCAGATATAATCCGATCGCATCTTTTTCATACCGAAGACGGATTTTCTCATCCCATTCCTCTAGCGTTGGCGTTACCTTTTCATCTTGTTCAACGGCAACCGAACCACCAAACAAATCATTCTGTCCAATTTCTTCATCGCGATGTTGCTGGTTTGCAATGCGGACAATTTCTGGCAAGCCTTCCATTAAACTGCGACGATTTGTACCCAAGCTATCAAACACGCCTGCGCGGATAAATGTCTCTAAAATACGTTTCGATATTTTACGTGACTTCACTCGTTGGCACATTTCTGCCATTGATTTAAATGCGCCATTGGTTCGACGCTCAACTAATATTTCTTCGATTGCACCTTCACCTGCACCTTTCACCGCACCCAAACCAAAAATCACATTACCAGCTTGCTCGGATGTAAACTTATATTCAGAACGGTTAATATCCGGTGCCACAACATCTAAACCTAGCTGTAAACAGTCATCCACAAAGATAACCACTTTTTCGGTATTATCCATATCCGCTGATAACACGGCTGCCATAAATGCCGCAGGATAATGTGCTTTTAACCAGATAGTTTGATAAGAAACTAAGGCATAGGCCGCAGAGTGTGATTTGTTAAATCCATATTCTGCAAATAATTCCATTAGGTCAAAAATTTCTGTGGCATTTTTTTCTACAACATTATTTTTAGCCGAGCCTTCCATAAAGATTGAACGCTGCTTTGCCATCTCTTCTGGTTTTTTCTTACCCATGGCACGACGTAGCATATCCGCCCCGCCAAGAGAATATCCTGCCAATACCTGTGCAATCTGCATGACCTGTTCTTGATAAACAATGACGCCGTAAGTTGGCTGTAAGATTGGCGCTAAGTCAGGATGCGGGAAGGTAACCTTTGCTATTCCTTTTTTACGATTAACAAAGTCATCTACCATGCCAGACTGTAGTGGGCCCGGTCGATATAAAGCGACCAAGGCAATAATATCTTCAAACACATCGGGGTGAAGTCGTTTAATCAACTCCTTCATACCGTGTGATTCTAGCTGGAAGACTGCTGTGGTCTTTGCCGCTTGCAATAATTCAAAGGACTTCTTATCGTCCAAAGGTATATCTTCGATTCGAATCGGATCTTCATCCTTTTCTTGGCGCTGTGAATTTATTGTTTTTACTGCCCAATCGATAATGGTCAGATTACGCAAGCCAAGAAAGTCGAACTTAACCAAACCTACCGCTTCAACATCATCTTTATCAAATTGTGAAACAATGCTGCCGCCACCTTCTTCACAATAAAGCGGAGTGAAATCTACTAATGTACTCGGGGAGATAAGTACACCACCCGCATGTTTACCCGCATTTCTAGTGAGACCTTCCAACTTTAGGGCAAGGTCCATTAAGGCAGCAACGTCTTCATCTTGCTCATAAAGATTTTTTAAATCAGGCTCCTGCTCCATCGCTTTGGTAAGCGTCATTTTCATTTCAAATGGAATCAGTTTGGCTATGCGGTCAACAAAACCATAAGGATGATCAAGGATTCGTCCGACATCACGCACCACCGCTTTTGCCGCCATTGAACCATAGGTAATAATTTGTGAAACCTTATCTCGACCATAGGTTCGTGCCACATAATCAATTACCAAATCGCGCTTATCCATACAGAAATCAATATCAAAGTCGGGCATCGAGACACGTTCAGGATTCAAGAATCGCTCAAAAAGTAACTCATATTTTAAAGGGTCAATATCGGTTATTTTCAATGCATAAGCAACCAATGAGCCGGCACCTGAGCCACGACCGGGGCCCACAGGAATATCATTGTCTTTTGACCATTGAATAAAATCAGCAACAATAAGGAAGTAACCAGGAAATCCCATTCCATTAATTACATCGAGTTCTATTTGCAAGCGTTCATCATATTCTTTTCTTATTTCTGCAAAGTTATCTGCCTTGCTATCAAATAATTCTTCAAGGCGTATCTCCAACCCTTTTATGGATTCTTCTGAGAAATAATCCGCCTCAGTCATACCCTCAGGAATAGGGAATTCTGGCAAGTAATTTTTGCCAAGCGTTAAGGTCACCGTACAGCGTTTGGCAATTTCTATGGTGTTCTCTATCGCCTCTGGAATATCTGAGAATAGTTCCTGCATTTCCTTCGCACTACGAAGATATTGCTGATTACTATAAACTTTGGGGCGCGTAGAATCGCCTAGTGTGTAACCGCCATTAATACAAACCCTTGCTTCATGTGACTCAAAATCATCGCTACTTAAAAAACGTGCATCGTTGGTGGCAACAACAGGAATATTGGCTTCACCTGCTAAGGCAACAGCTGCATGCAAATATTCATCTTCGCCATGCCTGCCTGTGCGCTGTAATTCAAGATAATATCGATCTGGAAATACTTTTTTCCAGTAGTTTAAAAGCTCACACGCATGTTCGTGATTTCCTGCCAAGAGTGCATGACCCACATCACCATCACGACCGCCCGATAAGGCAATCACACCTTCGCTAGTCTCTTCAATCCAACTACGTTGGACTCGGGGCACACCTTGTTTTTGCCCTTCCATATAAGCGCGCGAAATTAGTTTCGTTACATTTTTGTAGCCTATATTGTTTTGGCACAGCAAAATAATATGATAGAGCTTAGATTCATCCTCCTCATCTTCAAGTAAAACATCTACACCAAATATCGGTTTTAAACCCTGCGCTCTAGCCGCGCGATAAAACTTCACCATACCAAACAGATTATTCTGATCAGTCATGGCAACCGCAGGCATACCTGCCTCTTCAACCGCCGGCATCAGTTGCTTAATACGGATAGTACTATCTACCAGTGAATATTCAGTATGCAAACGAAGGTGAACAAAAGACATGGTGACTCTAATCTCCCCCGCAAATTGTGACGTTAGCTAATTTGCTAAAAAAGGGGGGGGTGCCATATAAAACATTTCCTATATGGCACCCCCCCCCTTTTTGCACAATTGCAGACCTTAATTGCATAACCTTATGCATGACTGAGATAACTCTGATTAGATTCCATTCTTGATATGAGCATCTCATTAAAGCCCTCTACTATGGAATAAATCACAGTTTGACGTGCCAATAATAAGTCCGACCATGCTTGTAATTCAGCGTAGTTAGCCAATAAATCAAGCTCACTATTTTCTTTAAAAAAGGCAGCACGTACAAAGAAAGGCGCAGCAGCAATATCTACCAAAGAAAAATCATCACCATTAAACCAAGGCGTTTCTTTTTTAGCATTTTGTAGTCCCGTTAGATTTTTATTTAAAGACTCAAGAACGTTATTTACATCATCTTTTGTTTTTGCCATTAACAAATTAAACGAATCCATATACAGCGCAGAAGTGTATTCAATCCACGCCCTATTTTGTGCCTTAACAAGCGGGTCAGCTGGATGCAAAGGCTCAGGATAGACCTCATCAAGATATTCACTTATTACCGCAGACTCAAACAGTACAACATTATCAACCTGCAGAATCGGTACCTTTCCCGTCGGAGATAGTTTTAAAAACCACTCAGGAGGATTGTAAACATCGATAAATTCAATATCGAAATCAATCCCTTTTTCATTAAGCAGAATGACACTGCGCTGGACAAAGGGGCAGACTTTAAAACTGATGAGTTTAGGTTTTGACATAAGGTTTCTTATAAAAAGTTTCTGAGGGCATATTATTTTAGCATGAAGACCATAAACAGCTTGAGAAATTTACTGAATACGAAAATGAATAAACGACATAGGCTTCTAACTTTCTACTGCTTTTTCCAGAATAAGAGCTTAAAGAAGTACATCACGGACAGGTTTAAAACTTCGACGATGACAACTTAACGCGCCGTGCTTTATTAGCGCCTCTCGGTGTGCTTTAGTGGGGTAACCTTTGTGTTGGGCAAAGCCATATTGAGGGTACTTTTGATCAAGTTCTACCATTTCTTTATCACGTGCTACTTTGGCAATAATAGATGCGGCACTTATAGATGCAGCCTTTGAATCACCTTTAACAATAGCTTCCATCGAGATTTTCATATCAATGCACTTATTACCATCTATTTTTAAATGTTGTGGGCAAATATTTAAACCCTCTACCGCACGCTTCATCGCTAGCAAACTTGCTTGAAGAATATTAATGGCATCAATTTCTTCAACTTCTGCCCTTCCTAACGACCAGCATATTGCCTTTTCGCGAATAATTAAGTCTAGCTCATTGCGTTTTTTTTCACTAAGCACTTTTGAGTCGGCTAAGCCATCAATCCATTTTTCTGGATTAAGGATAACGGCTGCTGCAACCACTGCTCCTGCTAGTGGACCTCGACCAACTTCGTCTACACCTGCGATAAGTATCGGACTCATTGATTTAACTCTTTCTTAGGATTTACGCGCCCCTTACCTTCTTCCACCAAATTAAATAGTGCTTTAGCAGCCTGTTCACTGGCGTTTAATCGTAGTTGTTGATGAATTTCAGCAAATCGATCAAGCATATGTTTTCTTTCGATATCGGCTTGATTATATTGTTTTTCAATTTCATCAATCACGTTTTGTTCGGTGATATCTTCTTGGATTAATTCGGGCACGAGGTATTCATTCGCAAGATTATTTGGCAAAGTGTAGTATTTTGATTTAATCATATCAAATAGGCGAATGATACGTGCCGTCAAAGCAGATACCCGATAGGCCGCAACCATCGGTCTGCCTACTAACATGCCTTCTAAAACCGCTGTGCCTGATGCCATTAAAATTTGATCAGATGCTTGCATCACAGTGCGTGACTCACCTTCGATTAAAGTAATCTTAATTTCTGGCGCTATTTCATTTTTTAATTTAACAAAGGCAGTTTTAACTTTATCGCTGATCATTGGCGATACAAAAACCCAATCAGGATGCTTTTCATGCAGGATTTTCAAACCTCTTAAAAAGTCAGGTGCGATACGTTTTATTTCTCCCAGTCGGCTTCCAGGAAGTACGGCTAAAATATATGGCTCAAGCGGTAAAGCAAGTTCTTCTCTAGCACCCTGTTTATTAGATTCCAGTGGTATTTCATCAGCTAAAGGATGCCCAGTGAATTCTGCGGGTAAATTGTATTTACTGTAAAAGTCCACTTCAAAAGGAAATAAAGTCAACATTAAATCCATGCTCGCAATCATTTTATTCACTCTACTTTCACGCCACGCCCACACCGATGGACTAACATAATGAACCGTTGGAATACCGACCTCATACATTTTTTGTTCCAGCTTGAGGTTAAAGTCAGGAGCATCAACACCAATGAATAAATCAGGTGGATTCTCAAGCCAACGCTTGATTAATGATTTACGAATTTTTAGCAACTCAAATAAACG